>CAYQSU010000033.1:0-36470 GCA_964420325.1 uncultured Rhodospirillaceae bacterium | reverse complement strand
CCGCCACTGATGCCCGTTGAGGCGGTAGGGCGCTTGGTAGGGCGTGGTCGGCGCCCGTCTCGACGTTCCGGTCACCCACGTCAACGCCTCCTATGTCCGCAGCCACTTCGATGCCATGGAGGTGGGCGTGGCGGACGCGCCGCGCCCCGACGAGATGATCGTCGCCCTGGTGATGACGACCGGACCCCGGATCCATGCCCGGGTCGGCGGGCTCGGCGCATCCGAGATCGGGGGCAGGGACGGCCTCAGATGACGCCGCCGGTCAACATCATTGCCATTCGGGGACGGAGGGAAGACTGTGGAGGTTGGGCGGTCAAGCCCGAGGCTCGGGCGCCGGCTCGCCCGGAGGGCGCAGGCAGCGTTGTCGAGACATCGAAAGGGAGGACGTCATGAGCATCGGCAGGTGGGTTCTTCTGTGGGTCATCGGCGCCGTCGCCGGCCAGATGGTGAGCGCCGCGGCGGAGGCGGCCGACCCCATCAGGATCGGCGAGGTCAACAGCTACACGCGAATGCCGGCCTTCACCGAGCCCTATCGCAGCGGCTGGCAGCTCGCGGTGGAGGAGGTCAACGCCGCCGGCGGCGTGCTCGGCAGGCCGCTCGAGGTGATCAGCCGCGACGATGCCGGCGAGCCCGGCGACGCCGTGAAGATCGCCGAAGAGCTGGTGACGAAAGAGAAGGTCGCGCTCTTGGCCGGGACCTTTTTCTCCCACGTCGGACTCGCGGTCGCCGACTTCGCCAACCAGCGCAAGGTCCTGTTTGTCGCCGCCGAGCCGCTCAGCGACGCCATCACCTGGCAGAAGGGCAACCCCTACACCTTCCGGCTCCGGCCGAGCACCTACATGCAGGCGGCGATGCTCGCCGAAGAGGCCGCCAAGCTCCCGGCCAAGCGCTGGGCGACGATCGCTCCCAACTACAAGTACGGCCAGGACGCCGTCGCCTCGTTCGTCGAGCTGCTGAAAAAGAAGCGCCCGGACGTCGAGATCGTCGCCCAGCAGTGGCCGGCCCTGTTCAAGATCGATGCCGGCGCCGAGGTGCAGGCGCTCGCCGCCGCGAAACCGGAAGCGATCTACAACGTGACCTTCGGCCCGGATCTCGCCAAGTTCGTTCGCGAAGGCAAGCTCCGGCGCCTGTTCGACGGCCGCGAGGTGGTGAGCCTGCTCACCGGCGAGCCGGAGTACCTCGACCCGCTGGGCGCGGAGGCTCCGGAGGGGTGGATCGTCACCGGCTATCCCTGGTACGCCATCGACACCCCGGAGCACCGGGCGTTCGCCGACGCCTACCGGAAGAAGTTCGGCGCCGCGCCGACGCTGGGATCGATCGTCGGCTACAACACCTTCAAGGCGGTGGCGGCGACCATCGCCAAGGCCGGCTCGACCGACACCGAGGCCATGATCAAGGCCGCGAAGGGCCTGACCGTCGACGGACCGACGGGTCCGTTCACCTTCCGCGCCCTCGACCACCAGTCGACGATGGGCGCCTACGTGGGGCGAACCGCCGTCAAGGACGGCAAGGGGATCATGGTCGACTGGCGGTACGCCGACGGCGCCGACTATCTGCCGACGGATGAGGAAGTGCGCGCGATGCGCCCCGGATCCTAAGTCGGCGTGCGTAGCCAGGGGAGGAACGGCGGCCCTGCCGTCGTCCCTCCCGCCTCGGCCGTGTCAGGGGGGATCGCGTGAGTTTCGTTCTGGTGCAGGTCCTCACGGGCCTCTCGAATGCCGCGTCCCTGTTCCTCGTGGCGTCGGGGCTCTCGATCATTTTCGGCGTCACCCGGATCGTCAACTTCGCCCACGGCTCGTTCTACATGCTGGGCGCCTATCTCGGCTTCAGCATCGTTGCCCAGATCGGCGGCACGCTGCTCGGCTTCCTCGGCGCCCTGCTGCTCGCCGCCGTCGCCGTCGCGCTCATCGGTCTCGCCGTCGAGCTTACGATCCTGCGGCGGATCTACAAGGCGCCGGAGCTGTTCCAGCTCGTCGCCACGTTCGGCGTCGTCCTCATCGTTCAGGACCTCGCCCTGTTCGTCTGGGGGCCGGAGGACAGGCTGGGGCCGCGGGCGCCCGGCCTGGACGACGCCGTCGCCATCGGCGACCAGTTCATGCCCGACTACGACCTTGCGCTGATTGTCCTCGGGCCCGCGGTCCTCGGCGCGCTCTGGCTCCTGTTTCATCGCACCCGCTGGGGCATTCTCGTTCGCGCCGCCACCCAGGACCGCGAGATGGCGGCGGCGCTCGGGGTGAACCAGGCGTGGATCTTCACCAGCGTCTTCGCCCTCGGCTCGTTTCTCGCCGGCCTCGGCGGCGCCATCCAGGTGCCGCGCGAGCCGGTGAGCCTGTTGATGGACCTCAACATCATTGCCGAGGTGTTCGTCGTCGTTGTCGTCGGCGGCATGGGCAGCATCCCGGGCGCCTTCCTCGCGGCGGTGATCATCGGCCAGCTCAAGGTGTTCGGCGTGCTCGTGCTTCCCCAGATCACCCTGGTTCTGGTGTTCCTGGTGATGATGGTCGTCCTCGTCATCCGCCCGTGGGGGCTGCTGGGGAGACCGGAGACCGCCGGCCAGGCGGGCGCCGCCCACGAGGAGCGGCCGCTCACCCTGCCCGGGCCGCGCGTCCGCCTCGCCATGGCCGCCTGCGCCCTGACGCTGCTCGCCCTGCCCGTCTATGCCGGCGACTTCGCGATCGTGCTGGCGACGGAGATCCTGATCCTCGCGCTGTTTGCCGCGAGCCTCCACTTCATCATGGGCGGCGGCGGCATCGTGTCGTTCGGCCATGCCGCGTACTACGGGCTCGGCGCCTATGGCGCCGCACTCGCCGTCAGCCACCTCGGGAGCCCGATGGAACTCGCGCTGGTCCTCGCGCCGACGGTCGCCGGCCTTGGCGCGCTCGTCTTCGGCTGGTTCTGCGTGCGGCTCACCGGCGTCTATCTCGCCATGCTCAGCCTCGCGTTCGCGCAAATCACCTGGTCGGTGGTGTTCCAGTGGTACGGATTCACCGGCGGCGACGACGGCATCGTCGGCGTCTGGCCGTCGCCGTGGGCGAGCGACCGGACGATCTTCTATTACCTGGCGCTGGTGGTGTGCGGCGGGGGCGTCCTCGCGCTCCGCCACATGCTGTTCGCGCCGTTCGGCTATGCCTTGAGGGCGGGCCGGGATTCGCCGCTGCGGGCCGAGGCCATCGGCATCGATCTGCGCCGCCAGCAGTGGTTCGCGTTCGCTGTCGCCGGCATCTTCGCCGGGCTGGCCGGAGGCCTCTACGTCTTCTCGAAGGGCAGCGTGTTTCCCGACGAGCTCGCGATCCCGCGGTCGATCGACGCGCTGATCATGGTTCTCTTGGGCGGCGTGCACACGCTGAGCGGCCCGATCGTCGGTGCCGCCGCCTTCGTCGCCCTCGAGGATCAGCTGTCGCGCCTCGACTACTGGCGGTTGATCCTGGGCAGCGTGATCGTCGGCATCTGCGTGGCGATGCCGAAAGGCATCGTCGGCTCGGTCCTCGATGTGCGCTGGCTCCGCGGGCCGAAGCCATGAGCCTGCTCGCCGTTCGCGGCCTCTGCAAGACGTTCGGCGGCATCCGCGCCGTCGTCAACGTCGGCTTCGAGCTGGAAGCCGGCGAGATGGTGGCGATGATCGGCCCCAACGGTGCCGGCAAGTCGACCTGCTTCAACATCATCAACGGCCAGCTCAGGCCCGATTCCGGCACCATCCGGTTCAAGGGTGAGACGCTCACCGGCCGCTCGCCGCGGCAGATCTGGCGCCTCGGCGTCGGCCGGACCTTCCAGATCACCGCGACGTTCCGCTCGATGACGGTGCGCGAGAACGTGCAGATGGCGCTGATCTCCCGCCATCGACAGCTCCTGTCGATGTGGCGGGTAGCGCAGACGCTGCACCTCGAGGCGGCGACCCGGCTGCTCGAGCTGGTCGGCGTTGCCGATCAGGCGGAGCGGCCGTGCGGCGTGCTGGCCTACGGCGACCTGAAGAAGGTCGAGCTGGCGGTGGCCCTCGCCCACGCCCCCGATCTGTTGCTGATGGACGAACCGACCGCCGGCATGGCGCCGAAGGAGCGCGTCGAGCTGATGGCGCTGACGGCCTCGATCGTCCGCGACCGCGGCTGCGCCGTACTGTTCACCGAGCACGACATGGACGTCGTGTTCGCCCACGCCGACCGCATCATCGTGCTCAACCGCGGCGAGATGATCGCGCTCGGCAAGCCCGACGAGGTGCGCTCGAACGGGCGCGTCCAGGAGGTCTATCTCGGCAGCGCCGGACCGCTGCCGTCGCGGCGCAGGAGCTAGCGGATGCTCGAGGTGCGCGATCTCAACACCTTCTACGGCCGGGCCCATATCCTCTTCGACGTGAGCCTCGAGGTGGCGCGCGGCGAGGTCGCGGTGCTCCTCGGGCGCAACGGCGCCGGGAAGTCGACGACCTTGAAAAGCATCATCGGCCTGGTCCGGCCGCACGGCGGGGCGGTCCGCTTCGGCGGCGAGGACATCAGGGACCTGCCCGTGCACGCCATCGCCCGGCGCGGCCTCGGCTACGTGCCGGAGGACCGGCGCATCTTCACCGATCTCAGCGTCCTCGAGAACCTGGAGGTGGGCCGGCAGGCCGTCCGCGCGGGCGCGCCGGCGTGGACGCCCGAGAGGATCTTCGCGCTGTTTCCCAACCTGGCCGAACGCCGCGACAGCATCGGCCGACACCTGAGCGGCGGCGAGCAACAGATGCTCACCATCGCCCGGACGTTGATGGGCAACCCGGCCCTGCTGCTGCTCGACGAGCCGTCCGAGGGGCTGGCGCCGGTGATCGTCGAGCAGATGGCGGCAACGATCGTCGCGCTCAAGCGGGAGGGGCTGTCGATCCTGCTCTCGGAGCAGAACCTGCGGTTCGCCTCGCTGACCAGCGACCGCGCCTACATCATCGAGAAGGGCCGCATCCGCTACGAGGGGGCGATGGCCGGGCTGGCCGGGGACAAGGAGATCCGGGAGGCCTACCTCACGGTGTGAGCCCTCCGGCCGAACTTCCAAGGGGAGGACGTCATGGGAATCGCGAAGATCCGCCGCCTGCTCACCCTCGTCGACGAGACCCGTCGCGAGATGGGCCGGGAGATCGTTCCGCCGACGCGTCGCGCGGCGGCGGTCGCCGTCATCGAGAACCCGTTCGCCGGGCGCTACCAGGACGACCTCGACGAGTTGATGCGGATCGGCGAGGAGCTCGGCGGGCTTCTGGGAGACCGCGCCGTCGCGGCCCTGGGTGTGGCGCCCAAGGCCATCGAGAGCTACGGCAAGGCGGCCATCGTCGGCGAGCGGGGTGAGCTCGAGCACGCGGCGGCCATCCTCCATCCGCGTCTCGGCAAGCCCTTGCGCGCGGCGGTCGAGAAGGGCGCCGCCCTGGTCCCGTCGGCGAAGAAGATGGGCGGCCCCGGGACGCCGATCGACGTGCCGCTCGGCCACAAGGACGCGGCCTTCGTGCGCAGCCATTTCGACGCCATCGAGGTGCGCGTCTGGGACGCGCCGCGCGCCGACGAGATCGTCGTCGCCGTCGCCGTCACCGACAGCGGCCGTCCGCTGGCGCGGGTGGGCGGCCTCACCAAGGACGAGATCAAGGGCGAGGACGGCCTCCGCTAGCGGCGCCGCGCCGCCTCCCCGCGCGGCCCGCGCCCCCGCTCAGCCCCGCACGATCGCCGGCAGCGTCGTCGCCGGCGGCGTGTTGCGCGAGCGCTGGGCGCGGACCACGCCGTCGATGATCACCATGCCGATGCCGGGGAGGTCGCCGAGCCGGATGCTGTCGAGCAGCGTCCGGCCAGCCGTGTGCTGCGCCCGGTCCATGATCACGAAATCGGCGGCGCGCCCGGGCTCGATCAGCCCGCAGTCGAGACCGCGGATCCGCGCCGTGTTGCCGGTGGCGAAGCAGACCGCCTGTTCCGCCGGCACATCGCCGAGGCTGCTCACGAGCGCGATCATGCGCAGGATGCCGAGCGGCTGCACGCCCGATCCAGCCGGCGAGTCCGTGCCGAGGATGATGCGTTCGGGCTGGCCGAGCTCGAGCGTGGTGCGAAGCGCGAACAGCGCGGCCTTCTCGTTGCCGTTGTGGACGATCTCGACGGCATGGTCGCAGCCCTCGCACAAGCGGCGGATCTGGTCCTGCGGCAGCGCCGTGTGCCCGCCGTTGATGTGGCCGATGACGTCGGCGGCGGCGTCGAGGACGACGTCGGCATCGATCAGGCCGGAGCCCGGGATCGACGGGCCGCCGGTGTGGATGGTGCTCCGGATGCCGTACTTGCGGGCCCAGGCGACCATGTGCCTCGCCTCTTCGCCCCGCTTCACCCCGCCGAGACCGACCTCGCCCAGAAGCGTGACGCCGGCGGCGGCGAGCTCGCGGAAATCATCCTCGACCATGCCGGGCTCGAGCACCGGCGCCCCGGCATGCACCTTGACGCCGGCCGGGCGCATGTTGGCGAACGACCGCTGGGCGGTGATCGCCAGCGCCTTCAGGCCGACGATGTCCCTGGGCCGGCCCGGCAGATGGACCTCGCCGGCCGAGATCATGGTGGTGACGCCGCCGTTGAGGAAGCTGTCGATCCAGTTGATCTGGCTCTGCCGAGGCGTCCAGTCGCCGATCACCGGATGCACGTGGCTGTCGATGAGGCCGGGGGCGAGGGCGGTGCCGTTGGCATCGATGACCTGGTCGGCACCGTAGGTGTCGCAGTCCTGCTCGCGGCCGACGGCGGCGATCACGCCGTCGACGCAGACCACGGTGTCGGCATCGAGGACCGGCGTCCGCAAGGCCCCGGACAGCATGAGCCCGACGTTGCGGATGACCAGCTTGCGGCGGGCGGCGCCCGGGTCCCTCTCGCGCATGAACGGATCCTCCTCCCGGACGAGATGCCGTGCGCGCCGATCGGAGGCCGCGGCCCGAAGCGAACACGGCGGGTCTCGCGCCTTTCCTTGTAGCGCACTCCGTCGGCGACGGGAACAATGCCGCCCGACACATGCTCCTTTCGACCGCGCCGAAGGCCGACCGTACTGGAGTCCTAATCATGGCTGAAACGGCGTCGGTGCGCTGGACGACCGGTGTTTCGTCTTAGAGATAAGGGCCGTGGGGGCGCGCATGCCCCGCCATAGAAAAATGTTCTTGATTTGTTCGAGTCATAGGTGTATATGCCTTCTCATGTTCCGATCTGACGACATCCGGCTGCACGCCACCGACATCGCTGCCCCGCCGCGGTTGGGCTTCCGAGCCTCGGCGTCCGCCGGCGCAAAAAATTTTTGCCTGCTTGAAGAACAAAACAAAAACATCTGTCGCCCCGGAGAGCACCCCGCCGCCGCCGCCGCCGCCACCGGAGGCGTCACGCGCCGGCCGGCAGGGCGGGGCGTCGGGCCGGCGGAGCGGGGGGACGACGGGCGATCGGAGCCCCGGCTATCGAAAAGAACAAAACACGAACATATGTCTGGAGACGGACGATGATCGACGGAATCACCCTGGAAACCGCCCACCTGCTCGGCGACGCGCTGCCGGCTTGCCATCGCCTCCGCCACAGGATCTTCGTCGAGCGGCATCACTACGACGTCCCGAGCTTTCGCGGCATGGAGTACGATCAGTTCGATACCCCGGCCGCCGTCTACCTCCTGTGGCGGGACGCGGCAGGGCAGCCGCGTGCGGTGGCGCGCCTCATTCCGACCACCGTCCCCTATATGATCAAGGAGCTGTGGCCGCACCTGGTGACGAAGGACGAGCTGCCGTCGCGTCCGGACGTCTGGGAGCTGACCCGCCTTGGCGTCGATCCCGACCTGAAGGGGCTCGAGCGCAAGCACGCGCTCGGCGAAATGGTGTGCGCCCTCGCCGAGTTCGCCGTCCAGAACGGCATTATGTCCTATCTGTTCGTCACCCACTCCCGCATCATGGCCAGCATCCTCGAGGGCTCGGGGTGCAAGGTGGAGATCCTCGGGGAGGCCCGGCGGCTCGGCAAGATGCCGGTGATCACCGGGCGCGCCTACGTGGCCGCCCAGACGCCGAAGCGGCTGCGCCGCTTCTATGGCTATTCGCTGCCGGTGCTGCGCATGCTCGCCGGATCCCGCGAACTCGCCGCCTGACCCGGGCCCGGCCGCACCCGGCGGGCGCCCAACAGCGCGCTGCCGGGCGCAGGCTCACCCCTGGCGCCGGCGCCCGTCGCTCGTCGGCTGGCGGGCGGGCGACGCCGCCGCCGGTCAGTGATGCGCCCCGGATCGGAAGCCGGACGACACGGCGATGGCGTCGGCCCTGCGTTCGCACTGCCTTGCGAAACGATAGCATTCCCAGGCCTTGCGCCGGGCTTCTCGGGCGTTCTCGAGGTGGCTGCGGTAGAGGGGCCAGTCGCCCTGCGCCAGCGCCGCGCGCGCCTGGCGAACGAATTGCCGTGCCGAGTACTGGTGCTCGTCGGCGAGGTGGCGGGACTGGGATGCGCCGCGAACGAGGCTCGGCAGCTGATCCTGCAGGTCCCAAGACTCCCCCAGCCGCCTGATGGCATCCGCGTCGTGCGGGCTCACGCCGTCGGGGCCGAGAACACCGATCGGCGTCAGGAAGGCGGTAGCAGGGCGGCCAGCTTTCGGCACGATCCTATGCAGGTCCAGCATCGTTTCTCCCCCGGCTTGCCTCACGACGCCCGCTCCAGCATGGACGCCGAACTCGTGGAGCGATTGTAGAAAGGAGCCGCCGCGCCCACCACCTGCCCAATCTCATAGGTGAACATGTGAAGAACGCGCGTGGTGGCGGCCCGCGGCCCGCCGGCAGCGAGGCCGGTCCGTCGTTCCCGGCTGCGGTTGGCGATTGACGCCCCGTTTGGGTTATAGTAGGTTGTTATTGGGGGGTTAGTTCGTCACGGATTTGAAGGCGTCACGATCGGCTCGGGCCTGGGTCTGGGATCCTACGCGCTCCTCGTGCTCAGGCTAGAGTCCCGGCGACGGGCCCCTCGAGGACTCGGCCGGGTTCCGCGCGCGCATCGTCACGGAGGAGACGGCGGGCGGCGCCCGAAGGGATGCGCCGATGATGCTTGTCGGACCCGGATGCGAGGCCCTTTCGGACGGCGCCGCCGACCGCGATCCCGGTGCGACGCACACGTCCGCGGCAGCACCCGGCGCCGACGGGTGATGGCGCATGCGCATCTCCGAGTTCATCGAGAAGGCGAACGAAGCGGCGGCACCGGACGAGGTGGTGAAGCTCTTCGAACGGGCCATCGCCGAGTTCGGATATGACCGCTTCGCCCTGGCACCGGTGACCGGCCCGGCCCAGGACGCCCTGGAGCGGACCGGATCCGGTCCTGCTCTGTTCGTCAATTGTCCGGGAGACTGGTACGAGCACTACCGCAGGAACGGATACTACGAGATCGATGCCGTCGCGCTCGCTGTCCCCGCCCGCCGCTTCGCCTTCCGGTGGGAGGACCTGCTCACCCAGGAGCCGTTGTCGGCGAAGCAGCAGCTCATCCTGCACGAGAGCCGGGAAGCCGGACTCCACAACGGCCTCAGCATTCCCATCCACGGCCCCCGCGGCGAGTGCTACGTCGTCAGCCTCGCCACCGGCAGCCCCCGGCGTGACGACCGGCCACCCCTCAACACCTTGCAGATCCTGGCGATCCAGTTCCAGCTCGCCTTCGTCCAGGCGGGCCACGGCGACCAGGAACCGGCGCCCGCAACCCATCTCACCGAGCGCGAGCGGGAGTGCCTGACGTGGACGGCGCGCGGGAAGAGCGCCTGGGCCATCAGTCGCATCCTCGGCATCTCCGAGCACACCATCAACTTCCACCTCAAGAGTGCGATGCGCAAGCTCGGCACCGCCAATCGCGTCGCCGCGGTGGCCCAGGCCATCCGCTTCGGGCTGATCCTGCCCTGACCGCGCCCGATCAACCGCGCCTCGGGTGCCACGGCGGGCCGGCACACCGCAGCCGGGGTCCGCGACCGCTGGCGAGGCTCGCCGCCGCCGTCCTTCTCTCGTGCGCCGCCTTCGCGCCGTTCGTCGCCCCCGCGGCGCGGGCGGGCGGCTTCTTCATCCCGCAGCAGACGGTGACCGGCCTCGGTCGCGCCTTTGCCGGCGGCGCGGCGATCGCCGCCGAGGCCAGCACCGTCTTCACCAACCCCGCAGGCATGACCCGGCTCACCGGCAGCGAGGCCGCCTACGGCTTCACGCTCTTCCTCACCGACATCGGCTTCGAGGACCGCGGCACTACCGCCTCGACGCCGGCGCCGCCCGCCGGCCCGACCCGGCTCGGCGGCGGCGACGGCGGCACCCCGTTCGAGCCGGCGGTGGTGCCGACCGCGTTCATCGCCGCTCCGATCCTGGACGGCGATCTGTGGATCGGCCTCGGTCTGACCTCGCCGTTCGGTCTGGCGCTCCGCTACAAGAGCGACTGGTTCGGCCGTTACGATACCATCAAGTCGAGGCTGGTCGTCGCCGATATCGCGCCGAGCGTCGCCTGGCGCGTCGCCGATTGGCTGTCGGTCGGCGGCGGCATCGACGTGCAGTACGCCAACGCCACGCTTTCCAACGCCATCCCCGACACGTTGCAGCCGGGCGGGCCGACCGTGGCGACGGACGGGCTCAGCGAGCTCGAGGGCGACGACTGGAGCGTCGGCTACAACGTCGGCGTCCTCCTCGAGCCCCTGCCGGGCACCCGGCTCGGCGTCCACTATCGCGCGCCGATCAGCCATGATCTGAAGGGGAAGAGCCGGATCTCGGGGCTCACCGGTGCACTCGCCGCCGCCAACGGCTCGTTCGCCGGCACGGCGGGCCTCGACCTGCCGGGCTTCCTCACCGTCGGCATCGCCCACGAGCTGACGCCCCACCTGACGCTGCTCGGCGAGGCGCAATGGTTCGACTGGAGCCGCTTCGAGGACATCCGCATCCGCTTCGACGACGGCATGCCCGACGTCGTCATTGCCCAGGATTACGCGGACTCCTATGCCGTCTCGATCGGCTTCGAGTACGCCTTCGCCGAGGCCTGGACGGCACGGGCCGGCGTCCGCTACGACGCGACGCCAACCGTCGACCGCTTCCGCAGCGCGAGCGTCCCCGATGCCGACAGCTTCGCCGTCGGCTTCGGGCTCTCGTATCGGCTCCTCGACGCGCTCGTCGTCGATGTCGCCTACTATCATGCCCGTTGGCAGGCGATCGAGATCGACCTCGACCGCGGCTTCTTTGCCGGCACCGCGGCGGCCGGCGTCGTCAACACCAGGGCAGAGGCCGAGAGCCGTTCGCACATCCTCGGGCTCAACCTCCGCTATCGCTTCTGACGGTGCGGCCGCCGCGCGCGCGAGGCCGATCGGCTCGTCACGGGACGGCGGGATCTCCATCTCGCCCCGGCTGACCATGACCGAGGCACCGCCTACGCGCACGCTTTCGACGCTTCCGTTGCCGATGTCGGCCTCCAGCTCGAGGAGGCTCGGCCGACCGATCTCCACGCCCTGCTCGACCACCCATCGCCGGGTGCCGTCCCCATGAGGCTCCTGGCGGGAAAGCAGGCCGGCGAGCGCGGCGACGGCGGAGCCGGTCGCCGGGTCCTCGCCGATGCCCATCGCGGGATCGAACATGCGCGCGTGCAACCCGGCCTCGGGGCGCACCGCGCCGCGGCAGAACACGAACACCGCGGGCGCCCAGGTCGGGGCGAGCACCGAGTCCCAGACATCGCGCCTGAGGCTCGCGCGCCCCACCGCCTCGAGGCTCGCCAACTCGATGACGGTGAACGGAACGCCGCAGCTGACCGTCTGCGGCGAGGTCTCAGTCGACAGGTCCCCGAGCTCCAGAGACAGCATCGCCGCGAGCACGAAGGCGGTCGGCGGCTCGGGCCCGAATTCCGGCAGTCGTGCCGTCGTCAGCTGGGCCCACACGGGCCTTCCGCGGCGGCCGCGGATCGTCACCGGAACCGGTCCGACACCTTCCTCGAACACCACCCGGGTCGCCTCACCGGCGAGCGCGATGTCGCCGATGCTGGCCAGCACATGCGCCGTGCCGATGGTCGGATGGCCGGCGAAGGGCAGCTCGGCCGCAGGCGTGAAAATGCGCAGGCGGCGCGTGTGCCCGGGGCGCTCCGGCGGCAGGACGAAGACGGTCTCCGACAGGTTGAGCTCGCGCGCCACGGCCTGCATCTGCCGGCCTGAGAGCCCGGCGGCGTCGGGGAACACCGCCAGCGGATTGCCGCCGAAGATGTGATCGGTGAAGACGTCGGCGGTGAAGAACCGGTGGCCCATGCTCGGCAAACCGCGGCTTTCCGTCTATCCGCCGAGGAGCTTCCGCAGGAGTTCGTTCACCTGCTGCGGGTTGGCCTTCCCCTGGGTGGCCTTCATCACCTGGCCGACGAACCAGCCGACGACCTTGCGGTCGCCGTCCCTGACCTGGCCGGCCTGCTGCGGGTGGTCGGCGACGACCTGCTTCACCACGGCCTCCAACGCGCCCGCATCGGAAATCTGCCTCAGTCCCTTGCGCTCGACGATGGCATCGGCATCCTCGCCGGTCCCGGCCATGATCTCGAACACCTCCTTGGCGATGCGGCCGGACACCGTCTGGTCCGCGATCAGGTCGAGCAGGCGTCCGAGCCGATCGGCGGAGACGGGCGAGGCGCCGATGTCGAGCCCCTTGCGGTTGAGGACGCCGAACAGGTTGGTGATCACCCAGTTGGCGGCCGTCCGGGCGTCGCGCCCCTGGGCGACGCGCTCGAAGAAGGCGGCGGTGTCCCGCTCCGCCACCAGGGTGGCCGCATCCGCGGCCGACAGCCCGTACTCGGCGACGAACCGGGCCTTCTTGGCGTCGGGGAGCTCGGGCAGGCTCGCGCGGATGCGCTCGACGTCCGCGGCAGCCAGCCCGAGCGGCAACAGGTCCGGATCGGGGAAGTAGCGGTAGTCATGGGCGAACTCCTTGGCCCGCATCGGCCGCGTCTCGCCCCGCACCGGATCGTACAGCCGGGTTTCCTGAACGACGTCGCCGCCGCCTTCATAGGTCGCGACCTGGCGCCGGGCCTCGTGGTCGATCGCCTGCATCACGAAACGCACCGAGTTCACGTTCTTGACCTCGGTGCGGGTGCGGAGGCCGGTCTCGCCGGCCTTGCGCACGCTGACGTTGGCGTCGCAGCGGAGCGAGCCCTCTTCCATGTTGCCGTCGCAGGTGCCGAGATAGCGGAGGATCGAGCGGAGCTTGCGCAGATAGGCGCCGGCCTCCTCGGGGCCGCGGATGTCGGGGCGGGAGACGATCTCCATCAGCGCCACGCCGGCTCGGTTGAGGTCGACGAAGGTGCGGTGCGGATCCTGATCGTGCAGCGACTTGCCGGCGTCCTGCTCGAGATGAAGCCGCTCGATGCCGATCTTGCGCACCGAGCCGTCCTCGAGATCGACCCGCAGGCACCCATCCGTCACCAGCGGCCGCTGGTACTGGGAGATCTGATAGCCCGCCGGCAGGTCGGGATAGAAGTAGTTCTTGCGCTCGAACACCGAGGTCAGGTTGATCGTGGCATCCAGGCCGAGGCCGGTGCGGATCGCCTGCTCGACGCAGACGCGGTTGAGAACGGGGAGCATGCCCGGCATGGCGGCATCGACGAGCGAGACCTGGGTGTTCGGCTCGGCGCCGAACGCGGTGGCCGCGCCCGAGAACAGCTTGGCCTTGGAGATGACCTGGGCGTGGACCTCGAGGCCGACGACCGCTTCCCAGTCGCCCGTATCGCCGTGAAGGACATAGGACACGGTGCTTGCACCACCCTCGCGCCGGCCAACCCCGGCATTCACCCAGTCTATACCGAGGGTCCGGCCGGGCGTCCAAGAAAAACCAAGGCGGACGCCGCCGGGGCGAAGCGCCTTAACGCTCCGGTTACGAGGTCGTCGTAGGCTGTCATCAAACGCATCAGGTGCGAGGACGAACAGGTCGCGAGGCGATGCCCGTATACTGCATCGAGATCCACGGCACCGGCGCCGAGTTGGTCTGCCGAAACGGCTCGGAGATCCAGCGCTTCTGGTTTCCGAGCCGGGTCAAGGCGCTGATCGCCAAGGCGCAGTTCGAGGCCAACCCGCAGATCGCCGCCGCCTGTGCCGCCGATCCCTCGCGGCGCCAGGATCCGCAGATCGCCGCCCAGCCGAGATGCCGCGACTGATGCCCGAAGACCTCCGCTCTCCTGCCAGGGTCGACCGATAGGCCTCCCTCTCGCCGCGGTGAACCCGCTCTACGGCTCTTCCGGTTCGGCCTCGGCTTCGGGCGCGGTTTCGTCCTCCCCCGGAACGCGATAGTGCTCGCCCAGCCAGCGGCCGAGATCGATGTCGGCGCACCGCTTCGAGCAGAACGGACGCCATCTGTCGACGGTGGGCTTGCCGCATGTCGGGCATCGCCTGCCGACCGCTCCACCCGCCTCGGTCCCGGGACGGTCAGCCACGATCGCGCCCCCCCTCCCTGGCGGCGAGGCGGAAGGCGTCGGGAGCCGATGCCGCGTCTTCGACGAGCCGGAGCGCGCGACCGAGCCGCGCCTCGGCATCGCGGCGAGCCTGGGCCAGCGGCGCCGAAAGCGCCGCCACCACCGGCCGCGGCGCCTCCACGGTCCACGCCCGTCCCGGTTCCGCCGCATCCGCCGTCAGCACCGCGCGCAATGCCTCCAGGGCGACGGTGCGGGGCGACTTCACCCGGCCGTTGCCGCGGCAGCAGGGGCAGGCCTCGGTCAGCTGCTCGCCGAGCGAGGGGCCGAGGCGTCTCCGGGTCAGCTCGACCATGCCGAGACGCGTGAAACCGCCAACGTGGACGTCCCGGCGATCGGACGCAAAACCGTCGCGCATGCGCTTGAGAACGCGAGCATTGTTCTCCCGCCGCTGCATCGGCACGAAATCGACGAGAATGTAGCCGGCGAGCTCGCGAAGGCCGACGTGATGGATCACCGCCTCGGCCGCCTCGAGGTTGACGGCGAGCGCGGTGGGCTCGCGGCCGCCTTGCTCCGCCGCACCGGTATCGACGTCGATCGCGACCGCGGCGGCGGTTTCGGCGATCGTCATCACCCCTCCCGACGGCAGCGTCAGCACCGGCGCCAGCGCCGCATCGATCTCTTCCTCGACGCCGGCAACGGAAAACAGCGGCTCGCGGCCGGTGAAGATCTCGATTCTCGCGCCGAGGTCCGGGGCCTCTGCCCGCACGCGCGCCGCGAACCGGGCGTCGTCGATGACGAGGCGCCGTGTTTCCGCGCCCGCCTCGTCGAGCACCGCCGCCAGCGCCGGAGGCGCCCGCCGCCAGAGGTTGGCCGGCGACGAGGCGGACGCCCGCCCGCGACGGATGCGGTGCCAGGCGTCGATCAGCCGGCCGGCCTCGGCGGCGACGCCGTCGGCGCTCGCAGGCAGTGCGGCGGCGCGAACGATCCAGCCGTGATGCTCCCGCGGCAGCAGATCGGCGAGCGCGCGAAGCCGCCCGGCCGCCTCGCCCGTGCCGACCCGCCGCGAACACCGGACCCCGGTCTCGTCCGGGAGCAGCACCAGATACCGGCCCGCCAGGGTCGGACGCAGGCTGAGCTTCGGTCCCTTGCCGCCGAACGCCTCGCGGCTCACCTGCACCAGCACCGGATCGCCTTCGCCCACCCGCTCCACCGCGGCCGCGGCCGCGGAGAGATCGAGGAGGCCCTCCCGGTCGCCGCCGATGTCGACGAACGCGGCGTTGAGGCCGCGCACGACCCTGGTCACGCGGCCGAGACGGACGTCGCCGATCAGGGGACGATCGTCGCCGCGGTCGACGACCAGGCGACGGAGCCGGCCGCCGGCCCTGAACCCGGCCCGGACCTCGCCGGGCGCGACGGTGACGAGGACCTCGTCAATCGCCATCGGTCCCGCCGTCGTCGGTCGCCGGCTGGAACCCGGCCCCGCTCAAGAGCGCCGACGTCTCGTAGAGGGGGAGGCCGACGATGTTGGAGTAGGACCCGGACAGCCAGCGGACGAAGGCCGCCGCACGCCCCTGAATGGCATAGGCCCCGGCCTTTCCCCGCCATTCGCCCGAGGCGATGTAGCGCTCCAGCTCCGGCTCGCTCAGGCGCTTGAACGCCACCGCCGACACCACCAGCCGTGCCCTGGTGCGCCCGTCCGGCGAGACCACTGCGACCCCCCCGTAGACCCGATGCCGGCGGCCCGAGAGCAGACTCAGGAACGCCCGCGCCTCGCGCTCGCCCGCGGGCTTCGGCAGGACCCGGCGGCCGCAGGCGACGACGGTGTCGGCGGCCAGGACGATCGCATCGGGGCAACGGTCCCAGACCGACCGGGCCTTGGCGATCGCGAGGCGCTGCGCCATGTCGCGCGGACGCTCGTTCTTGCGCGGGGACTCGTCGATCTCGGCGGGGGTGATCGCGTCGGGGACGACGCCGATCTGGCGCAGCAGCGCCACCCGCCGTTGCGAAGCGGACGCGAGGATCAAGCGGAGGACGGGCGAACCGGGATCACCGTCAGACACCGATGCGAAGACCCTGTTGGCCCGCCATCACGCGATGTCACTTGTATCGGAAGGTGATCCGACCCTTGGTCAGATCGTACGGTGTCATCTCCACGTTGACGCGGTCGCCCGCGAGCACGCGGATCCGGTTCTTGCGCATGCGCCCCGCCGTGTGCGCCAGGACCTCGTGGTTGTTCTCGAGCTTCACGCGGAACATCGCGTTGGGGAGAAGCTCGGTCACCACGCCCGTAAACTCCAAAATGCCTTCTTTTGCCATTACTCCCTCTTATCTGTGCCGTCGGCGACCTTTAGATGGCCGGCGGTTTCCACGCGGTCAAGAGGATTTCCCGGATGCGCAGGCAGCACTGTCTCGCCCCGTGCACGGGTCTACACATCGGCCATCCGGCCCGCCCGGAAATGCTCCTTGATGCGGTTCAACAGTTGGTCGCGAACCTGCCGGTACGCGGCCAGGCGGGCGTCGCGACTGCCTTCGACGATGGTCGGATCGAAGATGTTCCAGAACCGGGTCTCGCAGGCCATGATCCGCGTCATCTCGACGGCCCGGTGGTGGGCCTCCGGCGACAGCGAGATCACCTCGTCGAAGGACTCGTCCTCCAGGTCGTCGAACGTCTTCGGCCGGTGCCTCGCTATGTTGATGCCGATCTCCTCCATGACCTCGACCGCGAACGGATCCAGCTCGCCCGGTCGGACGCCCACCGAGTCGACGTAGACCCTGAGCCCGTGCAGGTGCTTGAGCAGGCCCTCGGCCATCGGCGACCGCACGGCGTTGTGGGTGCAGGCGAACAGCACCGCGGAGGGAAGGTCGCCCACGTCCCGCTCAGCCTCGGATGTGCAGCACGCAGATCAGGGTGAACAGACGGCGGGCGGTATCCTGATCCATGTCCACCTTGTCGGCCAGCCGTTGCCGCAACAGCTCGGCACCCTCGTTGTGAAGGCCGCGACGCCCCATGTCGATGGCCTCGATGCGGCTCGGCGGAGCGGTCTTGATCGACTTGAAGTAGCTGTCGAGCACCAGGAAGTAATCCTTGATGATTCGCCTGAGCGAGCGAAGCGGCAGGGCGAAGCGGGTCAACGGCTCTGCCTTCTGGTCGCGAACCTCGAAGGTCAGCCGTTCTCCGTCGATGCCGAGATGGAGAGCGTACGGCCCCCGGAAGCCGCCGACGAGCGCGAACCGGTTGTCCTGGATCAGGTCGAACAGCGCCGCGCGGCGCTCGTTCTCGACCTGCGCGCTGAGCCGGATGCGGCCCGGATCGTCGAAGTGGACGCTGACAATTCGCTCGGTTTCGGGCGTCCTGCCGGAGGTCACGACGGGCGGTCACGTCGGGCGCCGGCGGTTCAGCCTGAGAGCCAGCGAGCGCGCATGGGCGCCGAGCCCCTCCGCCTCGGCGAGAGCCAGCGCCGCCGGCGCGATGGCGCCGAACGCTTGGGCGTCACAGCCGATCATCGTGCTTCGCTTGAGGAAGTCGAGCACGCCGAGGCCCGAAGAGAACCGGGCGCTGCCGCCGGTGGGCAGCACGTGGTTGGGGCCGGCGACATAGTCGCCGATGGCCTCCGGCGCCATCCGCCCGAGAAACACGGCGCCGGCGTGGCTGACCCGCGCGGCGAGACGGTCGGGATCCTCTACGGCGAGCTGCAGATGCTCCGGCGCGATCCGGTCGATGAGTGCCGCGGCCTGATCGAGGCTGTCGACGATGATCACCCAGCCATGGGCGGCCCAGCTCCGGGATGCGATGTCGGCGCGCTCCAGGGTCGCCAACTGCGCCTCCACCTCGGCGCACACGCGGTCGCCGAAGGCGGCGTCGTCGGTGATCAGGATCGATTGCGCGGCGGCGTCGTGTTCGGCCTGCGCCAACAGATCGGCGGCGATCCACGCAGGATCGTTGGCCGCGTCGGCGACGACGAGAACCTCCGAGGGTCCGGCGATCATGTCGATGCCGACGATGCCGAAGACGCGCCTCTTGGCGGCGGCGACGTAGGCGTTGCCCGGACCGACGATCTTCGCGACCGGCCTGATCGTCTCGGTGCCGTAGGCCAGGGCCGCCACCGCCTGCGCCCCGCCGATGCGATAGATCTCTCCGATTCCGGCGATTCGGGCGGCGGCCAGAACAAGCGGGTTGATGGCGCCCGCCGGCGCCGGAACCACCATCACCAGGCGCTCGACGCCCGCGACGGTGGCCGGTATCGCATTCATCAGCACCGAGGACGGGTAGGCGGCGGTTCCGCCCGGAACATAGAGCCCCACCGCGGCCACCGGCGTCCAGCGATAGCCGAGGCGAACCCCATCGGCATCGGTGTAGTCCAGATCCTGAGGCACCTGCCGCTCGTGAAAGGCGCGGATGCGACGTGCCGCGAGCTCGAGGGCGGCGACGGCGCGCTTGTCGCAGGCCGCGCTCGCGCTCTTGATCTCGGGGGCGGACACCCGCAGCGTCTCCGGTGTAAGCTCGACACGATCGAGGCGGCGCGAGTGCTCGATGAGCGCGGCGTCGCCGCGCGTGCGGACATCCTCGAGGATTGCCGCGACGACGACGTCGACATCGGCCTGCGACGTGCGCTGCGACGTCAGCAGCGCCGAGAACGCGACCTCGAAGCCGGGGGCGCGGACGTCAAGCCGAGCCGCCATCGATCGCCTCCCTGAACCGCGCAATCCATCGGCCCACGTCCTCCGGGCGGGTCTTCCACGTCGTGCGGTTGACGACCAGGCGGGAGGTGATCTCGGAGATCGTCTCCACCTCGACGAGACCGTTGGCCCGCAACGTCTCGCCGGAGGACACCAGGTCGACGATGCGCTCGCAAAGCCCCAGCGCCGGCGCCAGCTCGATCGCGCCCGAGAGCCGGATGCACTCGGCCTGGACGCCGCGCCCAGCGAAGTGGCGGGCGGTCACCACGGGATACTTGGTGGCGATCCGCACATGGCTCCAGCCGGCGGGATCGTCGCTGCCGACAAGCTCAGCAGGCTCGGCAACCGCCATCCGGCAGCGGCCGACGCCGAGGTCGAGCGGCGCATAGATCTCGGAGTAGTCGAACTCCATGAGGACGTCCGTGCCGGCGACGCCCAGATGCGCGGCACCGAACGCGACGAACGTGGCGACGTCGAAGGAGCGGACGCGGATGATGTCGACCTCGGCGACGTTGGTGGCGAAGCGGAGCTTGCGCGCGGCCTCGTCGTCGAACGCAGGCTCGGGCTCGATGCCGGCGCGGCGCACGAGCGGCATGACCTCGGCGAGGATCCGTCCCTTCGGCAAGGCCAGGATCAAATTGCCTCTCACTGCCAACGCGCCACGTCCGAATGCCTCACCGGTCATAGTGCGATTTCATCGGATGCGCCAGGATGCAAGCGTGCCGACCCTAACGGTCCCTGATGCGCTCGATCGTCGCGCCGCAGGCGGAGAGCTTTTCCTCCAGACGCTCGTAACCGCGGTCGAGATGATAGACGCGGTTGAGAACGGTCTCGCCGCGGGCGACCAGTCCGGCCAGCACGAGCGACACGGACGCACGCAGATCCGTCGCCATCACCGGCGCTCCCGAGAGATGCGAGACGCCGCGCACGATCGCGGACGAGCCGTGGACATTGATGTTCGCTCCCATCCGGCACAGCTCCGGGACATGCATGAAGCGGTTCTCGAACACGGTCTCGGTGAGCATGGCCGCCCCCTCGGCGACCGTCATCAGTGCCATGATCTGCGCCTGCATGTCGGTGGGAAAGCCGGGATAGGGCTCGGTCATCACGTCGACACCGCGGACGGGGCCGTTGCGGCGGCGGACGGTGAGGCCGCGGTCCGTCTCCTCGACGTCGACGCCGGCCCGGACCAGGACGTCGGCGATGGATTGAACGAGATCGAGGCGGGTGCCGAGCAGCTCCACCTCTCCTCCGGAGATCGCCGCGGCCACGGCGTAGGTGCCGGTCTCGATGCGGTCGGGAAGCACCTGATGGCGTGTGCCGTGCAGCCTTTCCTTGCCCTGCACGCGAAGAGTGTCGGTACCGATGCCTTCGATCTCCGCTCCCATCGCCTCGAGGCTGCGGGCGAGGTCGGCGATCTCCGGCTCGCGCGCGGCGTTGGCGATCACGCTCTCGCCGCGGGCGCGCGTGGCGGCCATCAGCGCGTTCTCCGTGCCGCCGACGCTGACCATGGGAAAGACGATATGGGCGCCCTGCAGCCCCTTCGGCGCCGTCGCCTCGATGTAGCCCTCGCGGACGTCGATCTGGGCTCCCATCTGCTCCAGCGCCTTGCGGTGCAGATCGACCGGCCGCGGACCGATCGCACATCCCCCCGGCAGCGACACCCGGGCCCGGCCGCAGCGGGCGAGCATCGGACCCAGGACCAGCACCGAGGCGCGCATCTTGCGCACGAGATCGTAGGGTGCCGTCGTGCTCCTGATCGTCCGGGCGCGGAGCTCGAGGACGCGGCCGGTGCAGCCGTCGGGGTCGTTGCCGTCCATGCCGATCTCGACGCCAAGCTCCCCGAGCAGGTGGGCCATCGTCGCAACGTCGACCACGTGCGGGAGGTTGTGGAGGATCAAGGGCTCGTCGGTCAGCAGGCTCGCCGCCATCAACGGCAACGCCGCGTTCTTGGCGCCGGCGATGGGAATCGAGCCGAGGAGCGGCGTCCCGCCACGAATGCGAATGCGATCCATGAGCGTCCAGTGCGTGCTGCCCGCCAACGGCCCCCGGAGAGGGCGCCGTCTCGGGTCGCGTCGCGTCGCGGGATCCCGGTGACGGTCCCGGCACGAGCCGAAGTCGGCGACGGCGCCGCCTTTTATCCGAGTGTCGGCGCGCGCACAAGCGCGGTCTCGTGCCGCCCCTTCGCGCTCAACGCGCTTCCGGCTCCGGTTCCGTTCGGCTTGCGCGCAGCCGGGCCTGCAGCTTGCGCTTGCGCAGGTTGTCGCGCAACGCGGCGGCGAGACGCTCCCGGCGCTCTTCGCGGTCGTGCGCCTTCTCGCGACGACGCTCGATTTCGCACTCCTTGGCCATGACCCTGACGGTGTCCGGCTTCGCGCCCGCGGTCAAGCCGCGCTTGCCAGTCGCAACCGCACTATGGCATGGTGCCGCCCCGTCCGACGGCCGTGCCGCGGTAGCTCAGGGGTAGAGCACGCCCTTGGTAAGGGCGGGGTCGGTGGTTCAATTCCACTCCGCGGCACCAGATTGCGGGCGCCCGCCGGGCGGCGCGGGCGCGACGCCGCATCCCCTGTCAGTCCCGGCCAAACGCGCCCGCGTCCCAGTCGGTCTCCCAGGCATCGGCCGACTGCAGGCTGCCGGCCTGTCCGCCGTCGAGCGCGAGCGGGTAGTCGGCAAGCGCCTCGTAGTGGGCGCCTTCGCGTCCGAGATGGCTACGGTAGAGGGTGAAGCGGTCGATCGGGACCGGCCCCGTCGAAAAACCGTTGTGACGTTCGATGAAGCTGCCGATGCGGGCCGGCGTCCCGTTGCGGAACCGCGCCAACGTGATGTGCGCCTTGAACTTGCGGCGTTCCGGCTCGTAGCCGCAGCGGACGATCGCCGATTCGACGCGTTCGTTGAGGCGGAACAGCGACTCCTGCTTTTCCACCCCGACCCAGAGCGTATGCACCTTGCGGCCGGTCTCGAAGCAGCCGACGCCGGCGATGGTCAGCTCGAAGCGGCCGGCACGGATCCGGCTCAACGCCTGATGGATGTCCTCGGCCTCGCCGCCCCCCACCTCGCCGATGAAGCGGAGGGTGAGGTGCAGGTTCTCGGCCGCGACCCACTTCGCGCCCGGAAGCCCCGAGCAGAGCCCGGCGAGATCGGCACGGACACCGGCAGGCAGAGGAACGCCGACGAACAAGCGGAACATGGCTGACCTCCACGGTCAGGGTGCGGCGCCGGACCTCGGTCGTCGCTCCGACGATGACGCCGGTGAGGAACGGCCTCGACAACACATATGCCAAGCCCATCTCGGCTGGATCAAGACCGAAACGGCGATCCGGCCTGCCGCAAGCCTCCGTGGCGGTGCCGCGTTCGGCTCGCGGTGCCGCCGATGCTGCGGCGACGGAGCGATTCGTGCCCCCCGGGCGGACGCGGCTCACCGCGATGCCGGTGCGGCTGAGGGCCTCGTTCGGACCGGGCCGTCGCTCAGGCGAACAGCGCGAGGACGCCGGTGAATCCGTAAAGCCGGCCGTTGGAGATCTCGCCGCCGCAGTAGAAGCCGACGACCGGCAGATCCCCGAGCACGTTCCGGATGATCGCCATCTCGCTTCCCGCCGTGCCGAACATGTTTTCTCCGCGGGCGACGCAGGAGAAATAGACGCCGCCGCGCGGGCGGGCGACGGCGCGGGCCTTGAGACCGGCAACCATCTCGGCCAGATCGTCTCTGGCGCTGGCCGAATCGCGGCGCACGAAGAGCACGCGATCGCCGGGTTGCACACGGTCGCCGATCGCGATCCAGCCGTGGACCGGATCCACGGCGAGGAGGCTGCGCACCATGAAATCGCCGGTATCGCATCCCGGCAGTGGCAGCGCCGCATGGATGTAGCCCGCCGCACGCTTGAGATCCCGCGCCAGGACCTCGCCCACGTCCTCCTTGAAGACATCGAGCGCGCGCCTGCCGTCCAGGCCGATCAGGATGTTGTCGACGCAGTCGGAGACGATGTGGCTGTCGCCGACGGGCGCGCACCCCTGGCTCAGGCCGACGTGCACAGTGACGTCGGCGGTGAACAGGATTCCCGACAGCCCGCCGCCGGTCATCCGTCCGGCAATCTGATGACACGCGCCCCGCGACGAGGTGAGCCCACCGACCAGGAACCCGGACGTCCGGTCGGCAAGATCGCTGATCAGGGTGCGGATGTTCGGATTGCCCGGGTCCCCGTGCACGATCCCGAACGTCGGGGCGGCATCGGCGATCCAAGCCCGGTGGACCTCCGACAGCTCGGCGGTATCACGGCTGATGGCCGGAAAGATGCAGAACGATCCCTCGGGCAGCGAGCCCGCCATCGCCGCGACCGCGGGACGGTCGAACAGCTCGTTGCCGCCGGCACAGACGCCCATGCCGACGCTGCCGACCCAGCGCTCGATGCCGGTCTTCTGGCGAACATAGGCGAGGATGCTCGCGACATCGTCCGCCAGGTGGTCGGTGATGTAGAGGAAGCCGAGGTTGGCGTCCCCGAGATCGTCGCCGAGGCCGTTTACGCACGCCTGAGCCGCATGCGCCCAATCCTCGGCGATGCCATAACCGATCCTGAATGCCCTCACGTGCGACAGTCCCGAACCCGACGAGCGGTTATAGCGCATTTCGGCCCTCCTGGCGCAACCTCGTTCACGCCCGCCGGCGTCTGCGCTAGTGGATCTCCGCAACCAGCACCTTGACCGCCGGCAGGATGCGCCGGACGATCTCGGCAACGCCGTCGGCGTTGGGGTGCAGGCCGTCCGGTTGATTGAGCGACGGATCGCCCGCCACCCCGTCGAGAAAGAAGGGGTAGAGGGCGACGCCATGCTCCGCGGCCAGCCGTGGGAAGACCGAGTTGAACTCGTCCCCGTACTCGCGGCCGAGGTTGGGCGGGGCGAGCATGCCGGCGAGCAGCACCCTGATACCGCGTTCCCTGAGGCCCTCCAGGATCCTGTCGAGGTTGGCGTGGGTGGCGTCCGGATCCAGGCCGCGCAGCCCGTCGTTGGCGCCGAGCTCGAGGATCACGGCGTCGGGCGCGCCGCCCGGCACGGCGGCCAGCACCCAGTCCAGCCGCGCGAGCCCGCCGGCCGTGGTGTCGCCGGAGAGGCCGCCGTTGACGACGCGGATGTCGAGTCCCTCCGCCTTCAGCGCCCGCTCGAGTTGCACCGGGAACGCCTGGTCGTGGTCCAGGCCGTAACCGGAGGTGAGGCTGTCGCCGAAGGCGAGGATGCGCGCCGGGCCGTCCGCGGCGGCGGGCTGCACCGCCAGCACCGCAAGCCACAGCACGACAATGAAATTGAAAAGGCGGGAGCGGCGACCATATCCGTGGTTCGGTCGGCGATGTCCCTGGGATCCGCTCGTTGACAATGACCACTCTCCTATCGGTTGCGCCTGACCGCCAGTCCTCGCCCGCGGTCGTCCTCGAACGGGTGCAGCTTACGCTGACAAGCGCAGCCGGAAAGGTCAACGTCCTGAGAGGGCTCGATCTGGTGATCGGCGCGGGCGAGACGGTCGGCCTCGTCGGGCCGTCGGGCTCGGGCAAGACGTCGCTGCTGATGCTGATCGCCGGCCTGGAGCGGCCGACGACAGGCGCGCTCCGCGTGGCCGGCCATGACCTCGCTGCCCTCGACGAGGATGCGCTCGCGCGCTTCCGGCGCGATCACGTCGGCATCGTCTTTCAGGACTTCCATCTGGTGC
Organism: uncultured Rhodospirillaceae bacterium; assembly: GCA_964420325.1. Taxonomy (GTDB): domain Bacteria; phylum Pseudomonadota; class Alphaproteobacteria; order Rhodospirillales; family Defluviicoccaceae; genus CAYQSU01. The sequence goes on along the minus strand of CAYQSU010000033.1, from coordinate 11,762 downwards.
CGACGATGACCGCGGTGGAGAACGTCGCGCTCCCGCTCGAGTTCGCGGGTGCCGCCGACGCCTTCGAGCAGGCCCGGGCGCAGCTCACCAAGGTCGGGCTCGGGCACCGTCTGTCCCACTATCCCTCGCAGCTCTCGGGCGGTGAGCAGCAGCGGGTGGCGCTGGCCCGGGCCTTCGTCGGCGAGCCCGCCGTCCTGCTCGCCGATGAGCCGACGGGCAACCTCGACCGCGCCACCGGGACGGCCGTCATGGACGTCCTGTTCGACCTGCATCGGCGCTGCGGGACCACCCTGATCCTGGTCACCCACGAGCCTCGGCTGGCGGCGCGCTGCGACCGCAGGATCTGTCTGGCCGACGGCCTCATCGTCGCGGACGGCGCCGAGACCGCAGCCGCTTTCGGGCTGACGTGAGGGAGCTTCTCCTCGCCGCCCGTCTCGCGCGCCGCGAGCTGCGGTCCGGCCTCTCGGGCTTTCGCCTCTTCCTCGCCTGCCTCGCGATCGGCGTGTTCGCCACCGCCGCCGTGGGGTCCTTGCAGGGCTCGATCGACGCCGGCATCCGGACCGAGTCGCGCGCGCTCCTCGGCGGCGACATCGACCTCCAGCTCTACCACCAGCCGCCGACCGGGGAGCAGGAGGCGTTTCTCTCGGCCCGGTCCGCGGCCCGCTCCCGCATCGTCGAGATGCGGGCGATGGTCCGTCCCGTCGGCGACCGGGACCGCCGCACCCTGGTCGAGCTCAAGGCCGTGGATGAACACTACCCGCTGGTCGGCGCCGTCCAGCTGGAGCCGGCCGGCTCGCTCCAGGACAGCCTGGCGTTCCGCGACGGTCGGTGGGGGGCCGTGGCCGCGGCCGGCCTCCTGGAGCGGCAGGGCCTGCAGCCGGGCGACCTGGTGCGGGTCGGCGAGGCGACGGTCGAGATCCGCGCCCGTCTCGTGCGCGAACCCGACCAGGTCGCGAGCGTCTTCAATCTGGGTCCGAGACTGATGGTCGCCGCGGGCGCCGTCGGCGAAACCGGTCTCGTGCAGCCGGGGAGCTTGGTTCACTATCACAACCGCGTGCTGCTGCCGCCCGGGACCGCCACCGCGGCGTGGATCGACGCCGTCAAGGCGGCCTTCCCGACCGCCGCCTGGCGCATCCGCGACGCGTCGGGCGCGGCGCCCGGCATCCGCCGCTTCGTCGAGCGGATGAACCTGTTCCTCAGCTTTGTCGCCCTCAGCACGCTGCTCATCGCCGGCATTGGCGTCGGCAATGCGGTCAAGGCCTACCTCGACGGCAAGACCTCGACCATCGCTACGTTTCGGTGTCTCGGTGCGCGGCCCGGCCTGATCTTCCGGATCTACCTGGTGCAGATCGCCGTCCTGGCCGCGTTGGCGATCGCCGTCGGCGGTGCGGCCGGCGCTCTCGTGCCGGCGCTGGCGATCGCGGCGCTGCAGGGCGTCCTGCCGATCCCTGCCCAGGCCGGGCTTCACGTCGCGCCGCTCGCGTTGGCGGGCCTGTTCGGCGGTCTCACCGCGCTGACGTTCGCGCTCTGGCCGCTGGCCCGCGTCCGGGCCGTCGCCGCGGCCGATCTGTTTCGCCTGCTCGCGGTGCCCCTGTCGTCGCGGCCGGGCCTCAAGGATACTGCCGTCGTCGCCGGCCTCGCCGCCGTTCTCGCCGCGCTGGTCGTGCTCACATCGAGTGATCGCTGGTTCGCCGCGTGGTTCGTCGCCGGGACGTGCGCGACGCTGCTGGTGCTGCGCGGCGGCGCGGCCGTGGTGATGGCGGCGGCGAGACGCGTCGGCCGCTTTCGCACTCACGAGGTGCGCATGGCCGTCGCCAACCTGCACCGTCCGGCCACCGCCACGCCCGTCGTCATGGTCTCTCTCGGCGCCGGCATGGCCGTGCTGGTTGCGATCGCCCTCATCGAGGGAAACATCAGGGCCCGCATCGGCGAACGGCTGCCGGATGCGGCGCCGGCCCTGTTCTTCATCGACATCCAGGACGACCAGACGGCGGCGTTCGACGAGACCGTTCTCGGCGTCGAGGGAGTCGAGCGGTTTCGGCGCGTTCCCTCGGTCCGCGGGGGGATCGTCGCGATCAACGGGGTTCCGGTCGAGCGGGCGACGGTCGCACCGGAAGCCCAGTGGGCGGTGCGCGGAGACCGGGGTCTTACCTACGCGCGGGGGAGGCCCGAGGAGGCCAAGCTCGTCGCCGGCGACTGGTGGCCGTCCGATTACCGCGGCCCGCCGCTCGTCTCCCTCGACGCGGGGCTGGCCGAGGGCTTCGGGGTCGGCCTCGGCGACACGCTGACGCTGAACGTACTCGGTCGCCAATTCGTGGCCGAGATCGCCTCGCTGCGCGAGATCGATTGGGGTGCCATCCCCTTCGACTTCGCGCTGATCCTCGCGCCGGGCACCCTCGAGGGCGCGCCGCACAGCCATATTGCCGCGGTGTTCGTTTCGGAACGGGCGGAGACCGCCGTCGAGCGCGCCGTCGCCGGCCGTCTCCCCAACGTCAGCGCCATCCGCGTCCGGGACGCGCTCGCGGCCGTCAACCGCCTGGTCGCCGCGGTCGGCGACGGCATCCGCCTCAGCGCGTCGGCGACGCTCGTCGTCGGCGCCCTGGTGCTGGCCGGCGCCATCATCGCCGATCGCCGCAGGCGCACCCGCGATGCGGTGCTGTTCAAGGTCCTGGGCGCCACCCGCAGCCGTATCGCCGCGATCTTCCTCTTCGAGTATGCCGCCCTCGGGCTCTGCACGGGTGCGGCCGCCGCCCTCGTCGGCAGCATCGCAGCGTGGGCCGTGACCGTGTTGATGATGCACGGCGACTGGGTGTTTCTGCCGCGGGTGGTGGCCGCGACCGTGCTGGGGTCGATTGCGACCACCGCGGTCATCGGTTTCTCGGGAACGTGGAGAGCGTTGGGACAGAAGGCCCTGCCGCACCTGCGCAACGAGTAGATTAAGGAATTTTAATCTGGGGCGATAGCGCTTGAACGAAGAACAGCCTGTGCCATATCCTGGGAAGGGCCAGACCATCGTTGGAGAGAGAGTCGCTATGGCAGTGAGACCTGAAAGGCGTTTCGAGTTGCGCACCGACACGATGACCCGGGGGCAAGCCGAAGCCGCCATGATCGACGTCGGCCTGCGCCAGTACATGCTGCGGGTCTACAACTACATGGCGCTGGGCGTCGCCTTCACGGGCATCATCGCCATGCTCGTCGCGATGAACCCCCCCGTGATGGCCGCAGTCGTCGGCGGTCCGTTCGTCTGGGTGCTGTTCATCGGCATCATCGGCATGGGCTTCGTCGCGCCGCGCGTGATGACATCGAAGAGCGTCGCGGCGGCCCAGGCCTGCTTCTGGATCTACGCGGCGATGTGGGGCCTGCTGACCGCGCCCTTCTTCTACGTCTACACCCAGGAGAGCGTCGCGCGCGTCTTCTTCATCACCGCCGCCGCCTTCGCCGGGATGAGCCTGTTCGGCTACACCACCAAGAAGGACCTGTCGGCGATGGGCCGGTTCCTGGTGATGGCCACGTTCGGCATCCTGATCGCCATCGTCGTCAACATCTTCGTCCAATCCTCGGGCTTCCATCTGCTGCTGTCGATCGTGGTGCCGCTCATCTTCGCCGGCCTCACCGCCTTCGAGACGCAGCAGATCAAGAACTGGTACTTCGAGACCGACGCGGCAGACACGACGCACAAGAAGGCGATCTTCGGCGCCTTCCTCCTGTACGGCAGCTTCGTCACCATGTTCATCTGGCTGCTCAGCCTGCTCGGCGTCGCGCGCAGCGAATAGCCGTTCGGTACGCCTCCTCCTCCTCGGCCCCGGCATCTCGCCGGGGCCTTCTTGTTTTTTTCCTGGCGGAGGAAATCGGCCAGCGGGCCCGGGGTCAGCCGCCGTCGGCGAACTGGTCGTAGGCCTCGAGCGCGTACGCGCCGTAGACGGTCGCCGGCCCGCCGTTCATCATGATGGCGACGGCAATGGTCTCCATCATCTCCTCGCGGCTGGCGCCATGACGGATCGCGCCGCGGACATGGAAGCCGATGCAGCCGTCGCAGCGGAGCGAGATGGAGATCGCGGTCGCCATCAACTCCTTCATCTTGGGATCGAGCGCGCCCTGCGCCTTGGCAGCATCGGCAAGCTTGACGAAGCCCTGCCAGGCCTCCGGCATCCCCTTGTTCAGATCGCGCATCACCCCGGACAGATGCTTGACGATCTCCGGGTAGTTCTTATCGGCCATCACGACACCTCCCGGGGCAGGATCCACCGCCCGTTACGCCACGCCCGCGTTCCTGCATATTAGGGAATTCTGATTGACGCGCAAGCGAGCCGGCGTCGAGGCGGTCAGCGCATCATCGGATCCGTCATGTCCATCCCGAACCAGGCCGCGGACAGCCGGGACAGCGTGCCGTCGGCGAGCATCTCCGAGACGGCGCCGTCGATGGCGGCCGCCCACTCCGGGTCGGCCTTGGCGATGGCCACGGCCACCGGCTCCCAGAACAGGAATCCGGGGAGAATGCGGATCGGAGCCCCCGCGCCGATGGCGCTCCGGGCGGTCGCGAACGAGGTGACGACGGCATCGAGCTCGACGCCGTCGCCGCGGGACAGCGCCGCCACGGCGTCCCCCTTGTCGAGGTACGTTCGGATCTGCGGCTGGTCGATGACGTACTCGAAGCCCCGCTCACCGGCGAAGATCTCGAGATCCCGCCGCAGGTAGCGCTCGAAGGTGGTGCCCGCCTTGACGCCGACGCGGCGCCCGGACGCGTCCGCCGGCGTGGCGATCGTCTGGTTGTCGATGTGCGCGACGACGACGACGGCGTCGTAACGGTACACCGAGGGAAAATCGAGGAAGCGGGCGCGCGCCTCGGTCGGGGTGATCGAGCTGACGCTCAGGTCCCAGCGCCCGCCCCAGTCGCCCGCGAGGATGTCGGACCAGGCCGGCGTCACGAACGTCACGGGGAGACCGAGCCGCCGCCCGATCTCCTCCGCCACCTCGATGTCGAACCCCTCGAGCCGGCCGTCGGCGCCGCGCGCGGCGAGCGGCAACTCGTCCGGCACCGCGGCGACGACCACCGAGCCGCGCGCCCGTGCCGCCTCGAGGGTGGCGCCGGCCAGGGCCTCCCCCGTCCCTCCCGCCGTCGCCACGGCGAGGGCGAACGCCATCCAGACGCAGCGCAGTGCAACGATCTTCATCCCCCTCCCTCCCCTCGCCGTCCTTGCCGTCGGAGCGAAGGCCTTGTTTCTCACGACTTGGGCGGCGCGGCAAGGCCCGGCACTCGCCGAGAGGAAAATCCAAGGCTCCGTCGGAGCGCTCGAAGGCGGCACCGATCCGGCGGGTGGTTCGCAACCCGGCCCTCCCTCGTGCCCGCGACCGCGCGGGCCAAAAATGCGTTGACGCCCCCCCGCCTTTCGGACGATTGTGCGGGGGTCCAACAGCCCTTTGTGCCCAGAGTTGGCCCGCTCCGTGTCGGCTGGCGGGACGGGTGGTGCGACCGCCCGGCAGGGGACTTCAACAGACTTGATCTACCAGAGGAGGTAACGAATGGCGGTTCGGGTTGGAATCAATGGCTTCGGCCGCATTGGCCGCTTGGCCTTGCGCGCGGCGATGGAGGCCCGCCGCAACGACGTCGAGTTCGTGGCCGTCAACGATCTCGGCTCCGTTGCAACGAATGCGCATCTTCTCAAGTACGACTCCGTCCACGGCACCTATCCCGGTACCGTCGTCGCCGGCGACGACAGCATGACCGTCGACGGCAAGAAGGTTCGGGTGCTGAAGGAGCCGGACCCCAAGAAGCTGCCGTGGGGCGATCTCGGCGTCGACGTGGTGTGGGAGTGCACCGGGCGGTTCTCCGATCGCGACAAGGCGGCGGTGCATCTCGCCGCCGGCGCGCCGAAGGTCATCGTCTCGGCTCCGTCCAAGGGCGCCGATGCCACCATCGTCTATGGCGTCAACCACAAGAGCCTGACGGGCGCGCACAAGGTCATTTCCAACGCGTCGTGCACCACCAACTGCCTGGCGCCGCCGGTCTTCGTGCTGAACAAGACGATCGGCGTGGAGAAGGGGTACATGACCACCATCCACGCCTATACCGGCGATCAGCGCATCGTCGACACCCTGCACTCGGACCTGCGCCGGGCCCGCGGCGCGGCCTTGTCGATGATCCCGACGACGACCGGTGCCGCGCGCGCCGTCGGCCTCGTCCTTCCCGAGCTCGCCGGGAAGCTCGACGGCTCGGCCATTCGCGTGCCGACCCCGAACGTCTCGGTGGTCGACCTCGTGTTCATCTCGAAGAAGTCGACCACGGTCAAGGAGGTCAACGACGCCATCGAGGCGGCCGCGAAAGGCGACCTCAAGGGGGTCATGGCCTACAACACCGAGCCTCTCGTCTCGATCGACTTCAACCATGATCCGCACAGCTCGATCTTCGACGGAACGCAGACCCAGGTGGTCGACGGTCAGCTTGTCCGGATCGTCGCCTGGTACGACAACGAGTGGGGCTTCTCCCACCGGATGTCCGATACCTCGACGGCGTTCGCGCGCCTGTAAGCCGGGATCGCACGGCCAAGTGCGAGGAGGGGCGGGCCGCCGACGGGCCCGCCCCTCGTTCTTTCAGGCGAACGGCCACGAGACGATCGGCAGCGATCCATGGGCTCGTCGGCCCGGCACAAGGCGATCATCGTTCATCACCTCGACCACGCACGGGCGGCGCTGGCGGCGGCAAGCGAGCTCGACGTCGGCGTGACCCTTCGCAGCGCGCCCGGGGCCCATGCCCACCTCGGCCCCGCCGTGTTCCGCGCGATCATCTCCGCAGCACGTGCCGAATTCCCCCTGGCGCGATGCCGGGCCGTGCTGGATTGCGGCGACAGCCCGGGCCATGCGCTTTCGGCGTTTCGCCACGGCATCGAAAGCGTCCGGGTCGACCTGCCGGCCGAGACCCGGGCGCGGGTGGCCGACATCGGTGCCCGCTACGGGGCCGTCGTGGACGACGATCCTGCCCCGGCCCTCGATCTACTCGACCGCGAAAACCCCGCCGCTGCGTGTCGAAACTGGCTCGCCGCGACCCTGAAATGATCGATCCCGGGCCAGGACCCGAGTTGCCAAGGCGAGGCCGGATGTGCCACCATGCGCCGCGCGGCGTCACCGCCCGAGAGCTTCCTTCGCAAACTGGGAGAATGGGTCATGAGAGTTACCAGAACGGTCAAGAACATCCTCGCGAACTACGAGAGCGACAATCCGGGAACCAAGGCGAACCTGGCGCGGATCCTCTGCACGGGCAAACTTGGCGGCACCGGCAAGATGGTCATCCTGCCCGTCGATCAGGGTTTCGAGCACGGGCCCCATCGCAGCTTCGCCCCGAACCCCGACGGCTATGATCCCGAATACCACTGCCGGCTCGCCGTCGATGCCGGCCTCAACGCCTATGCCTCGCCGCTCGGCATGATCGAGCAGGTGGCCGACAGCTATGCGGGACAGATCCCCTTCATCCTCAAGGTCAACAGCTCGAACACCCTCTATCGCAGCAAGGAGGCGCCGAGCCAGGCGATTACCGCGTCGGTGGACGACGCGGTGAGGCTCGGCTGCGCCGCCATCGGATTCACCATCTATCCCGGCTCCGACGACGCCTTCGAGATGATGGAGGAGATCCGGGAGATGCGGCGCGAGGCGGCGTCCAAGGGCGTGTGCACCGTCATCTGGTCGTACCCGCGCGGCGGCACGCTGTCGAAGACGGGCGAACTCGCGGTCGACATCGGCGTCTACGCCTGCCACATGGCGGCGCTGCTCGGCGCGCACATCATCAAGATCAAGCTTCCGGCCGCCGACGTCGAGCAGGACGAGTCGCGCAAGGTCTACGAGGCCCAGGGCATCGACATCTCGACCCAGGCCGCCCGCGTTCGCCATTGCATGCAGGCGGCGTTCAACGGCCGGCGGATCGTGGTGTTCTCGGGCGGCGCCAAGAAGGGAGCGGACCAGGTGTACCAGGATGCGCGCGACATCCGCGACGGCGGCGGCAACGGCTCGATCATCGGCCGCAACACCTTCCAGCGGCCGCGCGACGAGGCGCTGGACATGCTGAACCGCATCGTCGCCATCTATCTCGGCAAGGAAGAGGCAGCGATGCCCAAAGCCGCCGAGTGAAGGCCGGGCGTCAGCGCTGCCGACTCTACCTCATCACGCCGCCGCGTCTCGATGCGGCGGCGTTTTCGCGCCTTCTCACCGCAGCGCTCGACGCGGGCGACGTCGCCGCGGTCCAGCTTCGCCTCAAGGACGCCGCAGACGCGGACATCCGCGACACCTGCGAGGTGCTTCGTCCGCTCGTCCAGGACCGGGACATCGCCTTCATCCTCAACGACCGTGCCGACCTCGCGGCCGAGCTCGGATGCGACGGCGTGCACGTCGGGCAGGCCGATGTCTCCTGCCGAGAGGCCCGCGCCATCGTCGGGTCCGACGCGATCGTCGGCGTGACCTGCCACGGCTCCCGTCACCTGGCGCTGGAGGCCGCCGAAGCCGGCGCCGACTACGTCGCCTTCGGCGCCTTCTTTCCCTCGGCCACCAAGGCCCCGCCGGCCCGGGCCGAGCTCGAGATCCTGGCGTGGTGGAGCGAGCTGGTGACCGTGCCGTGTGTCGCCATCGGCGGCATCACCGTCGCCAACTGCCGGCCGCTGGTCGAGGCCGGCGCGGACTTCCTCGCGGTGTGCGCCGGCGTGTGGGGCGATCCCGAGGGCCCCGCCGCGGCCGTTCGCGCCTTCAATAGGATCATGCGCGAGGCAAGGTCCGCTGGCGCGGCGGACTGAGCGCATGACGGCTGCGGAGCCGGGGCGGGCGTAGCCAAACCTTAACCCCGTTCTGCGATGCTGCGGCCCGCAGGCGAGCGGTCCTGCCGACCTTCGTCGCCCATGCTCGCAAGGTGGTTGTCGTGAACGAAGCTTGCACGGACCTGGATTCGACCCAGCTCGAGCTCCGCCACATCGCCGGTCGGATCAACGACGGGCTCAACGAGCTGCTTGCCCAGATCGATGCCATCCGGCTCGCCAACGCCCTGTTCCTCGACGAGGAGATGCCGAACCGGGCCGGCAACGGCGCCACCGCCACCATCTCCAAGATCATCTCGGCGATCCGCCTCGAGGTCACCCGGTTGGCCGCCTCCAGCCGGGACTTCGAGAAGTCGCTGATGTCCTGCGACGCCGGCATCACGCGGATGAACGAGGAGCTTGCCGGCATCAAGCAGCGGGCGTCGCTGGACCCGCTCACCGGGCTCGCCAGCCGCCACAAGTGCGAGGCGCTCATCGAGGGAATGCTGGCCGGGGCGGGCGGCGGGGACGCATTCGCCATGCTGCTCTGCGATGTCGACGGCTTCCGGCGGATCAATGACAAGCGCGGGCGCTCCCTCGGCGATCAGGTCCTGCAACGCGTCGCCCGCGTGCTGTTCCAGTCGCTCAAGGGAGCGGACATCATCGCCCGGTGGGGTGGCGACGAGTTCGCCGTGATCCTGCCGGAGACCTCCGTCGAGAACGCCGCCCTCGTCGCCCGGCGCATCGCCGGGACCCTGGCCGCCGAGGCGATGCCGGGCCAGCCGTCGCCGGCTGGGCTCGGCACCATCGGCCTCGCCATCGGCGTCATCGCCCATCGCCAGGGCGACAGCCTCGCCTCGGTCGCGGCCCGCGCCGCCGAGGCGCTGTCTCGGGCGCGACGGTCCGCCGGCGATCGCGTCGTCGTCGGCCGGTGACCCGCCGGCGGCGACGACCGCCGCCGTCCTCGCGCCCCGTTGCCCCCGTCCTTCGGAGCTGCTAGCTTCCGCGCCTCACGGCACGCGATCGAGACCCAGCCAAGCCCATGAAGATCAGCGGCAACGCCATCCGCCCCGGCATGATCATCGAGCATCAGGGACGCCTGTGGCGCGCGGTGCGCATTCAGCACACGCAGCCGGGCAAGGGCGGAGCCTACCTGCAGGTCGAGCTCCGCGACATCCGCGACGGCACCAAGCTCAACGAGCGCTTCCGCTCGGCGGAGACGGTCGAGCGGGTGCGCCTGGACCAGCGCCCGTTCCAGTATCTCTACGCCGATGGCGACAGCCATACGTTCATGGACACCGAGACCTTCGATCAGATCTCCTTGACCGGCGAGTTCATCGGCGACGACCAGATCCCGTTCCTCAGAGAGAACATGAACGTGATCATCGAGTTCCACGAGGGATCGCCGATCGGCGTCCAGCTTCCCGACACCGTCGTCCTCGAGGTGGTCGAGACGGAGGCCGTCGTCAGAGGCCAGACGGCGGCGTCGTCGTACAAGCCGGCAACCCTCGAGAACGGCATCCGGGTCATGGTCCCGCCCCACATCGAGGGCGGCACGCGCATCGTCGTCAACACGAGTGATCGCACCTACGTTGAGCGGGCGAAGGATTGATCGCGGCCTCCGGCCGGGGCCGCCGACCGGACGGCGGCGCTGATGGTCCTGCGCTCGGCGCTGCTCAACGTCATGACAGGGGCCGCGTTGAAGGCCGCCCGCGGCCTGATCCGCGATTTCGGCGAGCTCGAGCAGCTCCAGGTCTCGCGGAAGGGCCCGGCCGACTTCGTCAGCAAGGCCGACCGCCGCACCGAGGAGGTGCTGCACCGCGAGCTCGCCAAGGCCAGGCCCCGCTACGGCCTCTTGCTGGAGGAGACCGGCGCGGTGGACGGGCTCGACACCTCCAACCGCTGGATCGTCGATCCGCTCGACGGCACGACCAACTTCCTGCACGGCATCCCGCATTTCGCCATCTCCATCGCCCTCGAGCGCGACGGGGAGCCCTACGCCGGGGTCATCTACGCCCCCATCGCCGACGAGATGTACGTCGCGGAGAAGGGCGGCGGGGCCTATCTCAACGGCCGGCGGATTCGCGTCTCGGGGCGCACGCGCCTCGACGAATCGCTGTTCGCGACCGGCATTCCCTTTCGCGGCCTGCCCGACCACGAGCTGTTCCTGCGCCAGCTTGCCGCGGTCATGCCGGTCTCCGCCGGTGTCCGCCGGTTCGGCTCGGCGGCCCTCGACCTCGCCTACGTCGCCGCGGGCCGCTACGACGGGTTCTGGGAGAACGGCCTGAACCCATGGGACGTGGCAGCGGGCATCGTTCTCGTCCGCGAGGCCGGCGGCTTCGTCTCCGACCTCGGGGGCGGGCCCGGCATGCTGTCGGGCGGCGGCATCCTCGCCGCCAACACCGACCTCCATCCGGTGCTGTCCGGGCTGATCGCCGACGCGAGAGCGGTTGAGCAGCCGCAGAGCAAACTCTCGAGTCAAGGGTAAACCGGTTGTATGCCGCGAAGCCCCTGATTATGCTTCCGCGGTGGCGGTTTCCTCGCTGAGGAGCAGCGCGTTCGTTGGTGGTTAGGTCCCGACCAGTCCGGTTTGCCGTCGCGGGTCTGTTGTCGTCGGCCGCGGCGATCTTCGGCATTGTCGGCTCCGGTCCCGGATGGGCGCAGGTGCGCACGCCGGCGGATGCGGACGTCCGCCCGGTGGTGGTCGGAGCCGACGGCATCCAGTCGCCCGGCCGGCACGCGCTGCCGACGGCCGAGGGGCTGAGGATGCCCGGCCCGAGGACCCCGGTCTCCGAGCTGCATGTTTCCGGCCGCCGGCCGGAGAGCGTTGTCCCGGCGACGCCGCCGCCCTCGCGGCCGTCCCGCGCCGGTGCCCTGGAAAGAATGGAGCGGACCTGGGTGCCGTCCGGTCCGCTCGACGCGTCGGCGGCGCCGACGCCGGTGCCGCCCGCGTCCGCGCCAAGGCCGGCCGGGCCCGCGCCCGTCGAGGCGGAC
>CAYQSU010000032.1:0-37192 GCA_964420325.1 uncultured Rhodospirillaceae bacterium | reverse complement strand
GCTGCTCGCCGCCCTCGTCCGGCGCGAGCCGGCGGCACCGCCGGTGCCCGCGCGCGCCGAACCCGCGCGACCGGTCCCGCCGCCCGCGGCGCCGGCCAACCAGGCCGAGGCCGAGGTGGTGAGCCTGCTCGCGAGCCTGCAGGAGCAGGGCCGCCTCGTCGACTTCCTGATGGACGACGTCACGCCCCATACCGACGCCCAGGTCGGCGCCGCCGCCCGGGTCGTCCATCAGGGCTGCCGGCGGGTGCTGGCGGAGCACTTCGAGATCCGCCCGGTGCGGGACGAGGCGGAGGGCGCCACGGTGACGGTGCCCGCCGGCTACGCCGCCGACGAGTACCGGCTCGTCGGCCGCATCGAGGGCTCGCCGCCGTTCTCGGGCCGGCTCGTCCATCGCGGCTGGAAGGCGTTCGCGGTCAGGCTGCCGCGAGTCGTCGTGAGCGGCGGCGGCCGGCTGCCGACCATTGCTCCGGCCGAGGTCGAGCTTAAATAAGCCGAGACCGGCCGGCGCCCGCGCTCCTTCGCCCGCGGTCACGGCGCCCGAGCCAAAGCCGCTCGCCGCCGCGGCGGCGGAGACCGGCCGCAACCGTTCCAAACCCCACGAACAGAGCCCTCGCACGCCATGGATAAGCGCTTCAGTCTCGGCATCGACCTCGGCACCTCCAACAGCGCGATCGCCGTCGCCGATCTGGCGAGCGACCGCACCGAGACCGTGGAGGTGACCCAGTTCCTCGGACCGAACCGGATCGGCGAGAGCCCGGTCCTGGCGTCGGCGCTCTACGTCCCGCATCCCGACGAGTTCCCGGCCGGCGCGTTCGTGCTGCCGTGGAGCAACGCCGGCGACGACGGGGCGATCGTCGGCCGGTTCGCCCGCGACCACGGCGCGCTGGTTCCGGACCGGCTCGTCACCTCGGCCAAGTCTTGGCTGTCCAATCCGCACATCGATCCGAGGCAGCGGGTGCTGCCGTGGCGGTCCGAGGCCGTGGACGGCAAGCTCTCCGCCTTCGACTGCTCGTGCCGCTACCTCGAGCACCTCCGGCAGGGGTTCCTGCATGCCGAGCGGCTGCAGGGGCGTGACTGGGATCTGGCCGAAGGGGAGATCGTCGTCACCGTCCCCGCCTCGTTCGACGAGGTGGCGAGGGCGCTGACCGCGGAGGCGGCGGACGCCGCGGGCCTCGGCAAGGTCACCCTGCTCGAGGAGCCGCAGGCGGCGTTCTATGCGTGGACCGCCCACGCCGGCAAGCAGTGGCGCGGCCTGGTCAGCCCGGGCGACATCGTGCTCGTCTGCGACGTCGGCGGCGGCACCGCCGACTTCAGCCTGATCGCGGTCAGCGAGAGGGAGGGCGTGCTCGACCTCGAGCGCATCAGCGTTGGCGAGCACATCCTGCTCGGTGGCGACAACATGGATCTGGCACTGGCCTATGCGCTGCGCGCGAGGCTGGAAGGCGAGGGGCGGACGATCGACGACTGGCAGTTCCTCGCCCTGGTGCATGGCGCCGCCGCCGCCAAGATCGCGCTGTTCGAGGACGAGACGCTCAAGGCGGTGCCGGTGGCGGTGCCGTCCCGCGGCTCCGGCCTGTTCGCCGGCACGGTGTCGACGACGCTCGACCGCGCGACCGTCGACGCCGTCGTGTTCGACGGCTTCTTGCCGCTGACGGCGATCGACGACCTGCCGCGGCGGCGAGGCGGCGCCGGCTTGCGGGAGTTCGGGCTGCCGTACGAGTCGGACCCGGTGGTGAGCAAGCACCTTGCGCGCTTTCTCGTCCGCAGCCTCGCCAACGTCGAGGCGAGCCAGGCGCTGTCCGCCATCGCCGGCGACCGCGCGCGCGCCGGAGGCTTCCTGGCGCCGACCGCCGTCCTGTTCAACGGCGGCGTGTTCAAGGCGCCGCCGATCCGCAGGCGCGTGCTCGATCTCCTGGCGTCGTGGGCCGACGGCCAGCCGGTCCGCGAGCTCGAGGGTTTCGAGCCGGATCTGGCGGTGGCCCGGGGTGCCGCCGTCTACGGCCGCACCCGCGTCACCGGCAAGGGCATGCGCATCAGGGCCGGCGCCGCGCGCTCCTATTACATCGGCCTCGAGACGTCGATGCCGGCGGTGCCCGGCCTGAAGCCGCCGGTGAAGGCGCTGTGCGTCGTGCCGCAAGGCATGGAGGAGGGCTCCGAGCTCCTCATCGAGGGCCAGGAGTTCGGTCTCGTCACCGGCGAGCCGGCCGAGTTCCGTTTCTTCGCCTCCGAGATCCGCAGCGGCGATCGCCCGGGGCAGATCGTCGCCGATGCCGAGCGCGAACTCGAGGAGAGCGCACATCTGGAGGTGAGCCTGCCGCCGGTGGACGACATGCCGCCCGGGCAGGTCGTTCCGGTGCAGATCAATCCCGTGGTCACCGAGCTCGGCACCCTCGAGCTGTGGATGAAGCACGCCAGATCGGAGCGGCGGTGGAAGGTCGAGTTCCAGGTGCGCACCGAGTAGCCGGCGCCTCCCCGCCGGCCATGCCCCGCGCCCGCTTCGCGATCGGCATCGATCTCGGCACGACAAATTCGGCGCTCGCCTTCGCACCGCTCGACGGCGAGGAGGAGTCGAGGGTGCTGGCCGTGCCGCAATGGGAGACGCTCGCGAGCCTCGCAGACAGCGAGACGCTGCCGTCGTTTCTCTATCTGCCCGAGGACGCCGCCGCCGCCCGGCTCGGTTCGGCGGATGGCGCCACGGGCGAGTGGGTGGTTGGCCGGCTGGCGCGAACGAAGGCCGCCGAGGCGCCCGGCCGGGTCGCGCACTCGGCGAAGTCCTGGCTCTGCCACCACGCCGCCGACCGCACGGCACCGTTCCTGCCGTGGGGGTCGGATGAGCTCGCCCACGACCGCAAGATCTCGCCGATCCGGGCGAGCGCCCTGATCCTCGGCCATCTGCGGGCGGCGTGGGATGCGGCGTTCGCAGGCGCCGGCCCCGAGCTTGCGTTCGATGCCCAGGAGATCGTCATCACCGTGCCGGCGTCGTTCGACGCCGTGGCCCAGCGGCTTACGCTGGCGGCGGCGGCCGAGGCCGGCTTTCCGGGGAGCGTGCGGCTCATCGAGGAGCCGCAGGCGGCGTTCTACCGCTGGCTCGAGGCCCACGGCGGCGCCGGCGAACTGCGCCTCGAGGGGACGGGCGGGGGGGACACGCCGCTGCATGTCGTGGTCGTCGACATCGGCGGCGGCACGTCCGACTTCAGCCTGTTCGCGCTCGAGCCGGCCGGCCGCGACCCAGCGCCCCGCGTCAGGCGGATCGCGGTGAGCGACCACATCCTGCTCGGCGGCGACAACATCGATCTCGCGCTCGCGCACCGCGTCGAGCCGCGGCTCAACGGCGACGGCGGCCGGCTGGGCGCTCTTCAATGGGCCCACCTCGTCGCCGCCTGCCGCGATCTCAAGGAACGGGTGCTGTCCGCCGAGGGCGGCGGCGACGGAGTCCTAGCCGTCTCCGTCCCCGGCCGCGGCTCGGCTCTCGTCGCCGGCTCGCTCAGCGCCGAGGTCTCCCGCAACGAGATCGAGGACGTGCTTCTCGAGGGGTTCTTCCCGGACTGCGATGCCGGCGCGCGGCCCCGCCGCACCCGCGCGGCGCTGAAGGAGCTGGGGCTGCCCTACGCCGTCGACGGCGCGGTCACGCGCCATCTCGCCGATTTCCTTCGCGATCGCCCCCCGGTCGACTTCGTTCTGTTCAACGGGGGCACGCTCCGTCCGCGGCTCCTCCGCGAGCGCCTCCTCGGGCAGATCGAACGCTGGCAGGGGGGCAGGCGGCCGATCGAGCTCGCCAACGCGGAGCCCGAGCTCGCCGTCGCCCGGGGCGCGGCGCGGTTCGGCACGGTGCTCGGCGGCCGGGGAGAGCGCATCGAGGCGGGGGCGGGCCGGGCCGTGTTCCTCGAGGTGCTGAGGAGGCGGGGCGACCCCGGAGCGGCTCCGGAGGGGCCGTCGCTGGTCTGCGTCCTGCCGCGCGGCGCCGCCGCCGAGGAGACGTTCGAGATCGGGGATCTCGGCCTCGAGCTCCGCCTCAATCGTCCCGTGCGCTTTCAGGCCTTCTCGTCGACTCGCGACCAGGGCCGTGCGGCGGGCGCCGTCGTTGACTGGACAGAGGAGGATTTCCAGGCGCTGCCGCCGCTCGAGACGGTGGCGCGGCTCGACCGCCCGCCCGGCGGCCGCGCCGGCGCCAGGCTGCCGGTGACGCTTAGGGCGAGGCTGAACGAGCTGGGCCTCCTGCAGGTCGCCTGCGTCAGTGCCGACCCGACCGTTCGTCGCTCCTGGCCGCTCGAGTTCGACCTGCGCCCGCGCGGGGATGGCCAAGGCGACGCGCGAGCTCCGTTGACGGCCACGGGCGCGCCCGCCGGGGCGGCGCCCAACGTCCCGCCGGCGGCCCTCGAGGCCGCGCAGGAACGCATCACCTCGCAGTTCGAGCGGCCCCTGCAGCGGCGCGATCCGCTGACCGCGACGCGGCTCCTCAAGAGCCTCGAAGGCATCCTCGCACTGCCTAAGGGCGGATGGAACTGGGTCGTCGTCCGCTCCCTGTGGCCGGCGCTCGCGGACTGCATGGGCTCACGCGCCAGATCGGTCGAGCACGAGGAGGCCTGGCTCATTCTGGCGGGCTTCCTCCTCCGCCCGGGCTTCGGCGCGCCGATGGACGACCACCGCATCGACGGCCTGTGGCGGCTGCGCGACCAGGGGCTTCGCTTCCCCGGCAAGCGGATCAAGCTCCAGGAACACATCCTGTGGCGGCGGGTGGCGGGCGGCCTCTCGCGGGAGCGCCAGGAGGCGGTCCTTGCGCCCGAGCTCGACGCCATCCGCCGCCAAAAGCAGCCGCCGCCGGAGCTCGCCCGCCTCGCCGGCTCGCTCGAGCGCCTCGGGCTGGACGCGAAGACCGAGCTTTTCCGCCGCTTCCTCGGCATCGCGACCGAACTGGCGCGAGACGGCAAGGACTGCGCCGCCTACCTCGCCGCGCTCGGCCTCCTCCTCAACCGGACGCCGCTCTACGCCGGGCCGGAGGCCGTGGTCGCTCCCGCGCTCGTCGAGGAGGCCTACCAGGCGTTTGCAGGTCTCGACTGGGCAGGGCCGCAGTTCGCCGAGCTTCAGACCCTGTTCCTGCGCGCGGCGCGGATGACCGGGGACCGCAACCTGGATGTGGCGAGGGATTGTCGCCACAGCATCGCGCGACGCCTTGAGAAGGCCGGGGTTGCGCCCCTGAAGACCGTCCGGCTTCGCGAGTATGCGCCGGTGGAGCGGTCGGAGCGGGCAAGCGTCTTCGGCGAAGCGCTGCCGCCCGGCCTGATCCTGGGCGGGGGCGGCGACGCCGGCTGAGCCCGCCGACGGTGCGGCGGATGAATCGTCGGCGAACGTGATCTAGTTCACAGACGGGCGGCGAGCACCCTCTATTCTGCACGGAGTTAGCCAAGTGCGATTGATCACGGGCCGATACGGCCGGGCCGGAAGCGTTGCCGAGCTTGAGCCCGTGGGCAGCGGGGGTGGGGGATATCGGACCCTCATGGAGGCCTTGGGCTGCGCCGTCGTCGCGCCGTCGAAGCACGAAGCGGTGCGTTCCTCCCTGCAGAACCGGGCGACTGGCCCCGCCGCTTGCGGCGGGGCCTTTCTCTTGTGCGGGACCGGCCTTGCCGCCGGTGGCGAAGGCGGCATGGCGTCGAAGATGCCGCTGGGGCTATGATCGGGACGTGATCAGCGCTTCCGTCCTCAGCCGCTCCGCCGCGGTCCGTCACCGCTTCTTCACCCGCGAGGGCGGGGTGAGCGAGGCCCCGTACGATTCGCTGAACTGCGGTCTCGGCTCCGGCGACGACGCCGGCCGCGTGCGCGAGAACCGGGCGCGTGCCATGGCGACGCTGGGACTGCCTCCGCCGGCGCTGACGACCGCGTACCAGGTGCACTCGGCGGCCGTCGCCGTCGTCGATCGGCCGTGGCCGGTCGACGCGCGGCCGCAGGTCGACGCGCTGGTGACGCGAAGGCCGGGCGTCGCCCTCGGCATCCTCACCGCCGACTGTGCGCCGGTGCTTCTCGCCGATCCCGAGCAGGGCGTGGTCGGGGCCGCGCATGCCGGCTGGCGGGGTGCCCGGGACGGCGTGCTCGAGGCGACCGTGGGGGCGATGGTCGCGGAGGGCGCCAGCGTTGCCGGCATCGTGGCAGCGATCGGACCCTGCATCCGCCAGCCGTCGTACGAGGTCGGGCCGGAGTTCCGTGCCGGCTTCGTCGCCGCGGACGCCGACAGCGAGCGCTTCTTCCTCCCGGCCTCCCGCGCCGGCCATGCCCACTTCGATCTCGCCGGCTACGTCGCACGTCGGCTCGCCGCTCTCGGCATCGGTGCCGTCGAGGACGTCGGCGGCGACACCCGCGAGGACCAACGGCGGTTCTTCAGCTACCGGCGAACGACGCTCGACGGCGGCGGCGCCTACGGACGGTTGCTCTCGGTGATCGCGCTCGCCCGCTGATCGCCGATTGGCGAACGTTTTGCGGTTGCCAAAAATTTGCCCCAATTGAAGGGCAAGAGGTCGGGCGCGCGGCGCTGAACACGGCCGTCTCTGACGCTTGCGGATGGGGTCGTGGCTCCGGTCGCGCTTCAACAAAGGGGAGGGATCCATGCGAAAACTGTTCGTTGCGCTTCTGCTGCCTCTGCTGACGATGTTGGCAACCGGTCCGGTCTCGGCCGCCGAGTACGGCACCGCCGAGGAGGCGAAGATGATGCTGGAGAAGGCTGTTGCCGCGCTGAAGGCCGACAAGGCCAAGGCGCTTGCGATGTTCGTCAGCGGCGAGGGTGGCTTCAAGGACCGCGACCTGTATCCCTACTGCGGCGGTCCGGACGGCATGTTCACCGCGCATCCGACGCTCACCGGCAAGGATTTGAAGAGCCTTCAGGACAAGGCGGGCAAGCCGATCGGCGTCGAGCTCTACGCACGAGCCAAGGACGGCGAGATCGCCGAGATCGACTACGTGTGGCCGCGGCCGGGCGACACCACGCCCGTCGGCAAGGTCGCCTACTTCACCAAGGTCGGCGACCAGATCTGCGCCGTCGGTTATTACCAGTAGATCGGTTGGCGTCGCGCCCACGCCGGCGGACCGGCGTGGGCGAACCCGAGACGATCGTCGCCTGAGCCGATCGGGCAGCCCCGCTCGCGTGCCGAGAGGGGCTGTCGCTCGTTGCGCTGCCTCTGCGATCGCCGGCGACACCGGCTGCGGATGTGGCTTGCCTGCGGGGCGGCTTATGCACAAAATGAACTCATGTGCCGTGACGCTCTTCCGCGGGCCCGCGCCCGCTCCCTTCGGATCCTGCGCACCCTCGCCGTCCTAGCGGTCCTGGTCGTGGCTCCCGCATCCGGCGAGGCCTCGGACGGCGCAGGTCCAGGAGAGACGATCGTCAACTGCCTCGAGGAGGCGCATGCCCTCGTGCAGAAGATGCGGGCGGACCACTGCCGCGGCCGCATCATCTCCCAAGCGGAGGCGGAGGCGGTCGAGGGGCGTCGGAAGGCGTACGTCCGGGAAGCTTTGAACGCCGTCTCGGAGGTGGCGCCGGGCCGGCGACTGGCCGGCGTCGGCACCGGATTCTTCGTCAACCGCCGCGGGTGGCTGGTGACGAATCGGCACGTCGTCGACGATTGCGAGGTGGTGTCGGTGTCGCCGACGAGAGGGAAGCCGGTCGAGGCGACGGTGGTCGCCGCGCAGGCTCGCACCGATCTGGCGCTGCTCAGCGTCGCCGTCGCGCCGCCGGGCACGGCCCGATTCACGCTCGCGGCTCCGAGAGCTGCCGAGCGGCTGGCGGTCGTCGGTTACCCCGACCACGGGATTCCCCCGATCAAGCCGATGCTGACCGAGGGAGACGCCCTGGGGGTCGAGAAGACCCGTGCCGGCATCCCGGTTATCGGCATCCGGGCCAACGTCCGGCCGGGCAACAGCGGCGGGCCGGCCGTCGATGAAACCGGCCAGGTCGTCGGCGTCGTCTTCGCCAAGATCGATACGCCGAGCGTGTACCAGGCGACGGGTCGGGTGATTCGCGATCTCGGCTTCATCATTCCCGCCGAGGTGGTGCTGACCTTCCTCGACGCCAATGGCATCGAGTACAGGACGGCCGGCAGAAGCCGAGCGCCCGAGGCGGAAAGCCTTCTCGAGCATGTGCGGCCGTTCGTGGCCCGCGTCGGCTGCTGGAAGTAGCGGGTCGCGGCGGGGGAGCCCGGCATCCTGGCGCGGGCGCACGCGAAACGGGAAGGGTCATGAAGTACGCGCTCGACGGGGTCCGCATCCGCACGCACGGCGACGACTACTGGATCGCGCCGACGGCGGTGGTCATCGGCAACGTCATCCTCGAGCGCCACGCCAGCATCTGGTGGAACGCGGTCATCCGCGGGGACAGCGAGCCGATCACCATCGGCGAGAACACCAACATCCAGGACGGCTGCGTGCTGCACACCGATCCCGGTTTCCCGCTCTCGATCGGCCGCGATGTCACCGTCGGCCACCTCGCCATGCTGCACGGCTGCAGCATCGGCGACGGCAGCCTGATCGGCATCGGCAGCGTCATCCTCAACGGCGCACGCATCGGGCGGAACTGCATCGTCGGCGCCAAGGCCTTGATCGGCGAGGGCAAGACCATCCCCGACCATTCCGTCGTCCTCGGCATGCCGGGCCGGGTGGTGCGCCACGCGACGCCCGAGCAACTCGCCGAGACGGAGCGGGCGGCCCGCCACTACGTCGACAACTACCGCCGTTTCCGCGCCGGCCTCGCTGCCGAGCAGGACTAGGCGGAGACGTCGTCGCGGAGATCGCGTGCGGCAGATGCTTGGCCGTTGCATTACCCGTTCCGGCGCAGCATAGTCGCTTGCCCTGCCTCCGAGACCGGCGCCAGTCGGGACCGGGCGGGCGAAGATGGGCAAGCGGGGGAGGAGCACAGGGATGTTTCGCACCATGGCACGGGCCGCCGCCGTCGGCGCGGCGCTTGTGGTGGCCGCCTGCGGCGAGACCGAGGTTTCCGATGTGTCGTTCGGGCAGGTGCGCGAAGCCATGGCCGGCGACGGCGCGGGGTTCGACCAGTACTTCCCGTCGGTCAAGGGCAAGGCCGTCCGCTGGACCGGCCGGGTCACGGAGTCCGCCCGCCGCCGCGGCGACGATTTCGTCGAGGAGGGCCATCTGTTCGTCGACATGGACGAACCCGGTGCCGGCAGCGAGGACCCGGACGTCACCTTCCAGATCCCGGTGTCCGCCATCGACACGCTGAAGCCGGGGGACCCGGTGACCTATGTCGCGATCATCCGCGAGTTCGAGCGCACGGACGGGCGCATCCTGCTCAAGCTCGAGCTGAAGAGCCTGCAGTAGCCGTAACCGCTCGCCGCGCCGACGCCACCGCCGGCGCCACCCTGCCATCTGATTCGCTCTCCCGCTGAGCCGGCCTGAACGGCCGGGCATGCGCGGCGCAGAACGGCGCCTCCGCCGCCGTCTCCGGCGTTGCCTGCCGCCGTTTCCGATCCCCCCCCCGCGACCTTCCCGGACGTGCGATTGCAACCGCGCCTCGCTGCGACTCTGCATCTCATGGTAGTAATTGTTAACCTTTAAGTACTAAATCTCATCGTCAAAGTCTGGGACAGCAGCGGGGCTAGACGATGAGAACGATTCGCACCGGAAAGACAAGTATAAATCTAAAACTTCTATCGTCTAAAATTTTATCTGTTTTCATCGTCTTTTGTTTCTGGCGTGGCGCAGCCGCCATGGAGTTCGATCTGATGGCCGGCGTCTTGCCGCACGACTCCCAGGTCGCGACCCACGCCGACGCCACGGTGTGGGCCTGGAGCGGCCGGCTGAAGCGCGTCGCGCCGCCGGACGCCCGCTTCGACCACGACCCCGGGACGGGCGATCTGCGCGGTCTCGTCCAGGAAGCGGAGACCACCAACACGCTCTCGAACGGCCGCGATCTCGCGTCAGACGAGTGGCTCGCCACCGACATGGGACTGACCCCGGTGCCGACCGATCTCGACGAGGAGCCGGGTACGGGCACCCTGTTGCGCGCGCTCGCGGCCGGCGCGACCGTGCTCTCGGAGCCGGTGCCGGCGGCGGCAGAGGCCGGGCCGTTCACCGCGTCTTGCTGGGTGCGGCGGCAGAGCGGTCTCGGCCGGGTCGACGTCACCGCCGACGGCGGCGAGACCTGGCACGAGGTCACGGCACTGCTTCTCGGCGGGGCCTGGGAGCGGATCCAGGCGACCGCCGCCACGCCCGAGCCCAGCGTCGGCCTTCGCCTCGGCGCGGCCGGGGACGAGATCGAGGTCGACCTCTGCCAGCTTGAGGCGCAGCCGTTCGCCACCTCGGAGATGCCGACGGCGGGCGAGCCGCAGAGCCGCAACGCCGAGCCGTTCCGCATGATCGTCATTCCGGGCGTCGCCCAATGGCGGTTCCGCTGGCCGGCCGACGCCGAGGTGTCGGAGGCGCGCCACGTCCAGAGGGTGTCGTTCGTCCAGGTCGCCGCCCCCAACGTCTACGACGTCACCGTCGAATGGACGGATCCGATCAACGGGGGCATGCGGGTGAGCGTGCTCACCGACGAGGTGCTGGACGAGATCGAGACGGCGAACCGGCCGCCGGTGGCGAGCGACGACGCGGCGGCGACGGACGAGGACACGGCGGCGACGATCCCCGTGCTCGCCAACGACCACGACGCCGACGGCGACGCGCTCGCCGTGGTGAACGTGGGCGCGCCGGCGAACGGCACGGCCAGCATCAATGCCGACGGCACGGTTACCTATACGTCTAAGGCCGACTTCAACGGCGCGGACGCCTTCTCCTACACCGTCAGCGATGGTCAGGGCGGCACGGCGACGGCGATGGTGACCGTGACCGTGCGGCCGGTCAACGACGCGCCGGTGGCGGTCGACGACGCGGCGGCGACGGACGAGGACACGGCGGTGACGATCCGCGTGCTCGCCAACGACCACGACGTCGACGGCGACGCGCTCGCCGTGGTGAACGTGGGCGCGCCGACGAACGGCACGGCCAGCATCAACGCCGACGGCACCGTCACCTATACGCCGGCTGCCGGCTTCCACGGCGCGGACGGCTTCTCCTATACCGTCAGCGACGGCCACGGCGGCACGGCGACGGCGTCCGTCTCGGTGACGGTGAGTCCGGTCAACCACGCCCCGGTGGCGGTCGACGACACCGCGGCGACGGACGCGAACAAGTCGGTGGCGATCCGCGTGCTCGACAACGACCATGACGCCGACGGCGACGCGCTCCGTATCACCCATGTGACCAAGCCCGCCAACGGCCGGACGAGCATCCGGCGCTGGGGCGCCCTCGAGTACGTCCTCTACCGGCCGAACAAGAACTTCACCGGCGAGGACCGCTTCACCTACACGGTCTCGGACGGCAACGGCGGGACGGCGACGGCGACGGTCACGGTCACCGTCGGCGCGGTCTATGGCGGCCTGCAGGCGACGGACGACTCCGCCGTCACCCTCGAGGGCGCCAAGGTCAAGATCCGCGTCCTCGACAACGACCGGAGCGACCCCGGCAGCCCGCTCTCGGTCGTCGGCCTCGGCAGCGCGGGCAACGGCCGGACCAACTTCGCCAGCCACAACCCGAACGTCGTGGTCTACCGCCCGAACGAGGGCTTCACGGGCGAGGACCGCTTCACCTATGCCGTCTCCGACGGCCAGGGCGGCGTCTCGACGGCGACGGTGACGGTCACCGTCGTCGGGCTGTGACGGAGAGGGGCGGATGACGGTGTCAGCGGCAGCGGGCGGGGCGGCGGCGCGATGCCGCCACGCCCAAGCCGCCGAGGGCGAGCGCGCTCGCGAACAGGATGAATGCTCCCGGCACCGGAACAGCCTCGACGGTGACGGACCCGGAGGTGGTCAGGACGATCTCGGTCTCGGAGTCGGGGGTGTAGATGATGCAGCCCACGACCGAGCCGCACGATGGCTCTGTGGTTACCGCGGCGCCGACCAGCCAGGCGAAGGTGCTCAGGTCGGATACGTCGATGCCCTCGGAGGCGTCGTCGCCCAAGGGGCCGCCGTCGTTGTCGTAGACGAAGCCAATCAGGTCGTCGAGACCGAGCGTGAAGGCGGGAACGCCGCCTCCGCCGGAGAAGCTCATCGAGAACGCGAGGATCTCGTCGGCAGAGAACAAGGTGAGCTGGCCGTCCATGTCGGTGTCATCGGCGGTGAAGGAGCCGGTGACGGTGCCGCCGCCGGTGAATCCCGTCTGCGAGAACACGAAGCTCATCGGTGCGGCGGCGGCCGGTGCGGCCAGCAGCAAGCCCAGCAGCGCGGCGAGAACCCGTTTCGCCATCTCCCCTCTCCCTCGTCTGCGTCGATTGCCGAAGCTAGCAGGGGCGGCGCCGGATGCCAAGGTCGATTGGTTCAAAAGGACCATGAAAGCAACCCAATCGAGGTATGCAGAACCGGCGGCATCGCGGCGACCGGCTTGTGCCGCAACGATCGGTCGTGTAGTTTTCCAGTTCCTCTAGCGTGGAGGCGTTTCTCAGATGCCAGCTGATCGGATGGTCATCAGTCGACGACGGTTCACCCAGGGCGCCGGCGCGGCGGCGCTCGCCGCTTTCTCCGGGCCGGTCGCCGCCCGCGCCCTCGCCGGCGTGGCGGCGGAGGCTGCGGCCGGAGCGGGCGGCCGCGTGCTGTTCGAGTTCACCCGGGCGGCGATGCCGGAGGGAGCGCTGCTCAGGCGCGAGGGCCGGGCGAGCCTGTGGGATGCCAGCGGGGTGCTGCGGATCGTCGGGAGGGACGTGCCCCGCTTCGACCACGACCCGTTGACCGGTGAGCTCCTCGGCCTCGTCGTCGAGCCGTCGGCGTCCAATCTGCTCGCCGAGGGCGGCGATTTCGTCGGACCGACGTGGACGGCGGCGGGCATGGAGCGGCAGCGGGGGGCCGCGACGCGGCCCATGGAGGTCGGCGAAGGGACCCTGCTCCGCGCCGGACGCGACCTCGCGACGATGGTGGGATGGGCGGCCGCGGAAGGCGAGGTCGCGTTCTCCTGCTGGATGCGGCGGGCCGCCGGCCACGGCCGGGTGGACCTGACCCTCGACGGCGGCGCCACCTGGACCGAGGTGACCGCCCATCTCCTGGGCGGCGACTGGGTGCGGCTGCAGGAGACCCGGAGCCTGGCCGAGCCGCAACCCGGGTTCCGCCTCGCCCGGGCCGGCGACGCGATCGCCGCCGCGGCCGTGCAACTCGAGGCGGGGCCGTTCGCCACCAGCGAGATCGTCGCGGGCGACGGCACGGCGGCGCGGGAAGCGGACGTCCTGGTGCTCGCCCCGGCGCCCGAGCGGTTCTGGCGCTTCCGCTGGCCCACCGCCGCGGTTCTTGGCGAGGAACGGCACGTGCGCAGCGTCGCCTTCGCCGAGACCGGCCGCGGCCGCTACGACATCACCGTCGCGACCCCTCGCGGCTCCTACGTGATCCGCGACGAGGAGGTCGCCGAGCGCCCGCTGTCGTGACCAAGGGCGGGCGTAGGCGGGATCCGGCGGCCTCTCAGCGGCAGTCGTAGACCCGGATCGGCAGGTAGGTGCCCGAACCGCCCGACGTGCCGGATGCGGCGTCGGAGAGCGTCGCCCGGAAGACGGCGCTCTTGCCGAAGCGGGCGCAGTGCTCCTCGGCCGTCCGGTCCGGGCTGCCGAAGCTCACCAAAGGCTCCTTGATCCAGGCGCCCTCGGGCGTCCCGGACAGGAGCTCGGGCCGTGCACAGGCCGCAAGCAGAAGGCAGGCGACGAGCGGGCCAAAGCGTCTCACCGTGCTCCTCCATCCGGCATGCGGCGACCTTAGCCGGCGCGTGCCCGGTTGTACAGGCGCTGAGGCCGCCGCCGCCATCGCCATCCGCACAACGGATGTCCATCCGTCGCCGCCGATGATCCGGCGCGACAGGCTCGGTCGTATTCCTTCGAAGACAAGAGCCGGCTTCCGGCATCCCGCGGCACGAGAGCGGGGCACGGACCCAAGATTGCCGTTGGCGGCGGTGCGTCGACGTAGGATACTGGCGGGTGCACGCGCGGCCGCGGCCGTGTTGACGAGGGCGACAGGGCATTGAACTTCTTCAAGGCGCTGATCCATCCGGACCGCGAGGAGCTGGAGATGGCCGACCGCCTGGTGGTGGTCGAGGCCGCCAACCTGCTTCAGGTCGGCGAGTTCCAGCTTCTCCAGCTCGCCTATCGCGAGTGGTTCGGCGAGGACCTCCCCGAGGCCCTGGTCGCCCAGTTGTTCGCCACCTACATGCTGAAGAACGAGGTTCCGCACTGGGCGCGACACTACGCCCGGCTGATCCTGATGCGCGAGGAGCGGGGGGCTCTCGACTGCGATGCGCCCACCTATCATCGCTACGATCACGACTACCATACGGTGGTGCCCGAGGGGGTGAAGCGCTTCTGCACCGCGGTCGGGGTGATCGCCTTTCTGCTGGTGTCGAGCATTCTGCTGGCGAACAGTTCGGTTCGGGAGCCGATGTCCCTGCTGCCGCCCTACTTCGAGAAACGGGAGCTGCAAACGCCCGCCCGCGACGACATGCGCTGGGGCCGTGCCGACGAGCCATCCGGCTCCGGACATCCCTGAGGCGCTTCGCCGCCGAGAGTCGCTGTTGTGGGCGGGTTGCCCTGGCGCTAAGCTTGTCGCATGTTCGAGTTCGCAGGGAGCGCAGAGCCGCTGATCAACTGGCTGTTCCTGGGCGTCACCGCGGTGATCGCCTGGCACGGCCTGCGCTTTCGCGACGAGGACGGCGAGCCCACGTTCGTCCACCTTCTGTTCGGCTGCATTGCCGCCGTGTTCTTCTGCCTCGTGCTGTTCCAGGACGTGCTCGGCGTCGTCCGGTTCTGAGGCGAGGCCCGCTCAGGGCTTGTGCATCCGCTGCCTGGCGTCCTTCTCGGGAACCCTCAAGAGCCGCTGGTCCTCGGGCAACTGGAGCTGCTCGTAAAGGTAGCGGGCGCGGTCGCTGACCGTCGACGGCCGCGCCTCGTAAAGGATCTTCTGGAAGACGCCGGGTCCCGAAACGGCCCCGGCGTCGATGCGGAGCGCCTGCAGGTAGTCGTCGAGCGCCTTCTGGTAGAGGCCCTGGCGGTCGTAAAGGATGCCGCGGTTGGCATAGGCGCCGGCGAGCACCCCGGTGCCCGTCGTGTCGTCGGGCTCGAGGGCGGCGGCGAGAAAGTCGATGAGGTGGGTGAACGCCGCCTCCGCCTCGTCGTATCGCTCGGTCTGGAGGAAGGCGATGGCGCGGCCCATCAGGGCGCCGCGGTGATCGGGCATCTTGTCGAGCGCCGCATCGAAGCGCTCGAGAGCCTGGGTGTACTTCCTCTCCGAGAGAAGGATGTCGCCCTGCCGGACCTCGTGGTCTCCCGGCGGCGCTGTCACGAACAGGGGGTTGATGACCGTGATGTAGAGCCCCCAGCCCAGCATCGCCAGGATGACGAAGACGATGAAGCGACGGATGACGCCCGGGGTGAAGTATCCGTGCCGAGTCATGGCTGGCCGTGGATGCTGCGGAACATCACCTGGACATAGAGAACCGAGAAGACGAAGCAGAGCAGCGCCGAGGTGACCGATGCGCGCCGCCTGAGCGCCTGCCGCTGCGCATCGTCGGCGGCACGGCCCTGCTTCCGCTCCTCGCGCCGCACCGACATCACCCAGATCATTTGGCGCGCGGGGAGGAAGAGCAGCACGCCGAGGACGACCGTCCAGAGCCACTGATTGCGGATCAACTCCTCCATGTCGGTCTCTTCGCTGGGTGCCACGCGGTCGGCACGCACCGCTCCCCCCTTTATAAAAAAACGAGGGGGGAAGGGCAAAGCCCTTCCCCCCCGGACGCTACGCGAAGGATGGGTCAGACGCCCGGCTTCTCCAGGCTGGTGTCGCCGATGTCCTCGACCAGGGCCTCGATCTCGGTCTCGGGCACCGTCGACATCTCCATCTTGTAGGCGAGGAACCACATCATGAAGGTTCCGAGCAGCCAGAACAGGATCTGCCACGCCCAGATCGACGGGATGCCGAAGGTCCAGCCGTCGCGGCCGGCGTCGGGAGCGCCGAAGATGTCGTTGCCGATCACCGCACCCGGCCCGATTCCGAAGAAGAACCAGGCAAGCGTGATGATCCACGCCACCGGCACCAGGCTCCGCTTCGAGGCGGGCAGGGTCGTGTGCTCGCGCAGGAAGTTGTGGATCTTCATGCGATGGGCCAGTTCCTGGTCGTTCTG
Organism: uncultured Rhodospirillaceae bacterium; assembly: GCA_964420325.1. Lineage (GTDB taxonomy): Bacteria > Pseudomonadota > Alphaproteobacteria > Rhodospirillales > Defluviicoccaceae > CAYQSU01. The sequence goes on along the minus strand of CAYQSU010000032.1, from coordinate 21,013 downwards.
GGTCATCGCCGACGCCACGAGACAGACCGCGACATTGAAGATGATGCCCCAGCCGGCCGAGTGGATGGTCCATGGCCAGCGGCCCCAGAGGTCCAGACCGAGGCCGGTGAGGATGGTCTGGCCGAAGCTGTCGGTCATGATCACGGCGACGAGCCCGACCGCGAGGCCCCACGTCGCCCCGGCCCGGGTGATCCACGGGAAGTAGCAGATCGCCGCCAGCGGTATCCACATCTGGAAGCCGAAGGAGACGGCGAGGCCGCCCAACAGGACCAGGGCGTCCTCCGAGACGGTCGCCACCGTCAGCGCGCTGACCACGATGAAGGCGACGCCCATCCGCCCGAACAGCTTCTGCGTGGTGTGGGTGGCCGTCGGGTTGAGATAGCGCTTGTAGAGGTCGCGGGTGAGGATGCCGCCGGCCGTCGACATGTAGGCCGCTCCCGTCGACTGCATCGCCGCGAGCGCGCACACCGCCAGGAAGGCGATCATCCACGGTGCCGTTTCGGTAAGCAGGTTGAAGTAGTGCGGCACGATCGAATCGGGGTTCTTGGCAACCTCCCCCGGGATGATCGTCGACAGGGCCAGGCCCGCCTCGGTCACGGCCGGGTTGCCGCCGACGAAGTGAGCGGCCATCCCCTGGAACGCGGTGAAGGAGAACAGGATCAGGCCGATGCCGAACGACGACGCCCACACCTGCTGCGGCGCGAACGGCTTCGGGTTGGTGTTGGAGAACGACCACATGGAGAACGCCGGGGCGGACTGGATGCCCATCAGCGCGAACATGTAGGTGAGGATCATCATCCCCGTCCAGATGCCGCCGACGGGCGTCTCCTTGCCGAGGCCGGCCGTCCACTGGATCACGCCCGGAACGGCGAAATAGGCGTTGTAGTCGCCGCCGCCGTAGCCCTTCGTCGACTTCCACTTGCCGAGCTCCGGCTGCTGCCCGAGCCTTGCCATGGCGTCGTTGAGGGCATCCCAGCCGCCGACCGCGTTGAGCGCGACGATGCCGGTGATGATGATGCCGACCGCCAACAGAATGCACTGGGCGGTGTCCACGTAGGCCACGGCGCGGAGCCCGCCCGAGGCGACGTAGATCAGCACCACCAGCGACAACAGCCACATGCCGAAGTCCTTCGGCACCAGGCCGTCGGTGAGCACGTTGAACAGGAAGCCCGAGGCGCCGAGCTGAACGCCCAGGTACGGGATCGAGTAGAGGAGCGCCACAATGACGGTGAGGATCCGGATCGTGTCACCCTGGAAGTAGTCGGCGAGCATCTCCCCCGGTGTGACGTAGCCGAAGCGCTTTCCGATCATCCACTGGCGCTTGAGGAACATGACGCCGGTGAACGGGATGGTGATGGCGTAGAACGAGGCGTACGCGTACGGGAAGCCGTCGCGGTAGACGAGGCCCGGATGGCCCATGAAGGTCCAGCCGGAAAACGACGTCGCCGTGGCGGCCAGCACGAACACCCACAACGAGAGACGACGGCCCGCGATGAAGTAATCGCTCGCCGTCTTCGCCATTCGCGCTCCGCGTATGCCCCAGAAGATGCAGTAAGCCCAATAGAGCGCCACGAAGACGAACAGCCATATCACTTTTGGTGGCAAGATAGTTCTCCCCTCTCAGTCGGTCCGCCGGCGCCATACCCTTCACGAGGTGGCCCGGACCTCAGATTACACCCTTGTACGAAACCGACGGCCCCGCGGCAACGATGCGAAGGCCCGCCAGCGTCGAACGAACCGTCGGAAGAGGGAGGTGCGAAGGTGCCCGACTCGCCGCTGTGCTCGGACACTGCCCATCAGGACGCTCCGCCTTCCCCACGAGCGCCGAGCCAGAACCGCGACCGGCCCCACCTACAGCACCCGCTGCTTCCTGTTTGTTATCGTTCAACTTCAGCCGGCGTTTCCGGCACCGCCGGGAGCCGCCGACCAATCACCCATAACATTTTCCCCGGTGGCGTACAATATGAGAAAGATCTTCGCGGCTGCGGCCCGTCGTCGTCCTCGGCCGGCAAAACCGCTGGCGACCAGCCGCGCGACGCCTGGGGTCCGCGTCTTCGCGCCGATACGCCCTTGAACGCTCGCCGCTGCGGTGGTTTGATCCGACCGCAAGGCCGGGGGCGACCGCGTCGCAGGGAGGCGCGGCCAGTGACTTGGCAACCGCCCCCTCCGGGGCCGTTGCCTGCGGACGATGGGGACCCGTGCTCGCCATGCCTGATCAGCGGAAGGACGACGTCGGAACGGCCCGCACTGCCGTGTTCAGCATGCGGGCCAGCGACTTCATGCGCCGGCGGGCGGACGTCCTTGCGGTGCGGGCCGGAACGGCGTGCTCCGAGATGATCGCGCACATGGCGGCGGCCAAGGCGTCGTGCGCCATCGTCGTCGACGTCGCCGGACGGCCGGTCGGGATCATCACCGAACAGGACATCGCCCGGCGGATCGCGTTCCGGGTCGCGCCCGAGACGCCGGTCGAGGCGGTCATGACCGCCTCCGTGCTGACCATCGGACGCGACGACTACCTCTACCACGCCACTGCCTGGATGCGGCGCCACGGTCTCCGCCACATGCCGGTGGTCGACCGCCAGGGGCGGGTGGCGGGCATGCTGTATCTTCACGATGCCCTCGCGGCGGCCACCAGCCGGCTCATGCGCCAGATCGATCTGTTGGCGCAGGAGGGCACGCTGGAGGGGCTCAGGGAAGTGCGCAAGGCCCAGGTCGAGCTGGCCGAGGACCTGTTCGCCGACAACCTGCCGGCCCCGGAGATCCAGCAGGTCCTGACCCAGATCAACAACGACATGTATCGCCGCATCGGCGAGGCCAACCTGAAGCAGATGGAGGCCGAAGGGTGGGGCAAGCCGCCGGTGGTGGCGACGACGATCGTCATGGGCTCCGGCGGCCGCGGCGAGAACTACCTGTTCCCGGACCAGGACAACGGCTTCATCATCGAGGACTACCCGGACGAAGAGCACGGCCGCATCGATACGTTCTTCCTCGAGCTTGCGGAGCGGATGTGCCGCGATCTCAACGACATCGGCATCCCTTACTGCAACGGCTACTGCATGGCGGTCAACCCGCTGTGGCGCAAGACGCTCTCGCAGTGGATCGAGCAGATCACCATCTGGGGCCGGAAGAGCAACTTCGTGGCCATCCGCCTCGCCGACATCTTCTTCGATTTCCAGCCGGTGTGGGGCAACCGCGACCTCGCCGCCCAACTGCGCGGCCGGGTGACGGAGATGGTCCGCAACAATCACTTCTTTCTGCGCCAGATGTTTCAGGATCAGGCCGACCATAACGTCGCGCTGGGCTTCTTCGGCGGCTTCACGACGGAGAAGGAGAAGCGGGAGTTCAAGGGGCAGGTCAATCTCAAGTACTCGGGAACCATCCCGCTGGTGGAGGGGATCCGGCTGCTTGCGCTGCGCGAAGGCGTCGAAGCGACCTCGACGCTGGAGCGCATCCGCGAGCTGCACGAGCAGGGCGTGCTGAGCGTCACCGAGAACGAGGATCTGACCAGCGCCTTCCACCTCATCACCGACGTTCTCTTGCGCAAGCAGATCGGCGACCTCAGGGCCGGCCGCAGGGTGACCTACTACGTCAATCCGAAGACGCTGGCGAGGCGGGACCGTCTGATGCTGCTGGATTCGCTGAAGGCCATCGACGGCCTGCGCAAGCGGGTCCGGCTCGAGTTCACGGCCGAGGTGTTCTGAAGCAGACGACGGTCAGGCCCGGACGCAGGGCACGGTGAAGTAGAACGTCGCACCGTGGCCCAGGCGGCTGCGCACCCAGATCCGGCCGCCCGAGTGCTCGACGATGCCGCGGCAGATGGCGAGCCCGAGGCCGGATCCCATGGGGTTGCCGGTGGCGCCGGCCCGCACCTGGTGGAACTTCTCGAAGATCCGCTCCTGCTGATCCGGGGGAATGCCGGGACCGTTGTCGGCGACGCTTACGGTGAGCACCGAATCCCCGGTCTCGACGCTTACCTTCACGCGTCCGGTTCCGGCGGGACAGAACTTCTCGGCGTTGGAGAGGAGATTGATGGCGAGCTGGATGAGCTGGTCGCGATCCGCACGCACCGGCGGCATGTGCTCGGGCAGATCGACCTCGAGGCTGATCCGCTTGTCCTCGAACAGCTGACGCAGGGAGGACGCCGCATGGCCGATCACGTCCCGGATGTCGACGTCGGTCATCTGCCAGTCGACGCGGCCGGTCTCCAGCCTGGCGAGGTCGAGGACCTGATTGATCAGTCGCGTGAGCCGCTCGCTCTCGCGGATGACGATGGACAGGAAGTGCTGGCGTTCCGCCGGGTCGAGGTCGGGCGAATCGTGAAGGATCTCCGAGAACGAGCGGATGGACGTCAGCGGCGTTCTCAGCTCGTGGGTCACCGTCGACAGGAACTCGTCCTTGAGGCGGTCGAGCTCGGTCAGCCGTTCGTTGGCCGCCCTGAGGTCGGCGGTGGCCCGCTCGAGCTCGATGGATTTCTGCTCCAGCTGGCGGCTGTACTCGAGGACCTGCGAGGTCTCGTCGAGAATCTGCATGATCGCTTCCAGGCCGACGCCCTCGCCCTTGACCGTGGACGCCACCATCACCCGGGCGGATGCCGCGCCGATGGCGCCGGCGAGCCGCCTCTCGATGTACTGGACGAGCTCGCCGTCGGCGTTGGCGCCGGGATCGAGCGCCCGACCCCTGAGCCGGGCGTAGTCCGCGAAGGCGTCGCTCGTGCGCTCGGCGCCGAGGAACCGCTCGGCCATGAGCCGGAGATTGGTCACCGAAACCGTGCCATACCAGCTTACCGCTCCGGCGCCGGCGCTGGCCTGACGGAACACCTCCACGAACAGGGTCGCCTGGATCCGCTCGATCGTGCTCTGGGGCCCGAACAGCGAGAACCACACGTAGCAGCCGACGTTGGCGAGCAGGCTCCAGAACAAGGAATGGGAAATGTGATGCAGGCCGTCGAGGCCGAACAGGGCATAGGGCTTCAGGAGGGCAATGCCGAGCGGTCCCTCGTGGACGAACGAAACCGGGAGCCATCCCGACTGGGCGAACGACGGCAGCAACAGGGTGTAGGCCCACACCAGGAAGCCCGCCGTCATCCCCGCCAACGCCCCCCGGCGGGAGGCGCCCTTCCAGTACATGCCGCCGAGGATCGCCGGCGCGAACTGGGCGGCCGCGGCGAACGAGACGAGCCCGATGGTGACGAGGGCGTAGGATTCGCCGATCAGGCGGAAGTAGAGGTAGCCTAGGATGAGGATGAGGGCGATGGCGGTGCGCCGGATGTCGAGAAGAAGGCGCGACAGGTCCTTGCGCTCGGCGAGTCGCAGCCAGGCGAAGCGCAGAAGGACCGGCATCACGAGGTCGTTGCAGATCATCGTGCTGAGCGCCACCGTCTCGACGATGACCATGCCGGTTGCCGCCGAGAGCCCGCCGATGAAGGCGAACAGGGCGAGGCCCGGATTGTGCTCGGCCATCGGCAGGGCGAGAACGAAGGTGTCGCTGTCCACCCCGGCGCCCTCGAACCGCAGCATGCCGGCGAAGGCGATCGGCAGGACGAACACGTTGATGAGGAGGAGGTAGAGCGGCAGCAGCCAGATCGCCTTCACCAGGTGCTTCTCGTCGACGTTCTCGACGACCGTGATCTGGAACTGGCGCGGCAGACAGATCATCGCCGTCATCGCGAGGAAGGTGAGCGGCAGCCAGTCCGCGGCGGCGAGCTCCAGGGTCATCAGCCGCTCGATCTCGGCGACCGCCGCGGCCTGGGTGAACAGATCGCCAAAGCCGTTGAAGATGCCGTAGGTGACGAACAGGCCGGCGGCAAGGAAGGCGACCAGCTTGATCACGCACTCGAAGGCGATCGCCGCGACCATTCCCTCGTGATGCTCGGTCGCATCGATGTGACGGGTTCCGAACAGGATGGCGAACACCGCCATCAGCATCGCCACCCACAGCGCCGTGTCGCCGAACAGCGACATGCCGGCGGACGCCGCCGGTGCCGTCACCTCGGGGTAGTGGAGCAGGACGGTGAAGCTGGTGGAGACCGCCTTCAGCTGCAAGGAGATGTACGGCATGATGCCGATGACGGCGATGATGGTGACGAGTCCGCCGAGAAGATGGCTCTTGCCGTAGCGGGAGGAGATGAAGTCGGCGATCGACGTGATGTGGTGGACCTTGCTGATGCGGATGATCTTGCGCAGCACCATCCAGCCGAGGGCGAACATCAGGGTCGGCCCGAGGTAGATCGGCAGGAAGCTTAGCCCCGACGAGGCGGCGCGGCCAACGCTGCCGTAGAACGTCCATGCCGTGCAGTAGACGGCGATCGACAGCGCATAGATGTACGGGTTGGCGATCAGGCTGCGTCCGGTGTCGGCGCGGCGGTCGCCGTAGTAGGCGATCGCGAACAGGAGACTGAGATAACCGAACGACGTCGCGACGATCAGCCAGCCGGGCAGCATGTCACAGGTCCGGGCCGCCGCGCCCGGGCTGCTCCGGCAGCGGCGGGGGGCGCCGCTCCTCGTCGGGCGCGCTCAGTTCGACCACAGCGGCGAGAAGAGCGATGAGCGCTCCCCAAGCCGCAAACACGTAAACGTAAAGGACGGGAATTCCCAGAAGGCTGCGTTCGGCACCGAGATCGAAGATGTCGATGATCAGGGGATTGAAGATGACCGCACCGAGCAGGAACAAGGCCCCCAGCCGCTCGCCGATCCTGTCCTCTCCGTCCATCACTCGCCGTCCTTGCTCCGTGTATCCGTTCCGTTCAGAACTGGGCTTGGCGCGCCCGCACCTCGACGATGGAGTTGGCCGCATCGACCGCCTGCTGAAGCGTCCGCACGCCGCGCGCCTCCAGGACATCGATCATCCGGAGAAAGACGCCGGCGGTAACCAGGGCGTCGCCGAGGGCGGTATGGCGTCCGCGCACCACGATGCCAAAGCGCTCGGCCACCGCATCGAGGTTATGCTTCGTCGTGTAGTCATGAAGGTAGACCGAGAGAAGGAGGGTGTCCAATACCGGCATGTCGAATACGAGCCCGCATTCGGCTTCCTTGAGCGTGATGAACTTCATGTCGAACGCTGCGTTGTGGGCGACGAGGACCGCATCTCCGACGAATTCGCGGAACTGGGGCAGGACGACCTGGACCGGCGGCTTGTCCTTGACCATATCGTCGGTGATGCCGTGAAACTTGACCGAGTCCCTCGGGATGACCCGCCGGGGATCGACCAGTCTTTCGAACGACTCGCCGGTAAGGATGCGGCAGTTGACGATGCGCACGCCGGCGATGGCGATGATCTCGTCGCCGGCCGACGGCTGGAGACCCGTCGTCTCGGTATCGAAGACGATATAGGTCAGTGATTTGAGCGGCCGGTCGCCGAGCGCCGCGAGCTGCTCGGTGGGCTTGAGGAGCTCGAAGTCGTAGAACTCGGGCCGCGCCGCCGAGCGGCGGATGGCGCGGCCGGCCGGCGGCTGCCGGGCGGGCGGCAACGGCAGCCGGAGCCGGGCGTAGCCGTCGCGGTGCGGCAGGCTCCAGACATCGGTCTTGTGGTGCTCGAGGACCTCGCGCAAAGACAGCCGTCCGTAGGTCTCCTCGAGCTGTTCCTGCAACCAGGCGTCGAACTCGGCCGCCGGCACCGGGTCGCCCTTCCAGATCACGTCCAGATAGACGTGGCGCTCGCCGGCGGTCGCCTCGAGGTCGAAGACGGTGACGCTGGCGTGCCGGCTGACATGGTGAATGAGACGGTCGAGCAGCTCGACCAGCGTGTAGCTGTCGCCATGAAGCCACTGGGGAAGCCCCGTCATCACCGCCTCGAGGTTCTTCTGGTCGCGCAGCCGCCGGATCAGGTTGTTGAAGAGGTTGGCGGAGTAGATGTCGGACGTGGGCCAGTGGCCGGTGATCACGTCGCGGTAGTGGGCGGACAGCGTTTCCAGGCGGTTGCCCAGGTGGTTGGCCTCGTTGATGACGACCTGTTTGAACGGCTGCTGCTCGTCGGCCGGCATGGCCGGATGGTTGACGAGGATCTCGGCGGCGGCACGCAGGTTGCCGACCGGCCCGCGGAGGCCTTCCGTGGCCTCCCTCAGCAAGCGGTCGCGCAGCCCCAGGGCGGCGAGCTTCTCGGTGTTGTCCTGGAACGAGATGACGTAGCCGGTCGGCGTGTTGTCGGCATCGAGAATGAGGCTCATCCGGCCTTCCAGGGTGTGCCGGCCGTCGGTCGTGGAGCACACCAAGGGTGCGCTCAGGCCTTCGGGGTGGCTCTCGTGGTGGCCGCCGGCGATGCGGTTGGTGAGCCGGCCGAGGGCGTGCAGGATCGGCTGGCGATTGGTGAAGGCGAACAGCGAACGGGCCAACCCGACCTGACCCGCGACGCGCAACAGCTCCAGCGCCCGGCTGTTGTAGAGCAGGATGTTGTGGTTGAGATTGCAAACGATCACGCCTTCGTGGAGATCGTGGATGATCGCTTCCAGCTGCTTCTTCTGGCGTTCGACGCGCTCGGTCGCCCCGGTGATCGCCTCGTCGACGCGGGTGCGGGCAACCGCGAGCTGGGCGACCATATCCTTGACGGCGTCGGGCAGTGCGCCGAGCTGGTGGGAGTCGTCGACTTCGATGCGGTGCTCGGGATTGGCGTGAAGGACCGTCTGGATGCCGCGCACCAGCGCCGCCAGAGGCTGTGCGATCGCGTAGTCGAGGTAGCCCCAGAGGACGGCGATGAAGGCGACCAGGAGAAAGCCGATGCCGCCGCCGTAGACGATGACCGTCCCGGCAAGGCCCGATGTGGCGTCGGGAAGGTGCGTGCTGATCAACCACGTGCCGACGGCGACGGCGGCGAGAGTTCCTCCGGCCAACGCGCAGAAGCACGCGATGAGGAAAAGTCGAGGGCCCATTCTCCCTTCAGGCTTCCCTTCGAGGCCGGCGGCCTCCTATGCCTCCGTTCCGAGGATTCGCTTGACCTTCTCGGTCAAGTCGCGGGTGGAGAACGGCTTCGTGACGTAGTCGTTGGCGCCCAGCGACAGGCCCTTCTCCCGGTCCACCTCGCGTCCCTTGGCGGTCAGCATGATGATGTAGATGCCCTTCCACTGCGGATTCGCACGGATCGTCTGACAGACGTCGTAGCCGTCGCGCTTGGGGATCATCACGTCGAGCAGGATCAGGTCGGGCGCTCGCTTCTCGACCTCCTTGAGGGCCTCGTCGCCGTCGGACGCGACACGCACCTCGAAGCCCGCCTGCTTCATCAGGAACTGCAGGGACAGCACGATATTCGGTTCGTCTTCGACGACGAGGATGGATCTCGGCATTCCGTCCTCCCAGACAGGAGCTCTTCTTCGTCTCCGGCTCGGCGTCCGTTGCGACGCCGATGGACGTTGCGGACTATATCACGCAAGCTTCGCCCGACCTTATCGCATTTGGCAAGGCCGGAAATCACGCGGCGCTTGCAGCGCGTCGCGGGCCGGGCCAGGGTCGGCATCCGGGACGGTAAGCCGCGGCCGAGGAGCGCATGCCGCGTCCGGGTGCCGCCGATGCCAGCAGGGAGAGCGAGATGTCGCGCTATCAATACGTCTACGTCACGAGAGGCCTGTCGAAGGCCTTTGCCGGTGGCCGCCAGGTGCTCAAGGACATCACGCTTGCCTTCCTGCCCGGGGCGAAGATCGGCGTTCTCGGCGCCAACGGCGCAGGCAAATCCACGCTGTTGAGGATCATGGCGGGCCTCGACCGGGACTTCTCGGGCGAGGCATGGGCAGCCGAAGGGGTGCGGGTCGGCTATCTGGCGCAGGAGCCGGCTCTGGACCCCTCGAAGGATGTCGAAGCGAACATCCTGGAAGGGCTGCGGGAGACCAAGGCGCTGCTCGACCGCTTCCACGAGATCAGCGCCCGCCTGGGCGAGCCCGTGGACGACGACGAGATGGGCGATCTGCTCGCCGAGCAGGGCGAGCTGCAGGAGCGGATCGATGCGCTCCAGGGCTGGGAGCTGGAGCGCACGCTCGAGATCGCCATGGACGCGCTCCGCTGTCCGCCCGGCGACGCCGACATCGCCACGCTCTCCGGCGGCGAGCGCCGCCGCGTCGCCCTGTGCCGCCTCTTGCTGGAGCATCCGGACCTTCTGCTCCTGGACGAGCCGACGAACCATCTCGACGCCGAGTCCGTGGCGTGGCTGGAACGGTTCCTCCGCGATTACGACGGCACGGTGATGATCGTCACCCACGACCGCTACTTCCTCGACAACGTCACCGGCTGGATCCTCGAACTCGATCGCTGCCGCGGCATCCCTTACCAGGGCAACTACTCGTCGTGGCTGGACCAGAAGCAGGAGCGGCTGAAGATCGAGGAGAAACAGGAGAGCGCCCGGCAACGGACGCTGAGCCGCGAGCTGGAGTGGATCCGACAGTCGCCGCGCGCCCGCCAGGCCAAGAGCAAGGCTCGGATCGCCGCCTACGAGAGCCTGCTCGCCGCCGCCCGGGAGCGGCCGGCGGGGTCGGCACAGCTGACGATCCCGCCGGGGCCGCGCCTGGGCAGCCTGGTGATCGAGGCCGACCACCTGCGCAAGGGATACGGGAACCGGCTCCTCATCGAGGATCTCTCGTTCCGGGTGCCGCCCGGCGCCATCGTCGGTGTCGTCGGTCCCAACGGGGCGGGCAAGACCACGCTGTTCCGCCTGATCATCAGGGAGGAACAGCCGGACGGCGGCACGTTACGGACCGGGGAGACGGTCGTCCTGGGCTACGTCGATCAGTCCCGCGACGCACTCGACCCGCGAAACACCGTCTGGGAGGAGATCTCCGAAGGGCGCGACGAGATCGAACTCGCCAAACGGAAGGTGCCGAGCCGGGCGTATGTCGCCCAGTTCGGGTTCCGGGGCCCGGATCAGCAGAAGCGCGTCGGCGATCTTTCGGGAGGCGAGCGCAACCGCCTCCACCTCGCGAAGATCCTGAAGTCGGGCGCCAACGTGCTGCTCCTCGACGAGCCGACCAACGATCTCGATGTCGAGACGTTGCGGGAACTCGAGGACGCGCTCGAAGACTTCGCAGGCTCGGCGATCGTCATCAGCCACGACCGCTGGTTCCTCGACCGCATCGCCACGCACATCCTCGCCTTCGAGGGCATGAGCCAGGTCGTCTGGTTCGAAGGCAACCACCGCGCTTACGAGGAGGACCGCAAGCTAAGGCTCGGCGCGGAGGCCGATCAGCCGCACCGGATCCGGTACAAGCCGCTGACGAGGGCGTGAGCGCCCGCGCTCTAGCCGGACTTCTCGACCTCGGCCTTGAGCTCGGCGATCTTCTGTCTCAGCGTGTCGAGAAGGCCGTCGATCGAGCCGCCCTTCTGCTGGATGGCGGCGGCGAAATCGGAGCGCTGGGTCTGCGCCATCGACACGCCCTCGACGACGACATCCCGGATCTTCAGGACGCCTCCCTGTTGTTCGACTCGCCACTCGACCTGAACGGCACCCTGGCCGCCTGGGCGTGCGACCTCCGAATGGACGAGGGTCATTCCGTCGGCTTCCGCGATCGCCCTATTGATCTGCAGCCGCTCGCCTGCGTAGGCGCCGAAACGCCGGGCGTAGCCATAGACGATGAAGTCCTCGAACAGCTCGCGGTAGGCCTTGATCTGCTCGTCCGTCGCCCGCCGCCAGTGGCGGCCGAGAACCCACTGCGAGATTCCGGGCACGTCGAAATAGTCGTTGAACAGGCTCCGCATCGCTTCGACGCGCTGATCGGGCGCCAAGCCCTCGCGGTCGAGAATGTCGACGGCCTTGGTGCCGAGTTCCTGGACGAATGCCTGCGCGCCGGTCATGGCCGGGTCGGCCGCCAGCGGCAGCCCGCGCGCCAGGGCGAGTACGGTGAGCGAGGCGACGAAGGGGATGAGAAAGCGAATTCGCATGGACATGGTCACGCTTCGTTGTGTGCAAAGGGATTGCTACTGACCGGACTTGGGCCCTGCTGCGGGCGGTGGAACCCTGGGAACCCGATGCATTCCCTTTTCGATCTCGTGCCGGCGGTTCTGCCGAAAGGCGCTGCGGAGCGTCGCATAGAAGTCGAGGGATGACTTCTCAAGCTCATCAAACTCGTCCAGCACGCCCGCTCTGGCATCGACCGCCGTGAGCCCGGTGCGGGTCACGGCGAACACCGTCAGCGCCGTGCTGGAGTCGATCAAGGCTCCCAACAGCCCGAACGGGTCGATGATCAGGCTGTCGACGCCGCGCCCGACGGCGTCGCGCGGGTTCGACGGGCCGAGGAACGGAAGCATGAGAAAGGGGCCTTCGCCGACGCCCCAGACGGCGAGCGTCTGACCGAAGTCCTCGTCCTGCCGTTCCCAGCCGAAGTCCTCGGCGGCATTGCTGAGGCCGGCGATGCCGAGGGTCGAATTGAGCGTGAACCGGGCGAGTGCCGCTCCGGCCTTCTCCGGCTGAGCCTGCAGGAGGTTGTTGACGAAGGTCGCCGGCTCGCGAAGGTTGGCGAGGGCGTTGTGGATCCCTCGCTGCAGGGGCGGCGGAACGAACCCCTTGTAGAAGATGGCCAGCGGTCTCAGGAGCATCGTGTCGAAGGCGCGATTGAACTCGAAGACGGCGCGATTGAAGGGCTCCAGGGGATCGTTGGCCTCGACGTAGTCGGCATAGCCTTCCGGATCCTCCGTCCGGTCCGGAACGGTCGCACAGCCCCCGACCAGGACCGACATCGCCACCAGTGCCGCGAGGGAACCCCGGGCGTCGCTCCTGCGGCGGCCGTTACCGTTCATGCTTGTCGTGCTCCTTCGATCGGTTGGTGGCCGTAGGGTCGCGCTTTCCTAGAGCGGGCGGCGTCGCCGAGCACAACACCATACTGCCCGGCGGCTAGGGCTCCGACGGCCCCGCCGGGGCATGGTAGGGTGATCGCATCACTCGGGCCTCCCGTTGAGCCCGAAACTATACGAAACAGGGACGAACTGTTTACAAGATTCCTCGACGCATGGCCAGTTGTCGCTCGCTCGCCGGCCGACTGTTGCGTCGAGGCAACGCTTGTTGCGGCTCGGCTGCCGCCGGGCCGTGCGGGAAGATGGCCGTTGACTTCCCGAGGCGGCGTCCCGAAAACAGGCGGGGCGCCGAACGGGTTCGTGGCCGGGCGCACTGTCTGTGGCGAGCGGCGAGCGAATGGCCGACATCACTGCACTGGATCGCCGCCGCAAGGGGAACCGCATGACGTCCGCGCTGCCCATCGCCTCGCCGCTGCCGAGCGACGTCCGGGTGTCGTTCGAGTTCTTTCCGCCGAAGACCGCGAGCATGGAGGCGGCGCTGTGGGCCGCCATCGAGCGGCTGGCGACGCTGAAGCCCGCGTACGTCTCCGTCACCTACGGCGCGGGCGGCTCGACGCGGGAGCGGACGCATGCCACGCTGGTTCGCATCCGCGAGGACACCGACCTCGAGCCCGCCGCCCACCTCACCTGCGTCGACGCGACACGGGCAGAGGTGGACGCCATCGCCCGGCGGTACTGGCGGTCGGGAATCCGCCACGTCGTGGCGCTGCGCGGCGACCCACCCGAGGGGACCGACCGCTACCGGCCGCATCCGCAGGGCTACGCCTACGCCGCCGACCTGGTGGCCGGCCTGAAGCGGGTCGCGGACTTCGAGATCACGGTCGCCGCCTATCCGGAGACCCACCCCGAGGCGCCCAGCGCCGCCTTCGATATCGACAACCTCAGGCGCAAGATCGACGCCGGCGCCGGCCGCGCGATCACCCAGTTCTTCTTCGACGTCGACCTCTACTTCCGCTTTCTCGACCGGGTGCGGGCGGCGGGCATCGCCGTCCCCATCGTTCCCGGCATCCTGCCGGTCACCAACTTCGCCCGCGTCACCGGGTTCGCCAAGCGCTGCGGCGCGAGCGTGCCGGGGTGGATGGCGGAGCTGTTCGAGGGCCTCGACGAGGAGCCCGAGACGCGCCGCCTGGTGGCGGCGTCGATGGTGGCGGAACAGTGCCGGGCGCTCTACGCCGGCGGCGTCAAGGAGTTCCACTTCTACACCCTCAACCGCGCCGAGCTCACCTACGCCATCTGTCACGTCCTCGGTGTCCGGCCACGCGCTCGGCAAAGCCGAAGTCTGGCGGCCGCGGAGGAAGGAGACCAGGGATGAGGGCCCGCGTCCAACGACTTCAGGCGCTCGAGGAGGCGGCACGGCAGCGCATCCTCATCCTCGACGGCGCGATGGGAACGATGATCCAGCGGCTCGAGCTCTCCGAGGCCGACTATCGCGGCGAGCGGTTCAGGGACTGGCCCCGCGACCTCAAGGGCAACAACGATCTGCTGACGCTCACCCGGCCGGCGGCCGTCCTCGACGTCCATCGCGCCTACCTTGCGGCCGGCGCCGACATCGTCGAGACCAACACCTTCAACTCCAACCGCATCTCGCAGGCCGATTACGGCATGGAGGATCTCGCCGGCGAGCTCAACCTCGAAGGAGCGAGGCTTGCCCGCCGAGCCGTCGACGCGGTCGCGGCGGAGACCCCCGACCGGCCCCGCTTCGTCGCCGGCGCGCTCGGCCCGACCAACCGCACGGCATCGATCTCGCCGGACGTCAACGATCCGAGCCTTCGCGCCGTCACCTTCGACGAGCTCCGCCTCGCCTACCGCGAGGCGGCGGAGGCCCTCGTCGAGGGCGGCGTCGACCTGCTGCTCATCGAGACCGTGTTCGACACCCTCAACGCCAAGGCCGCGCTGTTCGCCATCGACGAGCTGTTCGAGGACCTGGGGTTCGCCCTTCCGGTGATGATCTCCGGAACGATCACCGATCTCTCCGGGCGGACGCTCTCCGGACAGACGCCCGAGGCGTTCTGGAACTCGGTCCGCCACGCGCGGCCGTTCGCCATCGGTCTCAACTGCGCTTTGGGCGCGAAGCAGCTTCGCGCCCACGTCGCCGAACTCGCGCGGGTCGCCGATACCCGCGTGCTTGCCTACCCCAACGCCGGGCTCCCCAACGAATTCGGCGGCTACGACGAGACGCCGGAGGAGATGGCGCTGGCGCTCGGCGAATGGGCGGGCTCGGGACTGCTCAGCATCGTCGGCGGCTGCTGCGGCACCACGCCCGCGCACATCCGGGCGATCGCCGGGGCGGTGAGCGGCAAGGCGCCGCGGACGGTGCCGCAGCGACCGCGCCGGCTCCGGCTTTCCGGTCTCGAGCCCTTCGAGCTCGCCTCGTGAACGGCACCTTCGTCACCATCGGCGAGCGCACCAATGTCACCGGCTCCGCCCGGTTCCGCAAACTCATCCTCGCCGGCGATTTCGCCGCCGCGGTCGAAATCGCCCGCGAGCAGGTTCAGAACGGCGCCAACATCATCGACGTCAACATGGACGAAGCGATGCTGGAGTCCGAGCGGGCGATGGTGACGTTCCTCAACCTGATCGCCGGCGAGCCGGACATCGCGCGGGTGCCGGTGATGGTCGACTCGTCCAAGTGGTCGGTGATCGAGGCCGGGCTCAAGTGCCTGCAGGGCAAGGGCATCGTCAACTCGATCAGCCTCAAGGAGGGCGAGGACGCCTTCGTCCACCTGGCCCGCCAAGTAAGGCGCTTCGGCGCCGCGGCGGTTGTCATGGCCTTCGACGAGGAAGGCCAGGCGGAGACCGCCCGGCGCAAGTACGCGATCAGCCAGCGCGCCTACCGCATCCTGGTCGACCGCGTCGGCTTTCCGCCCGAGGACATCATCTTCGATCCGAACATCTTCGCGGTCGCCACGGGAATCGAGGAGCACAACGACTACGCCGTCGCCTTCCTCGAGGCGGTGCGCCTGATCAAGAAGAACCTCGCCCATTGCCACGTCTCGGGCGGCGTCTCCAACGTCTCGTTCGCGTTCCGCGGCAACGATCCGGTGCGCGAGGCGATGCACGCGGTGTTCCTCTACCACGCGATCGCCGCCGGCCTCGACATGGCCATCGTCAACGCCGGCCAGATCGCCGTCTACGACGAGATCCCGAAAGCGCTGCGCGACCGCGTCGAGGACGTGATCTTGAACCGCCGGCCGGACGCCACCGAGCGCCTGCTCGAGATCGCCGACGAGTTCAAGGGCAAGGCGCGGGCGCGGACGCCCGATCTCGCGTGGCGGCAGGCGAGCGTCGAGGAACGGCTCGCCCACGCCCTGGTCAACGGCATCTCCGACTTCATCGAAGCGGACACCGAGGAGGCCCGGCTGAGGGCGGAGCGGCCGCTCGACGTGATCGAAGGCCCCTTGATGGACGGCATGAACATCGTCGGCGACCTGTTCGGCGCGGGCAAGATGTTCCTGCCGCAGGTGGTGAAGAGCGCGCGGGTGATGAAGCAGGCGGTCGCCCGTCTGCTTCCCCACATGGCCGCCGCCGGCGAGGCCGGGCAGGCCAACGGCAGGATCCTGCTCGCCACCGTCAAGGGCGACGTCCACGACATCGGCAAGAACATCGTCGGCGTCGTCCTGCAATGCAACAACTACGAGATCGTCGATCTGGGCGTGATGGTCCCGTGCGCGCGCATCCTCGAGACGGCGCGGGAGAAGAGGGTGGACATCATCGGCCTTTCCGGCCTGATCACGCCGAGCCTCGACGAGATGTGCTACGTTGCCAGGGAGATGGAGCGCCAGAGCTTCTCGGTCCCGCTCCTGATCGGCGGCGCCACCACCAGCAAGGTGCACACGGCGGTGAAGATCGCCGCCGGCTACTCGGGACCCGTGGTCCACGTCGCGGACGCGTCGCGCGCGGTCGGCGTCGCCGGCCGCCTCGTCTCCGCGGCCGAGCGCGACGCCTACGCGGCCGGCGTGCGCGACGACTACGCCCGCATCCGCGAGGCGCACGCCCGCGGGCAGGAGGAGCGGCGGCATCTTTCGCTCACCGAGGCGCGCGCCAACAGGCTCCGGATCGACTGGAGCGGATACCGCCCGCCGGAGCCGAAGGCGCCGGGATTGACGGTGTTCCCCGACTATGACCTCGCCGAGCTGGTGGCGCGGATCGACTGGGGGCCGTTCTTCGCCGTCTGGGAGCTGTCGGGGCGGTTCCCCGACATCCTCGACGACCCGGTGGCCGGCGAGGCGGCGCGGGGGGTGTTCGCCGACGGCCGGGCCATGCTCGAGCGCATGGTCGCCGAGAGGCGGCTGCAAGCGCGCGGCGTCGTCGGCCTGTGGCCGGCGAACTCGGTCGGCGACGACGACATCCTGGTGTTCAGCGACGAGACGCGGACCGGCGTGCTCGCCCAGATTCACACGCTCCGCCAGCAGCTGGCGCGGCGGGGCGAGGGGCGGGCGAACCACGCGCTCGCCGATTTCGTCGCGCCGCTGGAGAGCGGCGTCGCCGATCATGTCGGCGGCTTCGCGGTGACCGCCGGCATCGGCCTCGACGGCATCGTCGCCGACTTCGAACGCCGCCACGACGACTACCACGCGATCATGGCCAAGGCGATCGCCGACCGGCTCGCCGAGGCCTTCGCCGAGCGCCTGCACGAGCGCGTGCGGAAGGAGCTTTGGGGATACGCGCCCGCGGAGCACCTGACGAACGCCGAGCTGGTCGCCGAGCGCTACGTCGGCATCCGCCCGGCACCCGGCTACCCCGCCTGCCCCGACCACACCGAGAAGCGCACCCTGTTCGACCTCCTGCGGGCGGAGGAGAACGCCCGCATCACGCTGACCGAAAGCTACGCCATGGTGCCGGCGGCGTCGGTCTGCGGCTACTACTTCAGCCACCCCGAGAGCCGCTACTTCGGTTTGGGCCGCATCCACCGCGACCAGGTCGCCGACTACGCCCGTCGCAAGGGCATGCCGGTGCGCGAGATCGAGCGCTGGCTCGCCCCCAACCTCGGCTACGAGCCGGAGCTGATCGCGGACTGACCGGCACCCTGCCCGATCCTCAGCGTCCGGCCGGCGCGGGTGGCGTTGCCGCGGGCCGATCCGTGGGGGTTCTTCCAGGATCGACGACGACCGCCGCGCCGGCTGGTCGAGATGCACGGACGCCGATCGCGGGGCTGGGTCATCGATGGCCGCGGGTGCGGTGCCGGACCGAGGCGGAACGGCCCTTCGGCCGGCTACCGGCGTGTGGGCGACCGGCACCTCCTGGCCGGACCTCGCCGTCGCCGCCATCCTGGCGGGCCTGTTCCTGGGATCCTCTGTGCAGATCACGCGCCAGGCGCTGGCCGAGCTGAGCGCTACCCGGGCCGTTCCCGGAGCCGCGGAGCGACCAGAACCCGGCGGCGCGGCGGCGAGGGGCGGAGCGTCGGGGTGATCGCCGCGGGCGCTTCGGCCGTATCAGCGAGGGCGCGTTGCGGGCGCGACGGAACAGTTGGGTCAGAGCAGGGAGGAGATGCGATGAGCGTGAGCGAAGGGGACAGGCTGCCGGCGTTCAGCCTGCCGACGGACGGCGGCGGCAGGCTCTCGGATCGGGACCTCAAGGGCAGCAGGGTGGTGGTCTACTTCTATCCCAAGGACGACACGTCGGGCTGCGCCAAGGAGGCTTTGGCCTTCCGGGACGCGCTTCCCGAGTTCGAAGCCGCCGGCACCCGGGTGGTCGGCGTCTCCCGCGACGGGGTCGCCAGCCACGACCGGTTCAAGGCCAAGCACGGGCTCGGCTTCCCGCTCCTCTCGGATGCCGACGGCACGCTCAGCGAGGCGTTCGGCGTGTGGGTGGAGAAGAGCATGTACGGCAAGACCTACATGGGCATCGACCGCTCGACCTTCCTCGTCGACGCCGACGGCGTCGTGCGCCGCGCTTGGCGCAAGGTCAAGGTGCCGGGGCACGTGGCCGAGGTGCTGGAGGCGGCGCGGCGCCTGTAGCCCCGGAGGCCGCCTCGAGCAGGGCGAGCAGGCCCTTCAAGAGGGCCGCCGGGTCGGGCGGGCAGCCGGGGATGTGGAGATCGACCGGCACCACGCCGCCGACGCCGCCGACGACGGCGTACGAGCCGGCGAACACGCCTGCGTCCGCGGCACAGTCGCCGACGGCCACCACCCACTTTGGATCCGGCGTCGCCGCATAAGTACGCTCCAACGCCTCCCGCATGTTGGCGGTCACCGGACCGGTGACGAGGAGGACGTCGGCGTGGCGGGGCGAGGCGACGAAGCGGAGGCCGAAGCGCTCGAGGTCGTAGAAGGCGTTGTTGAGGGCGTGGATCTCGAGCTCGCAGCCGTTGCACGAGCCGGCATCGACCTCGCGGATGGCGAGGCTCCGGCCGAGGCGCCGGCGCGCCGCGCGGTCGACGCCGCGTGCCAGCTCGGCGACCCGGCCGGCGTCGGGATCCGGCGGCGGCTCGGTGACCGGCGGGCGGATCAGGTTCTTGAACAGCAGCTTGCGCATGACGGACCGGCCCTAGAGATCGTGCCCCGAGTAGGAGCAGTTGAACGACTTGTTGCAGAGGGGGAAGTCGGCGACGATGTTGCCTTCGATCGCGGCCTCCAGAAGCGGCCACTGGAACCAGGACGGATCGCGGAGACGGCCGCGCACGACCCGTCCGTCCGCACCGAGGCGCACCCAGGCCAGCACGTCGCCGCGGAAGCCCTCGGCCAGAGCCAGGCCCTCGCCGGCGTGGCGAGGCAGCTCGACGCGGAGCGCGCCCTCGGGGAGACGGGCGAGGATCTGCTCGATCAGGCCGAGGCTCTGCTCGATCTCGAGGATGCGGATCCAGACGCGGGCGTTGACGTCGCCGTCGTTGCGCACCGGCACGTCGAAGGCGAGGGCGTCGTAGGGGGGGTAGCCCGGCCTGCGGCGGGCGTCGAAGGTCCGGCCCGAGGCGCGGCCGACGAAGCCGCCGGCGCCGAAGCGGCGGGCCAGCTCCGGCTCGAGGATGCCGGTGCCGACGGTCCGGTCGAGGAGCGAGGCGGTGTTGTCATAGAGCTCGACCAGGGCCGGGTAGCGTTCGCGGACGTTGGCGATGAGCTGAGCGATCGCCGACCGGCCGCCGGCGGTGAGATCGTCCGTGACGCCGCCGGCGACGATGCGGTCCCGCAGCAGGCGGTGGCCGAAGGCGGCGCGGCTGGCCCTCAGCACCCGCTCGCGGAGGATGCCGGTCTGGGCGTGCATCAGCGCGAACGCCGCGTCGTTGCAGATGGCGCCGATGTCGCCCCAATGGTTGGCCAGCCGCTCGAGCTCGGCCATCAGCGCGCGGAGCCACTGCGCCCGCGCCGGCGCCTCGACGCCGAGCGCGGCCTCGGCGGCGCGGGCGAAGGCGAGCGCATACGCGACCGCGCTGTCGCCCGATGTCCGTCCGGCGAGCCGCGTGGCGCGGTCGAGGTCGGCCCCGACCATCAGCGAGTCGATCCCCTTGTGGACGTACCCGAGTCGGGCCTCCAGACGGACGACGGTCTCGCCTCCGGCGGTGAAGCGGAAGTGCCCCGGCTCGATGATGCCGGCATGCACGGGGCCGACGGGGATCCGGTGCAGCCCCTCGCCCTCGGCCGGAAGGAACGGGTAGGCCCCCATGGCGGGCGCCGGCTCTCGGCGCGCCGCCAATGGAAAACGAACCGGCCAGCGCCCGTGGTCGAGCCAGGGCCGGTCGTCGGTCGCCCCCAGAGCCTTCAGTCCGAAGAGGTCGTAGACGGCCCGCTCGAGCCTCAGGGCCGGCGCGTGCCTGGCGCCGATGGAGGGGAAGCCGTCGGCGACGTCCGCAAGGCTGATGACGGCGATGGCTTCGGGCGCTTCGTCGCAGAGTGCCATGTGCACCGCGTCCGCCTCGCCCCAGAGATCGAGGAGTGTCCAGCGTCCCTTCGCGAGTTCGCCGGCCGCGGACAACCACGCCGAGGCATCGACGACCACGCGCGGCCAGGGTCGGTGGCCGGCGATCAGGGCGCCTCGAGCGGCGAGACCGGCGAGGTCGGGCGTCATCGCTCCATCCTCAGCCGAGCAGCGCCGCGACGTGGCGGAACCACGCAACGATCGGCGGCGGCAGATAGACGCCGGCAACCAGCACCAGCCCGAGATGCACGGCCATCGGCAGGTAGGAGGCGGAGGCCGGTGCGGTGCTGCCAGTGGGCTCGCCGAACGCGAGCGCGCTCATCCTGAGAAGGAGGGCGCCGAAGCCGACGAGGAGGCCGAGGACCAGCACGGCCGCCAGCAGCGGCTCGCGGGCGAAGGTCGAGCTG
>CAYQSU010000031.1:0-37288 GCA_964420325.1 uncultured Rhodospirillaceae bacterium | reverse complement strand
CTAAGGCACCGTCGGCCCATCCGTCCGCAGGACCACAGACTTGCCAAGGAACATATGCCCCAGCAAGGGCGATGTCAAGATCACAGCCGGCGATCGCCCCCTCGGCGTTGGCGCGCCATGCCGGCGGGATGCGGCGGCGCGAGCGGCGGAAATGCCCTTGGCAGCGCCGCCGATCCACGGCCATCTGTGCACCATCGACGCGGTTCACCGGTTCTTCGGGAGGGTATGGCATGCGGCATCTCGCCTTCGGGTCGCTCTTCGCCGCCGCGCTGGTGCTAATCATCGGCGCCGCGGCGCTCGGCCGGCAGGCCTGGGCCGCGGAGCCTTCCGCGCCGCTTGCCGCGCACGGGCTCAGGCTGCCGGCGACGTTCACCGGCGACCTGCCGTGTGCCGACTGCGAGGGGATCCGCCATCACCTGAACCTTTGGCCGGATCAGGTGTTCACGCTGCGCCGCACCTGGCTCGGCAAGGGCGAGGACGCCGTGCACGACGACATCGGCCGCTGGTCGATCGACCCGGAGCGCCGGGCGCTGATGCTGTGGGGCGGCAAAGAGATGCCGCTGCAGTTCGAGATCCTCGCCGATCAGCGGCTGCGGCTCCTCGACCTCGAAGGCAGGCCCATCGCCTCGAACCTGCCCTACGAGCTTGCCGGACAACAGCCGCTCGAGCCGCTCGACGTCAACCTGCCGCTGATGACCGGCATGTTCGTCTACTTCGCCGATTCGGCGCGGCTCACCGAATGCCTGACCGACCGCAACTTCCCCGTCGCGATGGAGGGCGACTACCTCGCGCTCGAGCGTGCGTATGCGGAACGGCGTCCCGCCCCGGCCGAGCCGCTCTTGGTGAGCCTCGCGGGCGGGATCGAGGCGCGCCCGCGCACGGAAGGGGAGGGTACGGAGCCGACCGTCGTCGTCGGACGCTTCGTCGACGCCTGGCCGGGGCAGCGGTGCGAGCGCAACCCGGCTGCCGCCTCGCTCACCGACACCTACTGGCGCATCGTGCGCATCGGCGACGAGGAGGTTCCCGGGAGTGAGGGGTGGCGGGAGCCTCACCTGCTCATGCGCTCGAGCGAGCCGCGTTTTGCCGCCACGGTCGGCTGCAACCCGATGTTCGGCGGCTTCGAGGCGAGCGGCGAAACCCTCAGCTTCCAGGCGGTGGCGATGACGATGATGGCCTGCCCGCCGCCGCTCGATCAGCTGGAACGGCGGTTCATCGACGCGCTGGAGGCGGCGAAACGCTGGCGCATCGCCGGCCACGTGCTGGAGCTTCTCGACGCCGAAGGGAAGCCGGCGGCCCTCCTCGAGGCCGTCTACCGCCGCTGACCCGGACGGGCGGGGTGCCCGATCGTGTCCCTGGGCGTGGCGTCGTTGCGCGTGATCGCCCCGCCGTCCACGGGAGCTGGCCGTGACACCGGCCCGGCGCCCGCTGCCGGGATTCGGCCTTTGGCCGGCGGCCGAATTGCCGTAGGCTCGGGAGCCATGGGCAGGGACGAGACAGGCGCAGCGCTGACCTTCGCCGACGGCCGCTGGCAGGCCGGCAACCCCAGGATCCTCGGCGCGCAGAGCCATGCGGTGTGGCTCGCGTCCGTCGTCTTCGACGGCGCCCGCGCCTTCGACGGCGTCGCCCCCGACCTCGATCGCCACTGCGCCCGCCTGGTCGCCTCGGCGGAGATCCTCGGCCTCGACCCGATACTCTCCGCCGGCGAGATCGAGGACCTGTGCTGGGAGGGCATCGCCCGCTTCCCGCCGGAGGCGGCGCTCTACATCTGCCCGATGTTCTACGCCGAGAGCGGCTTCGTCGTGCCCGATCCCGGCTCCACCCGCTTCGTGCTCAGCCTCTATCTCTCGCCGCTGCCGGAGGCTGCGGGCTTTTCCGCCTGCCGTTCGCGCTACCGTCGGCCGGCCCGCGACATGGCGCCGACCGAGGCCAAGGCCGCCTGCCTCTACCCCAACGTCGCCCGCGTCGGCCGCGAGGCGGCGGCCCGCGGCTACGACACGGGAGTGGTCGACGACCCCAACGGCAACGTCGCCGAATTCGCCTACATGAACCTGTTCTTCGTCAAGGACGGGGCCGTCCACACGCCGGCGGCCAATGGCACCTTCCTCAACGGCATCACCCGCCAGCGGCTGATCCTGCTGCTGCGCGACGCCGGCGTCACCGTGGTCGAGCGCGCCGTCGACTTCGCCGAGCTCGCCACCGCCGACGAGATCTTCGCCAGCGGCAACTACGCCAAGGTCCTGCCCTGCGTCCGTCTCGACGACCGCGACGTGCCGCCGGGACCGGTCTACCGGCGGGCGCGCGAGCTCTACTTCGAGTTCGCGCGGGCAGCGGCGAGGCGGCGGTGACGCCGGCGCCCTACCGGGCCGGCCCGAGGCCGCGCCAGAGGCCGCGACCGTCGGCGCGTGCGGCCCGTTCGGCGTCGGCGTAGTCGGCTGGGGCCGCCGGCAGCGCCCGCGCCCAGCCGAGGCGGAGCATGCGCCGGCCGAGATCGTGGGGACCGACATGACAGACGGCGACGATGGTCCGGTCCTCGCCACCCGCCACCGGCCGGCAGCGCAGCCAGTGCCGGGCGGCCTCGAAGGCGAGTGCGAACATGGCATCGCGGCCGCACGGCCAGGACCCGCCGGCGGCGGGGCAGGCCTCGTCGAGGGCCGGCGCCTCGATGGCGAACAGGCGGACGCGCGCGCCGCCGATCTCCAGGGTTCGGCCGTCGACGATCCGGGCGGTGCCGACGAGGTCGTCGCCGGCCGCGGCGGCGACCGCGGCGAGCGCCGCGGCAACGGCGGCGAGCATGCATCGGCCGCCCCGGCCCGCGGGCCTGCTCGGCGGCCGGATCGCACGGGTCGGCGGGTGCGGGCGGGTCATGGCGGCGGGGTCCTCGTGGGCGTGCGGGCGTCCGGCTGCGGCTGCGGATGACTATGGTGGTGCCGGCTTAAGGCTTTGCCAATGGCAAGCGACGACGAACGGGAGGTGCCGATGACCCCGCCCTCGGGATCGCCCAGGATCACGCGGCTCGCCTGGGGCCGCCTGGAGACCGGCACCGGCGAGAGCTTCCGCGACGCCAGGCTGTTCCCGGGCGGCGCCGCGGCGCGGGGCTGGCGCAAGACCGGCTCCCGTTACGACCTCGGCATCCCGCCCGCCGACGTCGCCGCCCTGCTCGACCGCGGCGTTGCCAGCGTCGTCCTGTCGCTGGGCATGATCGAGCGCCTGCGGGTCTGTCCCGGGACCCTGTCGTTCTTGAGGGACAGAGGGATCGCCGTCCAGGTCCTGCAGACGGAGCTGGCGGTCCTCCTCGACGAAGAGCTGCGCCGGCAGGAACGGGTCGGCGGGCTGTTCCACACCACGTGCCGAGCGCCGTCTCCAAAGGTTGAGATCTTCGCACTTAATCAACCATTGCGGCGTTCAATGGGCGGCGGACGCATCGATTGCGAGGATTTGCGAGATGGCGCACCCCGATCCCGCAGCCGCCGGCGCGGCCGCCCGCCGCTGGAAGGCGACCGGCCGCCGCCGCCGGCGCAGCCTCCTGCTCGCGGCTCTGCTTGCCCTCGCCTTCGGTCTCGGCACGGTCGGCCTGGTCAACGCAGTCTGGCCCGAGGGCGAGATCCTGGGCGCCCACGACGTCCCGGCCTTCGCACCGCCGGCGCCGCCCGCCGATGATCCCGGGATCACCGAGCCGCCGCCGGACGCGGGCGAGGCTGCGGTCGGGATCCTCGTCCCGCCGGCCGACAGCGACCTCGATCCCTTCCAGGTGACGACGGAGCCGTATCCCTTCCTCCTGCTGCCGGGCCCGCTTTCCGGCCTCCCGCCGGGTCCGGTCGCCGGCCTCGGCGGCACGGGCGGTGGGGGTGGGTCGGGCGGCGCGGGTGGGACCGGTCGGACGGGCGGCACGACTGCTCCGGGTCCGCTGGCTGCCGGCGGCCTGCCGGGCTTCGGGCAGATCCCGGGCGATGGCGGCGACACCCATGAGGAACACGGCACCGCGGGTGACGGCGGCGGACACACTCAGGTCGCCGGGCTTCCCGCCGCCGCCGGCGGGGCGGCCGACCAGGCCGACGCCACCGCCGCGGTGCCGATCGCGGAGCCGCTCGCGCTCGTCTCGTTCGCCGTCGGGCTTGCCGGTCTGGCGCTGGCGGCACGGCGGCGGCCGAAGGCACCCTGCCCGTCGTCCGATCCGGCGGTCATCCGCCGTAGAGGATGGAGCAGATGAGCACGGCGGCGCCGATGCCGGCGGCATCGGCGCAGAGCGCCGCCGCCACGGCATGGCGGACGCGGCGCACGCCCACCGCGCCGAAGTAGACGGCGAGGACGTAGAACGTCGTCTCCGTCGACCCCTGAAAGGTGCTGACGAGGATGCCGGTGTAGCTGTCGGGACCGATGGCCGGATCGTTGACGATCGAGGCGAGAATGCCGTAGGCGCCCGAGCCGGAGAACGGCCGCAGCAGCGCCATCGGCAGGGCTTCCGCCGGAAGTCCGACCAGCCCGGTGACGGCGCCGAGCGGCGTCACCAGGACGGCGAGCGCGCCCGAGACGCGGAACATCGCCACCGCCACCAGGATGGCGACGAGATAGGGGATGATCCGGACAGCCACCTGGAAGCCTTCGCGGGCGCCGTCGACGAACGCCTCGTACACCCGCACGCCGCGGGCGAAGCCGAAGCCAAGGAGGGCCACCACCAGCCCGGGAACGATCCAGGGCGCGATCACGCGCCCGTAGACCACCGTCAGCGGCACCAGGGCGAAGATCAGCGCCAGCACGGCCGCGGACAGCCAAAGCGGATAGGCCTCCGCCGCCGGGACCTCGACCGCCGGCGGCTCTGCCGCAGCCCCGTCGGGCGCCCAGTCGCCGCCGGCCGTGCCGGGGGGCGCCGCGTCCGCCCGGCCCTCGGTGCCGGAAGCGGGCCAGACCCGCTGCAGGGTCTTGGCGGCGATGATGGCGACGGTGGTCGAGCAGATGGTGGCGAACAGCGTGGTCGGGACGATGGCGGCCGGGTCGTCGGAGCCGGCGGCGGCGCGCAGCGCGATGACGCCGGTCGGCAACAGCGTCACGCTCGAGGTGTTGATGGCGAGGAACAGCGCCATGGCGTTGCTGGCCGTGCCGCGCTCGGCGTTCAGCGTGTCGAGCTGCTGCATGGCGCGGATGCCGAACGGCGTCGCCGCGTTGCCGAGACCGAGTGCGTTGGCGGAGATGTTGAGGATCATCGCGCCCATCGCCGGATGCTCGGGCGGCACCTCGGGGAACAGCCGCTGCATCAGCGGGCGCACCAGCCGGGCGATGACGACGAGGAGACCGCCGGCCTCCGCCACCTTCATCAGGCCGAGAAAAAGCGTCATGACGCCGATCAGCCCGATGGCCAGGGTTACCGCGCTGCCGGCGCTCTCGATCACGCCGGCGCCCAGCACCTCCATCGGCGCCGGCACGTCGGCCGTCGCCTCGAGCATCACCTCGCGATAGGCGGCGACGGCGAAGGCGATGACGACGAGGAGGAAGAAGACGAGGTTCAAGACGCGGTGCTCGCGGCCGAAGCAGGCGGCGGCAGGATAGCAGCGATGTTCGGCCGATCAACGCCCGGGCGAGCGCGCCGTGCCGCGGCGGCGGCAGGGGCAGCGGCGGCACCCGCGGCGTAACCGCTTTGTTAACGCGGGAACCGCTAGACTCCGCGGCATGCGCCCCACCTTCGGCACCCTCGCCGCCGTCTTCGCCGTCGCGCTGGCGGCGGTCGCCTCAGGCGCTGCCGTCCTCCTCGGAGGCGGCGCCGGCGGCCCGGATGCGCAAGTGATTCGCGGACCGCGGGACGTCATCGTTCGGGCCGAGGGCGCGAGCGCAGGCCGCGAGCCGGCGTCCCTGCCGGCACCCGATACCGCCAACGGGCCGGACATCGACCACGAGCCCGGCGAGATCCTGGTTGCCGACGCGCCCGACGGACTGATCCGGGACGCCGGCGCCCTCGGCATCCGGGCGGTCGAGACCCTGAGGCTCGGCCATCTCGGGCTCACGGTTCATCGGCTCCGCCTGCCCGAGGGCACCTCGGTCAGCGCCGGTATCGCCGCGCTGCGCCGCGGGTTCCCGGCCGCCGCGGTCGATGCCAACCATCGCTTCGCGACGGCCGAGGCGGGTGTCCTGCCGGCGAGCTACGCCCGCGCCCTCATCGGCTGGACCGACATTCCGGAGGATTGCGGGGAGGGCGTGCGTCTCGGCATGATCGACGCCGGCGTCGACACCGCCCATCCCGCGCTCGCCGGTGCCGACGTCAGCCATCGCGCCTTCAACCGCTGGGACCGCCGTCCCGGCCCCGCCGACCACGGCACCGCCATCGCCGGGCTGATGATCGGCCGGCCGACGCCCGGCAAGGGATGGGGCGGGCTCCTCCCCGGGGCGCACCTGTCGGCGGCCAACATCTTCGAGATCAACGACGAGGGCGCGCCGGTGGCGACCGCCCGCAGCCTCCTCGGCGCCGTTGACTGGATGATCGAGCGGCGGGTCCACGTCGTCAACCTGAGCGTTGCCGGTCCCGACAACGAGGTGGTCCGGCGGGCCGTCGAGCGGGCGCTGGGCCAGGGCCTGATCCTGGTGGCGGCCGCCGGCAACTGGGGCCGCGCCGACCGCCCGGCCTACCCCGCGGCCTACGACGCCGTGATCGCGGTCACCGCCGTCAGCGCCGACCGCCGCATCTACAGCCACGCCAACCGCGGCGCCTACGTCGATTTCGCCGCCCCCGGCGTGCGCATCTGGACCGCCGTTCCCGACGGCGGCCGGTTCCAGAGCGGCACCTCCTTCGCGAGCCCCTACGTCAGCGCACTCGCCGGCCTCGCCGTCGCCGCCGGCGCCGCGCGCACGCCGAACGAGCTGCGCACGGTCCTCCGCGAGGAGGCCGTCGACCTCGGCGCACCCGGCCGCGACGACGTCTACGGGTGGGGGCTCGTCAGTGCCAAGCCATCCTGTCGCGAGACGCCCCGACGAGAGCAGTCACTGCACCTCGAGTTCCGACGCATGGGCGAGAACCCGCACCAGCTGAAACAGCTTCTTGCGGACCTGCGAATCGCCGATGCGGTAGTAGTTGTGCATCAGCTCGAACGATTCGCGGTCCGACATCGGATCTCCCTGGAACTCCGGCATCGGCGGCTCGGCGAGACCGTGCATCGCCTGCGCGCCCTGATAGCTCTCCTCGCTCGGTAGCTTCTCGAAAAAGAACGAGACATCGACCCCCAAGGCCTTGGCGATCTTGAACAGATTGCTGGCCCCTACCCGGTTGGTGCCGCTTTCGTACTTCTGTATCTGTTGAAAGGTGACGCCGATCTGTTGGCCGAGCCGCGTCTGGCTCATCCGCAAGCCGAGGCGGCGACCGCGGATGCGGTGGCCGACGTGCCGGTCAATGGGATCGGGTCCCTGTTCCGCTACGGACCTTCTCATAATGATTGAACAGTACTCCGAGTTGCACGCGTTGTCGAGACGCACGCACGGGCGCCGCACCCCTGTCACGGCCCCGATGAACGTTTTCGGTGGATAAATTTCCCTCATCCATGCCGGCCTTCGGGGACCCTTCGCGGCGGGGCCGCCGCCGCCAGGAGAGGCTCGCGATTCGACGCCGGCCGTCCTAGACTGGCGGCATGGACCCGGCCTCCAGCTCCGCCCGCCTGTCGCTCGGCTTCTCGTGCCTCGGGCACATGTACTCGCACCTGTTCCAGCCGATCTTCTACGTCGTGGCGCTGTCGCTCGAGCACGAGTTCGCCTTGAGCCACGGCGAGGTCGTCGCCCTGATCGTCGTCGGCAACGTCCTGTTCGGCGTCGCCGCGCCGGTGGCCGGCTGGCTCGGCGACCGCTGGAGCGTGACCGCCATGGTCGCGCTGTTCTTCCTCGGCACCGGCGCCGGCATGGTCCTGACCGGCCTCGCCGACGGCCCGCTCGCGCTCGCGGCGTCACTGGCGCTGACCGGCCTGTTCGCCTCGATCTACCATCCGGTCGGCATCGCCTGGCTGGTGCGCAACGCCGCCTCGCGCGGCCTCGCGCTCGGCATCAACGGCGTCTTCGGCGGCATCGGCCCGGCGCTGGCGGCGGTCTCGGCCGGCCTGCTCATCGATCGGTTCGGCTGGCAGGCGGCGTTCCTCGTGCCGGGTGCGGTGGTGCTCGCCACCGGCCTCGCCTTCGTGCTCTTGGTGGCGAAGGGCATGATCGTCGACACCGGCGAGGACCGAGCCCCGGCGCCGCCGGCGCCGCGCGCCGAGGCGGTGCGCGCGTTCTGGGTGCTGTCGGTGACCATGCTGTGCACCGGGCTGATCTACCAGGCGACGCAGCCGGCGCTGCCGAAGCTGTTCTCCGAGAGCGTCGCCGGCCTCCTCGAGGGCGGCGTCGTCGGCCTCTCGATGCTGGTGGCGGCGGTCTACCTGGTCTCCGGCGCCCTCCAGATCGTCGCCGGCCACCTCGCCGACCGCTATCCGTTGCGCACCGTCTATCTCGCCTGCTTCGCCCTCCAGGTGCCGCTCCTGGTCCTCGTCGGCGGGCTCGCCGGCACCGCCCTCGTCGCCGTCGCCATGATCATGGTCTCGGTCAACGTCGGCGCGCTGCCGGCCGAGAACAGCCTGGTCGCCCGCTATGCGCCGAGCCGCTGGCGCGGCCTCGCCTTCGGCCTCAAGTTCATCCTGGCCTTCGGGCTCAGCGGCCTCGGCGTCATGCTGGAAGGGGTGCTCTACGACCTCACCGGCGGCTTCTGGTGGCTGTTCGTGACGCTGGCCGCCTTCGCCGCCGTCGGCGCCGCGGCGGCGGCGCTGCTGCCGTCCGAACGCCGCGCCCCCCAGCCGCTGCCCGCCGAGTAGGGGCACCGCACGCCGCCTCGCCCGCTCCACCCGGCGATCGCGTCTCGAGCCGGCAAGGACGGCCCGGCTCCTGCCATCGCGCCAAGGCGCCCGGCCCGGCGGTGACGGGGCGGGGGACGGCCGGGGCCGGCGTTGACGTGCCCCCCGTTGCGCCGACGCCGCTCACGGTGGATGGGGCCTTGTCCAGGGCGCTCAGCGGGGCGCGAGGGTGAGTCCGCCCAGCTCGTTGGCACGGAAAGTGCGGTTGACGGGGACATTGAGGAACGTCTGCTGCCGGCCGCTCGGCCAGAAGACGTGGACGGCCTGGACGCGCGGGCTCTCCCCGAGGCCGAAGTGGAGGCGCTTGTGATCCTGGGCGTTGCGGTGCATGCCGCCGGCCTGCTCGCGGAGCTGCTTTCGGCCGTCGGCGATGACGACGACGCGGGCGCCGATGCCGTCCCGGTTGGAGACGCGGCCCATGAGGTCGATCTGGATCCAGCTGTTGGCGTTGCCCCGGTTGCGGAACAGCTGGTCGGGGCCGTCCGTCTTCCAGCCGCTGCTGACGAACAGGTCGAGGAAGCCGTCGCGATCGTAGTCGGCGGCGAGCGCCATGTTGCCGCGGCCCTCCATGCTTCCGGCCGCACCGCCGGCGTCCGCGACCGTGACGAAGCGGGCGTCACCCAGGTTCTCGTACAGGATGTTGGCGACGTTGCCGGCGTCGTTGCCGCAGACGAGATAGAGATCGACGTCGCCGTCGTTGTCGAAGTCGCCGGCGACGGCACGGGCGCACTCGTGCGGCTCGCCGAGACCGGATTCGGCGGTGCGGTCCTCGAAGCCGGAGCCGGTGTTGATGTAGAGCTTGTCGGTGGCACGGACGTCGTCCGACCAGCCGCCGGTCCCGGGCAGGAACACGTCCGGCAGGAGATCGTTGTTGAAGTCGGCGATGATCACGTCCTCGAACATCTGCGGCCACGGCCAGAGACCGAGCTCCCTCGCCACCTCCCTGAACGGCACGACGCTCATGTCGTAGACGTAGAGCTGCTGGTAGCCCCGGCATTCGCCGGCGACGCACTGGTTCTTGGGCGGACGCAGGGTGACCAGGTCGAGCCGCCCGTCGCCGGTCAGATCGGCAAGAAACGCCGCATCGAGCTTGTCCTGGAAGGGGCCGACGGCGTCGCTGACGTTTTCGAATCCGGAAGCGGTCTGGGTGTAGAGGCCGCTCGGCATCGGCGGATCGTCGCGCCGGTGGTTGGTGATGAACAGATCGAGCTTGCCGTCGCGGTTCCAGTCGAGCCAGAGCGGCGCCCGTCCCCGGGCGGGGGGCATCGCGATGCCGTAGGCGTCGGCGTCCTCGACGAACTCCCGGCCGATCCCGAAGGGCACCACCTCGCTGTGGTAGAACTGGTTGGCGCAGTCGGGCGTGAAGCAGCCGCCACCACCCTTGCCGCCGTTGATCTGGATCAGGTCCTGGTCGCCGTCGTTGTCGAAGTCGCCCCAGGCGGCGACGTGGTTGTCGCCGGTCCAGGCCCCGCGCTTGTCGCTGTCGTAGCGCTTGGTGATCACCTCGTCGGCGACGTCCGTGAAGGTGCCGTCGCTGTTGTTGAGGTAGAGCGCGGGCGGCTCACGGTGGTTGTTGCAGTAGAGGTCGGGGTAGCCGTCGCCGTCGAGGTCGCCCCAGGCGCAGGCGTAAGTCTCGCCGAAGCGGGAGAGGCCGGCGCTGGGGGTGACGTCCTCGAACGCCATTTGCGCCCGCGGCGGCGACGCCGACGCTAGGAAGGCGACCGCAACGAGCGAAGGAAGCTGGAGCAACAGCAGGCCGACGTCCGTAAGCCGGTTGGCACCACTGCGTTCCCCCGGTCTGTGCAAGGCGCGTTCGTTTGGCATTTGACCTCCTCCGGGCGCCGAGCCGCGCCCGTCCCGGACCGGTTTTGCCGGCACTATACAAATTGCGGTAGAGTGGCGCAATCGCTGATTCCCGGGCATCGTGCCGCCGGCCGGCGCCGCCATCGCCGCAGGTCCACGAAATTGCGCTTTTGCCGGCATGCAGCAGTGTGTTAAAGCCGGTCGCCGAGGCGATGACGGCTGACGATGGCGAGCGACCGTGCCCCCATGACGACTGGACCCTGGCGCAGCGGATGGATTGGGCGGCGTCCGCTCGGCCTGTGGCCAGCGGGTGCTCTCCTCTGGCTTCTCGGCCTCGCGGGCGCCCCGGCGCCGGCCGCCGGCGACGCGCCGCCGCCGCCCGATCTCGACTACGACCCCGATGCGACCGTCGCCGAGGACTACCGGGATCCGATCCGGCCGTTCGCCGGCGCGAGCTACACCTATGATTCCAACTTCTTCCGGGTGTCCGACGACGAGGAGGCGCTGAGGCGCATCGGCTCCACCGACCGCGCCGTCTCGTTCGAGGTGTTCTCCGCCGGCGTCGACGCCGACATCCCGGTCAGCCGCCAGACACTGGTGCTCCGCTCCGAGGTCTTCTACCAGCTGTTCAACCGCTTCTCGGATCTCGACAATCTCGGCTTCGACGTATCACCGCGCCTCGACTGGACGATCGGCGACGTCTGCTCCGGCGACGTCGGCTACCGCATCGATCGCCGCCTCGACGAGTTCACCGAGTTCCAGGCGCCGGTGCAGAACCTGGTCACCCGCCAGCGGGCAACGGTTCGGCCGGCGTGCTTCGTCGACCCGAGATGGCGGCTCCGCGGCGAGGCGAGCTGGACCGACGTCACCAACAGCGAGGAGGAGCGGGAGTTCGTCAACTTCACCGAGGCCACCGGCGGCTTCGGCATCGACTACGTGTCCAGAGCGGGCAACGTCGCCGGCGTCGAGGCGGCGATCACCAGCGGCGACTATCCGGAGCGGGGGGCGGCGATCGCGTCGGTGCTCGACGACGGCTACATCCAGACGCGGGCGGCGGCGGTGGTCAAGTGGCGCTACCGCGAATGGATCGCCGTGGCCGCGCGGGCCGGCTTCGTCCACCGCGACTACGACGTCGTCTCCGACTTCACCGAATTCGAGGGCCGGCTCGATGTCGACTACTTCCTGACCGCGAAGACGACCCTGAAGGCGGCCGTGTTCCAGGAGGTCGAGCCGGTGCGCACCCAGCTCGCCAACACCAAGCTGGTGCGGGGCGTGTCGGGCGGTGTGGTGTGGATGCCGACGCAGAAGATCGAGGTCGGCGCCGGGGTGCGGTACTGGACCCAGGACTTCTCGCTGGAGGACACTACCGACCGCGAGGACGACGTGTTCGAGGCCAACGTCGGCGTCAGCTACGAGCCGCTGCGGATCCTCTCCCTGTTCGCTGAGTTCTCGGCGCGCGAGCGCACCTCCAACATCGCCGACCGGGAGTTCTCGACGCTCATCGTCTCCGCCGGCGCCCGCGTCGGCTTCTGACAGGGCGATGGCGGGCGGCTGCCCCCACTTCCTCGGCATCGGCGCGTCCAGGACCGGAACGACCTGGCTCTACCATCTCCTGTGGTCCCATCCAAGCTTGTGGCTGCCGCCGCTCAAGGAGCTGCACGTCTTCGACGTCATGGACGAAGCCGTGCGGACACCGAGCCCCCGCTACCGGAGGCACCTCCGGCGCCGCTTGAAGCACTACGGGCTGGCCCTGCTCCGGCCCCTGGCCGGGCGCCTCGGCAAGGGATCCGAGATCAAGATCGATCCTGCCTGGGATCTCAGCTACTTCGTCGGGCGGGCCGGCCTCGAGTGGTACCGGTCCCTGTTCGCGAAAGCGGCGGAGGCCGGTCGCGTGACCGGGGAGATCACGCCGAGCTATGCGGTCCTGTCGCCGGAGACCATCGCCCGCATCCGGAGCCTCAACGAGGACCTCAGGATCATCTACTTCATGAGGGACCCCATCGACCGGGCGTGGTCGGCGGCGGCGCGGAGCCTGCCGGAACGCCTGAAGCGTCCGCTTTCCCACATCAACGAGCGCCAGGTCCTCGACTTCTTCGCGAGCCCCCACTGCTCTCTGCAATCGGACTATCTGAGGACGCTCGAGGCCTGGCACGCGCAGTTCCCGAAGGACAACATCTATGTCGGCTGCCTCGAGGACATCCGCGAGGATCCGCGGCGCATCGCCCGGGAGATCCTCCGCTTCCTCGGGGTCGACGACGGCCTCGCCCATGTCGAGGGGGACATCGGCGAGAAGCGCAACGCGGCCTCGCCCGAGGGCGGCGTGCCGCCCGTGTTCGAGCGGGCGCTGGCGGAGATGTACGAGCCGCGGCTGAGGCGGATGCGGGAGGAGCTCGGCGGCCGGGCGGTGGCGTGGCACCAGCGGGCGCTGCGGGCGCTGGGCCGAGAGGCGGCCGACGCGCCGGAGGCGGCGATCGAGGGATGACAGCGAACGGACGGCGCACGCCGGGTCCGATCTTCGTCATCGGCTTCAACGGCTCGGGCACGACGATGCTGGCAGAGGCGCTCGGCCGCCACCCGGCGGTCTATGCGTTCCCCGGCGAGACCCGTCTGATCCCCCACTTCCTCGACGAGGCGGCCCGCCGGGGCGGCCTCGACGACGACGATCGCTTCCTCGCGCTGTGGCAGGAGATCCTGCGCTCCGTGCCGGCGTTCCGGCGCCTCGGCTCGGGCGTCCCACCGCTGCCGCCCGCGTGGCGGACGACCGAGCGTACGGCGGCGGCGATCTTCGATGCCATCTTCAGCGCCCTCGCCGCAGACGCCGGAAAGACCCGCTGGTGCGAGAAGAGCCCGCAGAACCTGCAGCACCTCCGCACGCTGGCCGCCGCGTTCCCCGATGCCCGCATCGTCCACCTCGTCCGCGACGGCCGGGACTGCGCGGCATCGTTGCATCGGCGCTGGCGGCGGACGCCGGAGCTGATCGTCGCCCGCTGGCGAGAGAGCGTCGCTGACGCGCGGGCGCAAGGGCCCCTGTTCGGTGATCGCTACCGCGAGGTGCGGTACGAGGACCTGACCGCCGACCCGCGCTTGGTTCTCGCGGGCCTGCTCGATTTCCTCGGCCTCGAGTTCTCGGAGGACGTGCTCGTCTCCTCGCGCCCGCAAAGCGAGCACGAGGGCGAATTCGGCGGCATCGAGGCCAACTCCGGCAAGTGGCGATCCTACTTTTCCGAGGCGACGGCGCTCCGGCTCGACCGCATCGCCGGCCCGTTCCTGGACGAGGTCGGCTATCCCCGCCTCACCCATGCGCCCGTCGCCGAGACCCCCGGCCGCCTCGCACTCGCCTTGTGGCGGGGCGCCGATTTCGTTCGCGCGCTGTGGCTGCAGCGCCAGAGGCGGCGAGCGCGCCAGCCGGCAGGCCGGACGCAGGGAAGTCTCCTCCAGGACCTGAAGACGTCGATCCGGAGCTACCGGTCGAACCGGTTCTGAGCGATCGCGCGGTGGGCGCTATCTCAGGAGTGCCTCGCAGAGCCGCACCAGCTTCGCGAGACCGCGGCGGACGGGGCCAATGGCGGCGATCCTGTGCGCCATCCAGATCGCCGACCACGCCGCGTCGTGGGCGAGCGCTGCCGCGGTGAGGCGGTCGGCAGCCGGCCGCGGCGAGCGGCCGATCGCCTCGAGCTCCGCCTCGATCGCCGCGCGCGGATAGCCGAACGCCTGCAGATCAGCGGCATCGACCGACCGGATGACGCGGAGGCAGAGCCGTTTCCGGCGAGGTCGGGCACGGAGATCCTCCATCCAGGCGTCGACGAAGTGGGCGACCGGCCGCTTGTGGGCGTGGATCTTGGGGTCGCCCGAGGTCTTGGTCAGGTGAGCCTTGTTGCCGAAGTCGATGCAGTCCGGCTCGAACTCCACCTCCAGGAACCCGCAGACCTGGCGCATCGCGGCCTCCGGCCGGGTGACGATATCCTCGTACCTGAGCTCGAGGATGGGGACCTTGGCCTCTCTGACGAAGCGGGCGATCGCGGGAACGAAGCCGGCAACGATGTCGCGGGAGAACAGGGTGCGATCGTAGTCCCCTCCGAAGAAGGTTCTGGCCTGGCTCGAGAGGATGGCGAGCGGGTGTCTCGTGAGAACGATGTACTTGGCGTTCGGCAGCAGGCGCTCGATGAACGGCAGAATGGTGTCGGCATAGTTGGGCGTCTTGTCGACGAACAGCGTCCTGCCGGTGCCCGCGAGGATCCGCGTGTAGAGAACGCGGCAGTACGCCCGGCAGGCATCGAGGTAGTCGTCCTCTCCCTTCGGCAGCGCCTCGACGAAGTCGCGGAGGGCATGGGCGGCGAGCCGGTGGTTGTAGCGGGCGCGCTCCACCTGGTAGTAGAAGCCCTGGAAGGCGAGCGGCGTCAGGAGGTGCGGCTCGGGGTGGGTGAAGATCCGCGAATGCGAGCCGAGCATGCGCTGAAGCATGGTCGATCCCGAACGCGGCGGACTGATGACGAAGACCACACCCTCGCCACGCCAGTCCGCGGGTCCGCCGGGGGCCGAGGTCGCCGCGGCCGTGTCCATCAGCACCGTCCCGATCGGGTGACCTGCCGGCTCCGGGTCCATGGCGCGTCCTAGCGGTGCCCGTAACCCCTGAGGTAGACGACGGGCCTGAACCGGGGCTCGGTCAGCAGCGTCTCGCCGTCCGGGCCCACCTCGAGGAGGAAGTTCCACAGCTCGGGGGCGATGCCGCGGCCGCCGATCTTGTCGTCGGCGCCCCCCGTCTCGCGCATGCCGTCGAGAAGCCCGGCGAGACGGATGTCGGTCGACGCCTGGATGCGGAACAGCGACGGCGGGAACCGGGCGTAGCCGGGCGGGTAGGCGAGGGTGGTCTCGAAGGCGGCGGCGTTTCCGCCGTAGCCATAGAGGTCGACGGCCTTGGCGTCGCGGATCCACAGCACCGGATAGTTGCCCTCGCTCTTCATCCCGTAGATGGACACGTTCGCCGCGGTGCGGATCTCCATGTTCGCCTCGCCGCGCGCCTTCTCCGGATTGAGCGCATAGAAGCGGAGCGGCAGCCCCCTGGTGTCGCGGACGAGAACGGTGCGGTATCCCGGCCCCTGGCCGACCATCGTCTCCTGGAAGAGATTGTAGATCCTGCCGGCGCCATTGCCGGTGATCAGCACCAGCGGATGGTTGTTCTCGGGCCCGGGACCCTCGTCGGGATGCCTGAGGAAGATCACGGACCGGACGACGGACCGGGGACCCGACCGCCAGAGGAGGGCGAACGCTTCCGGCAGGTCCGAGGGCGTGTAGAGGCCGAAGAAGCCGAGAACCGTGGCGGCGTCGGCATCGTCGGCGGTCTCGATCAGCGGCTTCGGCACGCGTGCATCGTCGAACGCGCCGCCCCTGCCGGCAACCAGGACGGCGAGGTGCGAATCGACGCCGACGAGCTTGGTCTCCGGCTTGAGCCGGAGCGGCCTGGTGATCCGGTAGTAGCCCTTGGGCAGGAACACCACCTCGTGCCGATCGATGGCGGTCTGGATCGCCTTTGTGTCGTCGGCACGGCCGTCGCCGGCGGCGGCGAACGGCGCCGACCTGACGTTGACGGCGTCGGCGCTCTGCCAGCTCGGGAAGCCGTCCGGCCACAGGTGCCGCGAGCGCAGGTCCGACGGCGGCCCGGCCGTCGCGTCGCTGACCGAGACGAGTTCGCTATAGCCCCGGTTCTCGCCGTTGACGTAGACGGTGGTCTCGTAGGTCCACTTCCGCTTCCGCGTCCCCGGCGGCTTCGCGCCCGCATACTCGACGACGTGCCGCCATCCGCCCGGGTTGCCCTCGAGGCGGCTTCCGTCGGCGAACGACACCAGGGATGCCGCGTTGCGCACGAAGACGTCCTTGAGGTACACGGACCGGTTGGAGGAGACGGCCGTGTTCGCCGGGTCTCGGGCCTGGAAGTCGATCACCGAATCGACGAGGACGAGCTGGTTCAGGGGCGAGTGGGCGGGCGATTGGACGACGATGGCGGGACCTTTGACGTCGGCCGGCACCTCGATCTCGATCCCCGATGCCGCGAGGGCGTTCCGCGTGCCGAACACCAGCGCGTGGCGGCGCTGGCCCCTCAGAACGGCTCCGGTGAGGGTGGCGACGACCTGCGTCTCGGACAGGTCGAGGCCGATCTGACCGCCGGTCACCTCGACATTGGCGATGCCGCCTCCGGACCCGAGCCCGCCCTCGATGCCCGCATGGCCGTGGCCGGCGTCGATCCGGACATCCTGGATCACCGATCCCTGGGCGCCGCGATGGCGGATGCCGACGGCGCCGGCGTTGCCGGGGCCGATGTCGACGTCGATGCCGATGAACTTCTGGCCGAAGGCGATGTTGGGCTGTTCCTCCGTCGGAGTATCCTTGCTCCGTGCCCAGAAGTGGACGACGTACCTGGGCTTGCCCGGGTCGCCGAAGCCGGGAGCATCGGCGACGAGCCTCAGCGTCGGCCGCGGGCCGGCGAGGCGGCCGACCATGACGCAGGGGCCGTTGCGGTCGCCGCCGATCTTGGTCTGCTGGCGCGTCTTGCCCGCCTGGCGCAGATAGCGGCCCTGGGCGCACTCGATCGTGTCCGACACCGTATAGGTTCCCGGCGGCAGGTGGGTGACCAGCATGTGCCGGCGGGCGAAATCGACCGCCTGGTTGAGGGCGGCCGTCGAATCGCGCTCGCCCGAGGGGTCGGCGTTGAACGGCGGCCTGGTCACGTCGATGATGCCGCACCTGACAAGGGGCTGGTCGGGCAGGTCGGGCACGAACAGCGAGATGCCGTCGGCGACCGGTGCGCGCACGGTGTCGCGGGTATAGGCGTCGGCGAACGCGGGTGGCGCGGCGTTGAACGGCGCCCGGTCGGTGGCGAGCGCGGCGCAGGTTTCCTCGATGCCGGCGCGGGCGGTCGCGAAACCGACAACGCATGCGGCCATCGCCGCCGCCAACACCGGCCATTGCCGTCGACTGCGGTCAGGGGCAGGCCCCGTCGGCACCGGCGCAGGCCCCTCGCTGCGACGGCGGAACGGGAAGTGGACAGCCAACGGAAGAGCGCGGTCGTCTGTTGCGAGACGGTTCCTTGAGCCGGCGCGGCGTGCTACCATGCCGCGCATGCAGCCGTTACCGGCGGAGCGGAAGAGGCGGGAGGATGCTTCATCGACCGGAGCTCCGCTCGTCTCCGGCGATCCCGGCGGCCCGGAGGGCACCTCCGCGGCGGTCTCGAACTGAAGGCCTTACCGGACAAGTGGACCAGAATGGTTATCAGCGATCGATACCGCTACGTGTTCGTCGAAGTTCCCATGACCGCCTCGACGGCCATCGCGAGAGAGCTGTGTGAGCAGTACGACGGCCATGTGATCCTTCGCAAGCACGCCAGCTACAACGAGTTCCTGAGACACGCGCCGACGGAAGCGCGACGTTACCTGCTTGTCGCAGGCGTGCGCAACCCCCTCGATCAGGCGGTGAGCCTCTACGAGAAGCTCAGAACCGATCACAAGGGGGCGTTCACCTCGCCGGATCGCTTCGAGCGCCAAGGCGGCTGGGTCAGCAACCGCCATCTCAAAATGCGCGCCTTCATCCGCAACGACGCCGATTTTCCGACGTTCTTCAGAGCGTTCTTCGGACCGCCGAGAGTGAGGGTGAGCCAGTACGCGTGGACGCCGCGCGCCTACGACGTCGTCATCCGCTTCGAGAGCATCCAGGCGGATTTCGCCCGCTTCGTCGAGAGGATCGGAGCACCCTCCGTCCGGCCGCTGCCGGTCATCAACAAGACGGGCGAGAAGCAGCCCTTCCTTTCGTACTACACGCCGGACCTCTACGACCGCGCGCGATCCTATTTCGGGCCCTGCATGGAGCAGTGGGGCTACGCGTTTCCCGAGGAATGGGGCGAGAAGCCGGTGCCTCGCCGCAGCCGGGTGGCATTCAACCTGATCAACGGCATCGGCCACGCCGTCTGCAACGGTCTCCGCGTGAGCCCGGACGACCTGATCCGGGTCCGGCGGCGGCTGAGCGCGCTGGCCAACCTGGGCGCCAGCGCCTCCGCCCGCGAAGGACAGTGATCGTCCCGCCGGCATCATGGCCGCCCTGCCTCCGATCAGCATCGTGGTGCCGGTGTTCAACCGTGCCGCGGCACTCGTCGACGCGATCGAGAGTTGCCTTGCCCAGAGCTACGGAAACATCGAGATCATCGTCGTCGACGACGCCTCAACGGACGACGTCGGCGGCGCGCTCCGACGCTTCGCCGAGGACGCGCGGCTGCGCCTGATCCGCCATGCCTGCAACGAAGGCGTGTCGGCGGCGCGCAACACCGGCGTGGGGGCGGCGGAGGGCGACTACGTCGCCTTCCTCGATTCCGACGACGCCTGGCTGCCGGCGAAGCTGGAAGTGCAGTGGGCGGCCGTGGCGCGAGCACGGGATCCCGAGCGGACGCTGTGCACGACGCGGACCCGCATCGAGCTGGGCGGTGGAGCGACGCGCATCCGTCCCGACGCGCCGAAGGCGCCGGGTCTGTCCGTCGGCGACTATCTGTTCGTCGAGGGCGGCTTCGCCCAGACGAGCTCGTTCCTGCTGAGCCGCCGCCTCGCCGCGTCGACGCCGTTTCGCGTCCCGCTCCGCCAGTACGAGGACTACGCCTTCCTCATCGATCTCGAGGCGAACGGCGCCGACTTCGTGCTGGTCGAGGAGCCGCTGACGGTCTGGCGCAACGACGCGCGTCCCGGACGGCTCGGCGCCCGGGACGATCTCGCCCGCGGCCATCGGTTTCTCGCTGAGGTGGGCGCCCGGCTCACGCCGCGGGCGCGGCTCGCCTTCGAGGCCACCCACCTCGCCCATCTCGAGTGGCGGGAGCGGCCCGGCCGCGCCCTCGCCCTGGTGGCGAGGGCGTTGGGCGGCCGCGCCATCTCGCCCAGATCGGCGATCGCCATTCTCTCCCGATGCGTCGTGGGGCAGGCCCGCCACGCCGCCCTTCGCGATGCGGTCATCGCCGGGCGCGCCGGCCTCTGCCGGCGTCGACCGGGGTGAGCGGAGGCGCGCCTCAGCCCGCGTTCTTCCTCGGTCCGCGTTCTTTCTCAGTACGCGTTCTTGTGCCTCCAGAACACGAAGACGGTCTTGAAGATGATCCAGAGATCCAGCCACAGGGACCAGTTCTCGACGTAGTGGATGTCGTGCTCGACGCGCGCCTGCATCTTCTCGACGGTGTCCGTCTCGCCGCGCAGGTCGTTGACCTGGGCCCAGCCGGTGAGCCCCGGCTTGACCCTGTGCCGCCCGTGGTAGCCGCGGACCTGGTTCTCGAACTGTTCGTTCAGCGCGAAGACGTGCGGCCTCGGCCCGACCATGGACATCGTGCCGAGGAGGACGTTGAAGAGCTGCGGCAGCTCATCCAGGCTGGTGCAGCGCAGGAACCGGCCGACGCGCGTGACCCTGGGGTCGTTGCGCCGCGCCTGCAGCCAGTCGAAGTCGGCGGACGAGGAGCGGAACATGGTGCGGAACTTGTAGATGACGATGACCTCGTTGTTGAAGCCGCAGCGCCGCTGGCGGAACAGCACCGGCCCCGGACTGTCGAGCTTGACGGCG
Organism: uncultured Rhodospirillaceae bacterium; assembly: GCA_964420325.1. Taxonomy (GTDB): domain Bacteria; phylum Pseudomonadota; class Alphaproteobacteria; order Rhodospirillales; family Defluviicoccaceae; genus CAYQSU01. The sequence goes on along the minus strand of CAYQSU010000031.1, from coordinate 17,066 downwards.
AGGGCGATGGCCGCCAGCAACGGACTGAGAAGAACCAGAAGCAGCAGCGCCACCAGCTTGTCCTCGATGCTCTTGACCACGCCGCCCCAGCCCGAGAGCGGCATCGCGGCCACCTCGAGAACCGGCGCCCCGTCCCACGACTGCCGCTCGTAGGGGGCCGGCGGATACTCCTTGTGCTCGGCCGCGAGGTAGATGTGCACGGGGAGCTCGCGCAGTCTGCCGACGATCTCGGCGAGGCGGCGGTCGGCGCCGAGCGGCATGGCGACGACGACGTCCTGGACCAGGCCCTCGCGGACGCAGCGGATCAGCTCCCGGAAATCGCCGAGCACCGGGTGGCGTCCGACGCCGCTGCCGACGCGCCGCGTGCGGTCGTCGAACACGCCGATGATCGTCCTCCAGGTCGGGTTTTGGGCGCTGAAATGGTCGAGCCAGCGCTGTGCCGGATCGCCGGCGCCGATGACGGCGACGTTGCGGACCAGCAACCCCGCCGCTGCCAGCCTCTCGACCACCTTCTTGACCAGTCCACGGCCGAGGCAGAGCAGGATGGTCGAAAGGATCGCCGTCGAGAAGAACCAGACGCGCGAGAACTCCGCCGAGACCTTCAGTGCGAACGCGATGACGACCAGAAGGACGAGCGCGACGGCGGTCGCCGTGACGCACTTGTGGATCCGTGTCGGCCAGCTCGCCACCGCCGCGGCTTCGTAGAGCCTGGCGTGGTAGAAGAGAAAGCCGTTGAGGGTCGCGAGCAGCAGGATCGCGGCTAGGTACTTCTCAGGCTTTCCCGGCCCCCAGCCGACGTAGCTCCAATAGACTGCGACCCCCACGACGAAAACGATGGCTGCATCCAGCGCCGCGGTCAGCCCGGAAACCACGCTCTCCGACAACAGCAGTCGTCTCGAGCGCCGCCCGATACGCTGGCTCGCGAATGCAGCCTGCGCGATCCCTCCGTCCATAAGACCTCCTCCAAGCCCTTGGTCGCGCGAACGGTTTCCCCGCTCGCGAGTGTCCCGTGGAAACGATCTTCCCGCCAAGGCACTGGCCGAAATCGGACCCGCACGGGGATGTCCCCCCGATCCCGCCCGGGCCGTTCCGCATCGGTAGGCTCGTCAGTTCTTGGATGCGCGCGGTCTGCACCGCGGAGGCGAAACCTGCCTCCGGCTTACCGACGCCGTTTTGCACGCGAGCCCACACTGGTCGATTCCCCGTTTTCGGCTGCTTATCCCGACGAACGTCCTTCAATTCTTGCTTGCACTTGCCCGCACGGCATCTTCGAGCCTTCCCCGCTCAAACACGCCTGACTTGCATATCTTACACCGGACGGCCCGCAAATGCAAAGAGCATGCGGAGACATTGTGTGCGATTCTCTCTAAAATTGCTCCGATCGGCCTTACCGGTTTGGGTGGGTCGGCAGGAGTTTTGCGGCATGTGGAGCGGCCGGCCCGACCCAAAGAAATGAGGCGGAAAGGCGGCCACTGCAACCAGTGCGTTTGCTGGCGCCGCCGGCCCTGCGATGCCCCTCGAGGCCGGGGTTACGAGCGCACCCGAGGCGCTTCGCGGTGCCGCCATTCGCGCCACAGCAAGCGGGGAAAGACGACGGCATCGCGCGCATACCGCGGTCCCAGGCGGGCCGGTTCCGAGCACAGCCGATGCAGCCATTCGAGCCCGAGGCTCTGCATGCGGCGGGGCGCCCGCGCCCGCTCCCCGACCAGGAAGTCGATGGCGGCACCGGTGCAAAGCGCGACGCGCGCGCGGAGCCGGTGGCGATGGCGCCAGATCCAACACTCCTGTCTCGGGGCGCCGAGGGCGACGATCAGGAGGTCGGGCTTGCACCGCTCGATCATGGCGCAGATCTCGTCGTTCCGCCCGGGATCCGTCTCGAAGCCGAAGTCGGGGCTCAACCGCCCGGCGAGGCGGAGGTTCGGCCACCGCTCGCCGATCAGATCGGCGGCACGGGCGGCGACGTGCGGGGCGGCTCCGAGGAGGAAGACGCCGACGTCCCGGTGCGCGTTGGCCCGCTCCAGGACCGTCGGGACGAGGTCGCTTCCGGCGACGCGCTCCGGCAGCGGGCGGCCGAGGAGACGTGCCGCCCAGACCAGCGGCTGACCATCGGCGAGCACCAGCGCGGCATCCCGGTAGGCGGTCCTGAACGCCGCGTCGTCCTGCAGCGTGACGATGTGGTCGACGTTCGGCGTGACCACGTAGCGGAAGGCGCCGTCGCCGGTCGCGAGCCAGCCGAGGATGGTGTCGACCGCGTCCTCCAGCCGCAACGGATCGATGTCGATGCCGAAGAGGTGCAGCCGGGACGTCACCGCGCCAGGATCCGGTCGTAGATGCGGGCGACGCCGCGGGCCATGCTGACGTCGGACAGCGTCTCCTCCTGTCGGCGGCGGGCGGCGCGCCGCAGGGATTCGATGTCGACGGCGCCGTCGATCGCCCGGTGGAGCGCGCGGGCGAGAGCGTCGGCGTCGCCGGGCTCGACCAGCAGCGCGTGCGTTCCGTCCTCGACCGCCTCGGCAATGCCGCCCACCCGCGTCGCCACGATCGGCACGCCGGCGGCCATCGCCTCGGCGAGGACCATCGGCAGGCCTTCGCCGAACAGGCTCGGCAGCACGAAGAGATGCATGCGTCGGTATTCCGCGGCGACGTCGTCGCTGAAGCCGGCCCAGTCGATCCGCGCCGCGATGCCGAGCGCGTCGGCCTCGGCTCTGACCCGAGCGGCGTAGGCCTCCGAGACGAACGGGCCGACCGCCCGGAGACGGATCGGGTAGTCGTCGGCGAGGAGGGCGGCGACGGCGCGCATCAATATCTCGAGCCCCTTGCGCGGCCGGAACAGCGCGACCATGCCGGCAACCCACTCCTGCTCGGGCCGGCGCCAGCCGTTGAGGGGGGCGGGAGACGGCACGCCGTTGAGCACCACCGAGACCCTGTCCCCGGGGATCCCTCTGTCGAGCATCCCCCGCCTGAGCTCGGCGGTGACGGCGATGACGTGGCGGACACCCCGGAGGCTCACCCGCTCGACGAGCGCGTTCACCCGGTTCTGCCAGGGTTCGGTCGAGTCCGCCCAGGCCGGGCTGTGGACGTGATAGACGAACGGGATGCCGGCGATGCGGCTGGCGAGGCTGGCCAGCACCGCCGTGCGGGGGGTGTGGGCATGCACCAGGACGTGGCCGCGCCGGCGGACGAGGCGGGCCACCCGGAGCGCGAGCCCGGCGTCGAGCCTGAACCGCATCGGCATCGGCGTCAGCGGCGTGCCGCGGGCCCGGTGGCGATCCGGGAAGATGCCGGGCTTGACGCACACCCACTCGACGTCATAGCCGAAGCCGGGGAGCCGCTGCGCCAGGAGATCCTGGACGCGCTCGGCGCCGGAGTAGTGCTCGCCGTTGATCAGGTGCAGGACGCGGGCGTGCCCGTCAGTGGTCGCGATCATCGGCGGCTCCTGGCCGGCGTGGTGTCGTCGCACGAGGGGGGCATCGGGGCGTCCACGCGTCGGGCGGGCGGCGGTCTGCTCGTTTTACGGTATCGCAGCCGGCTTCGTCAACCCAAAGGCGCAGCCGGCGGCGACTTTGCGGGCGGCGTGTCAGCGTCATGGCCGACCCTTATACTGCGAGCGGCAGCGTGACGGCGAGGGGCCGATGACAGGGGCCGATGACAGGGACTCCGAGGACATGACCCCGCGCGATCCTCCCGTCGACGGCGGCGACGGCCCGGCAATGATCGCGATCCTGATCACCGCCGATCCTGCGGCCGCCGACGAGTGCGCTCTGGTGCTGCGGTCGATGGGCATCGCGTGCGCCGGGCTCGAGGGCGACGGCGGGGTGGCGGTGCTGGTGGCGGCGGAGGACGCGGCGCGCGCGCAGGACCAGCTCAGGCTCTATGCCGGCGAAAACCGGATCGAGGCGCGGCCGGCGGTCCCCGCGCCCGGCATCGCCGACGGCATCGGCGGCGCCGCGATCTACGCCGGCGGGCTGGTGGTGCTGCACCTGGCGGCGCACGGGGACTGGCTGTTTCCGGACTGGTTTGCCGTCGGCGCGGCCAGGGCCGGGCGCATCGTCGACGGCGAGTGGTGGCGGGCGGTGACCGCCCTCGGCCTTCATGGCGACGCCGCCCACCTTGCCGGCAACCTGGTGTTCGGCGTCGTCTTCGGACTGCTGGTGGCCCAGACCCTCGGCGCCGGGTTGGCGTGGCTGGTCATCGTCGCCGGCGGCGCGGCGGGAAACGTTCTGAATGCTCTGCTGCAACCGCCGTGGCACAGCGCCGTCGGGGCATCGACGGCGGTGTTCGCGGCCGTTGGCACACTGTCGGCGCTGATGCTGACCCGCCGGCACGGGTTCTGGCGTCGCGGCCTCAGGCGCTGGTCGCCGCTGGCCGCCGGGCTGATGCTGCTCGCCTTTCTCGGCGTCGGCGGCGAGCGAACCGACGTCGTCGCGCACGCCACGGGCTTCGCCGCCGGCGGCATCCTCGGTCTCGCCGTCGGCCGGATCGCCCATCGGCTGCCGATGGGCCTGCGCCTCCAGCGCGCCTTTGGCGGTGCGGCCCTGGCGGCGGTCGCCCTGGCCTGGGCGGTGGCGTTCGCGTGCGGCCGGTCGTGACGGCCGCCCGGCTCTCAGACGGGGAGCCGGACCCGGGCGCGGAGCCCGCCCTGCGGCGAATCGTCGAGACTGATGTCGCCGCCGTGGCCGCGCACGACGTCGCGGGCGATGGTCAGGCCGAGGCCGATGCCGCCGGTGTGCGGGTTGCGCGATTCCTCCATGCGGTAGAACGGCTTGAAGACGGCCTCGCGGAGCCGGGCGGGGATTCCGGGGCCGTCGTCGTCGATGCACACCACGATCGCCTCGCCGCTGCGCTGGGCGTGCACCCGGACGTGGCGGGCGTAGCGCAGAGCGTTGTCGACGAGGTTGGTGAAGCACCGCTGCAGCGCCGTCGGCCTGAGCGGCAGCCGGAGCTCGCCGTCGGTGCTGAGCTCGACGGCGCCGCCGTTGCGGCGGGCGTTGCGGACGACCTCGTCGAGCAGGTCGCCGAGATCGCCGTCGACGGTCTTCTCGGCGCCCTCGCCGCGGGCGAACGCGAGGTAGCTCTCGAGCATGCGCTCCATCTCGAGGACATCCTCCTTCAGCGCCGCAACTCCGTCCGCGCCCGGCATCATCTCCAGCTGCAGCTTCATCCGCGTCAAGGGCGTGCGCAGATCATGGGAGACGCCGGCGAGCATCGCGGTGCGCTGGCCGATCTGGCGAAGGATCCGCTGGCGCATGGCGAGGAACGCGTGGGCCGCCTGGCGCACCTCGCGGGCGCCCTCCGGCTTGAAGGTCGGCACGTCCCGGCCTTTGCCGAAATCGTCGGCGGCGCGGGCGAGGCGGAGCACCGGCTTCACCTGGTTGCGCAGGAACACGGTGGCGACGCCGAACAGGATCAGCGAGGTGCCGACCATCCACAGCACGAAGACATGGGTGGTGGTGCTGAACAGGCGCTTGCGGTTGGCGATCAGGCTGAGCACGCCGTCGGCCAGCTGCACGTCGACGACGATATGGTCCCGCATCGTCTCGGCGTCGATGCGGTAGGGCTTGCTGAGCTGGATGTCGAGCTCGCGGCGCAGCTGCGCCTCCGAGGCGAAGGCGCCGCGGTCGGCGTTCGGCAGGATCGCCCCCTCCTTGATCTCGGCGACGATGCCCATGTGCCGCGCCGCCTGGCCCAGCATCCAGGCGCGATCGGGGGGGTCCGGCAGATCGCGCATGGCGTTGACGAGGATCGCGATGTCGCCGGCGAGGTCGCGCGCCAGCCGCCGGCTCACCGTCTCCCAGTGGCTCTCGTAGAAGACGAACGCCGAGACGACCTGCAGGATCACCAGCGGAATGACGACGATCAGGAGCGAGCGCCCGAACAGGCTTCGCGGCAGATAGCGCTTGATCATCGCCTCAGTCCGGCTTCAGCACGTAGCCTTTGCCGCGCACCGTCTGCAGGTAGCGGGGATCGCGCGGGTCGGTCTCGATCTTCCGCCTGAGTCGGGTGACCTGGACGTCGACGGCGCGATCGCCGCCGGCGGCGCCGGTGGCCTCGATCAGCTCCTCGCGGCTGAGGATGACGCCGGGTCGCGCCGCCATCGCCTGCAGCAGCGCCGCCTCCACCGAGGTCAGGCGCAACGGCCGGTCGTCGGCCCACAGCTCGGCGCGCTCGACGTCGAAGCTGAGGGGGCCGAGACGCACGCGCACGGGCTGGGGCGCCGGCCGCGGCACCCGTCTCAGCACGTTGTGGATGCGCAGCACGAGCTCGCGCGGCTCGAACGGCTTGACGAGGTAGTCGTCGGCGCCGCGCTCGAGGCCGGCGACACGGTTCTCGGCCTCGCCCATCGCCGTCAGCATCAGGATCGGCACGGCGCTGTGGCGGCGCAAGTCGGCGGCGAACTCGAGCCCGTGTTCGCCCGGCATCATCAGATCCAGGATGATCACGTCGAACTCGAGGCTCGCCAGCTTGCCGCGGGCGTCGCCCGCGTCCGCCGCGGTGGCGACGACGAAGCCGTGCTCGCCGAGGTAGCGGGCGAGCAGCCGGCGCAGTCGGTCGTCGTCGTCGACCACCAGGACATGCGGCGCCTCCCCGTTCATCACCGGCTGATGCCTCTAGTCCACGCCTCACGGGTCCTGAAAGCGCTTGCGATCCTCATCATTGATAATCGCCAGCAGCACCGCCGTAAAGCCGCCCACGGCCTGGGCGCCCGACCGCCGACAGGCAGCGGCGATGCGCGCCGTCTGGCGCTCGGTCAGCCGGCGCTCGAGCGCCTTGGCCTCCGCCGTCAGGTAGAGCCGCCGGCGGCGGCGGTCCTGGAGGTCCGGCCTTTGCACGACGAACCCCTGCTCGATCAGCTGGCTCAGAACCGGTGCCAGCGACTGCTTGGTGATCTTGAGGATGGACAGGAGCTCGCTCACCGTGATCCCCGGCTCGCGGCCGACGAAGTAGATGACGCGGTGATGGGCGCGCCCGAAGCCGTACCGGACGAGGAGCGCGTCGGCGTCGCCGGTGAAGTCCCGATAGGCGAAGAACAGGAGCTCGATCGCCCGGCGCAGCGCCGTCTCGCTGAGATCCAAGACATCCGCGGCGTCGGCCCTGGCGTGCTGGTCCATGGCGGGCGCGAACCCTCCTCGGGGCCTCGGCGGTGCCGGGCGATTACGTCAGTAAGATTGACATATATGCCAGCGAATGGTACGAAAAACAAGGTCCGGCCGAGGGGCGCGATACAATCGTTCGGATGACGACAGGTCAGGGACATGAAGCTTCATGAGCGGGAAACCCTTTCACGATCGTGACGGTGTCATCTGGTACGACGGCGAGCTCGTGCCGTGGCGACAGGCGAACCTGCACGTGCTGTCCCACGGGCTGCATTACGCCTCGGCGGTGTTCGAGGGCGAGCGCGCCTACGGCGGCCGGATCTTCAAGCTCACCGAGCACTCCGAGCGGCTGGCGCTGTCGGCGCAGACGCTGGGCTTCAGCCTTCCCTGCTCGGTCGACGACGTCGACCGGGCGTGCGACGAGGTGGTCAGGGCGAACGCCATCGTCGACGGCTATGTCCGGCCGATCGCCTGGCGCGGCAGCGAGATGATGGGGGTCTCGGCCCAGGCGACGAGGATCCATCTGGCGATCGCCGCCTGGCCGTGGCCGTCCTACTTCTCGCCGGAGGCCCGGCTCCGGGGCATCCGCCTGAAGACGGCGCCGTGGCGAAGGCCCGCCCCCGACACCGCCCCGGTCCACGCCAAGGCGGCCGGCCTCTACATGATCTGCACGATGTCCAAGCACGCTGTGGAGAGGGAGGGCTACGACGACGCGCTTATGCTCGACTGGCGGGGCCAGATCGCCGAATCGACTGGCGCCAACATCTTCCTGGTGATGGGCGACGGCCGCCTGCACACGCCGGTGCCCGACTGCTTCCTCAACGGCATCACCCGGCGCACCGTCATCGATCTCGCCAAGGCCCACGGCATCGAGGTGATCGAGCGCGCGATCCCGCCCGAGGAGCTCCGCCAGGCCACCGAGGTGTTCCTCACCGGCACCGCCGCCGAGGTCACGCCGGTCGGCGAGATCGACGGGCTGCGCTTCGCGCCGGGCGAGATCACCCGCGTCCTGATGGCCGACTACGAGCGGGTAACCCAGGGCAAGACGAAGACCGCCGCCAGCGCCGCCTGATCCCGTCGCCGGTCTCGCCGGCCGGCGTTCATCATTCGGTTACCGCCTCAGGGCTAGGCTCGGCCGCGTCAACAGGGACCTTCCGATCCGGCCAACGGCGAGGCGATCCATGACCGTCATCGACTTTCCCTCGGGCCGCAGCCGTGCCGCCGCCGCCCGCGGCGCGGAGCACGACCCGGCGCCTGAGCTGCCCGACGACGTCTTCGAGGTGGCCGTCGCGGTGCACCAGCTCATCGTCCAGGCGCTGCGCTGCGAGCACTTCGCCAGCAACCCCGAGTACCTCAAGGGCGCTCTCGAAGGCGCCATCGGCGACCTCTTCGGCCGCGGCCGCGAGCGCCTGGCGGAAGCCAAGTTCGAGCTGGTCTACGGCATCGATCCCTACACCTTCGTCGACCACGCGGCCGCCTACGCCGCCGCCTGAGGCGGCGCCGTTCCCGCCCCGGAGCCTTCCGTCGTCGCCGGCGTCAGGCCGTGACCGCCCCGGGGTGGCTCTTGCCGGAGCTCGGGGTTCTGCGCCGCGGAGGCGCGCTGGCGGCGGCGAGCAGGCGGTCGACGAACCGTTCGAGGCGGGCGTTGTCGGCCAGCACCACGTCGAGAAAGCGTCGGCGTTCCTCGGGCGTGAGCTCGACGTGGTCGCGCAGGATCTCGGCGGCGGAGCGGATCGCCGTCAGGGGCGTGCGCAGCTCGTGCTCGACGAGGTCGTAGAGCTGCCCCTCGTCGACGCCGGCCCGCGACCGCGGACGAACGAGCGCGCGGACCGTTCGACCGATTCGCAGGAGGAGCAAGTGGACGGCGTCGGCCCTCTCGGCGTGCGCCCTCCGCAAGAAGCCTTGCAGACGCTCGGGATCGAGGTCGCCGGCGGCCGGCGGAGCGGTGCTGCGGCCGGGTTCCGCCCTGGTCGTGCTGAATGGTGAGGCTCTCGTCATCGTCGCCAACCTCCGTCGTGGCGTCCGTCTCCTCCCGGTCTCGGTTCTGGTGGATGCCCCAGACTTGGGCGCCGGCGGGTCCGATGTCAAGCAACAATATTGCGCTGCACAAGAACCGCCCGGCGTCGCTGCCGGCCGCGGCTCACAGCGGCCAGACGACGAGGATCATCGGCACGCCGACGGCGACGACGATCACCTCCAGCGGCAGGCCGAGCCGCCAGTAGTCGCCGAAGCGGAAGCCGCCGGGACCCAGGATCAGCGTGTTGTTCTGGTGTCCGATTGGGGTCAGAAACGCGCACGACGCGCCCACCGCCACCGCCATCAGGAAGGGATCGACGCTGGCCCCGAGACCCGCCGCCGCGCCGATCGCGATCGGGCTCATCACCGCGGCGGTGGCGGCGTTGTTCATGAAGTCGGAGAGCGTCATGGTGACGATCAGGATCGCCGCCAGCGTGATCACCGGGTGGCCCCCGGCGATGCTCTCGAGGAGCACCCGGGCGATGAGATCGGCAGTGCCGGTTGTCGCCATCGCACCGGCGACCGGGATCAGTGCGCCGAGCAGCACGATCACCGGCCAGTCGATGGCGTCGTAGACCGTGCGCGGCGAGACCACGCGCAGCGCCATCGCGGCGAGGACGCCGGCGGTGAACGAGACCGCGGCCGGCAGCAGCCCGAACGCCGCACCGCCGATGCCCGCGGCCATGATCGCGGCGGCGGTCGCCGCCCGGCGCCGGTCGGGCAGGCGCAGCGGCCGTTCGGCCAGCGGCGCGCAGCCGAACTGCAGCGCGAACTCGGCCACCGCGTCGGCCGGTCCCTGCAGGAGCAACACGTCGCCGGCGTGCACCGGCATCGAGCGCAGCCGCGTCACCGACTGCCGGCCCTGGCGCGACAGGGCGAGGAGGTTGATGCCGAAGCGCGTGCGCAACAGGATGTTGGAGGCCGACCGGCCGATCAGGCGCGAGTTCGGCAGGACGGCGAGCTCGACGAGGGCGCTGGTGTCCGCAGGCGGAGGCCTGGCCTCGTCCTCGCCGGCGGCCTGGGCCGGACGTCCGGACGCCTCCGCATCGCTCTCCGGCACCGCCTCCTCGAGCTTGAGGCCGAGGCTCGAAAGCGTCGTCGCCAACGCCTCCGGTTCGGCCTCGATGACCAGGATGTCGCCCGCCCGGACGACCCGCGAGGGAGCGGGGGCGGTGAGCCGGACCTCGTTGCGGACCAGGCCGACGATCTGCCCGCCGGCCTCCTCGACCGCCGCCTCGACCTCGCGCAGGCTCTTTCCGGCGGCCTTGCTCTTCCCGGTGACCCGCGCCTCGGTGAGATAGGCGCCGATCTCGAAGCCGGCGGCGGCCGCGCGGTCGCGCGCCGGCACCAGCCGCCAGCCGATCAGGGTGATGAAGGCGATGCCGCTTGCCGCCACGGCGAGCCCGACCGGGGTGAAGTCGAACATCGCGAAGCCGCCGCCGGCGTCGGCGCGGAAGGCGGAGACGATCAGGTTGGGCGGCGTTCCGATCAGCGTCGTCATCCCGCCCAGGATCGAGCCGAAGGCGACCGGCATCAGCATCCGGCCGGCGGGCACCTCGAGCCGGGCTGCGATCTGGATCGCCACCGGCATCAGGAGCGCCAGCGCGCCGACGTTGTTCATGAACGCCGACAGGACGGCGGCGAGCGCCGTCAGCGCCGCGACCGCCGTGCGGTATCCGGGCTCCTTGGGCACCGCGACCCGGGCCAGGGCGTCGACGGCGCCCGAGGCCTGCAGGCCGCGGCTCAGCACCAGCACGGCGGCGACGGTGATGACGGCCGGATGGCCGAAGCCGGCGAACGCCTCGCCGGCAGGAACCAGCCCCGCCACGACGCAGGCGAGCAGCGCGCCGACGGCCACCATGTCGTGGCGCCAGCGGCCCCACAGGAAGCCGGCGACGGTCGCCGCCAGGATGGCGAGGATGATGGCCTGCTCCCCGGTCATCGTCCCGAACTCCCCAAAGGTGCAAAGGCGCCGGCGGGTTTCGCTCAAGCCGGCCTTGGCCTCAGCGTCCCCGAGTTGGCCGCCCGGGTCAACCCGGCAGCCAGGGCAGGGCCGGTCGGGCCGCGGAGGCGATCAAGACGCGGGCGCTGCTGCGGGCCAGGCGCGGCGCACTATTGGGCGGCGGGTGGGATCGCAGCCGGCGCCCGCACTGCCGTTCCAGCGCCATCCCGGCTTCCGCCTGCGGGCAGCGGACACTCGGCCCGCCGCTCTAGGACTCCCGGGCGCGCGGGACGAACGGATGGTTGACGAGAAGGATACCGGCCGAGACCAGGCCAAGCGTGGCGAAGACCTGCGGCGTCAGCGGCTCGTCGAGAAGGATCGCGCTGGCGAACGTGCCTAGCACGGGCGCGAGAAAGGTAAACGACGAAAGCAGCGCCGCCGGATAGGTCTGCACCAGGCCGAACCACGCGAGATAGGTGATGAAGGCGACCCAGATCGTCTGGTAGGCGAGCGAGCCAAGCGTGACGGCCCCCGGGAGCCCGGAGAGGGCCTCGCCGAGCAGGAGGCCGGCCGGCGGCAGCGCCAGCCCCGAGACGGCGAGCTGGTAGAGGAGGACCCGGTGCGGCGACGCGCGGACGAGGCGCGTCGCCTTGATCAGCACCGTGGTCGCGCCCCACAGAACGCCCGCGGCGAGGGCCATTAGGTCGCCGACGATCTGGCCCGCGGCGCTTGGGGAATCGCCGCCGCCGAAGGCGAGGTAAAGACCGACGAACGCGCACGCCAGTCCCAGCACCTGGGCCGGGCGGATCCGCTCGCCGGGGACGAACAGATGCGCACCGAGTGCCACGACGAACGGCGCCACATAGAGAAAGACCACGGCGCGGCCGGCGGTGGTGAAGCTGAGACCCCAGAACAGCAGCATGAACTCGACGGCGAACAGGAGGCCTGCGCACAGCCCGAGCCACAACGTTCCGTCGCGGGCGAGGACGGGGAGGCCGCGGACCGCCATGTAGGCAACCAGCAGCACGGCGGCCACGGCGCTGCGCAGGCCGGCCTGGATCACCGGCGGCACCTCGGCGGTCGCCACCTTGATGGCCACCTGGTTGCCGCCCCAGCTGGCACAGAGCACGACCATGGCCAGGACGGCAAAGAGGTCGAGCGATGCGGTCCTGCCGGCGGCCGGGGGGACGGCCATGGTTCCTCCTCGCATGAGCGCGCGCGGAGCCTCTCGTTACGCCACCCGCAAGGGTCGGGCAATGGCCGTCGCAGGCGAGACCCGGAGACGGCGAAGCCGCACACGCGAGGGCCCGGTCCAGGCCGGAAGGACCTCTCAGATCGACACAAATCGGCCTCATTTGGCTGAAGACTCGCCGGCCGCGGCGGCGACCTGCAGCCGAGAGGATCTCGAGGGGGAGGGGAGCGAAGGTGAGGGCGATCGGGGTGTCGGTTCGCGCCGGTGGTCTCGCCGCGGCAGTGATCGGGGTCTTGCTGCACGGCACGTGCGTGCGGGCGGACGAGGTCGGGTGCGGCGATCCGCGCGTCCACGCGGCAAGGGACACCGGGCTCCTCCTGTGGAGGGACTGTCCCGACGGAGCGTGGACGCTGGTCGCGGTTGCCGGCCGGGGCCGGGCCGAGTACGCCGGGACCATCTTCTCCGACGGCGCCCTGCTCGCGGTCACGCCGGAAAGCGTTGAAGATCACGACACCGTTTCCGTCGCCGGCGGCCGCATCGACTTCCGGCTCAGGGTCTCGCGCGGCTTCGATGATCGTCTTGTCTTCGCCCCGTTGACGGAGGGGCGCCTCTATCTCGACGTCGCCCAGCCATCCGGCGCAGGCGTGTTCCTCGGCCGCACGCGGCTACCGGTCTCCGACTTCCCCCGGCGGCTGGGACGCGAGGGCAAGCGCTACAACGTGGTGATCATCTACACCGACGATCAGCGCGCCGACACGATACGGGCGATGCCACGGCTGACCCGGCTCTTCGCCGACCAGGGCGTCACGTTCACCAACGCCTTCGACAGCACGGCGGCGTGCTGCCCCTCGCGCGCCTCTCTCCTCTCCGGCGGACTCTCGAGCAGGAACACCGGCGTGCTCGCCAACGGTCCGCCGAACGGCGGCTTCGAGCGCTTCGACGACACCGACACCCTGGCGACGCGCCTGCAGGAGGCCGGCTATCGGACGCTCCTCGTCGGCAAGTACATGAACGGCTACCGGCGTGGGTATGTGCCGCCAGGCTGGACCCGCTTCGTCGGCGAGATCATCAAGTATCGGGATTTCGTGACGACGATCGGCTCGAGCGGGCCGTATGCCAGCGAAGCCGGCGCGATCGTCGGGCCGGTCGGCGCATATGCCACCGACTACGCGCGGGACGTCGTTCTCGACTTCATCAGCGAGCCCGCGAGCGAGCCATTCTTCGTGCTCTTCAGCACCTTTGCGCCGCACGAGCCCGCCGTCCCGGCGCCGGAGGACGAGCACTTGTTTCAGGACTTCGAGGCCGAGGCGGTCGAGGAGACCGACCTCTCCGACAAGCCAGCCTGGCTTTCCGACCCCGCGCGGCGGGCGGAGGCGAAGCGACCGAAGCCCGGGTTCCCGGCGGCGCAGCTCCGCACGTTGCAGGCGGTCGACCGCGCGGTCGAGGACATCGTGGCCCGCCTGGCCGCGCTCGGCCTCGAGGAGGATACCGTCCTCTTCTACGCGTCCGACGACGGCTGGCAATGGGGTGAGCACGGGTTGTGGAGCAAGGGACACCAGTACGAGGCGTCGGTGCGGGTGCCGTTCCTGATGCGCTACCCCGGCATCGGCGGGCGCACCATCGACCGGCTCGTCATCCCCGATCTCGACATGCCGGCGACCGTGTTCGACCTCGCCAACGTCGAGCCGCGCACCGACGGCAGGAGCGTGCTGCCGCTCCTGTTCCGGGCGGACTCGACGGCCCGCAGCCACGTGCCGCTGGCGCGCTACGATCCCCTGGCGTTTGCCGGCGTGCGCACCGAACGGTGGAAGTATGTGCTGTCGGCGACCGGCGAGGAGGAGCTCTACGACCTCGCCGCCGATCCCGACGAGCTCGAGAGTCTTCACGCGGACCCGGCGCACGCCGCCCGCCGCGATGAGCGCCGGGCGATCGTCGAGGCCGAGCGGGGCCTGGTCATGCTGCTGCCCGGCCGGCAAAGAGCCGTGGCCGGCGAGCCGGTGGCGATCCGGCTCGAGGCCTTGGGCGGAACGCCGCCGTACTCGTGGTCCATCGAGAACGGAGCCCTGCCCGAGGGTCTCGTCCTGGATCCGGCCTCCGGTGTCATCAGCGGCAAGGCTGCGGCCTCGGGGACGTACCCGCTTCTCGTCCGCGTGCGGGATTCGTCGGCGCGGACGATCGACGGCAAACCCCAGGATTTCGCCCAGGAGTTGGTCATCCGGGTGGTCACCGCCCGCTGAACCGGGGCGTCGGATTCTCCCCCTCGCATCGCCCGGGCGACGCGGCGGCGCGACGGCGGTGGACAGGCGGGGCGAAGTGTGCTCATACCGAGGGTGCGGAGGATGACCCAAGGGAAGGAGCGCGCTCGTGTCCGCCATCGGCAACGACAGCCTGAAGGCCCGCCGGACCTTGAGGGTCGGCGGGCGCTCGTACACGTATTTCAGCCTGGAGGCGGTCCGGGAGGCCGGCTTCGGCGACGTCTCGCGGCTTCCGTACTCGCTGAAGGCGCTGCTGGAGAACCTGCTCCGCTTCGAGGACGGCCGCACGGTGACCGTCGCCGACGTCGAGGCGATGGCCGCCTGGGTGAAGGCCCGGAGGTCGGAGCGCGAGATCGCCTACCGACCGGCGCGGGTGCTGATGCAGGACTTCACCGGGGTTCCGGCGGTGGTCGACCTGGCGGCGATGCGCGACGCCATGGTCGCCAGGGGCGGCGATCCGCAGACGATCAACCCCTTGGTTCCCGTCGATCTGGTCATCGATCACTCGGTGATGGTCGACGCCTTCGGCAGCCCCGGGGCGTTCCAGGAGAACGTCCGCTTCGAGTACGAGCGCAACCGCGAACGCTACGAGTTCCTGCGCTGGGGCCAGGAGGCCTTCCGCAACTTCAGGGTCGTCCCGCCGGGCACCGGCATCTGCCACCAGGTCAATCTCGAGTACCTGGCGCAGGTGGTGTGGACCGCCGCCGTCGACGGCGCGACGCTGGCCTATCCCGACACTGTCGTCGGCACCGACAGCCACACCACCATGGTCAACGGGCTCGCCGTGCTCGGCTGGGGCGTCGGCGGCATCGAGGCGGAGGCGGCGATGCTCGGCCAGCCGATCTCGATGCTGATCCCGGAGGTGGTGGGCTTCAGGCTGACGGGAGAGCTGAAGGAGGGCGCCACGGCCACCGACCTGGTGCTGACGGTGACCCAGATGCTGCGCCGCCAGGGCGTCGTCGGCAAGTTCGTCGAGTTCTGCGGCCCGGGCCTCGACCGCCTGTCGCTCGCCGACCAGGCGACCATCGCCAACATGGCCCCGGAGTACGGCGCCACCTGCGGCTTCTTCCCGATCGGCCGGGCGACGCTCGACTACCTTGCCTTCACCGGCCGCGATCCCGATCGCGTCGCCCTGGTCGAGGCGTACGCCAAGGCCCAGGGCATGTGGCGTGACGCCGACACGCCCGATCCGGTGTTCACCGAGACGCTCTCGCTCGAGCTCGGCGACGTCGAGCCGTCGCTCGCCGGGCCCAAGCGTCCGCAGGACCGGGTTCCGCTGTCGCAGGCGAAGAGCGCGTTCGAGCGTTCGCTCGCCGAGGAGCGCGACGTCTATCGCGCCGATGCGGCGTCGGACATGGACGAGGAGGGCGCCGGCAGCGTGCCCCAGCTCGACCGCCAGGTCCGGGTCAAGGGCGCCAACTATGCGCTCAAGGACGGCGACGTCGTCATCGCCGCCATCACCAGCTGCACCAACACCTCGAACCCGACGGTGCTGGTCGCCGCCGGCCTTCTCGCGCGGAACGCCCGCAGCCAGGGGCTCGCCGTCAAGCCGTGGGTCAAGACCTCGCTCGCCCCGGGCTCGCAGGTGGTCTCGGAGTATCTCAAGGCGAGCGGGCTGCAGGCCGACCTCGACGCCCTCGGCTTCAACCTCGTCGGCTACGGCTGCACCACCTGCATCGGCAACTCGGGGCCGCTGCCCGAGCCGATCGCCGAGGCGATCACCGCCGGCGACCTGACGGTGGCCTCGGTGCTGTCCGGGAACCGCAACTTCGAGGGCCGGGTGCATCCGCTGACCCGCGCCAACTACCTCGCGTCGCCGCCGCTGGTGGTGGCCTACGCGCTGGCCGGGTCGCTGACCGTCGATCTGCTCGAGGATCCGCTCGGCACAGGCGCCGAGGGCCAGCCGGTGCATCTGCGCGACATCTGGCCGTCGAACGCCGAGGTCCGCGCCGTCATCGACGCCGTGCTGACGCCGGAGATGTACAGGAGCCGCTACGCCGATGTCTTCCAGGGCGACGAGAACTGGCACGGCATCACGGTCGGCGGCGGCGAGACCTACGTGTGGGACTCCGGGTCCACCTACGTCCGCCGGCCGCCGTTCTTCGGGGACGGCGGTGCCACCGGCTATGCCAACGTCGTCGGCGCCCGGCCGCTCGCCATCCTCGGCGACTCGGTGACCACCGACCACATCTCGCCCGCCGGCTCGATCAAGAAGGACAGCCCCGCCGGCGCCTACCTCATCGCCCACGGCGTCGGCGTCGCCGACTTCAACTCCTACGGCGCGCGCCGCGGCAACCACGAGGTGATGATGCGCGGCACCTTCGCCAACATCCGCATCCGCAACGAGATGGTGCCGGGCACCGAGGGCGGCGTCACCCGTTGGATGCCGCGGGGCGAGGTGATGCCCATCTACGATGCGGCGATGCGCTATGCCTCGGAGGGCGTGCCGCTGGTGGTCTTCGCCGGCAAGGAGTACGGCACCGGCTCGTCCCGCGACTGGGCGGCCAAGGGCACGCGCCTCCTCGGCGTCAAGGCGGTGATCGCCGAGAGCTTCGAGCGCATCCACC
>CAYQSU010000030.1:0-38258 GCA_964420325.1 uncultured Rhodospirillaceae bacterium | reverse complement strand
TATGACCGGTCACCGCCGGCTGGCTTCGGACGCTGATCGCCCTGGTTGGGAATCCTGAAGAAACATGAACCATCCGTGCCGATCGGCTATCCTGGGCGCACGGCGGGGGCCAACACCAGGCGCATCCTCAAGCCCTACGGCGCGCGGCGTGCTCCGACTGAACGCTACAATGCTAGACCTGACCCCTATAGCTGTTACGGTTCGGCACTTTAAAGGACGCGGATCGTCTCTCGGTCACTTTTCCTCGAGGGAGTCCAAGCGGGAACAGGAACCGGACCGCCTGGGCATCGATGTACAGGATCACTGAAAGGAGACCAAACATGAAGCCCATCATACTCGCTTCTATCCTTATCGTGAGCGCATCTTCCTTTGCGATGGCGGCAAGCTATAAAAAAGATTACTGTAACAACCAGGACTATTACACGGATAGCGGATCGAATGACGGGAATATATATCCTCACCTGCACTGCGCTTCCACCTGGGTCACGTACAGCAAGAATTCAGGCCAGCATTACAACTTCCTGACAGGAGGTAGTCTGCAAAAGGGTCAGGCCAATAATGCCTGTACGCAGGCTGACGGCGCCGGCGCCGGCAATCTGAAGGGTATTATCGACCGGATTTGTACGGATTTTGGCCAGACCTGCGACGATTGCCAATAGATGGGGACGTGTTCTTGGGGGTCTTCGGAGACCTCCCCAACCCCTTGTCGTCGGGCCGAGATGGCCGCCGACGCTCGCCGCCCGCTCGAACCGCCCGGGATCGTCGATGGCGGTGACGAGCGACAGCGCCAATCGACGGAGACCAAGGATCGGCGAGGAGTGCCGGCAACGGCGGACCCTCGCGTTCAGGGACTCGCCCGCCCCGGGGCGTTTCCGCCCCGGGGCGGGTGCCTGCGTCCCACGCCGCGACGGCGCTGGTTCGGCGCACTGCCTCTGCGACGGCCCCCTCCCCGCTGAGGCAGCGGCGCCCCAAGGGGCCGTCGCGCTCTCTGGGTTAGTCGTTACTTAACAACGCCTTGACGGTTTGGTCCGGGACTTGCTCGACGTCGACCGCAGCGACTGCGATCGGCTGAACGACCGC
The DNA here is from genome assembly GCA_964420325.1 of uncultured Rhodospirillaceae bacterium. Taxonomy (GTDB): domain Bacteria; phylum Pseudomonadota; class Alphaproteobacteria; order Rhodospirillales; family Defluviicoccaceae; genus CAYQSU01. The sequence continues at coordinate 37,178 of CAYQSU010000030.1, read as the reverse complement.
TGCACCGAAGCGCCGATTGGGAAGTCCGTGAATGACCCGACCGACGAACGTATCGAGGCTATTGCGGCAGCAATCGAAGACTATCTCGAGCGCTACCCGCACGCTCGTGACACGGCGCGCGGCATCCAGGAATGGTGGCTGCCGTCCCCGTTGCGAGACCGCCCGTTCGCAGAGGTGCAGAGGGCACTCTGGCGGCTGGTTGGCCGGGGACGGGTGGTGGGATTCGCCCTGTCCAACAACACCACGCTGTTCGCCAAGGCTCCACCGTCACCCGGGCCGCGTCGAGGACCGTCCTGAAACGGTCGACAGCCGGCGCCCGGCCCACAATCGCCGATCACTGGTTTTTCCTTTTCACCAACTGCCGAGGAGAGGGGCCGCGCCATGCCCGTCCAGGTGAGCTACCCCGGGGTCTACATCCAGGAAGTGCCCTCCGGTGTTCGCACCATCACCGGTGTCTCCACGTCGATTGCCCTCGTCATCGGCATGACGCAGCGTGGCCCGATGGATGCCGCGGTGAACCTGCTCAGCTTCGCCGACTACGAGCGTTCGTTCGGCAGTGATACGACCGTCAGCGAGACGACCGACCAGGTCCGGCAGTTCTTTCTGAATGGCGGACGCCAGGCTTACGTGATCCGGATCGCCGCCAACGAGCAGGCGGCGGTCGCGGACCTGCGCAACGAGGCCGGAGCCATCGTCCTGCGCATCACCGCCGCCGAGGCCGGCCGGATCGGCGAGAGCATTCGCGTCGAGGTGAATTACGCAACCGCCCAGCCGGAGGCGACGTTCAACCTCGTTGTTTCGCGGGAGATCATCGACGCCACCGGCACGCCGGTGCTGGTGGAGACGGAGACCATCGGCGATCTGTCGATGAACCCCGTTGCCGCGCGATACGTCGACACCACAGTGGAACAGGAGTCGCGCCTGATCCGCGCCGCGGTGCAGCCGACCGCACCCGCCGCCTTCGCCGGCTACTCGATGAGCGGCCGGGCGGTGGCCGATCCGCTGGCCACCCTGAACGCGGAGCTGGCGGCGCAGGGCAACGTCGGCCGGTTGCAGATCAGTGTCGATCAGGGTCCCTTCACGCCGGTCCTGCTCACGGGACCGCTCGCCGCCCTCGGCGACGTCCAGACGGCGATCAACACCGCCCTCTCGGTGATCGGCGGTTCGGTCACGGTGCTGTCGGTGGCGATCCCCGGCGGTGCCGAGGAGGTTCTGCTGGTCCGCAGCGCCGCCGCTGGAGGGCGCGTCCGCATCCAGCCGGGGGCGAGCAACGACGTCGCCGGGCCGATGCATCTCGGCACCGCCAACGATGGCCTGGAGGTGGACGGGCACGCGGCGCGGCGCCCCGCGCCCACCGGACTGTTCGCCAGTCTCGGCGATCTGGACAGTACGCTCGGCACCTGGCTCAACCGGTTCGCCAATTTCCTGCGCGCCGATCCGGCCGATCTGCCCGACCTCGTTCTCACCACCAGCCAGCGCGTCGACACGATCGCGGTCAGCGGATTCACCCGTCCGGCGTTCTGGGAGAACGTCCCGCCGGCCGGCACGACGCTGCGCAACGCCCGTGGCGCGCTGGATCTCTTGTCGCAGCTCGTCACCAACACGCCCAACGTCAACTGGCTGTCGAGCGTTCGAGGCTTTCGCCTGGTGCTCAATCCCACGTTTGCCAGTCTCTCCGAGCAGGAGAGCGTGGTCGTCTCCACCACCGGCGCTTTCGACATCGCCAACGCCGCGACCGGCTACCTCGGCCGCGTCGCCAACGTCCGCCGCGCCCCGCTGGGAAGCTTCGCGACTCCGTCCAACTACGTAGCCGGCGTGGCGGCGGGGCTGGATGGCGACAAACCGCAACTGCAAGACTACCGGGACGCCTACGGCACCGCGGCGCGCGATATCGACGTTTTCAATCTGTTGTTGCTGCCGAGAGTGCTCAGCGACGGGTCGGGCAGCAGCCAGTCCGATGCCGAGCGCGCCCTGCTCTGGGGCCCGGCAAGCGCATTCTGCCGCGACGAGCGCGCGTTCCTGGTGATCGATCCGCCGGAGGCCTGGGGCTCGGCCGAGGATGCCCGCACGAACATCGCCAATCTGCGGATCGGAGTGGTCGGCGACCACGCCATGGTCGCCTTTCCGAGACTGCGCATTCCGGATCCCGCCAGCGGGCAGCTGCGCAGCGTCGACCCGGCGGGCTCGATCGCCGGCGTCGCCGCGCGCATCGACGGATCGCGGGGCGTGTGGAAGGCACCGGCCGGCCTCGAGGCGACCATCCTCGGCGTGCGCGGCGTGACGCGACGCCTCTCCGATCCCGAGAACGGGCAGCTCAATCCGCAAGCGGTCAACGTGATCCGCCAGTTCCCGAACGGCATCGTCATCTGGGGATCGCGAACGCTGGCCGGCTTCGACAACTCGGGCGAGGAGGACTACAAGTACGTGCCGGTGCGCCGCTTCGCGCTGTTCCTCGAGGAAAGTCTCTATCGCGGACTGCAGTGGGCGGTGTTCGAGCCGAACGACGAGCCGCTGTGGGCGCAGATCCGGCTCGCCGCCGGCGCTTTCATGAACAACCTGTTCCGCCGCGGCGCCTTCCAGGGCCAGAAGGCGTCCGAGGCGTACTTCGTCAAGTGCGACTCCGAAACCACCACGCAGAACGACATCAACCTCGGGATCGTCAACGTGGTGGTCGGCTTCGCGCCGCTGAAGCCGGCCGAATTCGTCGTCATCACCATCCGCCAGCTCGCCGGCCAAGTGCAAACCTGACGGACCGGAAGGCAGGCAGGAGTTCGGAACCTGAGCGGGCGGGAAGGAGCTCATCATGCCGCAGTTCACTGTCAATGCGACCAGGATCGACCCCTACCGGAACTTCAAGTTCCACGTCGTATGGGATCAGAAGGTCGTCGCCGGCATCAGCAAGGTGGGGGCGCTCAAGCGCTCGACCGAGGTGGTCAGCCATCGCGAGGGCAACGACATCAGCACGTCGCGGCACAGCCCGGGCCGCACCTCGTTCGAGGCCATCGTGCTGGAACGCGGGATCAGCTTCGACCCGGAGTTCCTCGCCTGGGCCAACCTCGTTTACAGCGTCGACGGCGACGGCGCCACCTCCCTGCGCAACTTCCGCAAGGACATCACCATCAACTTGAAGAACCTGCAAGGGGTTGTGGTGAAATCCTACCGGATCTTCCGTTGCTGGCCTTCCGAGTTTACCGCCCTGCCCGAACTCGACGCCAACGCGAACGCCATCGCGATCGAGATGCTGACCCTGCAGAACGAGGGCTGGGAGCTCGATCCCGACGTGACCGAGCGGGCTGAAACCTGAACGGAATCTTGCGATGATGCGCCGCGTGCCGCTCGATCCGGGTCTGCAAGGCCGCCGCACCGCCTACCTGCGAACGCCGACCGGTGCCGACGAGCTGGCGGCAGAGGACGGCGCCATCGCCATGCTGGACCGGCTTCTGGCGGCCGTCGGGAACCACGCGGTGGCACCCGGCTCCGCAGCCCATCTGCCCGTCTGCGACCGCGACCGACTGCTGGCGTGGCTGTATCGAGACCTGTTCGATGACCGGATCGACGCCGACGCCGTTTGCGCCGGCTGCGGCGCCTCGTTCGCGGTGCAGTTCTCGATCAGCAGCATGGCCGATGCGGAGCGGCCGCGGCAACCGCCCGGCATCGACGGACCGGATGCCGAGTGCCGTTACCGGTTGCACGGTGTCGCCTTTCGCCTGCCCAGCAGCGCCGATCTCGACGCCGTCGCCGCGGTTCCCGCCGAGGACCGGCGCCGGGCGCTCCTCGAGCGCTGCGTCGTCGCCGGCGATGCGGGCGGCCACGAAACCGCCATCGAGGCGGCGATGGCGGCCCTCGGTCCGACGCTGGACATCGACGTCGACTGCCGGTGCCCGCACTGCGACAGTGACCAACCGTTGCGCTTCGATATCGCGTCGTTCCTGCTGAAAAGCCTCGCCAACGACCGGCGCTTCCTCCTGCGCGAGGCGCATCGGATCGCCCGCGCCTACGGCTGGAGCCATGCCGAGATCATGGCCCTGCCGAGAGCCGAGCGACAGGAGTTCGTCCGCCTGATCGACGACGATGCCGGGGCGCCTCGCCATGTGGCGGCGGCGGAGTGAGCGGGATGAGCGGCTACCTCCAGCGGCTGCTCGATACCGCCGCCACGGGCGAGGCGATGCGGCCATCCGCTTTGGCACCCGTCGTGAAGAGCACGTCTCCGGTCTTCGAGCAGAACCAGTTGCTGGCCCTCGGTGACGTCGCCTTCGGGACGGCGCCTTGGCCGCGGCCGGAGCCGCTCGTCCCGACACCCTCGCCGGCGGCACCGCGATCCCGACGCCCCGGCGGTGGGCCGGCGGCCTGGCCGACCACCGAACCCGACGTCGCAAGTGCACCGGGCGGCGGCCTCGTCGACCCGGCGCTGGCGATGTCTCCGCGAATCGGAGACGGTCGCGTCGGCGCGGAGACGAGCCCGACGCCGGCACCACGGCCCGGGACCGCCGAGGAACCGGCGACGGCTGCGAAACCTCGCTCGGTCGTCTCCGGCGAGCCGGGCGCAGAGACGGCTGCGCCACGGCGCGCGGCACCGTCACGGCCCGCCGGCAGGGCGTCGGCGGCCGCGCGCGAACGGTGGACGACGGTCGCCCCGCCACCTTCCCAGTCCCGTCGCCTCGATCCATCGGAAGACGCAGCGGTCGCCGCCGGGGAGGCGCCGGCAAGCACCCTCGCGGACGTCGAGCGGCCCTCGCGTCCCGGGGCGATGCCCCGCGCCGCGGCAGCCGAACGGCGATCTCCGCCGACGCGCACGCCGCATCCGGACCTCCCGGTCAACGTCGAGCCGCGCGTGCGTCCGACCCCCGACGCCGAGAGGGTGACGGAGGCGGTCGCCATCGGCCTCGAGCCACGGTCGCGGCCCCGCCCGGCCGAGATGACGCCGCGACCACCGCGCGACGACGGCCGTGGCCGAATCGGCGCACGGACCGAGACCGTCCATGGTGCGGCGCAGAACCCCCGCATCACCATCGGGCGGATGACCATCGAGGTGGTGCCGGACGCCAAGCCGGCCGCGTCCCCGCCCACGCGTCCGCTCACCGCCGAGACCGTCTCCCTGATCGGCCCGCTCGGCCGACCCAGGACCGCGCGGCGCCTGCTCGCGCTGAGGCGCCTCTAGTCATGCCGCTGTTCGATCTTTCGCAGGTAACGAGCTCGCTGGCGAACGCCATCCGACTGAACATCACCCAGCGTCTCGATCCGAGCCTCGCGGCCCAGTTGACCGTCAGCACCCTGCCGCCGGAGCGGGTCAGCGGGGCGATGAACACCATCAACCTCTACCTCTATCACCTCGCCGAGGACCCCTATTACCGCAACCTGCCCGGTAACCTGAGCGACACCAGTCCGGCATCGACGAAGCCGATGACGCTGATCCTGTTCTACATCGTGACCACGCATCACGAGGTCAACTCCACCTTCGATACCGTCACCGAACAGCGACTGATGGGCTATGCCCTGAAGACGCTGCACGACTTCGCCCGCATCACCGACGACACGCAGATCAACGGCACGCAGGTCCTTCATGCCGATCTGCGTGGCCGGGACAACGCGCTGGAGATCTCGCTGCGTCCGATCACGCCGGAAGAATCGGTGACGTTCTGGTCGGCGGAAGACCAGGCGACGACGCGGCTTTCCGCCTACTACGAGGTGCGCTACGCGTTGCTCGAGCCGGAGCCGCCGCAGCGCCTCCCCGGCGTCGTCCTCAGTCTCGGCACCTTCGTCGTCGACATCGCGTCGCCGCAACTCGCCGGCAGCCGCAGTCAGATCACCTTCAACCTGCCTGCGATCGCCGGCGGCGGCCAGCAGACGATCGCCGCAGCGCCGGCACGCGTCGGCCCGCCGATCCCGGCGCTGCCCGACAGCAATCGGCTGACGCTTGTCGGCGGGAACCTCACCATCGGCCGCCGGCGGCGGCTTTACATGAGCAACGCCCGCTGGCGGCAACGCCTGCCCGGTGTCGAGCGGGTGCTGGTCGATGCGGGCCTGCCGGCCAATGCCGCCGCCGGCTGGAGCGTGACCGAAGCGGCCGACCGGATCGATGTGGTCCTTGGAACGCAATTGACCGTTGCGACCGCGGGCCCGCCGGTCGTTCTCCCCGTCGAGCCCGGGATCTACAGCGTCAGCGTCGAGGTGGTGAAGGACAGTGCCGTCATCCTGGGACAGCTCAAGGAAATCACCGACATCTCGAACGCGACCAGCTTCGCCGTGATCCCGCGCGTCACCGCCGCCGCGCTGGTCAACGCCGCCGAACGGCGGCTCCGTGTCGATCTCGATGCGTCGACCGACCTGACGCCGACGGGCGCGGGCTCACCCGGACCGCTCGACATCCTGGTCGTCGCCAACGGCGAGAACTACCTGCGCCACGATCCGCTCGTGCCCGGCGATGCGTTCGACATCGGCGATTTCCAGCCGTTCGACGACACGCTCGAGTTTCGCGCCCGCTTCGACCCGACGGTGGCGGGGACCTATCCGCTCCGCGTCATCGTCGAGGGGGCCGAGAGCCAGCCGTTCTGGATCGAACTGCCATGACCGTGGTCTCGCATCCCATACGGCCCGCGGCCGAGACGATGCGCAGCGACTCGGGCGACCGTGAGGCGGGGCTGCTCGTGGCGGAGGTCGTGGCGCGAGCGCGGCGGCGGGTCGCCTGGCTGGCGGCGATCGACGGCGGGGAGACGGCCGGTGACATGCCGGACGCCGAGGCGCGCTGGCAGCGCGAGAGTGAGGCGGGCCGGGTGCTGTCGGCCGAGGTCGATCGCGCCGAAGCCGCGCTCGCCGAGCTGGACGATGGGCACTTCGCGACACTGTGCAGCAAGTTCGCGCTCCGCAGCGAAGAGCGTGACCTGCTGCTGGGCGCGTTGGCCCCGCAGCTCGATCCGGCGGTGCTGATGCTCTTCCACCAGATCCAGAACCGACCCTGGCCGACGGAGCAGCTGATCGCCCGGCTGTTCGGCCACGGACGACGCGCCGTCTGGCGTCCGGATGGCGCGCTGGCCATCTGGGGGCTGCTCGTGCCGGGTGACAGCGCGCCGGCCGAGCCGCCGCCGCTGCTGGTGGATCCCGCCCTGGGTTTCTGGATGCAGGGGGAATGGCCGCTGGATGCGGCGCTCGTCGGCCACGTGCGGCCGATCGCGCCGCCGCCGCCGCTCGACGACTGGCCGGTGGCCGCGGTCGCCCAGCGTCTGCGCGCTTGTCTCGCCGACGGTCAGCCCGTGCGGATGATCGTCGAAGGCGCACGCGGATGCGGCCGTGCCAGCTTCGCTGCGCTGGTTGCCGGCACCCTGGGCCGGCAGGCGTTGCTCGTCGAGTCGCTGCCGGCGGAGCCCCCGTGGTCGCGGACCTGGATGCTGCTGCAGCGGCAGGCGGTGATTGCCGGCGCGCTGCCGATCTGGCACCTGCCACCGCCGGCCGCACCGCAGGCGGTGCCGCCGGCGCCGGTTCAGGCGGTGTGCATCGAGCCCGGCGATCCGTTGCCGGAGGAGCCTCGCGCCGTCGATATCCACCTCACCATGCCGGCGCTCGATCGGGACGCACGGCTGAAGCTGGTGGGACGTCTCCTGCCGTCAAGCGCGACCTGGCCGATGACCACCCGCCTGCGCCTCGCCGAACGGCCGGGCCTGACCATCGGCGACCTGGTCCGCCTCGGCCGCGAGCGCGTTGCCGACGCCAGGGAGGCGGATCGGCGCTTGCGGATGGCCTCGGCGCAGCGTCTCGGCGATCTCGCGGAGCGGTTGGAGCCGGCCTTCGAATGGGACGATCTCGTGCTTCCATCGATCCTGCACGAGAGCCTGCGCGATTTCGCGTTCGAAGCCCGCGTCCGCACCGCCTTCTGGGAAAGGGCGGAGATCCGCCGATTGTTTCCGGGAGGACGCGGGCTTGTTGCCCTGTTCGCCGGGCCGCCCGGCACCGGCAAGACGATGGCGGCGCAGATCATCGCCCGCGACATCGACGTCGACGTGTTCCGCATCGATCTCGCCACCTTGATGAGCAAGTACATCGGCGAGACGGCGAAGAACCTGAAGCGCATCTTCTGCCGCGCCGCCGACATGCATGCGGTGCTGCTGTTCGACGAGGCCGACGCCCTGTTCGCCAGCCGCACCGATGTCAAGGATGCGCACGACCGCTATGCCAACACCGACACGAACTATCTCTTGCAGCAGCTCGAAGGCTTCAACGGCATCGCCATCCTGGCGACCAATCGCAAGACCGGCATCGACACGGCGTTTCTCAGGCGAATCCGCTACGTCTACGACTTCCCGCGCCCCGAAGGCGCGGACCGTCGCCAACTGTGGCGCCGGCTCGCCCCGCCGATCCTCGGCGCGCCGGCGTCGCAGGCCCTCGCGCCGATGCTCGACGAACTCGCCAACGGGCTCGAGCTCTCCGGGGCGCAGATCAAGAACGCGCTGATCGCCGGGCACTTCGCCGCGTGCCGCCGGGGCGCCGAGCCCACCGTCGCCGACCTGTTGAGAGGGATCGACCGCGAACTGGCCAAGGAGGGCAGGACGCTGTCGCCCCGCGAACGACAGAGGTTGCTCCGCTGTGGTTGACAGACCTGTCGATCTGGCCGACGTCCGCATCGGCGCCATGACCGTGCGTGGGCCGGGCTTGTCCCGGGTGAAGGGCCAGGCACTGGCGACGGCCGTGGCCGCGGCCGTCGCCCGCCAGGTCGGCGTCGGCGCCACCGTCGCGCATCTGGCGGTGCGTCTGCCGGCGACGGTGTTCGCCGCCGACGGCGGCGTCGACCACGTCGCGATATCCGACGCGATCGGCCGTCAGTGGAGGAGCGCCACGGATGCCTGAGACCGGCTACAGCCGCAGCCCGAAGATCGCCAAGGGCGCGCTCGTGCAGTTGCTGCCCGACATCGTCGGCGTCGTCCCGAACATCATCGTTTTCCAGTACAACCCGGAGCGGATCAGCCGCACGCTGACGCCGTGGGATCCGTTCGCCGTCGATCAGGCGCAACGCGGCAGCCAGGCGCCGACGGTGCAGCCGTTCGACGTCCAGGAGACATTCGACGGGTTCAAGATCGAACTCGACGCGACCGACGACCTCGAGGACGGCAATGCGCTGGCACAGGCGACCGGCATCGAAACCCGATTGGCGGCGTTGCGCAAGCTGACCCAGGCCTCGCGGGGCCTGGTCGGCGACCTGATCGAAAGCGCCAAGTCCCTGGTCGGCGCGGCCGAGGACGAGGCACGGCGTCCGACCATCGCACCGATTCTGCTGGTGTTGGGTCCGCGCATCATTCTGCCGGTGCGCGTCAAGACCTTCCAGGTCGAGGAGACCCTCCACTCGCCGGCATACTTCCCGCTGCATGCCACGGTGACGCTGGGGCTCGAGGTGCTGACCGCGGACACGTTCCGCTGCCAGCAGGACATCACCGGCAAGATCGCCGTCGCAGCCTACAACTTCACCCGCGTACAGGAGGATGCCAACGCGCTGTTGAACACCGCCAACAACGTCGACGCGATACGCGCGTTGCTGCCGTTCTAGCGCCGCCACGGAGACCGGCCCATGGCCACGTTCGACAAGAAAAGCCGCTATGTCCTGAACGCCGAGACCTACACCGCCACCGACCGGCGCGGGCGCACGGTGACGGCCCTGACGCCGGCCGAAAAGCCGGTGCAGGCGCAGTTGGGCGATCATCGCCGGCGCGACGGTCAGCGCCTCGACCACCTTGCCAACTTCTACCTCGGCGATGCGTTCGGGTTCTGGCGGCTGGCGGAGCACAACGACGTCATGCTGCCGGACGCGATCGCCGAGACGGACAGCGTGCGCATTCCGCGGCGCACTTGAGGACGGGAAACGATGGGCTTCGGAGCGGTCATCGCCACGGGCAACGACAATACGCCGCTGGACGACGACCTGGCGTGTTGTCTTGTCGAGGTGCGCGTCGAACAGACCCTCGACGAGCCCGCGCAGTTTGCCGTGCGCTTCCAAGACGACATCGAAGATGGCCGCCTGCGGATGGCCAATGATCCGCGGCTGGTCGTGGAAACGCTTGTCACGGTCGCCGTCGAGGTCGGCGACTCCCTGATCGCGCTGGTCCGCGGCCCGATCACCGAACACCGGAGCCAGATGACGATCGGTGGCCCGGGGTCGTGGTTCGAAGTCCACGGCATCGACCGCCGGGACCTGCTCGACCGAGTGTGCGTCCAGGCGGCATGGACGGGAAGGGCCTCCGACGTGGCGCGGCAGATCCTGGGACAGGCATTCGACGTCGTCGACGTCGAGGACACGACACAGGTCTACGAGCCGGGCAGGACGACCCTGAACCAGCGCGACACCGACCTCGCGTTCCTCAACCAGATCGCGCTCCGCAACAACGTGCATCTCTGGATCACCTATGACGTCGCCCGGTCTCCAGTGGGCGGTGGTCTGCAGATCACCGAGGCGGCGAATTTCGCCTCGTCGCCACGCCGACCCCAGGGCGGCGCGCTGGGCGGTGCTCTCGACGCGCTGGCCAGCGCCGTCCAGCTCGTGCCCACGACCGATCTCGAGCTGCGCGTCCACGTCGCCTCGGATCAGTGCCCGAACGTGACGGCCTTTCAGGTCAACACCGACACCAACCGGCCCAGCCGCTACCGAACCGGCGCGATGCAGACTGAGGACGTCGACCCGAGCGCGACCGAGGCCAGCGATCCGCAGCCGCCCGCGGGGGAAGGGGCGCAGCGCCTCGGCCAACTGGGGGACGTGACGCGCGAACTCTGCATGCCCGGGGCGGGCGATCCTCAGGACACGCAGACCCGCGGCGAGGCCGCCCTGAGCGAGGCCGGCTGGTTCGTTCAGGCGACCGTGAGCACGACACGACATCTTCTGGGCGGCGTGCTCAATCCGCACGACGTGATCACGGCCGTCGGCGTCGGCCCGAAGCTCGGTCGCGCCGCCTTCCGCGTCAAGCAGGTGACCCACGTGATCAATGCCGCCGAGCACTTCATGGACGCGGCGCTCGAAGGCAACGGCCTGGGAGGATGAGCGGATGGACGGCAATCACCGGCTGAACGGCGCGCTGGTCGACGCCATGGCCGCCCGCAATTACGGCAAGTATCGGGGCCGCGTCGTCAGCAACACAGACCCGACCAGCCGCGGACGGTTGCAGGTGGTCGTGCCGGCGCTTCTCGGCGACCAGTCGGTGTGGGCGATGCCGTGCGTGCCTTACGCGGGCAACGGCGTCGGCTTGTTCGCGATGCCGCCGGTGGGTGGCGGCGTCTGGGTCGAATTCGAGGCCGGCGATCTGGACTATCCGATCTGGAGTGGATGCTTCTGGGCCGACGGCGATATCCCGGCCAGCGATGCCGTGCCGACCGTGAAGTTCTGGATAACGGACGCGGTCTCGGTGCGCATCGACGATGCCGCCGGCGAGATCGTGATCAGGACCCAGGCGGCGACGCTGACGCTCTCCGCCACCGAGATCACGGCGCAGGCAACGACGGTTACGCAGAAGGCCTTGTCGAGCCAGACGTCGGTCTCGGCGACGGGCTTCGATGTCAACAACGGCGCCTTCACGGTGCTCTGACGGGAGGAGAAGCGATGGCCGGTAATGTCCAGACCCTTGCCGCCGGCGTCAGCGATGCGGCGCAGGTGCCCGCCGTCACCAAGATCTCGCCGAACGCGCGCGTCAGCGCCACGACCGGCACGCTCGGCACCGTCGCCGATGTGCTGCAGTTCCCGGGCGCGGTGCCGCCGTTCACCGTCGTCGGCAACTGGATCAGCCCGAACACCCGCTGCTTCGCCGTCGGCCTGCCGACCATTTCGGTCAGCAGCGTCGGCAACTGCTTCAACGCCGTCGGCATTCCGACCGGGCCGATGCTGGTAAAGATCCCGGACCCCCGGGTCAGCGCCCAGTAGCCGGCTCGGGCAAAGCGACAACAAGGGACGCGCGTCGTGGCCGAAGACCTGTTCCAGGCGATCCATCATCCGCTGGCGATCTCGCCGAAGAGCGCGCGGTTGCGCCAGGAGACCGACTACGAGGCCTACGTCCGGCAGTTGATCCGTCAGGTCCTGCTCACGGCTCCCGGCGAGCGCATCAACCGCCCCGAGTTCGGCGCCGGCGTGCGCCGCCTCGTGTTCGCGCCGCTCAGCCCAGCCACTGCATCCCTCGCGCAAACGACGATCTATCAGGCGCTGACCACCGCGCTCGACAGCCTGGTCCGGGTCGAAGACGTGCGGGCCGAGGTCGGCACGCCCGGGCGGCTCGACATCACCGTCACCTACATCCTGCGCGCCCGCGGAGAGCGCCGCTTCCTCAACGTCGAGGTGACCATCTGATGGCCGAACGGGATCGCAAGGCACTGATCTGCCAACAGACGACCCTGCAGGTCACGGGCATCGACTTCGTGCAGGTGGTCGACCCGCATGTCCAGACGCGGCTGAACGTGTTCTTTCTCGTCGATCCCGACGCCCTCGACGTCGATCCCTTCGATATCCTGACCGCGCCGCCCGCCGATTTCGCGCGGATCGATGCCGTCGAAGACGACAGCTCCGTTTCGATCGCGGCCTTGTCCTGGGACCGTGTCCCCGATGCGCAAGGCACCTTGCGCACCGTCCTCGTTATCGACGTCGAGGAACCGGGAGACTTCCAACCGTATCGCCTGACGCTGACGGACGACCACGCACCGTCGCGGGTCGACCGCTTCTTCAACGCGACGGTGTTTTCCTTCAAGCAAGGCTGCCCCAGCCTATTCGATTGCAAACCGCGCCGCGACTGCCCGCCGCCGACGTTGACTGACTGGCCTGTCGATTATCTGGCGCGCGATTTCGAGAGCCTCCGCGCCGCGCTGATGGACTTCGCGGCGCAGCGCTATCCGGACTGGCAGGAGCGCATCCCAGCCGATGTCGGCAGCATGCTGGCCGAGCTGATGGCGGCGCTGGGCGACGAGTTCAGCTACATCCAGGACCGCTACGCCCGAGAGGGCTACCTCGAAACGCTGAGCCAGCGGCGCTCGCTGGCCGCCTTCGCCGGTCTGGTCGACTACCAGCTCGACGAAGGCCTGAGCCCGCGGATCCGGCTGCAGCTGACGGTGCAGTCGGGCGGCGTCCTCGTTCCGGCCGGCGCCCGCGTGTGGGCCGACCTCGAGGGCCAGACGCCGCTCGCCTTCGAGATCGGCACCGGCCTGCACAGCTACCGCGACATCCCGGCGGAGGGCCTCAACCGGGCGACCTATTGGCTGCACGCCAACTGGAACGAGCTGGCCGCCCATGTTCCCGATCCGACCAACCCCTGCCTCGAGATCGGAGCGCGGGAGGTGTGGGTGGTCGGCGAGCCTCTCCTCTTGGCGACACTTCCGGGCACGCCCGATCCGGAGGCGGTGCCCGGCTTCTGGATCGGCCGCACGGCGCTGATCGAGACCCGGCCCCAAGCGCGCGACGCCCCCGCCCGCCGCTACCTCGTCGAGATCGACGAGCCGGTCGAGGTGGTGGAGGACCTCCTGTGCACCGACGACCTCGGCAATCCGATCACCGTGACGAAGTTGCACTGGCGGGCCGAGGACGCCCTGCCGTTCGAGCTCGACCTCCGGGTCGCCTTCGTCAGCGTCAACATCGTGCCCGCCACCGCCGGGCTGACCTCGGTGGACCATGTCGCCATCGACAGCCCGCCGAGCGGTCACCCGGAGGTGCCGACGACGGTCGAGCGCGGCGGACCGCTGAACGCCGAGAGCGGCACGCGGTCCATCATCCATCGGCGCAGCTTGCCCCTGTCGGAGGTGTTCGGTCTCGGCTGGCTGTTCGCCGAGGAACCGCCGCCGCTCGGCGCCTTCCCCCTGCCCGAGGTGCTGATCGAGGAGGTCCAACCCGACGGCGGTCCGGTCGACGCCTTCGCCGCGGGCGAGGTGTGGGCCTTTCAGCGCGAGATTCTGCGCGCCGACGACCTCGATCGCGTGTTCACCATCGAGCCCGGGATCTGGCGCGAGATCATCGGCTTCGACCGGCTCGGCGAGCGCGTCGTCCATGCCGACTATGCCACCGATGGCGGGGCAACCGTGCGCTTCGGCGACGGCACCTTCGGCCGCCGTCCATCGGACGACACGGTGTTCCGGGTCACCTTCCGCAGCGGTCCCGGGCGGCGTGCCAACGTCCCGGCCGACACCATCGTCCACCTCTCACCGCCCGAAGACGCTCCACAAGGAGCGGACGCGCCGCCGTTGCCGGGGATCACGGCGGTGCGCAACCCGTTGGCCGTCGCAGGCGGTCGCGACCCCGAGGACATCGAACGGGCGCGCCGCATCATGCCGGAGGCGTTCCGGGCCTTGGTCTGGCGCGCGGTGATCGATGAAGACTACGAGCAGATCGCCGAACGGCTCGACTGGGTGCAGCAGGCCGGAGCCACCACGCGTTGGACCGGAAGCTGGTTGTCCACCTTCGTCACCGCCGATCCGCTCGGCAGCTTCACGTTGTCGGAGGATCGGCGGACGGAGCTCGAACGGCTGATGGATTGCGTGCGCCAGGCCGGCCGCGAGGTGCATGTCGTCGATCCGGTGTTCCTCGACATCGACCTCGACATCGTCATCTGCATCGAACCCGGCGCCTACTTCGGCCAGGTCCAGGAACGCGTCATCCGGGCACTGACCGGCCCCGCACCCTTTGGTGCGCCGCTGCCGTTCTTCCACCCCGACAACTCCAGCTTCGGCGATCCGCTGTACCGCGCCGAACTCGAGGCCGCCGTCGCCGCCGTGGCGGGCGTGCTGGCGGTCGAGGACATCACGGTGCGCCGGCGCGGCCAAACCGACTTCGAGCCGTTTTCGGAAGCATTCATTGAGGCTGCCGCCGACCACATCCTTCGTCTGCGCAACGACCCGCGCCGCCCGAACCAGGGAGGCCTGCGTGTCCGGCTGCGCGACGAGGCCGCGGCTTAGGGAGGGGGGAGATGGCCACCTGCCCGTGCGATGACCGCCCCTTCCCGCCGGTCCTCGAGATCGCCGCTGGGCTCGATCGGTTGCCGCGGCAGCTGGCCGGCTTCCCGGAATTCCGCCAGGCGCTGCTGGCGGGGATCGCGCTGAAGCCGGCGCTCGACGCCTGGCGGGCGCGCGAAGGCGACGACTTCGGCCTGATGATCCTCGAGTGGTGGGCCTACGTCCTCGATATCGTCGCATTCTACAGCGGGGAGATCGCCAATGAGCTCTATCTCGCGACGGCTCGGCGCGACGCGTCGCTGCGCCGCCTGACCGCGCTGATCGGCTACACGCCGACGCCGCCGCTGGCCGCGTCCGCGACCCTGGTGCTGTTCGCCGCGCCGGGCCAGCCGGTCGACGTTCCGGCCGGCACCGCCTTCCGGTCCGACGCCTTCGACGGCGAAGCGCCGCAGATCTTCGAGACCAGCGAGATCGTCCAGATCGACGCCAGCCGGAACGAATGGACGCTGGCGCCGATCCGTCCGACGACGTTCGGCAGCGGGCCGTTGCTGCTCGACCCTCGCACGGCGGGCATCGGCGAAGGCCAGCTGACCGTGCTGACCTGGGGCGGCACGCGACACGCGGGCATCGCGACCGGGCTCGAGAGCAAGCGGCTTCTGGATGGCGAGCTCTATGTCGAGGTGACGCTGAGCCCGCCACCCAGCATTCCCGCAGAAAGCCTCGTTGCCGACATCCGGGTGACGCGCCCGGCGCTGCGCGCCGGGATGAACGCGTTCGCGAGCAACGCGGTCGATCAGAACGGCAGCAGCCTTACGCTCATTCTGGATGCGCTCTACAGCCAGCTTCGGACCGGCGGCACGGCGGTCGTCGAGAACGCCGCCACCGGCGCGTTGCATGCGACGACGATAGCGGCGGTCGCGACACAAACGGTGGCGCTCGGTCCGACGTCGGCGAGCATCGCCGCCAAGGAGGATTTCACCGGAAGTTCGCTCTTCGAGGAGAGTTCCTCGATGATTGGCGAACGCGTCGCCATGACCTCCGTATCGACCGCGGACGGCGGCACCGAACCGCCGAGAGCGCCGTTCACCAAGGTCACCCTGAGCGGCAGCGGCCCCAGCTGGATCGGCGGCGCCGACCCCGCAGCGCTCACCCTGCACTTCAACGCCGTGCCGGCCGGCCGCGTCGTGCGCAGCGGCAAGATCGAGATCGGCGTCGCCGACCTGCAACCCAGCGCCGGGCTCGTCGGCGCGGTCCAGCCCCTGCAGCTGCCGACACAGAGCCGCGTGTTGTTGCGCGATGCGCTGGAGCTCGGGGCCGACCTCGCGGCCAACGTCATCGACGACGGCGCCGGCACCGGCACGCTGACGCCGCTCGGCGACCCTGGCGCGTTCGCTGCACCATTGCGCACCCCGGTGTCGGTCTTCGGCAATCTGGTCGCCGTCACCCGCGGCGAAAGCGTCGCCGAGGTGCTGGGGGGCGGCGATGCGACGCAAAGCTTCCAGCGCTTCCGCCTGAAGAAGAAGCCGCTCACCTATCTGTCCTTGCCCGGCAGCACCAGCGGCCATCAGAGCACGCTGTCGGTCTGGGTCGATGGCGTGAAATGGCGGGAGGTGGCGAGCCTGTTCCTCGCCGGCCCGGAGGATCGTGTCTATACGGTGCGTCAGACGGTCGATGGCGAGACCGAGATCACCTTCGGCGGCGCCGGTTTCGGCCAGCCCCTGCCCAGCGGCAGCGGCAACGTCCGAGCCACCTACCGCTACGGCGGCGGCGCCGCCAGCCCGCCGGCCGGAGCGCTGCGCCAGCTGGCGCGGCCGGTGCAGGGCGTGCGGCGCGTCGTCAACCCGCTCGCGGCCTTCGGCGGCGACGACGGCGACAGGCCGGAAGACATCCGCAAGGCCGCGCCGGACTCCGCCCTGTCGCTCGGCCGGGCGGTCTCGCTGCTCGACTTCGAGGCGATCGCCCGCGGCTATCGCGGCATTCTCAACGCCGCCGCCACTTGGGCCTGGGACACCCGCGAGCAGCGCGCCGCGGTCAAGCTCTGGTTCATCCCGCCGACCGACGACGAGGGCGCGCAGCTGCGCGCCGATCTGGAAGCGCATTTGCGCGCCATCGCCGCCCTTGGCACGCCGATCGCCGTCGCCCTGGCCGTCCCCCGGTCGAAGACCTTCGCCGTCGATTTCGCGATCGCGCCCGATCGCGATGCGGCGGCGGTGGAGGCGGCGGCACTCGCCGTTCTCGACGATCCCGACGACGGATTGCTCGCCAAGCGCAGGGTCCCCATCGGTGCGCCCGTGTTCCGCGCCGACATTCTCGCCGCCGTCCGTGCTGTCGACGGCGTCGAGGAGGTGCGCGGTCTCTTGTGCGACGATGCGACCGCACCCTTCGCGATCACGGCCGACGAGGGTGAATACCTCGCCGCCATCGTGGTGCGCGGCCAGTGAGGGCGCGATGAGCGAGATCCTGACCATCTCGACCCGACCCGCGGCCGACCGCTTCGTTCGCTACTACACGGAGAAGCTGTGGGCATGGATCCCTGAGATCTACCGCGATCTCGACGGCCAACCCGACGGCCTCGGCCAGGGCACGCTGCGTGCGCTGATCGAGCTGATCGCCGAGCAGGCCGCGGTGACGCGCCGCGACGTCGATCGGCTGTGGGACGACCAGCAGATCGCGCTCGCCGACGACTGGGCGGTCTCCTATATCGGCGACCTGCTCGGGACCCGGCCGGTCAGCGAACAGAACCGCCGCGGCCAGCGCGTCGCCGTGGCGCGGACCCTGTTCTACCGCCGACGCAAGGGCACGCTGCCGGTCCTGGAGGCACTGATCCGCGACATCGGCGACGTGGATGGCGCCGTGGTCGAAGCGTTCCGCCGGCTCGGCCGCACCCGCCACCGGCTCGACCCCGAGGTCCCCGGCCTGGAAGGCGGGATCACCCGCACACCGCCCGGCGGCACCGCCGACCTGCGCTCGGCGCGCGTTTCGGACATCGTCGACGGGCCGTTCGACGACCTGGCGCACACGCTCGATGTCCGTCGCCTGCGTGGACCGTCCGGGCGATACAACATTCCCAAGATCAACTTCCACGTCTTTCGGCTGCAAGCCTTCGAAGTCCGGCTGGCGACACCGGTCGATCTCGGCGGTGGCCGCTTCGCGCTCGATCCCAGCGGTCGCGACATCCCGCTGTTCCAGCCGCGCAACCGCCCGGACGAAGGCGAACCCTGGCGGCCGGTCCGCGAATGGGAGGTGCCGGCGCCGCTGACCTGCCGGCGCCTGAACGCCGCGCGCTTCAGCCTTGAAGGCCAGGATGTCCCGGGCGATCTCGTCGCCGAGCTGGCGGCATACGCCGGCTTCGAGTTCCGCACCGAAGGCGCCTTCCGGCGTCTGATCGACGATCGCCTGACTCCCGCGCAGCGGATCCTGCATCTGTCGGATCTGCTGGAAGCGGCGATCACCGAGACGTCGCCGAAGGTTCACCTGTGGCCGGGAGCGCTTTCGCTGGCGATCGCCGACAACGCCGGCGCGGAGCCGCTGCGGCGGCACGAAGCCATCGGTGCCGATCTCTCTGAATGGGGCGCCGGCGTCGGCGTCGAGGCCGATCGCCGCGCCCTGGTCGATCCGGCCCGCGGCAGGATCCTCGTTCCCGGCGGCATCGGCGGCGGGGACGTCCTGTTCGACCAACGCTACCATTTCGGCTTGGTCAGCCCGGTCGGGGCCGGACCGTTCGACCGCGCCGCCGGCCTGTCGCCGGATGGCGAGGTCACCGGCACGCTGCCGGCCGGCCCCGTCAACGGCGACGGCTTCTTCACCGACCCTGGACCCGTCGATCCCGTGACCCTGCCGACGGACGGCGTCCATCGGGTCCCGACCAGCAAGACCTATGTCCCCGATCTCGGACCGACGCTGACCTGGGTCGATGTCGGGCCGCTGACGCTGGAGGCCGCCGACGGCGAACGGCCCTACCTGCGATTCACGCCGCCGGCCGGCGATGCGACGATCACCATCGCCGCCGTCGCCGGCGGCGACCCGCCGGATCTTGTTCTGGATGGGTTGTGGCTGGGAATCCGCCCGCCGGACCTCGCATCGGTGGCGTTGGCGCAGGCCAGCGATTCCTGCCCCGTGGTGCCGGCCCGCATCGTCCTGGACGGTGCCTTCCGCCATGTCGTCTTCCGCTACTGCACCCTCGACCCGGGCGGCGAGCAGGCGCGCATCACCCCGTTGTCCTGCCTGCCGATCCCGGCGATCACTTTGGAGATCCGCGGCCAGGTCGACCGCCTGGTGATCGACCGCTGCATCACCGGCCCGATCCTCGAGGCGACGAGCACGGGTGATCCGTGTTCGGCCCGCGACATCGTCGTCTGCGACTCGATCGTGCACAGCCTCGATGCCAGCGTGCCGGCGATCTCCAGTCGGATCGCGTCGGTCGAGCTGCGTCGCAGCACCGTGTTCGGGGACGTCGTTGTCAATCGCCTGTACGCGACCGAGGCCCTGATCCAGGGCCTGGTGGGGGTGTCGGACAACCAGAGCGGCTGCTTCCGCTTCTCGGCCACGGATGCCCACCCCGACCGACGCCTGCCGCCGCAGTTCGAACATCATCTGCTGACGCCGGCGGTTCCGAACCACGTCTTCGTGTCGCGGCGCTTTGGCGACCCGGGCTACGCCCAGCTCGGGCCGACCGCACCCGTCGAGATCCGGCACGGTGGCGAGAACCGCTCGGAGATCGGCGTGTTCAACCGCCGCCTGCTGCCCATCCGGCAAGCCGACCTGGAGACCAAGGTCGCCGAATTCCTGCCGTTCGGGCTCATCGCCCAGTTCATTCCGGAAACCTGATTGGATGCGGGGACTGCTGTCATGACCGGCGACATCTCGGGCTATCTCTTCGACCCCCGGCAGACCTACACCGGTGTCCGCCTGCAGCAGGGCCGGGTCATCACCGACCTCGACTGGAACGAGAACGAACGGATCGAGTCCAGCCTTCGGCAGCGCCTGCTCGCCGAACTGATTTGCGGCTACGGCTCGACCAATGACGGCTTCCGCGTGCTGGCGGCGCAGCCGGCCTCGGTCAACGTGCCGAGCGGCGGCAACGGCCTCGTGGCGCGCGCCACCTACGACGTGACGTTGACCGCCGGAAGCTTGCTGCTCGGCGGGCTGATTCACGCCTGGCCGGAGCGGCGGCCCGACGGCGGTTTCCCGCAGACCTTCCTCAACCAGGACGACTGGCTGCAGCTGTCCGGCGCGGATGCCGGTGCGCTGCCTGCCCCGCCGACCACCGCCCGCACCGACCTCGTCTATCTGGAGGCGTTCGAGCATCCGGTGCGCGCCGTCGAGGACCGCGAACTGCGCGAGCGGGCGCTGGGCGGGCCCGATACCTCGACGCGGCTGAGGGCGGTCCGCCGCATCAACATCCTGGCCGACGTGCCGGCCGACTGCGCGGCGGCCGCGGCACGATTGCGCGCCCACGTCACCCGGCCGGCCGCCGGCGACACCAGCGGCCAGCCCCATCGGTTCGACGAGACGCTGTGCGAAGTCCGCTCGAAGGTGCGCCTTTCCGTTGGCTTTTCCGGCGCCGGCGCGACCGAGGACCCGTGCAAGCCGCGGGTCACCCAAGGCTACCTCGGCGCCGAGAATCAGGCGATCCGGGTGCAGCTGACCGCCGGCAATCGCTTCCTCTGGGCCTACGACAACGGTGAGCCCCTGTACCGGGTGGAGATCAGCAACAGCACCCCCGCGGCCGACGGATCGATCGAGCTGACCTTCCTGACGCCACCCCTCGATCCGGTGCTGTTCCCGCTGCAGGGCGCGGTCATCGAGATCCTGCCGTGGGGTGCGCTGCTCGCCAACCGGGAAAAGGTTGCGCAGGCGCACGGACACCTGGCACGGGTGACAGCCTCCTACGATCCCGGTACCGGTAGCCTGCGCATCGCGCCCGCCGTTCCGATCGAGATGCAGGAATGGCTGAACGCCGGCGAACGCGCCGCGATCCTCAACCCGCTCGGCGACGACGATCCGCCGCGCTACTTCTACGCCCGGATCTGGCAACCCGGGCCGGAGAGCGCGGCCGACCTCGATCACCCGTTCACCCCGGGAACCGGCGTTGCGCTGGCCGGGACGGGCCTCGTTCTGACCTTTTCCGGGTTTGGTCTGCCGGGCGACTACTGGGTCATCGCCGCCCGGCCGAACACGCCCGAACGGGTAGTGCCGTGGCGACTGCTGGACGCGGCGGCTCCGTTCGGTCCGCAGCGCTTCTACGCGGTTCTCGGTCTGGCGCACTGGTCCCTGACGGCCGACGGCACACCGGTCGCCACCGTCGAGGACTGCCGGCATCGCTTCCGCAAGCTGTGCCAGGTCGAGAGCTGCTGCACGATCCACGTCGGCGACGGCAGCGAAAGCCATGGCGAGGTCGACGACCTGCAGGCGGCGATCGAGGCCCTGCCGCCGGCCGGCGGCCTGATCTGCCTGCTGCCGGGCACGCACACCGCCGCCGCGAGCATCGCCGGCCGGCGGAACGTCGTCATCCAGGGGTGCGGACCGCGCAGCCGCGTCGTCCCGTCCGAGGGGCAAACGGCGCCCGTGATCAGCATCGCCGACAGCGCCGCGATCACACTGCGCGACTTCGCCATCGAGAGCGAGCAAACCCTGCTCGTGCAGGCGACGCGCCCGCGCGGACTGCGTCTCGAACGCCTACGGCTCGCCGCCCGCGACCGCGCGGCGGTGATCGCTACCGAGGGTGTCGGCATCGACCTCGTCGACAGCATGATCGCGGTGTCGGCCGCGACGGTCTCGCGGATCGGCACCGCGGCGCCTCAGGAGCCGGCCGTGTTCGTGGCCGGCCGACGGCTGCGCGTGCTGCGCAACGAGATCCGGGCGCTCACCGGCCTGCGCCGCCGGCTGAGCGCGCCAGGCGGCCTGCAGATCGGCGGCGACAGCAGCGATGTCGAGATCGCCCACAACCGGATCGAAGGCGGCAACGGTGCCGGCATCGTCCTCGGCTCGGTCGACTTCCAGCCGCGGCCGGTGATCGCCAGCGTCGCGCTGCTGCAGGCCTACTACGCCGTGCGCAGGCCGCTGCCGACCTTCGCCGGCTGGCTGACGATCGCCGACAACGACTGCGTGACGATCGACCCGCAGCCGCGGCCGCCGCGGGACCCGAACCAGCCGGAGCCCCTGGATCCGGTGTCCGATGGTCCCATCGAGGATTGCCGGATCCTCTGCAACCATATCCTGCAGATGGGCTCGAGCGGCATCACCGTCGCCTACTGGTTCGACCCCGACGGCGAGCGGGACGCGGTCATCACCGACCGCCTGCGCATCGCCGGCAACACCATCGTCGGCTGCATGCAGCTGCCTGTGGGCACGATGCCGCCGGAGCTCGCGGAGATCGCCGCATTCGGCGGCATTGCCCTGGCCAGCGGCGCCGACATCACCGTTCGCGACAATCGCATCACCGACGTCGGCACCGGACACGGCTCGCCGATCGTCGGCATCTACGTCCTCGACGGGGAGGCGGTGGTCATCGAGCGCAACCATCTTCGCGACAACGGCCGGATCGCCACACTCGACAGCCCGGTCCCGACTGGGCGCATCGGTGCCATCGTCATCGGCCTCGTTCGCCCGGCGGTGGATTTCTTCGCGCCGTTCGGCGAGCAGGTGCAGGCGCGCCAGGACGGCGCCCCGGCACTGATCGTCGAGGGCAACGTCGCGGTGGCGCGGGAAGGCCGGGCGCTGAGCGTCATCGGCGTCGGTCCGATGGTGATCCACGGCAACCGGTTCACCGCCCACGGCAGCAACAGCCTGCGCCGCGGCGCCATCGGTCAGACCGCTCCCGGCACGTTCGGCGTCACCACGCTGGGGACCACCGGCCTGCAGGCCCGCGCTCGGGTTAGCAACCCGTTGACCGCCTTCCTCGACCTCCTCGGCGGTGCCGCCGTCTCGGTCCTGAATCTCGGTCTGTCCAACGAGTTCTACCTGCAGCTCCTCGGCTTCAGCGGGCTCGGCCAGATCGATCCGCAGCAGCCGCCCGGCCAGGGCTTCGATGACGACATCAAGCTGCTCGCCAACGGCAACGTCCAGTTCAACGACAACCAGGTGGTGCTCGACAGCCTGTCGCAGGCGGTGACGCTGACCCTCAGCTCGGTGCTGCTGATCAGCCTCGACGATGTGGCGATGCAGGACAACCAGTGCGACTGCGACATGGTGTTCGACTTCGTCGCGATCGACGCGCTGGTGCTCGGCTGGTCGGTGCGCGTGCAGGGCAATCGCTTCAAGGAGGGCCTGTTCAACGCCTTCCTGTCCGCGCTCAGCATCGGTCTGTTCAACGACACCAGCCACAATCAGGGCACCCACTGCTTCTTCAGCTTCGGCGCGCTCGAACCGCGGATCACCCTGACCGGCGCGCCGGCGGGGCTGGAGGCCGAGCTGGACACCAACCGCCACATCGCGCCGCAGAGCCTGTGCGGCATGTTCCGCGACCGGCGGGGCGCGGTCGCGACCGGCAGCGGCTTTCAGACGCTGAACAGGAACTTCTGACGCGGCAAGGCGTGGGGACTGGAGAGGGAAATGGCAACACGCAAACCACCGGTCGAAGCGGGCGCCCTCGCGGCCGAGATGGGCGATCTTCCAGCGGCGACGGATCGATTGCGCCTCGTCGGTCTCGACCACGCCGCCCGCGTCCAGCAGGCGCGGCTCGGCGCCGCCAACCGCAGGCTGATCCTGACCCGCGCCCGCCGCGCCGACGATGTCGAGGCGATCGCGCGTCTCGAGGCCGTCATCGCCACCGAGACGCAGGCCCAGCGGAGCTATCGCGTCTCCGTCGAGACCGCGGAGATCGAGGTGCCGGTGCGTCCGGCCGGCGCCTTCGTCCTGCACGGCCGGGTGTTCGATGCCGGGGGAGCGCCGGCGGACAAGCTGACGGTGGCGGCCATCGGCGCCGACGGACAGGTGCGGCGCTTCACCTGCACCGACGCCAAGGGCTATTTCCGCATGGATCTGCCGGTGGCGACCGGCGACACGCCGGGTCGCGCCGCCGACGCGGTTTTTCTGCAGGTCTCGGACAGCGAACAGGCGGTCCTCTATCGCGGTGACGAGGCGATCGCGCTCGGCGACGGCGGCGTCGCCTACCGGGTGATCCGTCTCTCCGGCGAGCGGCTGCCACCCTGCCCGCTGCCGCCCGACCGCGCCAGCATGCCGAACGTGCTCGACCGGCCGGAGTCGGTGGCGGTGGCCGTGCTCGGACGGCTGGGACTGAAGGTGGCGCAGCGGTTCACGCAACGCGCGCCCGACCGGGTCGGGCTCGTCCTGTCACAGAGCCCGGCCGCCGGCGTGCCGGTGACCGCCGATACCCAGGTGACGCTGGTCATCGGCACGGCCGAAGACGGCGACACCGTCGTCGTGCCCGACGTCGTCGGCTCCTCGCGCGACGAGGCGCAAGCGAAGCTCGGCGAGGCTGGGCTCACCGTCGGCCAGGTCTCCGAACAGCCCGGCGCCCCGGCGGGGACGGTTCTGAAACAGAACCCGGAGGCCGGCGTGCGGGTGCCGCCGGGCACGACCGTCGCGCTCATCGTCGCGGTGCGCCCGCCGGAGGAGCGGGTCGAGGTTCCCGCTCTGGTCGGCCGGCCGCAGCAGGCCGCCGAGACCCTCGTCCGCGACGTCGGCCTGAGCGTCGGTCGCGTCCGGTTCCGCGACGACCCTCGCGCCGGGATCGTGCTCGACCAGCAACCGCCCGCGGGCACGCTGGTGGCCAAGGAAACGTCCGTCAACCTCGTCGTCGGCCGCCGGTCGGACGTCGAGCGGACGGATGTGCCGAACCTGGTCGGCCGTTCCCTGGCCGGCGCGAAGGAGATCCTGGAGGCCGCCCGCCTGCAACTCGGCGCCATCGAAGGGCCGGAGAACGGCCGCGTCGTCGACCAGAAGCCACCGGCCGGCACGCCCGTGGCCGCAGGCTCGGCGGTCTCGGTGTCGATGTCCGGGGCCGGACCCGAACGCGTCGCCGGTGACTTTGCCGAGCGCCTGGCGGATCGCCTTGCTGCCGACCCCGGTTTCGCCGCGCTGGGGGTGCGGCCCAAGGCCCTGCGCCGGCGGCTCGCCGCCGCCGGTGTCGACGATGTCGAGGCGGCGCGTCGCGTCGCCGACATGCCGGACGCGGAGTTGCAGGCCGCGTTCAGCCTGAAGAACCGTGCCCACGCTCGCACCTTCCGGCGTATGCTGAAGGCCAGTCTTGAAGCGCTCTGACCGAGGAGGCCGTCCATGCCAACCACGGCCCCGCCGCAGCCGCGGCAGAAGCAGGCGACCGCCAGGCCCGCGAGCCGGGGCCCGCGCGGCAACGGCGAGGCGCTGCGCGCGTTCGCCGTTAGCCTTCCCTTCGGCCCGCTGCAGGCGAAGCTG
The DNA here is from genome assembly GCA_964420325.1 of uncultured Rhodospirillaceae bacterium. Taxonomy (GTDB): domain Bacteria; phylum Pseudomonadota; class Alphaproteobacteria; order Rhodospirillales; family Defluviicoccaceae; genus CAYQSU01. Next base: position 11,915 of record CAYQSU010000030.1, on the reverse strand, counting down.
ACCGTCGGCCCCGCCCACGACCGCTTCGAGGCGGAGGCGGATCGGGTCGCCGACCATGTCATGCGCATGCCCGACGCCGAAGTGGCGCACGAGACGCCGACGCGGCCCTCTTTCGTCGCGCTGCCGGCGACGGGGCTGCCTCGGGCAGGAGCGATCGGCCGGGTGCAGGCGTTCGCTTCGGAGCCGGTATCGGACCCGTTGCAGGCGGCCTGGCTGTGCTCCGGATGCGCCAAGTCGGTCGCGGGCGGCCGCCACCCGCGCAGCGAGAGCGACGACGACATCCAGCGTGCGACGCGCGGCACAGGGGGCACAGTCGCCGCTGGCCTGAGCGGACCGCTCGAGGCCGACGCCCGCGCCATGACGTCCGGGGGGCAGCCGTTGCCGGCGACCGAGCGCCGCTATTTCGAGCCGCGCTTCGGCGCCGACTTCGGCCGGATTAGGGTCCATGCCGATGCCGGTGCCGATCGCCTGGCGCGGGCCATCAGCGCCGAAGCCTTCACCATCGGCACCCACGTCGCCTTTCGCGACGACCGCTACGCGCCCGGCACGACGGCAGGCCGACGGCTGCTGGCGCACGAACTGACCCATGTGCAGCAACAGACCGGCGCCGAGTGCGTCGGCGACAGCGGAATCCAAAGAACGATCGGGGACGGCCACGATCTGGCGGCGCCGCGCTTCTCCGGCAACGTCATTCTCGAAGCAGCGTTCGATGACGAGACACTGATCCGCAGAGGTGCCACAGGCACCCATGTCCGGCTGATCCAGGAATCCCTCGTGGCGATGGGATATGCCCTGCCCAACAGCGTGCCGAGCGCCAATCCGATGCAGCTGGATGGCATCTTCGGTCCGGAAACGGAGGCGGCCATTCGCCGGTTCCAGACCGACGCCGGGGCCGTGCTGATCGACGGCATCGTCGGTCAGGAGACGATGGGTCTGCTCGACGACAACGACGTCAGCCAGCCGGGCGCCCGCCCGCCGGCGATCACCGGCCCGGTCGCGGCGCCTCTCGGTCCCACAGGCTGCGACCGGCACTTCGCCGGGGTGACGTTCACTCTGGCGAACCAGGTGGCGAGCGGCGTCGCCAGCGCTGCCGACATCCGCATCGCGCTGTCCGCCGGCCGCAACCTTCTTCTGATGCGGGGGCAGACCCCGATCAATTACGATCCGGAGGTCACGATCGCCGCACCCAACAATGCCGTTGCCGCCAACTTCCGCGTCGGCTTCGTCCAGAATCTGCTGACGTCGACACGTTTTGCCGCCTACGGCGCAGGAGGTCGGGCGAGCACCGTCGTGCCGGCGCCGATCAAGGATGGCGCACCCACCGACTATCACCCGATCTTCGTTACCAACCCGAACCCGGCAATCGTCGAGGACTTCGCGGCAGCCGGCCAGACGATCGCTCTGGACTGGCCCGACGTGCCGAGCGACGCGTTCTTCGTTAATCTGCTCGACACCCCTTCGTGCGCCGGCTCCGGAGTTGCGGCGCAATCCATGACGTCGATGACGATGTTCGACACGTTCCGCACCTGGGTTGTCGTCCAGCATCGGCCGAGCGGTTGTGTGAGGTCCCTGCACCACATCGACTGGCACCTGGACTGGCGAGCCACGGTGACGATCACGGGCGGAGCACCGACGGTGACGATCGTCTCCAACGTCAACGTTGTGACCCAGGCCAACGGCACCGGCGGCCCGGGCTTCATCCAAGGCGGACCGGTGCCCGGGCAGGTCTTTGTCAAGCCGTGCTCATGACGTTCGGCGGCGGCGGCGATCGGGAACGGTCGTGGAAGAGGAGGACGGTCTGATCGCAACCACAGTCCCGCCGAAGCCCCGGCACAAAGAAACGTCGGTCAAGGCTGGTCTCTCGAGACGGCCGGGGCGCGCGGCGGCGATCTCCACCTTCGCCTGCGACCACCCCTTTGGTCCGCTGCAGGCGAAGCTGACCGTCGGCCCGGCGCACAGTGCATACGAACAGGAGGCGGACCAGGTAGCCGACCGGGTGATGCGCATGCCCGATGCGCCGGCGGCGCGGTTGCTGTCGGCCGATGCGCCGGCTCCGGCTCTCGCAGCGACAGCGCAACGGCTGTGCGGGATGTGCGAAGACGACTTGCAGCGTCGGCCGGTGGATGACGAAGAGGAAGAAACGGTCCGAGCCAAATCAGAAGGCATCTCAGCAGAGCCGCTGCCGGACTCCGCCATCGCACCGCGCGTCGAGACGCTAAGGGGCGGCGGACGGCCGCTGCCGGCCTCCGAACGCGCTTTCTTCGAGCCTCGCTTCGGCCGCGATTTCAGCGGCGTGCGCGTGCATGCGGATGCCGCCGCCGCCAGCGCGGCGCGGGCAGTCGGCGCACGAGCGTTCACCATCGGCCAGGACGTGGTGTTCGGGCACGGACAGTATGCGCCCCGAACGGGTGGCGGCCGACGGCTGCTGGCGCACGAACTGACGCACGTTGTGCAGCAGACGGCTGGCCGAACGGCCGGGGCTCGCGTCATTCGAAGACAGGGTGTCGCCGGCCGCACTCTGCAAGCGCCCCGCTTTGCCGGCAACGCAGCTCTGGAGGACGTGCTCGACGGCAAGCGATTCCTTCAATTGGGCGACAGCGGCAACGAGGTCCGGTTGATCCAGGGGTCTCTGGTCGCCATGGGCTATCCCCTTCCGAAGAGCGTATCGCAGGCCAATCCGACGCAGCTGGATGGCATCTTCGGTCCCGAAACGGAGGCAGCGGTCCGCCGGTTCCAGACCGACGCCGGGGCCGTACTGATCGACGGCATCGTCGGTCAAGAGACGATGGGTCTGCTCGACGACAACGACGTCAGCCAGCCGGGCGCCCGCCCGCCGGCGATCGGCGGACCCGTCGCCGAGCCCCTCGCGCCGGGCGATTGCGATGAACGCTTTGCGGGCGCGGGCGTCGCATTCCGTTTGGGCAACGGCGTCGCAACCTCGGTTGCCAATGCCGCCAGCATCGGAGTTGTGCGACAGGGCGGTTTCGACACACTACAAATGCGTGGACAGACGCCGATCGTCTATCGACCTCAGGTCACGATCGCAGCGCCGAACAATGCCGCTGCCGCAAACTTCCGTGTCGGTTTCGTTCAGAACCTGCTCACTATCAACCGCTCGGCGACCTACAGCGCAGGGGCCCGGATCAGCGATGTCGTGCCAGTAACGCCGATGAAGGACGGCTTCGCCAACAACTACGACCCGATCTTCATCAGTCGCCCGGTTGCGAATGAAGTGGTAGACTTCGCAACGGCGGGCCAAGTCGTCGATCTGCAGTGGCCCGACGTGCCCTCCGGCGCCCAATACATCAACCTGCAAAACAGCCCGACGTGCGTTGGGTCCGGACATCCCCCGCAGACGATGACCACCATGCAGATGCTCGACACGTTCCGTCTTTGGGTAGTCGTCGAACACCGGCCCAGCGGCTGCGTGAAGTCGTTGCAGCACGTCGATTGGCAACTGAACTGGCAAGCGCGGGTCGTTCTTGTCGCGGGACGGCCCACGACGAGAACAGTGAGCAACGTAAACACGGTCACCGTGCCAAGTGGCGACGGCAGCCCCCGCTTCGTTCAAGGCGGGCCGGTGCCGTCGGAAGTCGTCACCGAACAATGCCGCTGACCGCCGACTGCCGTGACGACAAGACGCCGATTATCGCAGAAGCGATCAAGACCTGTGCTTCGGACCCTCGCGCCGTTGATGCTGATCACAACCTGTGGCGCAATGCCGGCGTGGAGTGGTGAAATGGTGAGCTATGATATCCCGCGGCTCCTGCATTTCGACGGGCCGAGCACGCGCAGCGATGCCGTGGGCGACACCTGGGTGACGATCCTCGACTATAGCAACACCGACGCCAACGAGCGGGCGGCATCGATCCTTCTCTCCTCCCAGGGCATTCCGTTCCGCATCGACCGGCCTGTCGCCGGTTGGAGCCAGCCCAAGGTGCGCCTCTACATCACCGTTCCGCGAGAGCGGCTCGATAAGGCGACGGCACTGCTGGCCGCCGGCGCCGAACAGTCTGCCCTCGACCGCATCGAGGGTTCGAAGGGGCTCCCGGGCTTCCCCGATGGCGATTGAACGGCGTTTGCTTCGGTTTCGCCGCCGAGCCCGGCGCCGGGTCAGCGCCCGTTGGCCTCGAACTGGCGCCGATCGATGCCGTGCTTCTTCAGCAGACGGGCGAGGGTCCGGCGCTCCTTCCTTGCCATCCGGCTGGCCGCCGAGACGTTGCCGTTGGTCGTCGTCATCAGCCGCTGCAGGTACGCCTGCTCGAAATCGGCAACGGCACGGGCCTTGGCGGCGGCAAAGCTGGCGCACCCGCACTCCCCCGTCGTCCCCGGGCACTGCGGGTGGGGGCTGCCGTTGACCGGCACAAGCTCGAGATCGGCGCAGTCGATCTCCGGCGCCGGAGCGAGCACGAAGGCACGGTGCAGCCGGTTCTCCAGTTCCCGCACGTTGCCCGGCCAGGGATGAGCGCGGAGTGCCGCCATCGCCTCCGCGGTCACCTGCTTTCCGGGCCCGCCGTAACGATGGCGCAAGCGCTCGAGGAAGTGCCGGACCAGCAACGGAATGTCGTCGGCCCGCTCGCGCAGCGGCGGCAGATGCAGGGTGAGCACGTTCAGACGGTAGAACAGATCCTCGCGAAACGACCGTTCCCGCACCTTGGCCCCAACGTCGGCGTTGCTGGCGGCGAGCACGCGGACGTTCCCCGTCTTCGGCGCGCCGCCGCCGAGCGGGCGGTACTCCTGATCCTGCAGGAACCGGAGCAGCACGGCCTGCGCCGGCAGCGGCAGGGTATCCACCTCGTCGAAGAGGATCGTGCCGCGGCACGCCTGTTCGACCAATCCCGCTTGCCGCACCTCCGCCCCGGTGAACGCTCCCCGCGTATGGCCGAAGAGCTCGTTGACGACAAGCTGGTCCGGCAGAGCGGCACAGTTGACCGGGACGAACGGTCCGCCGCGCCGCATCGACAGGTAATGCACGGCACGCGCGACCAGCTCCTTACCCGTGCCGGTCTCACCTTCGATCAGGATCGGCGCGTCGCAGACGCTGAAGGCCTTGATTTTCGCCAAGACGTCGTGAAAGGCCCGGCTGCCACCCACGAGCCCCGTTCGATCGTCGGTAGCGCCGGCGGCATCCACCTCCATCGCGACCGCCCGTCCCTTGCTGTCACGTCCCGCATTCCAGCGCCGAGCCTTCGCTGATATCCGTTCACTCCAGGCAGAGTTGCCGCTTCCCGGGCACGCTCAGCTTCGGTGCGAAGGCCGGTGTCGACGGCCTTGGGTAAGGCCTTGTTTTTACGCCTCTCTTCCCAACCTCCGAGGAACTATACCACAATGGGGTTAGCGGTGCCACTGCTGGGGGTGCCGGGCTCGTCGCCGGCGCTGACGGCGATGGTACGGGAGCCCCGGTCGGGCACGACGGTGGTGCGGTTTCCGGTCGTGCCGCGCTGAACCCGGGCTAGAGAACGCCGGCGGTCTCGAGGGCCTTTCGGACCTCGGCCTCGGCGCGGGCATCGAGGGGCGATTGCGGCGGGAGCGGCGGGCCGACGGGAAAGCCGAGAATCTCGAGCCCGCCCTTGACGCAGGCCGCGAGCGCGTACCTGGCGAAGGCCTCGTGCAGCGGCCACAGTCGCCGCTGGAGCGCCATCGCGTCGCCCCAGCGGCCGGCGGACGCGAGCTCGTAGAGCCGCACGCTCTCGGCCGGGATCAGGCACGCCGGCCCCGCCATCCAGCCGACGCCGCCGATCAGCATCACCGCCGCCGGGATGTGCGAGGAGGCGGCGAACACCCGGAGCCGGTCGCCGACCCTCTCGAGGATCGACAGCAGCCGGCCGGTGTTGGTGGAGGCGTCCTTGATGTAGAGGATGTTGGGGACGGCGGCGAGGCGCTCGATGGCGGCGAGCGTCAGGTCGGCGCGCTGGAAGCTGGGGTTGGTGTAGAGCACCACGGGGAGGTCGACGGCCGCGGCCACCCGGGTGAAGTAGGAGACGACGCCGTTCTCGGAGACCGGGAAGTAGGCGTCGAGGACGGCGACGATGCCGGCGACGCCCAGGCGCTCGAAGGCGCGAGCCTGGCGGCAGGCCTCCCGCGTCGTCGTCGCGGCGACGCCGGCGATGACGGGGACGCGACCGCCCGCGGCCTCCAGGGTCGCCGCGACCACGGACCGGCGCTGCGCCCAGGTGAGGTAGGCGAACTCGCCGGTGCTGCCGAGCGGCGCGAGCCCGTGCACGCCGTTGGCGACGAGGTGGTCGACGAGGCGGGCGAGCACCTCGGTCTTGACCCGGCCGCCCTCGTCGACGGGCGAGACCAGATAGGGGAAGACGCCGCGGAACGGGGCCATCGCCGCCCCGTCAGCGGCCGAACGCGGCCGGCGCCTCGAGCCGTGCCGCCATCGCCTGCGAGACCTTGGACACCGGCCGCCGGCCAAGCGCCGCGCAGATGAAGAGCCCTGCCGCGGCCACCGCATCGAGATCGACGCCGGTCTCGATCCCGAGCCCATCCAGCATGTAGAGGACGTCCTCGGTGGCGACGTTGCCGGCGGCGCCCGGGGCGTAGGGGCAGCCGCCGAGCCCGGCGACCGAGGCATCGACGGTGGCGATGCCGCACTCGAGCACGGCGAGAATGTTGGCAAGCGCCTGGCCGTAGGTGTCGTGGAAGTGGACGGCGAGGTGCTCCAAGGGGACGCGGCGGGCCACCGCCTGGACCAGCCCTTCGGCGCGGCCGGGGGTACCGACGCCGATGGTGTCGCCGAGCGAGATCTCGTCGCAGCCCATCGCCCTGAGCTCCTCGGCGAGGGCGGCGACGGTCTCGACCGCCACCTCGCCCTCGTAGGGGCAGCCGAGCACGCAGGAGACGTAGCCGCGTACCCGCACGCCCTGGCGGTCCGCCGCCGCCGCCACCTCCCGGTAGCGCTCGAGGCTCCGGGCGATCGAGCAGTTGAGGTTCCGCTCGGAAAACGTCTCGGTGGCGGCGGCGAACACCGCCACCTCCTCGGCGCCGGCGGCAACCGCCTCGCGGAACCCGGTGATGTTCGGGGTCAGCACCGGATAGCGCGTGCCCGGCCGGCGCCGGATGCCGGCGAGGACCTCGGCGGTGCCGGCCATCTGCGGCACCCAGCGCGGGGAGACGAAGCTGCCGGCCTCGATCACCGGCAGCCCCGCCTCGGCCAGCCGGTCGACGAGCTCGATGCGGACCGCCGCCGGCGCCGGCACCGGCTCGTTCTGCAGGCCGTCCCTGGGCCCGACCTCGACGATGCTAACCCGTGCCGGAAGGCGCATGGCCCTCTCCCGTCGCCGCGGCCTCCGACACCGCGGCCGGCCCCTCGTCCTCGAGCGACACCAGCTCCGCGCCTTCCTCGACCTGCTCGCCGACCGCGAAGTGGACGGCGGCGACGCGGCCGTGGACCGGCGCGGTGACGGCATGCTCCATCTTCATCGCTTCCAGCACCATCAGCGTGGTGCCGCGACCGACGACATCGCCGGGCCTGGCGTTGACCGCCACCACCCGCGCCGGCATCGGCGCCTTCAGGCTGCCGCCGCCGGCTTCCTGGAGGTGCGCCCGCGCCGCCGGATCGTCCAGCTCGAGGCGGGCGCTCTCGCCGCCAGAGAGGATGGTGAGCTCGCTGCCGTGGCGGATGACGGTCGCCTTCAGCCGGACGCCGTCGAGGTCGGCGAAAAGATCGCCGCCCGGAACGATCTCGCCCGCAGCCTGCACCGGCTCGCGCTGGCCGGGCAGGTCCAGCGACAACCCGCCCTCGTGATAGTGGACGACCACCTGCGTCCGCTCGTCGCCGTCGCGGAAGGCGAGCACATGAAGATTGTCGTCGTTGAGGCGCCAGCCCGAGGTCAGGTGCCAGGGCGAGTAGGGATCGGCGGAGCGGCGGGCGGCGAGGCGCGCCTCCTCGTCGCGCCGCAGCATCACGTCGAGGCTGGCAAGGGCGAGAAAGCGGGCGGAGACCGGCCGTCGTTCGGGAAGCAGGTCGCGGCGATGGCGCTCGATGAACAGCGTATCGACGTCGCCGGCGGCGAACGCGGCGTGGCCGGCGATCTGGCTGAGGAGTGCCAGGTTGGTCTCGGGCCCGGCGATCTGGGTCTCGGTAAGCGCCCTGCGCAGACGCCGGATCGCCCGGCTGCGATCCTGATCCCAGACGATCAGCTTGGCGATCAGGGGATCATAGTGGATGCCGATGGCATCGCCCTGACGGACGCCGGTGTCGACACGCACATGGGGCGTCTCCTCGGGGAACTTGAGGTGGCGCAGCGCGCCGCTCGCCGGCAGGAAGTCCCGCGCCGGATCCTCGGCGTAGAGGCGCACCTCGATGGCGTGGCCGCTGACCGCGAGATCGTCCTGGCCGAGCGGCAGTGGCTGGCCGGCGGCCACCCGGAGCTGCCAGTCGACGAGGTCGACGCCGGTGATCATCTCGGTGACCGGATGCTCGACCTGGAGGCGGGTGTTCATCTCCATGAAGTAGAAGGCGCCGTCGGCCGCCATCAGGAACTCGACGGTTCCGGCCCCCTCGTAGCCGATCGCCCGCGCGGCGGCGACCGCGGCCTCGCCGAGGCGCCTCCGCGCGTCGGCGTCGAGCCCGGGAGCCGGGGCCTCCTCGATGATCTTCTGGTGGCGCCTCTGGATCGAGCAGTCGCGCTCGAACAGGTGGAGGACGTTGCCGAGGCCATCGGCGAACACCTGCGCCTCGACGTGGCGCGGCCGGGCGAGATACTTCTCGATGAGCAGCGCGTCGTCGCCGAAGGCGGCCTTGGCCTCGCGGCGGGCGGACTCGATCGCCGCCGGGAGCTCGACCGGCGAGGCGACGATGCGCATGCCGCGGCCACCTCCGCCGGAGACCGCCTTGATGAGGACGGGATAGCCGATCGCGTCGGCGGCCTCGGCGAGCACGGTCGGGCTCTGTGCCGTGCCGTGGTAGCCGGGGACCGTGGGCACACCCGCCGCCTCCATGATCGCCTTGGCGGCGCTCTTCGACCCCATGGCGCGGATGGCGTCCGGCGGCGGGCCGATGAACGCGAGCCCGGCGGCCCGCACGCCCTCGGCGAACTCCGCGTTCTCCGAGAGGAAGCCATAGCCGGGGTGGATCGCCTCGGCGCCGGCACGCCGGGCAGCATCGAGGACACGGGCGATGTCGAGGTAGCTCTCCCGCGCCGGCGCCGGACCCAGGCGTACCGCCTCGTCGGCGAGGGCCACATGCAGCGCCTTCGCGTCGGCGTCGGAGTAGACGGCGACCGTCTTGACGCCGAGGCGGCGCGCCGTGCGGATGACCCGGCAGGCGATCTCGCCACGGTTGGCGATGAGGATCTTCGCGAACATCAGGTCCCCGGAGCGGCCGAGCCGCGCTTCTCCAGGAAGGCGGAGATGCGCGGCCGCGCTTCCTCCGATGCGCGCGCCTTCGCGATCTTCTCGGCGGTCTCCCGCATCAGCGCCGCATCGACGGGGCGGCCCGCGACCGTGCGGATGAGATCCTTCGCGGCCACCACCGCCTCGGGCCCGCAGGCCATGATCGCGCCGAGAATGGCCCGCGCCTTGTGCTCGAGCAGGGCCGCCGGGACGACGGCATGGACAAGCCCGATCCTTTGCGCCTCCTCGGCATCGAACGTCTCGGCGGTGAGGAAGTAGCGGCGGGCCTGGCGGGCGCCGATGGCGGCGATCACGTACGGCGAGATGGTCGCCGGGAGGAGCCCGAGCTTGACCTCGGTCAGCGCAAACCTAGCCGCGTCGGCGGCGACGACGATGTCGCAAGCGGCAATCAGCCCGACGCCGCCGCCGTAGGTCGGCCCCTGGACCAGGGCGATCACCGGCTTCCTCAGGCGGTCGAGCACGTGGAGCATCTCCGCGAGCCGCAGCGCGTCGGCGACGTTCTCGGCATGGGAGTAGCCCGCCATCCGCCGCATCCACTCGAGATCCGCCCCCGCCGAGAAGGTCTTGCCGCGGGCGGCGACGGCCACCGCGCGCACGCGGCCGTCGGCCTCGAGCTCCCTGAGCCTCGCCGTGATGGCGGCGATCATCACGTCGCCGAAGGCGTTGTGCACGTCCGGGCGATCGAGGACGAGCCAGCCGACGCCGACGTCGTCGACCTCCGAGAACAGACCGTCGTCAGCCATCGCCGCAGCCCCTTCCAACGCTCACGGGTGCTTCAGGGCCGCCGCCGGCACCGGCACGAACGCCGCCTCCCCCGGCGGCCGCCATTCGAGCCTCAGCGTCGCGGTTCCCTTCTTCTCGTAATAGAGGATGTCGAGCGGATACCAGCCGGGCTCGGCGATCTCGATGATGAGCGGCGGCGAGGTGGTGTCGGGATGGATCTCCGGATCCTCGTGCATCATCACCCCGCCGATGGTCAGCCGGACACCGTCGTTGGAGGTGAGCAGGAAGGTGTACGCGCCCGCCTTCGCAAGCTCGATGACGCCGGTGATCTTAGCGCCGACCATGTCCGACGACGTCGTCGTCAGCACGTTGCCGCGGCCCATGCGGTAGTCGAGATGGGCGAGCGGCGTGCCCTCGACGCCGTCTTCGTAGCGCATCCATTCCTCGAACTCCGACAGATGGTTGAATCTGTGGAAGTAGTAGCGGACGGCGAGGCCGTCCTTGAGTGCCGACTGAGTCGGCTGGGGTGCCGCCGGCGCCGGCGACGGCAGGCGAACCGCATCGGCCGCCGGCTCCGGCGTCTGCGCCTCCACCGCGAGGGCGACGAGGCCGACGACGGCCGCCATCGTCCACCTTGCCAAGCTTCTCCCAAACGACATCGCCCTGCTCCTCCTCATCGGCGGCATCACGGCCCCCCCTCGCTCACATCCTGAACACGCCGAACGCGGTCCTCGCCACCGGTGCGTTGAGGGCGGCGGAGATGCCGAGACCGAGCACCATGCGGGTCTCGGCGGGGTCGATGATGCCGTCGTCCCACAGCCGCGCGCTGGCGTAGTAGGGGTGGCCCTGGCCCTCGTACTGCTCGAGAACGGGCCGGCGGAAGGCCGCCTCCTCGTCCGCGCTCCAGGTGCCGCCCTGCTCCTCGATGCTGTCCCGCCTGACGGTCGCGAGCACGCCCGCCGCCTGCTCGCCGCCCATCACCGAGATCCGTGCGTTGGGCCACATCCACAGGAACCGGGGGTCGTAGGCGCGGCCGCACATCGAGTAGTTGCCGGCCCCGAACGAGCCGCCGATGAGGACGGTGAACTTGGGCACCCGCGCGCAGGCCACGGCGGTGACCATCTTGGCACCGTCCTTGGCGATGCCGCCGGCCTCGGCCTTGCGGCCGACCATGAACCCGGAGATGTTCTGCAGGAACACCAGCGGCAGGCCGCGCTGGCAGCAGAGCTCGACGAAGTGCGCACCCTTGAGCGCCGAGTCCGAGAACAGGATGCCGTTGTTGGCGACGATGCCGACGGGATAGCCGAAGATGTGCGCGAACGCGCACACCAGGGTGGTGCCGTAGAGCTGCTTGAACTCCTCGAACTCCGAGGCGTCGACGATGCGCGCGATGACCTCGCGCACGTCGAAGGGCTTCTTGAGATCGCCGGCAACGATGCCGTAGATCTCCTTCGGATCGTAGCGGGGCTCTCTCGGCTCGCGGATCGCGAGACCGACCGGCTTGCGCCGGTTCAGGTTGGCGACGATGCGCCTGGCGATGGCGAGCGCATGGCCGTCGTCCATGGCATAGTGGTCCGTGACCCCCGAGATCCGCGCATGCACGTCGGCGCCGCCCAGTTCCTCGGCCGAGACCACCTCGCCGGTGGCCGCCTTGACCAGCGGCGGGCCGCCGAGGAACACCTGCCCCGCGCCGCGCACGATGATGTTCTCGTCGCTCATCGCCGGCTGGTAGGCGCCGCCCGCCGTGCAGTTGCCGTGCACGACCGCGACCTGCGCGACACCGGCCGCCGACAGCGTCGCCTGGTTGAAGAAGATCCGCCCGAAGTGAT
>CAYQSU010000029.1:0-38294 GCA_964420325.1 uncultured Rhodospirillaceae bacterium | reverse complement strand
GCAGGACCACAGACTTGCGGGAGTTATGGCCTCCGGCAAGCGGATGTCAAGACCACAGTCCTAAACAGCCTCGTGTCATGGCCCGCCGCCTGCGCCCCGCCGAAATGCGTATCGTGTCACCGGGTTGGCGCCGAGCCTGAGTTGCGTCATGTGCTTCCGCAATCCCCCCGCTCCCTCCTACACCACCTCAATGGACATCAACGCCAAGCCACGCGCTACCGGCTCACGAGCGCTCTCGCTTCGATCATATCGGGTCGTACGGAGTTCCCGGCCACCTCGACCAGCTCGGCATAATGCCGTGCCGCCGCCTCCCCATTACCCGCCGCGGCCGCGGCACGAGTGGCGCCAAGCAAGGTATTGTAGCGCTTCGGCCACACTTTGGCGGATGCTACGTAAGCCTCGAGCGCCTCGCCCGGCCGCCCAAGATCGAGGAGCAGGTCACCCAGGGCCTCGTAGGGCGGCAACAGGGCGCCCGGGGTCACCGGATGCTTCTCGACCGAGCCTTCGAGCTCTGCCGCCTTGCTGATCAGGCGGACGGCGCTCTCGGCATCGCCATCGGCACGGGCCATCCAGCCGGCGAGGATCAGCCGGTCGATCTCGATATAGGTGGCGAAGGCCGCCTCACCCGCAGCCTCGGCCGCGCCACGCAGCGCCGCGAGCCTAGCCTCGGCTTCCCTCGCTCCGGCGAGATCGGCAGTGTGCAATGCGCCGAGACCTCGCGCGAGCCAGGTCAGCCCTTCAGCCCATACCGCCTCGTCCCACGGCAGGTAACCGGGCTGGCGTGGTTCCAGAACCGCCGCTTCCGCCCACTGCCGCCGCTCCACCGCGTAACGGGCGGGCACCGATGCCATGTGGAAGGCGCTGACGAAGGAGCGCTGGTAGCTCGTCTTGGACAGAGTCTCCTCGACCACTGCCCTGGCCTTTTCGTCCTCGCCCTGCTGCAGGAAGGCGTAGACAAGGTAGTCGGTCGCGTGCGGGTAGTGATGCGATGTCGCCTCACCCGCCGGGTAGTTGAGAGCCGCGTCGGCGGAGCGGCGGTTCCAATCGATCACCTCCGGCCACTCGCCGAGCCGCACGAAGATGTGCGTGGGCATGTGCAGGGCGTGCGGCAGCTCCGGAGCGATGTGGCTGTAGCTCCTGACGATGTCGAGTGACCGCTCGGCACGGCCCACCGCATCGTTGGCATGGATGGTGTAGTGGCTGGCACCGGGGTGAGTAGGCTCCCTGTCATGAACCCTGCGCAGCACCGCTTCGGCCTCGCCGTGGAGCGCCGCCGGGTCATCGGCGACGGGCCCTAAGGCGAGCCGCGACAGCGCATACAGAGCCGCCACGTCGAGATCGTCCGGATGCGCCCGATAGGCCATCTCCATGCCTTCCGCCCACTGGCGAAGGCGTGTCCACCAGTCGGCTGTTGCCGGACCGCCGAAGAAGGCTTGCGTCGCGGCCAACAGGCGACGTTCCCGTTCGCTTCGTGGCGGATTGGCGAGTGCCTCCTCGATCTGCCTGCGTCCGCGCTGCAACTCCTCGGCACTCGGTCGGGTCGGCCACAGCGGCTGAAACAGCGTGGTGGCGACGCCCCAGCGCGCCATCGCGCACTCGGGATCGCTCTCGACGATGGCTTCGAAGGCGCGACGCGCCTCCTCGTACATCATGTGGTGCATGAAGCCGAGGGCCCGGTCGAAAGCGGCTCGGCTCGGTTCGGTACAGGAAACCCGGAAGTCGACCGTGCCGAGCGCCTCCGCGTCGCCGCCATGCGCGTGTTGACCCGTGTGATAGTCGGCCCGAACTTCGGGCGTCAAGGCCGACGCCCCAATGAGGAGCAGCGAGGCCGACAGGGCGACCGCGACACGGCCGCGCTGGTCTGATCGTGTGCCAATCGCCATCAACGCCTCCCTGATCTGGTTTAGGCTTCGCTCGAGACTCGATGGTGGTCGAGTAGCTCGGCCATTCGGGTTCGCCCTCACAGATCCGGGCGTGCGGCTTTCCCGCACCCGGCTCTTCCCGAAGGCCAACCACCCCGTCCGCCCCCGCAGGACTCCGGCACCGTCGGCCCATCCGTCCGCAGGACCACGGACTCGGCGAAGAGCATACCCGCAGCAAGGAGGTGTGTCAAGACTATGTTCCTAGAATGAGCTGCGCCGCTACGGCTCGCCGCCCCATTCGCCGCCACCCGCCCCGAGAAATGCGTTTCGTGTCGACGGGTTGCGCCCGCCAGGCGCATCCTCATCGAACGCGAGGGACTGCGCCTCACGTTGCGCAAGGCCCAGGCGGAGGCCGGCGACATCGTTCTGCTCTACGGCGTCGAGAGCGAGGCCCTCACCCATCCCGATCTGGCGCGGGCTTGGGCCAGGCGCGGGGCGGACCTGCAGGTGCCCGCCCGCCCCCCGTCCGCCCGGGCGGTTCGTCGGTTCCGGCGTCGTCCTAGCCGGTGCCGGGGTCGGTGTCGCGCTTGCTTCCGGCGTCGTCCCTCGCCGGGGGAGGGAGGCGAAGGAGCCGGGATCGCAGCCCGAGGACGATCTCCTGGTAGCTCTGGAACAGGGGAAGCTTCGGGATCGATACCGCCGTGGGCTCGAGGGCGAGGCCGACGGCGAGCGGCCTTTCGCGGTCGTCGAGGTCGCGGACGATCAGCTCGACGGGCGGCAGCAGGAGCCGGTCGCCGCGGGCGAGCGACGTGCCGAGCCGTCGCGCCAGGTAGTCGCCGACCGAGAGTTCCGCCTCCTCGCCGGCGATCCGGCAGCCATAGGTCCGGGCGACCTCGGAGATCGGCCGGGCCGGATCGATGGCGAACTCGCCGAAGTACTCGTGGTCCCTCTCGGTCAGCGCCAGCGGGCTCGCGAACAGCCGGTCGAGGAGGGCGACGTGGCGGGGTGTCGCGAAGATGTAGACGTAATCGCCCGGAACCAGATGCCCGGCCTCGTGAAGGCGCATCGAGCGGCCACCGCGGATCACCAGCGACGGCCGCGCCCAGCGCGGAATGCGCTCCCCCCTCGCCACCGGGCTGTCGGCCACGACCCGGTAGGCGACCAGCTCGTGGCGGGCGTCGCCGGGCAGCTCGAGCTCCACCTTCTCCACCGGGCCGACGCGCGGCGGCACGATCAGGCCGAGCCACCTGGCCATCGGGCGGATCGTCCAGCCCTGGATCAAGAGCGACGTCAGCACGATGATGAAGGCGACGTTGAACAGGATCTGCCCCGACCCCAGCCCGCCGAGGATCGGCAGGATGGCGAGCAGGATCGACACCGCGCCCCTGAGCCCGACCCAGGCGATGAAGGTGGTCTCGTTGCGGCGGAAGCCGAACGGCAGAAGGCAGAGCCAGACGGCGACCGGCCGCGCGAACACGATGAGGGCAAGGCCGATCGCCGCCGCCTGCCAGCCGATCGCCAGGAACTCCGACGGCGTCGCCAGGAGCCCGAAGACGAGGAACATGGTGATCTGGGCGAGCCAGGTGAGACTGTCCTGAAAGCGGCGAAAGGCGAGGGCGCCCCGGAACGGCATGTTGCCCATCACCAGGCCGAGGACGTAGACGGCGAGAAAGCCGCTGCCGCCGGCGATCGAGGTCACCGCGAAGACGGAGAGCGCGAGGCCGAGGACGACGATCGGATAGAGCCCCGCCTCCAGCTTGACCCGGTTGACGCCCTGGACGACGAGATGGCCGGATGCCAGTCCGATCAGAAGGCCGAGCCCCATCTGCATGACGAAGGCGATGAGGACGTCCCAGGACACCGCCTCGAGCCCGGTCGCCCCGGAGAGGATCAGCTCGACGAGGCTCACCGTCAGGAAGATCGCCATCGGATCGTTCGACCCGGATTCGATCTCGAGGGTCGCGCGCACCCGCTCGTGGATCTGGATGCCGCCGACGCGAAGAAGGAAGAACACCGCCGCCGCGTCGGTCGAACCGACGATGGCGCCGAGCAGGCTCGCCTGGAGCCAGTCGACCCCGAGGAGGTAGCGGACGGGCAGCGCGACGAGGGCGGCGGTGAGCAGCACGCCCACGGTGGCGAGCACGATGGCCGGCACCGCCGCCAGCCGAAAGGTGCGGACTCGGGTGCCCATCCCGCTGTCGAACAGGATGATGGCGAGCGCCGTGCTGCCGATGAAGTAGGCGGCCTGGGCATTCTCGAACTCGATGCCGCCGATGCCGTCCTCGCCGGCCGCCAGTCCGATGCCGAGGAAAACCAGGAGCAAAGGTGCCCCGACCCGGAACGAGATCAGACTGGTGAAAACGGAAATGACGAGAAGGCCCGAGGCGATCAAGATCGTGAGGGCGATCGTCTCAATCATCCGCTTGATCCCTGGTATCGGAGCGAGCGATGGGGTCTGCCGGTACGGGTCCTACGTCTTGTGCAGCGAGTTCACCTCAAGCGGTGCTTCGACAGGAACCGTCGATCGTGACGTCGATCCCGGCGGAGATCGAGCGCGTCCAGTATCGACGCGACGGCCTCCTCTCCGCAAGCGGCCTGCCATGCGGGCGCGGTCTCCGGCCGCGCGCGGGGGAGAGGGCGTCTTTCCGAAGCGGAAGACGGGGGCGACGGGGACGGATCAGCGCCGGCGGTCGATGCCGACGGCGAGCGGATACGCGGGCGGCTGGCCGCGGAACTCCTGGATGGTCACCGGCACGTTCGCCGCCTCGCCGCAGGACGGGCGATGGATCCCGCAGTCCCAGCGGTAGCCCGGCGGCGTGCCGGTCATCGCGCCGCCGCGGTCGTAGACGCAGGCGCAGAGCCTGGCGGTGAAGCAGCGGGTCTCGCCCAGCGCCGGGCGGGTGCAGGACGGCGCCGGCTCGTCCGCGCCGGCCGGCGGGGGCGCCGGCGCGAGGCCGACGAGGAGGGCGGCGGCAAGAAGAACGGCCGGAAGGCGAGCAGGCATGGGCGGCGCTGCCGATTGTCAACCGAAAGGTGCAAACGAAAGGTATCATACAATCATCGCTGCGGAAACGCCAGCACCTCGGCGGACGCCGCCGGGGGGTGGATGGCGATTGACGAAATCGCGCCATCGGGTAGAACACGGCGGCAAAGACGGAAAAGGGGAAGGGGCGGCCGATGCGCGTGATGCTGATGACCAACGAGTACCCGCCGCACATCTACGGCGGCGCCGGCGTGCACGTCGAGTACCTGTCCCGGGAGCTCGCCAAGCTGACGCCGGTCGAGGTTCGCAGCTTCCACGACCAGGCGTGGATGGAAGGCCGGCTCAGCGTCCGCGGCACCAAGATCGAGACCTCTCACTTCGCCGGCTGTCCCGTGCCTTTCGTTTCGCCGCTGCGGGCACTCGCCACCTGCCTCGCCTTCAACGGCCAGGGCATCGACGCCGACGTCGTCCACTGCCACACCTGGTATGCCCAGTTCGGCGGCGTGCTGGCGAAGATGCTATACGGCACGCCGTTCGTGCTGACCGTCCACTCGCTGGAGCCGCTGCGGCCATGGAAGCGGGAGCAGATCGGCCGCGGCTACGATCTGTCGAGCTGGGTCGAGAAGCTGGCGCTGGAGACGGCGGACGCGGTGATCGCGGTGTCGACGAGCACCCGCGACGACGTGCTCCGGCTGTTCAACGTCGACGCCGCCAAGATCCACGTCATTCCCAACGGCATCGACACCGAGGAGTATCGGCCGGTCAACCGCCCCGAGGTGCTGGCGCGGCTCGGCGTCGACGCGCACATGCCGTATGTCCTGTTCCTCGGCCGGATGACTCGCCAGAAGGGCCTCTACTACCTTCTCAAGGCCGCCGACCGTATCGATCCCGGCATCCAGATCGTGCTCTGCGCCGGCGAGTCCGACACCCCCTCGCTGCAGACCGAGCTCGAGCACATGGTCGACGATCTCAAGGCGCGGCGGCCCGGCGTGGTGTGGATCCCGGAAATGGTCAGCCGCCAGACGGCCATCGCCCTCTATTCCCACGCCCGCGTCTTCGTCTGTCCGTCGATCTACGAGCCGTTCGGGATCATCAACCTGGAAGCGATGGCCTGCGGCACGCCGGTCGTCGCCACCGCCGTCGGCGGCATTACCGAGGTCGTCGTCGACGGTGTCACCGGCATTCTCGTCGACGCCAGGCTCGCCGACGAGCCGCCGCACAGCCCCACCGATGCCGAGGGCCTGGCGCGCGGCCTCGCCCTCGCCATCAACCGCATCGGCACCGACGACGACCTCGCCCGCCGGATGGGCGAAGCCGGCCTCGGCCGGGTCAAGGAGCTATTCAGCTGGGAGAGCATCGCCCGCAGGACGCTCGACCTCTACGAGACCGTGGCGCGGGACCGGTGACCGCGAGGGGCGCCGCCGGCCTCGCCGCCGCACAGCGGCGCAACACAGAACGAGGAGGTGAAACGTGAGCACGGTTGCCGAGGGACCCAGGATCTACAACCTGTTTCCGCTTCTCGCCGGCAGCATCGATCGCTGGGAGCAGCACCTCGACCGCATCGCCGGCATGGGATTCAACTGGATCTTCGTCAACCCCTTTCATGCCACCGGAGCGTCGCGCAGCCTGTATGCGGTGCAGGACTACTACCGGCTCAATCCCGTCCTGCGCGGCGCATCGAAGCGATCCTCCGACGAGCTGATCCGGGGGTTCGTCGCCGCCGCCGACAGGCGCGGCCTCGCGGTGATGATCGACCTGGTCATCAACCACGCCGCCAAGGACGCGCTCCTCACCCAGAAGCATCCGGAATGGTTCGCCCACGAAGCCGACGGCTCGCTGAAATCGCCGTTCGCGGTCGATCCCGCCGACACCCGCAAGAAGACGGTGTGGGAGGACCTCGCCGAGATCGACTACAGCGACCGACGCGAGCGCCAGGACATCATCGGCTACTTCGCCGAGTACGTGCGCCATCACCTCGCCCTCGGCGTCCGCGGCTTCCGCTGCGATGCCGCCTACAAGGTGCCGAAGGAGGTGTGGCGGTCGCTGATCGACGCGGCGCGAGAGACCGTGAACGACGCGGTGTTCGTCGCCGAGAACCTGGGCGCGCTCCTGGAGCAGGCCCTGGCCCTGCGCTCGGCGGGCTTCGACTATCTGTTCAACAGCTCGAAATGGTGGGACTTCCAGGCCGGCTGGCTCCTCGAGCAGTACGAGATGTTCCGCGACATCGCGCCGACGATCGCGTTTCCCGAGACCCACGACACCGAGCGGCTGGTCACCGATCTCGCCGCCCGCGGCGTGACCGACCGCGGCGACGTCGAACGCGCCTACCAGCAGGCCTACCTGTTCGCAGCCGCCTTCTCGGCGGGGGTGATGATCCCGATGGGCTACGAGTACGGCTTCCGCAAGAAGCTGCACGTGGTCAACACCACGCCCGATGACTGGGAGCAGCCGGCCTTCGATCTCACCGACTTCATCGCCGGCGTCAACCGGATGAAGGCCGGCGCACCGGTGCTGAACGAGGAGGGGCCGCAACGCCAGGTGAGGCTTGCCGACGGGCGGGTCGCATGCCTGGTGCGGCGGCGCTCGAAGGGTCGCGGCTGGGCCGTGACGCTGGTCAACGTCGATGCCGGTTCGCCGGTCGAGATCCGCTGGGACGCGTCCGAGGACGGCGTCCGCGGCGGTCGCGAGATCACGCCGGGAGGGACGGGAGCCTCGCTCACGGCGGACAAACCCGTTACACTCCGGCCGCGCGAGGTGCGACTGTTCGTCGGTCCGTGAGCACGGCCGGCGAACGCAACCAAGGAGAAGGGGAGATGGTCAGCGAACCCGGCAAAGGCGCGAGACCCGTTGCGAAGCCCGAAGCGAAGACCGAGACGAAGACCGAGACAAGAACCGAGGCAAGATCCGAGGCGACAAGCGAGGTGACGGCGGCGGCCAAGGCCGAGACGAAGCCCGCAACCAGGCTCGAGACGACCGCGGCGAAGAGCGAGGCCAAGCCGGAGACCCGGGCCGAGGCCCGGCCCGCGGCCGCGCCGGCGGTCGCGGCGGCCGCAGGCGCCGAGCCGACGACCCTCAAGGAGCCGGCCAAGGCCGTGCCGCCGCCGCCCGCCGCGGAAAGGGCGAAGGCGCCGGCGGAGCACCCGACCCACACCCACAAGGACGAATCCGCCCGCGGCCGCGCGGACCGGCTGTTCAGCGCGCTCGGCAGGGATCTGCGCAGCCGCTCCATCGTCATTCAGAACGTGGCACCGCAGATCGACGACGGCCGCTACCCGGTCAAGCGCGCGGTCGGCGACCGTCTCACCGTCACCGCCGAGATCTTCCGCGAGGGCCACGACCGCCTGGCGGCCGTGATCCTCTATCGCCGCAAGACCGACGCCGAGTGGCGTGAGGCGCCGCTGACCGAGGTCAACCAGGGCCTCGCCCAGTGGTCCGGCGGCATCATCCTCTACGACAACGTGCGCTACATCTACACGATCGAGGCCTGGACCGACGTCTACGGCTCGTGGTGCAGTGAGGTCGAGAAGAAGCTCGGCGCCGAGCAGAACGTCTCCCTCGAGCTGGTCGAGGGCCGCGAGCTAATCGAGGAGGCGGCGGCGCGGGCCAAGGGCAGGGACGCCGAGTGGCTGGCGGCGGTGCTAAAGACCATCGAGGGCCTCGACGACGGGGCGCGCGCCACGTTCATGCTGGGCGCCGATCTGCGCCAGGCGATGGCGCGGTGGCCGGACCGTGGCACGGCGGTCCGCTACGACAGGGAGCTCGAGGTCATCGTCGATCGCATCCGGGCGCGCTTCGGCGCTTGGTACGAGATGTTCCCCCGCTCGCAGGGCAGAGTCCCCGGCAAGAGCGCGACGTTCGCCGACTGCGAGGCGCGGCTGCCGGAGGTCCGCGCGATGGGCTTCGACGTCGTCTATCTGCCGCCCATCCATCCCATCGGCCGCACCTTCCGCAAGGGGAAGAACAACGCGATCAACGCCGGCCCCGAGGATCCGGGGAGCCCCTACGCCATCGGCTCCGACGAGGGCGGGCACACCGCCGTCCACACCGAACTCGGCACCCTCGCCGACTTCCGCCGCTTCGTCGCCGCCTGCCACGAGCTCGACATGGAGGTGGCGCTCGATTTCGCCATCCAGTGCTCGCCCGACCATCCGTGGATCAAGGAGCACCCGGAGTGGTTCCTGTTCCGGTCCGACGGTACCATCAAGTACGCCGAGAACCCGCCGAAGAAGTATCAGGACATCGTCAACGTCGACTTCTACAACGAGCACTGGGAATCGCTGTGGCGGGAGCTCAAGTCGGTCGTCCTGTTCTGGGTCAAGCAGGGGGTGAAGATCTTCCGCGTCGACAATCCCCACACCAAGCCGGTACCGTTCTGGGAGTGGCTGATCCGCGAGGTGCAGGCGGCACATCCCGACGTGATCTTCCTCTCGGAGGCGTTCACCCGGCCGCCGATGCTCTACATGCTGGCCAAGGTCGGATATACGCAGTCCTACACCTACTTCACCTGGCGGCACACCAAGCGGGAGCTGACCGACTATCTGACGGAGATCGCGCAGAGCGCGGTCAAGGAGCACATGCGGCCGAACCTGTTCACCAACACGCCGGACATCAACCCGCCCTATCTGCAGACCGGCGGCCGCCCGGCGCACCAGGTGCGCCTCGTCCTCGCCGCGACGCTGTCGAGCACCTACGGCATCTACAACGGCTTCGAGCTGTGCGAGGCGACGCCCGTGCCCGGCAAGGAAGAGTATCTCAACTCGGAGAAGTACGAGTACAAGGTATGGGACTGGGACCGGCCGGGCAACATCAAGAACTACATCGCCAAGGTCAACTGGATCCGCGGCGAGAACCCGGCGCTGCACGAGCTCGACAATCTCCGGTTCTACAAATCGACCGACGACAACATCCTCTTCTACGGCAAGATGACCGAGGACCGCTCCAACGTGATCTTCGTCGTCGTCAATCTCGACCCGTTCGGCACCCACGAGGCCTTCCTCGACTTTCCGATCGGCGAGATGGGTCTCGGCGAGCAGGATCTGTTTGCGGTGGAGGAGCTGTTCACCAGCCGGCGGCTCGAATGGCGGGGCGCCCGTCACTGGGTTCGCCTGGATCCCTACCTGAACCCGTGCGAGATCTTTCGCGTGACGCGCCTCGGCGACGTCCGCTTCGGTCCCTAGGCCGGGGCATGCCGTGTCGAGCGCCGATACATACTGGTACAAGGACGCGATCGTCTATCAGCTGCACGTCAAGGCGTTTCTCGATTCGACGGGCGACGGCATCGGCGACTTCCGCGGCCTGACGCGCAAGCTCGACTACCTCGAGGATCTCGGGGTGACGGCGGTGTGGCTGCTGCCGTTCTACCCGTCGCCGCTGCGCGACGACGGCTACGACATCGCCGACTACCGGAACGTGCATCCGGCGTACGGCACGATGCGGGACTTCCGCGACTTCGTGCGGGCGGCGCACCAGCGGGGAATCCGGGTGATCACCGAGCTCGTGATCAACCACACGTCGGACCAGCATCCGTGGTTCCAGCGGGCGCGAGGGGCGAAGCCGGGCTCGAAGTGGCGCGACTATTACGTGTGGAGCGACACCGACCAGAGGTACCAGGGCACGCGGATCATCTTCTGCGACACCGAGGTGTCGAACTGGGCGTGGGACCCGCAGGCGCAGGCGTACTACTGGCACCGCTTCTTCTCCCATCAGCCGGACCTCAACTTCGACAACCCGCGGGTGTTCGAGGAGGTCGCGGCGGTGATGAAGTTCTGGCTGGATGCCGGCGTCGACGGGTTGCGCCTGGATGCGGTCCCGTACCTGTGCGAGCGGGAAGGCACCAACAACGAGAACCTCGCCGAGACGCATGCGGTGATCAGGCGGCTCAGGGCGTGGCTCGATGCCGGCTTCGACGACCGGATGTTTCTCGCCGAGGCCAACCAGTGGCCGGAGGACGTCCGGCCCTACTTCGGCGAGGGCGACGAGTGCCACATGGCGTTCCACTTCCCGCTGATGCCGCGCATCTTCATGGCGCTGGCCCGCGAGGACCGCTACCCGATAACCGACATCATGCGGCAGACGCCGGACATCCCCGATAGCTGCCAGTGGGCGGTCTTTCTCCGCAACCATGACGAGCTGACGCTGGAGATGGTGACCGATCGCGAGCGCGACTACCTCTGGCAGTTCTACGCCGCCGACCCGCGGGCCAGGATCAACCTCGGCATTCGGCGCAGGCTTGCGCCGCTTCTCGAACGCGACTCGGCCAAGATCAAGCTCCTGAACAGTCTTTTGATGTCGATGCCGGGGACGCCGATCATCTACTACGGCGACGAGATCGGCATGGGCGACAACGTCTTCCTCGGCGACCGCAACGGCGTGCGAACGCCGATGCAGTGGTCACCGGACCGCAATGCCGGGTTCTCGACGGCCGATCCCGAGCGCCTCTACCTGCCGCCGATCATGGATCCCGTCTACGGCTACCAGACCATCAACGTCGAGGCCCAGCGCCGGCGGCCGTCGTCCCAGCTCAACTGGATGAAGCGCCTGATCGCCGTGCGCAAGAACCACCGGTCCTTCGGGCGCGGCAGGCTCAGCTTCCTCTACCCCGGCAACCGCAAGATCCTCGCGTACCTGAGGTCGCACGACAGCGAGACGATCCTCTGCGTCGCCAACATGTCGCACGCACCCGAGGCCGCGACCCTCGATCTCGCCGCCTACAAGGGCCGGGTCCCGGTCGAGCTTCTGGGCCGTGCCGCGTTTCCTCCGATCGGCGAGCTGCCGTACCTGATCATCCTGCCGGGATACGGCTTCTACTGGTTCCTGCTCGCCGAGGAGACCGAAGCGCCGAAATGGCACGATGCCTACGAAGCGCCGCTGCCGGAGTTCCAGACGCTGGTCCTGCCCCACGGCTGGCTAAGCCTGACCGCGCCGGGTGCTGCGCGTGCGCTGGTCGAGAAGGCGCTGGCCGAGTTCCTCGCCACCCGGCGATGGTTCGCCGCGAAGGGACACGCCCTGCAGGACGTCAGCATCATCGATCATGCCGTGCTTGCCGATGCCGCTCCGGGGTTCCTGCTCACCTGCCTGCGGACGACGCTGGAGGGTGGCGGCGAGCAGCTTTACCAGATGCCGCTGGCGACGGCCTGGGAGAGCGCGACCGACGACCCGCTGAGCCGCCTGCATGCCAATGCGCTGGCTCGCGTGCGCACCGGCCACCGCGTCGGCGTGCTCTATGATGCGTTGGCCGATCAGCCGTTCCCGCTGGCCATGCTGCGCGCCATTCGCGAAGGCGCGGTGATCCAGAGTGCCGCCGGAGGGACCGTCGTCTTCCGGGCGACCAACGCGCTCGCCGGGGTCGAGTTTCCTGCGGACCTCGCCGCCGAGCGCCTCGGCGGCGAGCAGAGCAACACCTCGGTGATCATCGGCGAGCAGGCCATGCTCAAGGTCTACCGCCGGCTCGCGCCGGGCATCCATCCGGAGGTGGAGATCGGGCGGTTTCTCACCGATGTCGCGGGGTATGCCAACGCGCCGCCGCTCCTCGGCAGCGTCGAACTCGTCGATGCGCAAGGAACGCCGACGGCGCTGGCCGTCCTGCACGGGTTCGTGCGTAACCAGGGCGACGGCTGGTCGTTCACGCTCGACTACCTCAATCGCCACTTGAACGGTGTCGAGGTGATGCCGACGGGGGAGAGTGGCACGGAAGGGGAGCCGCACGCCCTCTATCGGGTGCTGATGCGCACGCTCGGAACGCGCATCGGCGAGCTGCACCGGGCCTTCGCGCTCGATACCGCCGACCCGGCCTTCCGGCCCGAGCCGGCGACGGCGGCGGATCTCGTCGCCTGGAAGGAGGGGGTCAAGCGTCAGGCGGTCCTGGCGCGCGAAGCCCTGGCGCGCGCCATCGACAGCGGGGCGCTCGGCGATCCGGTGCGCGAGGCCGCCGCGAGCCTGATCGGCCGCTGGTCGCTGATCGATCGGCTCGTCGACCGGGCGCTGTCCGCCGAGGCGGCGATCGTCAAGTCGCGCCTCCACGGCGACCTCCACCTCGGCCAGGTGGTCGTCGTCCGCGACGACTTCTACGTGCTCGATTTCGAAGGCGAGCCCTTGAAGACGATGGAAGAGCGCCGCGCCAAGCATTCGCCGCTCAAGGATGTTGCAGGGGTGTTGCGGTCGTTCAACTATGCCGGGTGGTCAACGCTGCTCGGCCGCCCGCCGTCGCACCCGCGCTGGGACGACCTTGCCGCCGCGATCCAGTCCTGGGAAGCGTGGGCGACTCAGAGCTTCGTCGGCGCCTACCGGGCATCGACGGAGGGCTGCTCGACGGTGCCCGGCGATCTCCGCAGTTTCAAGGGACTGCTCGATCTGTTCGGCCTCGAGAAGGCGATGTACGAGATCTGCTACGAAGCGGCGAACCGCCCGGACTGGCTGCGCATCCCCGTCGAGGGGGTGCAGCGCATGCTCGGCGACATCGCCTAGGATGCCGAGCGATCACCGGGCTCGCATCAAAGTAGCAAGAACGTGTATGTTCGAGGCATGAACCGGCAGCCTTACGAGCAGGGAATCGAACGGGTCATCTCCGCGAGGCATGGAGATCCGTTCGCGATCCTCGGCATGCACAACGAGTCCGCGATGGGCGGGCTGGTCGTCCGCGCCTTTCTGCCGCAGGCAGTCCGGGTCCATGTCGTCAACAAGAAGACGGGTGCGGTGGTGGCGGAGCTCGCCAAGGTCCACGACGCCGGCTTCTTCGCCGGCGTCGTCGGCAACTCCGGTGCCGCGTTTCCGTACAGGTTCCGGATCGAACGCGCGGACGGCCGCGACGAGGAGATCGAGGATCCCTACCGCTTCCCGCCGATACTCGGCGAGATGGACCTGTACACCATCGCCGAGGGCGAGAACCTGCGTCTCGATCAGAAACTCGGCGCCCACCCGATGGTCATGGAGGGAGTCAACGGCGTCGCCTTCTCGGTCTGGGCGCCGAACGCCTCGCGGGTCAGCGTCGTCGGCGACTTCAACGCCTGGGATGCCCGCCGCCACCCCATGCGCTTCCGCGTCGAGTGCGGAGTCTGGGAGCTTTTCATTCCCGGCGTTCACGAGGGCGCCCTCTACAAGTTCGAGATCCTGACCAAGAAGGGCGAGATTCTGGCGCTCAAGATCGATCCGTTCGCGTTCTTCTGCGAGCCGGCGCCGGGATCGGCGGCGGTGGTCCACGATCTCCGCCGCCACCAGTGGGCCGACCAGGCGTGGATGCGGCAGCGAGGCACGAGGATCGCCCGCGACGCGCCGGTCTCGATCTACGAGGTGCACCTCGGGTCGTGGCGGCGCAACCCCGAGCGGGGCAACGGCTATCTCTCCTATCTGGAGCTGGCCGACGCGCTCGTCCCCTATGCCGCCGAGATGGGCTTCACCCACATCGAGCTCTTGCCGATCACCGAGCACCCCTTCGACGGATCCTGGGGATATCAGCCGCTCAGCCTGTTCGCGCCGACGAGCCGCTTCGGCAAGCCGGATGAGTTCCGCGCCTTCGTGGAGCGCTGTCACGAGGCGGGTATCGGCGTGATCGTCGACTGGGTGCCGGCGCATTTCCCGACCGACCCGCACGGCCTGTCCTCGTTCGACGGGACCAACCTGTACGAGCTGGCCGACCCGCGCCAGGGCCAGCACCCGGACCAGCGGAAGATCTACAACTACGGCCGCTACGAGGTGGCCGATTACCTCCTCAACAGCGCCCTGTTCTGGCTCGAGGAGTATCACGTCGATGGACTCCGCGTCGGCGGCGTCGCCTCGATGCTCTACCTCGACTACAGCCGCTCCGGCGACTGGGCGCCGAACTCCTTCGGCGGCAACGAGAACCTCGAAGCCATCGCGTTTCTGAGGCGGTTCAACGAGGTCCTGCACGAGCACCATTCCGACATCGCCACCTTCGCCGAGGAGTCCACGGCGTGGCCGATGCTGTCGCGGCCGACCTATCTGGGCGGCCTCGGCTTCGGCTACAAATGGAACCTGGCCTGGATCCATGAAACGCTCAGCTACATGAGCCGTGACCCGGTATTTCGCAAGTACATGCACGATCGCCTGACGTTCGGCATCATGTACGCCTTCAGCGAGAACTTCATGCTGCCGCTCAGCCACGACGAAATGGTGCGCGGCAGGGGATCGCTGATCGCCAAGATGCCCGGCGATCGCTGGCAGCGATTCGCCAATCTCCGCGTTTACTATGGCTACATGTGGAGCCACCCGGGAAAGAAGCTTTTGTTCATGGGCGGGGAATTCGGCCAGGAACGGGAGTGGGATCACAGCTCAAGTCTCGACTGGCATCTGCTCGCCGACCCCCAGCATGCGGGGCTGCGGAACCTGGTGCGCGATCTGAACCTGCTCTACCGCGAGCTGCCCGCCCTGCATGAGCGCGAATGCGATGCCGAGGGTTTCGAGTGGATCGACTGCACCGATGTCGACGAGAGCGTGATTTCGTTCTTGCGCAAGAGCAAGCAGCCGGGCGAGATCGCCGTCGTCGTTTGCAACTTCACGCCGGTGCTGAGGCGCAACTACCGGATCGGCGTTCCCCAGGGCGGCTTCTACGTCGAGCGCCTGAACACGGATTCCGCGCTCTACGGCGGCAGCGACGCCGGCAACGCGGGCGGCGTGATGGCCAAGCCCATCCGCTGTCACGACCGCGACTTCTCGCTCGATCTGACCCTGCCGCCGTTGTCGACGCTGGTGCTGGTTCCGGAAGCCGTGGCCAAGCGACACGGCTGAGCGGCCGCGGCCGCCTACGGCGCCAACTGGCCCGCGACCTCGGCGTCGAGACGAGCCTGGACGAAGTCGCGGTGGGCTTCCAGCTTGTCGCGGATGGTCATCGCCGTGGCCAGGGCGCGGCGGCCGTCCTCGCCGCTGACCGCGGGCGGCGCGCCGGCGCGGATGCAGGCGAGGAACGCCTCGATCTCCCGCTGCAGGCTGTCCCCCTCCTCGTAGCTCTGGTTGTCGATGTCGATATCCGGGAGGCCGAGGGCGTTCCGCCCGCCGGTCTTCCGCGCCACCATCATCTTCCGCGCGAGAAAGTCGACGGACACGTAGGCGCTCGGCTGGAAGATCCGCATCTTCCGCTCGTGCTTCATGCTGATGCGGCTGGCCGTGATGCTGGCGACACAGCCGTTGGCGAAGCGGATCCTGGAGTTGGCGATGTCCTCCAGGCTCGACAGCACGGGCGCGCCGACCGCGTCGATCTCCTCCACCGGGGCGTGGACCAGCGAGAGGATGAGGTCGATGTCGTGGATCATCAGGTCGAGGACGATGCTGACGTCGGTGCCGCGCATGCGGAACGGCGAGATGCGGTTGGCCTCGATGTAGAGGGGATGGGAGACGACCCGATCCATGGCCTCGCGCACCGACGAGAAGCGCTCGAGGTGCCCGACCTGCAGCACGAGGTTGCGTTCGCGCGCGGCCTGGATCAGCGCATCGGCGGCGGCGAGGCTGTCGGTGATCGGCTTCTCCACCAGCACGTGCGTGCCGCTCTCGAGGAAGGCGAGCGCGACGTCGCGGTGATCCCGCGTGGGCACGGCGATGCTGACGGCGTCGACCTGTCCCAGGAGCTCGCGGTAGTCGGTCACCGCGCGGGTTCGGCACTCCGCCGCCGCGCTCTCGGCGCGCTCCGGGTCGATGTCGCAGACGGCGACCAGCTCGACGTCGCCCAAGGCCGCGTACTTCTGGGCGTGGTAGCGGCCGAAGTGGCCGACGCCGATGGTCGCCGTTCGCATCGGCCCGATCACGCGGCGGCCGTCATCAGGAGCGCTGAGCCAGCGGCCTGAAATCCCGCTGGGTCGCCCCCAGGTACAGCTGCCGCGGCCGGCCGATCTTCTGGCTCGGGTCCTCGATCATCTCGTTCCATTGCGCGACCCATCCGACGGTGCGCGCGACGGCGAACAGCACGGTGAACATCGAGGTCGGAATGCCCATCGCCCGGAAGATGATCCCGGAGTAGAAATCGACGTTGGGGTAGAGCTTCTTGGAGACGAAATACTGGTCGTCGAGGGCGATCCGCTCCAGCTCCATGGCGAGCTCGAGCAAGGGTTCGTCGCGCACGCCGAGTTCGTCGAGGACCTCGTGGCAGGTCTCCCGCATGATCTTCGCGCGGGGGTCGTAATTCTTGTAGACGCGATGTCCGAACCCCATCAGCCGGAAGGGATCGCTGGGATCCTTGGCGCGCCCGATGTACTCGGGGATCCGGCTCTTGTCGCCGATCTCCTCGAGCATCCGCAGCACCGCCTCGTTGGCGCCACCGTGGGCCGGCCCCCACAGCGAGGCGATGCCGGCGGCGATGCAGGCGAAGGGATTGGCGCCGCTCGACCCGGCGAGGCGGACGGTGGAGGTCGACGCGTTCTGCTCGTGGTCGGCATGCAGGATCAGGATCCGGTCCATGGCGCGCGCGAGCACGGGGCTGACGATGTAGGGCTCGCACGGGTTGGCGAACAGCATGTGGAGGAAGTTCTCGGAATATCTCAGCTCGTTCCGCGGATAGATGAACGGCTGGCCGATCGAGTACTTGAAGGCCCACGCGGCGATCGTCGCCATCTTGGCGATCATGCGGTACGACGCGATCATGCGGTGACGGGGATTAGTGATGTCCGTCGAGTCGTGGTAGAACGCCGACAGGGCGCCGACGACGCCGACCATGACCGCCATCGGGTGGGAATCGCGGCGGAAGCCCTCGTAGAACCGCACCAGTTGCTCGTGCAGCATGGTGTGATACGTGATGTCGTGCTCGAACTTGCGCTTCTGGTCTGCCGTCGGCAGATCACCGTAGAGCAGCAGGTAGCAGACCTCCATGAAGTCCGAGCGCTCGGCCAAGTCCTGGATGGCGTAACCGCGATAGAGCAACACGCCCTTGTCGCCGTCGATGAAGGTGATGGCGGATTCGCAGCTTCCGGTCGAGGTGAACCCGGGATCGAACGTGAAGTAGCCGGTGTCCTGGTAGAAGGTGCGGATGTCGATGACGTCGGGGCCGACGGTGCCGGAGATCACCGGCAGCTCATACTGGCGCCCCGACAGGTTGTCGATCAAGGTCACGGTCCGGTTGGCGGCGCGGGCGGTCGAGGTCGGCTCCGTCATCGGCTCTTCCCCAAGATCCAGCGGCGGCGGCGGCGGGCGAACGGACCGTCGGTCCGATCCGTGGCCGCGCGGCGTCGCGAGTATGAACGGTCAAGTCCCTTCATCCAAGGCGTCTTCCAGCCGGGCGATGGTTTCCACCCGCCCGAGCACCTCCATCACCTCGAAGATCGGCGGCGAGGCCGTCGACCCGGTCAAGGCGGCCCGAAGCGGCTGGGCGAGGTCGCCGAGCTTGAGCGCGTGCCGATCGGCATCGACGAACCTGCGCACCGCCTCCTCCAGCCGAGGAGCAGTCCACTGTGTAAGTGCGCCGAGCGCCCGCGTCAAATCGTGAAGACGCGCCCTGGCCTCGGCGGTGAGCAGGCGCATCGCCTTCGGGTCGATTTGCACCGGCCGTTCGATGACGTAGAAGCGCGCGGCATCTGCGAGATCGTCGAGCGTCTTCGCCCGCTCCTTCAGGCTGCTCATGCCCTTGAGCAGACGTTCGGCCGCGGACGCCGAGACGCGGATCGAGGGGCGCCCGCGGAGCGCCGCGAGAACGAGATCGGCAAGCTCGCCATCGCTCCTCAGCCTGAGATAGCGGGCGTTCAGGCTCAGCAGCTTGGCCATGTCGAAGCGCGCCGCCGATCGGCCGACGCCATCGAGATCGAACCAGGCGATGGCCTGGTCGCGGCTGATGATCTCGTCGTCGCCGTGGCTCCATCCGAGACGGAGAAGGTAGTTGCAGAGCGCCTCGGCGAGGATGCCCTGATCGCGGTAGGCGTCGACGCCGAGAGCGCCGTGCCGCTTGGACAGCTTGGCCCCGTCCGCGCCGTGGATCAGAGGGATGTGAGCGAACGCCGGCGGCTCGCAGCCGAGCGCCAGATAGAGCTGGAGCTGGCGGAAGGCGTTGGTGAGATGATCGGTGCCGCGGATGATGTGGGTGATGCCCATGTCGCGGTCGTCGACGACGACCGCCAGCATGTAGGTCGGCGTGCCGTCGGCGCGCAGCAGCACCATGTCGTCGAGCTGGTCGTTGGCCACCGCGACCTCGCCCTGGACGAGGTCGCGGATGCGGGTGACGCCCGAGAGGGGCGCCTTGAAGCGAATGACCGGCCTGACGCCGGGAGGCGCCTCCGCCGGGTCGCGGTCCCGCCAGCGGCCGTCGTAGAGCCGCCCGCGCCCTGCGGCCCGCGCGCTCTCACGCATCTCGGCGAGTTCCTCGGGCGAGGCGAAGCACCGGTAGGCCTTGCCCTCGGCGAGCAGCGTCTCGGCCGCCGCCACGTGCCGCTCGGCCCGCCGGCTCTGGAAGACGGGGTCGCCGTCCCAGTCGAGACCGAGCCAGCGGAGCCCGTCGATGATCGCCTGCACCGCCTCGGGCGTCGAGCGCGCGCGATCGGTGTCCTCGATGCGCAACAGGAACCGGCCGCCGTGACGGCGCGCGAACAGCCAATTGAAGAGCGCGGTGCGGGCGCTGCCGATGTGAAGGTAGCCGGTCGGCGAGGGCGCGAAGCGCGTGACCACGGTCATGGCGCGGGAGACCATCGAGGCTTGGATGCAGGCTGGCGGCCTTTTAGCATACTTCGTTCGCTTGGCCACCGGCGACAGGGCCGGGGCCGGAGGAGAAGGAGGCGCGGGCAATCATGGACGTGGTCGTTCACTGCGGGGCCTTCGAGGTCCCGCTCGGGACCGGTCCCGACCTTGCGGACGTCACCCTGCAGGTCGGCCGGATCGTGGCCGAGTCCGGGGTGCGGAACGGCAGCGCGACCGTCGTCGCCGTCGGCTCGACGGCCTCGGTCACCACCATCGAGTACGAGCCCGGCGCCGTCGCCGACCTCAAGGACGCCATACGCCGCCTGGCGCCGCCCGAGCTTGCCTACGCCCACGAGTTGGCCTGGCACGACGGCAACGGCCACAGCCACGTCCAGGCGGCGCTGATGGGGCCGTCGCTGGCGGTGCCGGTGCGCAACGGGCAGCTGAGGCTCGGCACATGGCAGCAGGTGGTCGTCGTCAACCACGACAACCGGCCGCGGCGACGGCCGGTCGAGGTGACCGTGATCGGCAACCGGTGACAGGACGATGACAACGGCCTCGAAGCGCCCGCCGAGCGGGCGCTGGCGGTGGCGGGCGGCGGCGTGGGCCGCGACCGGCCTGGGACTCGTCGAGCGGGGCGCCGCCCTCGCCTTCGTCGGCTTCACCCTCTACCTCGGAGGCCTTCTGGCCTGGCGGGCGATGTCGACGAGCCTGTGGCTCCTGGTTCCGGCAGCGATGGCGCTCGCCAGTGCCGCCTTGCTGCTGCCATCGTTGTTCGGTAGCCCCGACCGAGGGCTCAGGCTAGGCTGGCCGGTCGTCCGCCGCCGGCGTCCGCCTCGCCGACCGATCACCGCCGGCGGCCACCGGGATCGACGGCGGGGCAAGGGCGGATGACGGCGCGGCACGGCCTACGGGCGAGAGCCGAGCGGACGTGTGCAGTGCAACCTTCATCAAGGCGATCCGCAAAAGCGATTGTTAACCCGGTATGTTTCATGCTTAAATGATCGCTTGTTCCGTTTCTCCGGCAGGGCGTTGATCGCTGGGGAGGAATCGTCGACGTGTGAGTGGATGCTCGCGGAGAACCGCGGGATAATCCGAGAGAAGGTGATGCTGCATCTGCCCAACAACGGACATCGCGTTTACGAGGTCGCCATCTACAACGAAGCGGTGCGGGAGAAGGTCAAACACAAGGAACGACACGCTTATTTCGACGATCGGTGGGCCAGGCCGCAACTGCGCAACGTGGTGGCGCGGGACGAGACCGAGGCCCGGGCGCTGATCGCCGAACGGTTCCCGCCCGAGGACGGCTTCGTGATCAAGGTCGTTCATCCGAGCCGCTTCTGACCGGCGTGCGGATGATGGCGGCGCGGTGACGGGAGGCGCCTCCCGAGGGGGCGCTAGAGGGTTTTCGCTGCGGCAGCATCGCGTTCGCGGAGCACGGTGCGGCGGATCTTGCCGGTGGCGGTCAGCGGCAGCGACGTGACGAACTCGATGTGTCGCGGGTATTCGTGCGGCGACAGCCGGATCTTGACGAAGGCGCGGATCTCCTCCTCCAGCGCCGCCGTCGGCTGGTGGCCCTCGGCCAGGACGATGTAGGCCTTGACGGCCTCGGTCCGCAACGGGTCGGGCACGCCGACCGCCGCCGCCAGGGCGACCGCGGGATGGCGGGCGAGGCAGTCCTCGATCTCGCCGGGGCCGATGCGATAGCCGGCCGAGGTGATGACGTCGTCGTCGCGGCCGAGGAACCAGAGGTAGCCGTCCGCATCCTTGTGGCCGAGATCGCCGGTGACGAGCCAAGAGCCGTTGAACTTGGCGGCCGTGGCCTCGGGGTTGCGCCAGTATCCCAGCATCATCACCGGATCGGGAGCGCGCACGGCGATGGCGCCGACGGTCCCCGGCGAGGCCGAGACGCCGTCCTCGTCGATGATGTCGACGACGTGCCCCGGCACCGGCCGCCCCATCGAGCCGGGGCGCACCGCCATGATCCTGGCGCAGTTGGCGACCACGAGGTTGCATTCGGTCTGGCCGTAGTACTCGTTGGGCGTCACGCCGAGGGACGACCGGCACCACTCGAGGAGCTCGGCGCCCATCGGCTCGCCGGCACAGGTCAGCGTGCGGAGAGCGAGGCCGAAGCTCGCACGCGGCGCCGGCACCTGGCGGATCATGCGGAGCGCCGTCGGCGGCAGGAAGACGTTGCGCACGCCGGCCTCGGCCATCAGGTGCAACGCCCGTTCGGGGTCGAACTTGCGGGCGCGATGGGCGAGCACCGGCACGCCGTGGTGCCACGAGCTCATCAGCACGTTCATCAGGCCGCCGATCCAGGCCCAGTCGGCCGGCGTCCACATCAGGTCGCCGGGCTGCGGAAAGAACTCGTTGAAGAACTCCACCGCCGGCAGGTGGCCGAGCAGCACGCGGTGGGCATGCAGGGCGCCCTTGGGATTGCCCGTGGTGCCCGACGTGTAGATGATCACCGCCGGATCGTCGGCCGACGTCGCCACCGGCCCGAAGGTCTCCGCGGCCCGGTCGAGCGCCGGCCACAGGTCGAGGAGCCCTTGGCCGTCGCGTCCCAAGCCCGTGACCATGAGGCAGTCGAGATCGGGGCAGCGGGCACGCACCGCTTCGGCCTTCTCGAGACCGTCGGTGTCGGTGACGAGGGCCCGCGTGCCGCTGTCGTCGAGACGGAACGCGAGCGCGTCCTCGCCGAACAGGGTGAACAGCGGAATCGAGATCAGGCCGGCCTTCCAGGCAGCGATGTGGGCGATCGCCGCCTCGACCGACTGTGAGAGGAGCACGCCGACCCGATCGCCCCGCACGAGGCCGAGACCGGTCAGCACGTTGGCCAGCCGGTTGGACAGCCGCCTCAGGTCGTCGAAGGTGTAGCGGCGGAAGCGGCCCTCGTCGTCGGCGACGATCAGCGCGCACGCGTCCGGGCGAACGGCGGCGTGCTTGTCGCAGACGTCGATGCCCATGTTGTAGGTCTCGGGGATCCGCCAGCGCATGCGCCGGCAGAGCTCTTCGTAACTGTCCGCCGCCTCGAGCATTCCTGGTCCTCCCGACTCCGCCCTCGCCGTCCGGCGGTGGCATTCGCCGGCACGCCGGCTATGATGCGCCCCAGCCACCGACGCCATCCGAGACAGCGAGGATATCTTTGATGTTCGTTCCCGATCTCCTGAAAGGCAAACGGATCTTCATCACCGGCGGCGGAACCGGCCTCGGCAGGACCGCCGCCAAGCGCCTGATGGAACTCGGCGCCGACGTCGTCATCTGCGGCCGGCGCACCGATGCGTTGCAGGAGACGTCCAGGGAGCTGGCGGCCCTGACCGGCGGATCGATCGCCTGGAAGCAGCTCGACATCCGCGACGCCGAGGCGGTGGAGGCGGTCATCGGCGAGGTCTGGCGGGAGGGTCCGCTGGATGCGCTGATCAACAACGCCGCCGGCAACTTCCTGGCCCGCACCGAGGACCTCTCGCATCGCGCCGTCGACGCCGTGGTCAACATCGTCCTTCACGGCACGGCCTACGTCACCCTCGCCTGCGGGCGGCGGTGGATCACCGAGCGGCGGCGCGGGACCGTGCTCTCCATCGTCACCACCTATGCCTGGACCGGCTCGGCCTACGTCGTGCCGTCGGCGATGGGCAAGGCGGCGGTGCTGGCGATGACGCGATCGCTCGCCGTGGAATGGGGACCCAAAGGCGTCCGACTCAACGCCATCGCGCCGGGACCGTTCCCGACCCCGGGCGCCTGGGAGCGGCTGGTGCCGCGACAGGACCTGGCGGAGATGTTCGAGACCCGCAATCCGCTGGGCCGCCCCGGCCGCCACGACGAGTACGCCAACCTCGTCGCCTACATGCTGGCCGACCAGTCCGCCTACATCAACGGCGAGGTGGTGACCATCGACGGCGGCGAATGGCTGGCCGGTGCCGGCCAGTTCAACTTCGCGCGCATGCTCTCCGACGAGGACTGGGCCGAGCTCGCGGCCAACAGGGGCAAGGGCTGAGGCGGCCCGGAACGCGCCGTCCTCAGTGCTGGGTGAGGTGCTTCGGCTCGGACCCCGCCTCGGGGTCGAGGCCGGGCTCGTCGTCCTGGGTGCGGCGGTCGTGGAAGATGCCGAGGATCTTGCACTGGATCTCCGCGGCCCGCGCGGCGGCAGAGAACAGGTGGTCCTCGACCGCCCGTTCGTAGACGGTCTCCAGCTTGCCGAGCAGCACCCCGGCATCGTAGGCGAACTCCCGCGAGAGCTTCTTGCGAAGCTCGGCGATGCGGGTGCGCACCCGCGCGTCCTGCATCAGGCGCCAGCCCTGCTTCCGGCACGACTGCGGCTTGTAGCCGGCGTGGGCGGCGGCGTGGGCGGCGTTGGCATAGTACACGTAGGCACGACAGAACCGCTCGAGGCGGGGCTTGAGTTCCGGCATGGCCGTCGTCACCTCAGGTTGCAAAACCTATTGAAGGAATATAGTCCAAACCAGCGCCGAGGTCAAGGGTGCATGCGTCGCTCCTGGCCCGCGCGTCAGCGGCGGAGGGCGGCGGAGTCGGGAACCACCGTGGCGAAGCGGTCGGCGAGCGCGGCCAGCGTGGAGCGATGGAGGGCGCCCGCCGGAACGATGCCGCCCTCGCCGTCGGGCAGGTCCCGCGTGGCGCAGGCGCGGGCGACGACCGTGCTGGCGAGCCCGAGATCGAGGGCGGCGCGAACGGTCGACGAGACGCACATGTGGGTCATGAAGCCGACGACGATGAGGTTCTTGCGGCCGGTGGCGGCGATGACGGCCGCGAGCCCGGTGCCGGCGAAGGCGTTGGGGAGGCCTTTCTCGACCCGCGCCTCTCCGGCCATCGGCGTCACGGGCTCGGCGATGTCGAACGCGGGCGAGCCGGGGTCGAACAGGCCGCCGGGACGGCCGCGATGCTGGACGTGAACCACCGGAACGCCGGCCCCGCGGGCGAGGGCGAGGACCCGGGCCGCCTCGGCGACGGCGGCCTCGATGCCGAAGAGCGGCAGCCGGCCATCGACATACTCCCGCTGGCAGTCGATGAGCACCAGCACGGCCTCGTCGAGATGCGGCGGGCAAGCCGGGACTCCCGCCAACTCCATCAAGGTCCTGGGTCGGGTCATCGTCGTCCCCCCGCTCCCACGGTTGCCAAGCCTTCCCTGCCGGCCGCGTCGCCGCCGGCGAGCCGAGTCTCGCCGATGCCGGGCGCCGAGTCCAGCGAGAGCGGCGCGGCTACGGCTGGGGCGCGAGGGCCGGGCCGACCGGCGTGGCCGCGCTCGCACCTTCGAGGGTGGCAACGGGCGACCGGCCCGGGTCGTCGTCCGGCTCGCCGCCGGTCTCGAAGAAGCGAAAGACGTCGAGGCCGGCCAGCACCACGCCGTCGAAGCCCTGGTCGATCGCGCCGTACACGTAGGAGTCGGCGTCTCCGAAGACGATCTTCTGCCAGCCGGATCGCCAGTACCTGACGTGGTGGCGGTCCGGGTCGCCCGGCAGCGGCTCCTCGACCCATTCGGGGAAACCTTCCCGCCAGTGCCGCTTCCAGTAGTAGCGATCGGCGGCGGCGATGCCGATGTCGATGCGTGCCAGCACCAGCCGGCGGGCGCCGATCTTCTTGTACCTGAGGGTTTCGACGGCACGCCTCGACAGCGCCTGGCGGCCGTGGAAGACGTCGACGATGACGACGTCGAAGTTGGTGTCGTGCATCGCGAGGGCGAACGCGTCCTCGCGGCCGAACGCGCGCGAGTCCGCGATCTCGGCGAAGTTGCTCGCGTCCGCCAGCGCGAGAACGCTCCTCGGGTTCTCGGCGATCGGCCGGCGGGGCAGCGGCGGATCGGAGAACCCGGCGGGTGGCGCGGGCTCGGCCAGGAACGCGATGAAGCCCTCCCGGCGGAGGGCGCGCACCGACTCGCGGGCGAGCTCCGCGTCGATCCCGGACTGCTTGACCAGAACCTTGAGCCCGTGGTCGCGGGCCTGCCTGGCGAGGGCGAGCAGAGCCTTGCGCTCGTCCGCTGGAGCCGGGCCGCCGGACGGGCGGCTGTTCAGGCCCTCGATCAGGACGCCATCGATCGCCGCCATGAAGCGGCGGGCGGGGGCGGGCGTCGACGGGTGGTCGGCACCTCCCTTGTTGATCAGCGCGAGACCGCCCGCCGCGACCACGATGAACTGCGGCCGGTGGCCGCGGGCGAACGCGGCGATGCGCTCGACGAACGCGCGCATCTCCTCGCGGTAGTCGATCGCGGGTCCGGCATCGAAGAGAGCGGCGGGCGCTTCCGCCGCGCCGAGGATCTGGCCCTGGGCGCGGACCTGGCCGCGCGTGTCCTCGGCGCCGGCCGGCACCGCCGCGACCACGGGCAGAAGCAGGATCAGGAACCGGCGAAACAGGCCCACGAGGCGCGCCCCAGGAGATCGGTGCGATGACGGGGAGCCTAGGCCGGCATGGTGGAAAAAGCGTAAAAGCCGTTGCCGAGGCGCGTTCAGGTCAGCGCGAGCACGGTTTCGGCAATCGCCAGCGACGCGGTGAGGCCGGGCGACTCGATGCCGTAGAGGTTGACCAGGCCGGGGACGCCGTGGGCGTCGGCGCCCTGGATGACGAAGTCGCAGGCCGGCTCGCCCGGCGCCTGGATCTTCGGGCGGATGCCGGCATAGGCGGGCTGGAGGGCGCCGTCGGCAAGGGCCGGCCAGTAGCGGCGGATCGAGTCGTAGAAGGAGGCGGCGCGGGCCGGATCGACGGCGTAGTCGAGGCTCCGCACCCATTCGACGTCCGGGCCGAACCGCCCCTGGCCGCCGAGGTCGCGGGTGAAGTGGGTGCCGAGACTGGCCGGGCCGGGAACGGGATAGATCAGCCTATCGAACGGCGGCCGGCCGGAAAGCGCGAAGTAATTGCCCTTGGCGTAGTGGAGCGGCGGGATGGTCTCGGGGGGAACACCGCGAATCGCCGCCGCCACCGTCTGCGCCCCGAGGCCGGCCGCGTTGACGACGGTCCGGCAGAGAAGGCGGGCCGGTTCCTCGCCGCCGACGGCGAGCTCGATCCCTGCGCCGCGAACGACGCCGCCGTGCACCGGGCTCATGAAGGCAATGACGGCGGCCCGATCCTCGGCCTCGCCCTGGAGGCTCAGCATGTACGCGTGGCTGTCGAGGATTCCCGTCGACGGCGAGGCGAGGGCGGCGATGCAGCGGAGCTCCGGCTCCAGGGCCCGCGCCTCGGCGGCCGAGAGCCTGAACACGTCGTCGACGCCGGCGGCCCGCGCCCGTCGCTCGACGTCGGCGAGACGGTCGAGCTCGCCCTCCTCGGTGGCGACGATCAGCTTGCCACAGCGCCGATAGGCGATCCCGTGCTCGGCGAGGTAGGCGTAGAGCATGTCCCGGCCCCGGCGGCAGAGCCGCGCCTTGAGGCTGTCCTCGGGGTAGTAGAGGCCGGCGTGGATGACCTCGGAGTTGCGCGAGCTCGTCACCGTGCCGACGGCCTCGGCGGCCTCCAGGACAACCACTTCCCGCCCGGCAAGGGCGACGGCGCGGGCAATGGCGAGGCCGACGACGCCGGCACCGATCACCGCGCATTCGACGGTTTCCGCCATGGAGCCCGGTCTTCCCCGATGTGGCACTGAGGCGGTGCGACCGCCGTCACCCGAATGTGATGCCGTCGGCGGTTGCGGGCAACAGGCTTCCGTCTCACCTACGAGGGTGCACCGGCAACCGCTCGGGAGGACGCCGCGATGGCAACCCTGACGACGATCGCGACCGGACTGGTCCTGGCGCTGCTGGCCACCGCGGCCCACGGCCGGACGCCGGCGTGGGAGGCCGAATGGCCGCGGACCGATTTCACCAGGGCCGCCGCCGACCTCAGCGAGATCCTCTCCGGCGGGCCGCCCAAGGACGGCATTCCGGCGATCGACGACCCGGTGTTCGTGCCGGTGGCGGCGGTCACCGATCTCACCGATCAGGAGCCGGTGATCGCCCTCGAGATCGGCGGCGATGCGCGGGCCTATCCGCTGCGCGTGCTGACTTGGCACGAGATCGTCAACGACGTGGTCGGCGGCCTGCCGGTGGCGGTGACCTATTGCCCCTTGTGCAACGCCAGCATCGTCTTCGGCCGCCGGGTCGGCGATCAGGTCCTCGACTTCGGCACCACCGGCAAGCTCAGGCACTCCGATCTGGTGATGTACGACCGCCAGACGGAGAGCTGGTGGCAGCAGTTCTCCGGCGAGGCGATCGTCGGCGAGCTGACCGGCGCCCGCCTCGAGATGCTGCCGTCGCGGCTGGACTCCTGGTCGCGGTTCAAGGCGCGTGCGCCGCAGGGCCGGGTGCTGGTTCCGGCGGATCCGTCGCTCCGGCCCTACGGGCGCAATCCCTACGTCGGCTACGACGGCGCGTCGATGCCGTTTCTGTATCAGGGGCCGCTGCCCGAGGGCGTCAGCCCGATGACGCGGGTGATCGTCGTCGACGGCGAGGCATGGACGCTGCCGCTCTTGCGGGCGCGCGGCACCATCACCAAGGGTGATCTCGCCCTCCGCTGGGAGGCCGGCCAGAGCTCGGCGCTCGATACGGCGCGAATCGCCGACGGCCGCGACGTCGGCAACGTCGTCGTCGAGCGGGGAGAGGGCGCGAACGCCGAAGACGTGGTGCACCACGTCACCTTCGCCTTCGTCTTTCACGCCTTTCACCCCGAGGGCGTGATCCA
Source organism: uncultured Rhodospirillaceae bacterium (assembly GCA_964420325.1). GTDB lineage: Bacteria > Pseudomonadota > Alphaproteobacteria > Rhodospirillales > Defluviicoccaceae > CAYQSU01. The sequence goes on along the minus strand of CAYQSU010000029.1, from coordinate 10,190 downwards.
CGGGGAGTAGCGGCCGGCACTCTGTTGAAGTCGGGGCGGGGCGACGATAGAGTTCCTGCCCTTGGCCGTGTCGATGGATCGGGACGATGCCCGGGGACCTTGTCGCCTCCGCCTGCCCCCACGACTGCCCCAGCACGTGCGCTCTCGACGTCGAGGTGCTCGACCGGCGGAGCGTCGGCCGGGTGCGGGGTGCCGAGCGCAATCCCTATACCGCCGGCATCATCTGCGCCAAGGTCGCGCGCTACGCCGAGCGCGTGCACCATCCCGAACGCCTCACCCGGCCGCTCAGGCGGATAGGCGGCAAGGGCGAGCGGCGGTTCGAGCCGATCTCCTGGGAGGAGGCGCTGGATACCCTCGCCGCCGCCTTCCGCGCCGCAGCCGAGCGCGACGGGGCCGAAGCGGTGTGGCCGTACCAGTATGCCGGGACGATGGGGCTGGTGCAGCGGAACGCCATCGAGCGGCTGCGCGCCGTCATGGGCTATTCGGGCCAGAAGCAGACCATCTGCTCGACCATCGCACGGGCCGGCTGGACGGCCGGCGCGGGCGCCGTGCGCGGCGTCGACCCCAGGGAGATGCAGGAGTCGGACCTGATCGTGCTGTGGGGTGTCAACGCCGCGGCCACCCAGGTGCAGGTGATGACCCACGCAACGGCGGCGCGCAAGAAGCGCGGCGCCAAGATCGTCGCCGTCGATCCCTACGCCAACGCCACCGCGCGTGCGGCCGATGTCCACCTCCTGCTGCGTCCCGGCACCGACGCGGCGCTGGCCTGCGCGGTCATGCACGTGCTGTTCCGCGAGGGATACGCCGACCGCGACTACCTCGCCCGCTACACCGACTGCCCCGATCGGCTGGAGGCGCACCTCAACGCGCGCCCACCGTCGTGGGCGGCGGCCCTTACCGGGCTCGGCGAGCGGGAGATCGTCGACTTCGCCCGGCTCTACGGGCGGACGCCGCGGAGCTTTCTCCGCCTCGGCTACGGGTTCACGCGATCGCGCAACGGCGCCGCCGCCATGCACGCGGTGTCCTGCCTGCCGGCGGTGACCGGCGCCTGGCGGCACCGGGGCGGCGGCGCGCTGTTCGCCAACGGCGACCTCTACCGGCTCGACCGGACGCTGATCGAGGGCCTGGATGCGCGACATCCAGGGGTGCGCGTCCTCGACATGTCACGGATCGGGCCGGTGCTCACCGGCGATGCCGCCGATCTCGGCAGGGGGCCGCCGGTGACGGCGATGCTGGTGCAGAACACCAATCCCGCCGTCGTCGCGCCGGAGAGCGCCAAGGTTCGGGCGGGACTCGGCCGCGAGGACCTGTTCCTCTGCGTCCACGAGCAGTTCCTGACCGAGACCGCGGCGATGGCCGACATCGTGCTGCCGGCGACGACGTTCCTCGAGCACGACGACGTCTACCTCGGCGGCGGCCACACGGTCCTGCAGGTGGCCCGCAAGGTGATCGAGCCGGTCGGCGAGAGCCGGTCCAACCAGGAAGTGGTGGGCGCGCTGGCGAGCCGCCTCGGCGCCCGCCACGCCGGGTTCGAGATGTCGGCCTGGGAGATCATGGAGCGGAGCTTCGCGGCCTCCGGCCTGCCCCCGCCGGAGGCCGCGCACGCCGATGGCGGGATCGACTGCGCGCTTGCCTTCGAGCAGGCGCATTTTCTCGACGGCTTCGCCTGGCCCGACGGGCGCTTCCGCTTCGCCCCGGACTGGTCGGCGCTGGGCCCGGCCGGGCAGGCGATGCCGCAGCTGCCGGACCATGTCGCGATCACCGAGGCCGCCGACGAGGCGCACCCGTTCCGGCTGGTGACCGCGCCCGCCCACAACTTCCTCAACTCCAGCTTCACCGAGACGGAGACCTCGAGGCAGAAGGAGGGACGGCCGACGGTGCTGATGCACGGGGCGGACTGCGCCGCGCTGGCGGTCGCCGACGGCGATGCGGTGCGGCTCGGCAACGGCAGGGGCTCGGTCGTCGTGCCCGTGCGCCGGTTCGACGGCGTGCAGCCGGGCGTGGTCATCGTCGAGAGCATCTGGCCCAACGCCGCCTTCACCGAAGGCATCGGCATCAACGCTCTCGTCGGCGCCGATCCGGCGCCGCCCGCGGGCGGCGCCGCCTTCCATGACACGGCGGTGTGGGTGCGGCGCGAAGCCCCTGCGGGCGGTCGATGACGCAGGGACGGCACTGCCCCGTCGTTGTCTGCGGCAACGAGAAGGGCGGCAGCGGCAAATCGACGATGGCGATGCACCTGATCGTGGGGCTCTTGCGGAGCGGCCGCTCGGTGGGCAGCCTCGACCTCGACGTCCGCCAGCGGACGCTGAGCCGCTACGTGGACAACCGCCGCGCCCGCGCCGAGACCGGCGGGCGGGTGCTGCCGATGCCGACCCATGTCGCGTTCGCGGGCGGGACGGACGCCGGCGACGGCCCGTGGGACGAGAGGCTCGCGGCCGCCTTCGACCGCCTGGCCGAAGCTCACGACGTCATCGTCGTCGATACCCCCGGCGCGCACAACGCGCTGAACCGGTTCGGACACGCCCGTGCCGACGTGCTGATCACGCCGGTCAACGACAGCTTCGTCGATCTCGATGTGCTCGCCCGCATCGAAGGAGGGGTCGGCGACGACGGTGCGTTCCGCGTCGTGGCGCCGAGCCACTACGCCGAGATGGTGTGGGAGGCGAGAAAGCGTCGCGCCGCCGGCGGCGGCCGGCCGCTGGACTGGATCGTCATGCGCAACCGGCTCAGCAGCCTCGATGCCCGAAACAAGCGCCGGGTCGAGGCGGTGCTCGCCGAGATGGCGCGCCGCTTCGGCTTTCGTCTCGTCCCCGGGTTCGGCGAACGTGTCATCTTTCGCGAGCTGTTTCCCGCCGGACTGACACTGATGGATCTCGGCGAGGCCGCGGGCGGCGATCCGCTGACCTTCTCGCAGGTGGCGGCCCGCCAGGAGGTGCGCACCCTCGTCTCCGCGCTCGGCCTGCCGGCGGGGCGCGCCGCCGCTTGACCTGGAACCCGCGGCTGCCCACGCTATCTCAAGAGTGGGTGAGTAGGCCCCGGGAGCCCCTGAGAGGCGGAGGTCTTGCGCTGAGCGACGAACGGTCCCGTCTGCCGACGAAGAAGTCGACCACCGGCGAGGTCGAGGCGTTCCTCACCAGGATCGCCGCCACACCGTCGGCTCGCCCGGCCGGCCGCCGCGGGCGGCTGATCTTCGCTCTCGACGCCACCGCGAGCCGGCAGCCGACATGGGATCGGGCGGCGCACATCCAGGGGGAGATGTTCTCGGAGACGGCGGCGCTCGGCGGGCTCGAGGTCCAGCTCTGCTTCTACCGGGGCTTCGGCCAGTTCAAGGTCAGCCCCTGGCTCACCCGCTCGGACGAACTGGTGCGGCTGATGACCTCGGTCACCTGCCTCGCCGGCGAGACGCAGATCCGCAAGGTGCTGCGCCACGCCATCAACGAGACCGGGGCAGAGAAGGTGGGCGCCCTCGTCTTCGTCGGCGACTGCGTCGAGGAGGATGTCGACACGCTCGGCGCGCTTGCCGGCGAGCTCGGCATCCTCGGCGTGCCGGCGTTCACGTTCCACGAAGGCAACGACCCGGTCGCCGCGTTCGCCTTCAAGCAGATCGCCAAGCTCACCAACGGCGCCTATTGCCGCTTCGATGCCGGCGCCGCCCATGTCCTGCGCCAGCTTCTCGGCGCGGTTGCCGTCTATGCGGCGGGCGGCCGGCCGGCGCTCGAGGATCTCGCCGGCCGTCGCGGCGGCCCCGTCCGGCAGATCGCCCATCAGGTCGGAAGGCGCTGACCCGGTGATCGCCTATATCCTGTTGGGCGTCGCTCTCGCCGTCGGCTTCGTGCTGATCCTCAAGTGGTTCGTCGCCACCGAGCCGAAAAGCCTGATCCGCGTGTTCAAGTGGGTCGGTCTCGTTCTGCTCGCGGTCGTCACGCTGCTGCTCGCCGCCACCGGCCGGCTGGCCTGGGCCCTGGGGACGGCGCTGGCGCTGTTCCCCTATGCGATGCGGCTTTATCGGGCGCACCGCACCGCCAAGAACTACGCGCGGGCGGCCGGCTTCGGCGGCCGGCAGGCGTCGACGATCGAGACCAGGCATCTCCGCATGCGGCTCGACCACGAGACCGGCGGGCTCGACGGCGAGGTGCTGGAAGGGCCGTTCGCCGGCCGGCGGCTCGGCGATCTCGATCTCCAACAGGTCTGGGAGCTCCTGCGCGCGTGCCGGGCCGAGGACGCGCAGTCGGCCCAGGTCCTCGAGGCCTATCTCGACCGAGCGCACGCCGGCTGGCGCGAGCGCTGCGAAAGCGAGACCGCGGGCGGCGAAACCGCGCAAGGCGGTGCCGACGACGGCCCAATGACCCGAGAGCAGGCCTATGCGATCCTCGGGCTCGCCCCCAGCGCATCCGATGACGAGATCAGAAGCGCCCACCACCGCCTGATCTCGATGTGCCATCCCGACAGGGGCGGCTCCAACTACCTCGCCGCCAAGGTCAACGAGGCGAGGCGGGTTCTGCTCGGCCGCTGAGCCCGGAGGTTGCGGCCGGAGCGCGTCTGTGGCAAATAGTCGCCGTCGCCACGCGATCAGCCGTGGTTTGTTGCAACCGTTCGGAGCAGCCATGCCCAAGCCCGTTCGCAAGGCGGTTTTTCCGGTCGCCGGTCTCGGCACCCGCTTCCTGCCGGCCACCAAGGCGATGCCCAAGGAGATGCTGCCGGTCGTCGACAAGCCGCTGATCCAGTATGCGGTGGAGGAGGCACGGGCGGCCGGGATCGAGGAGTTCATCTTCGTCACCGGGCGCGCCAAGTCGGCGATCGAGGACCACTTCGACCACAGCGTCGAGCTGGAGCAGACGCTGAGCCAGCGTGGCGCCAAGGAAGCCTTGAGGTCCGTGGTCGACTGGATGCCCGGGCCCGGCCACATCGCCTACACCCGCCAACAGGAGCCGCTCGGCCTCGGTCACGCGGTCTGGTGCGCCCGCAACTTCATCGCCGACGAGCCGTTCGCCGTGCTGCTGGCCGACGATCTGATCCTGGCCACGCCGGGCTGCCTCAAGCAGATGGTCGATGCCCAGGCCCAGGTCGGCGGCAACCTGGTGGCCATCGAGGACGTCCCCGCCAACAGCACCCACCGCTACGGGATCATCGATCCGGAAAGCGTCGACAACCACCTGGTGAAGGCCAAGGGAGTGGTCGAGAAGCCGGCTCCCGAGACCTCGCCCTCGACCCTCGGCATCATCGGCCGCTACATCCTCCAGCCGATCGTGCTCACCGTTCTCGAGCATCAGGAACGGGGCGCCGGCGGCGAGATCCAGCTCACCGATGCCATCGCCAGAACCATCGGCCTGGTGCCGTTTCACGGGTTCCGGTTCACCGGAACGCGCTTCGACTGCGGGAGCAAGGTCGGCTATCTCGAGGCCAACATCGCCTTCGCCCTGCAAAGGGAGGACTTGCGCGGGCCGTTCCGCGCCATGCTCCGGAAGTACGAGACGGCCGACGAGCCGGAGGCCGCCGTGGTGAAGGCGCCGGTTTCCGTCGCCCGCCCGCGGGTGGTTCAAGGCTAGCGTCATGCGCATCGCGATGATCGGGACCGGCTACGTCGGTCTCGTCTCCGGCGCCTGCTTTTCCGAGTTCGGCGTCAGCGTGACCTGCGTCGACAAGGACTCCGGCAAGATCGAGCGGCTCAGCCGCGGCGAAATCCCCATCTTCGAGCCGGGCCTCGACGGCCTGGTGGCCAGCAACGTGCGAGGCGGGCGCCTCGCCTTCTCGACCGATCTCGAGGCCAACGTCCGCGAGGCCGATGCCGTGTTCATCGCCGTCGGCACGCCGAGCCGCCGCGGCGACGGCCACGCGGACCTGACCTACGTCTACGATGCCGCCCGCGCCATCGCCAGAGCCCTCGACGGCTACACCGTCGTCGTCACCAAGTCGACGGTTCCCGTCGGCACCGGCGACGAGGTGGAGCGGATCATCCGCGCGGTCCGTCCCGATGCCGACGTCGACGTCGTCTCCAACCCCGAGTTCCTGCGCGAGGGGTCGGCGATCAACGACTTCATGCGTCCCGACCGGGTCGTCATCGGCACCGACAGCGAGCGAGCGCGGGACGTCATGCGCCAGCTCTATCGCGTGCTCTACCTGATCGAGACGCCGATGGTGTTCACCTCGCGCACGACGTCGGAGCTGATCAAGTATGCCGCCAACGCCTTCCTCGCGGCGAAGATCACCTTCATCAACGAGGTCGCCGACCTGTGCGAGGCGGTGGGTGCCGACGTCCACGACGTCGCCCGCGGCATCGGCCTCGACGGCCGCATCGGCCGCAAGTTCCTGCATCCCGGACCCGGCTACGGCGGATCCTGCTTTCCCAAGGACGCGCTGGCCCTGGTGCGAACGGCGCAGGACGTCGGCAGCCCGGTCCGCATCATCGAAACCGTGATCGACATCAACGAGAAGCGAAAGGTGCTGATGGCCAGGAAGATCATCGACGCCTGCGGCGGCTCGGTGGCCGGCAAGACGATCGCCGTCCTCGGCCTCACGTTCAAGCCCAACACCGACGACATGCGCGACGCGCCGAGCCTCGAGATCGTGCCGGCCCTGCAGGCGGCCGGGGCCCGCGTGCGCGCCTTCGATCCGGAGGGCATGGAGGAGGCGAAGCGCCTGCTCAAGGGCATCGTCTGGTCTCGGGATGCCTATGAAGCCATGGACGGCGCCGATGCGCTGGCGCTCCTCACCGAGTGGAACGAGTTCCGGGCGCTCGACCTTGCGCGGGTGAAGGCCCTGCTCACCGCGCCCATCATGGTCGACCTCCGGAACATCTACGATCCCGACGAGATGGCCCTGGCCGGCTTCCGCTATACGTGCGTCGGCCGGCCGTCGGCGGGCCTTGTCCCGCGCAACCGCGAGGACCGATCCGATGTCCACCGCGCACCACTTCGATCCTAGCATCCTGAGGGAGTACGACATCCGCGGCACGGTCGGCCGCACGCTGACCGGCGAGGACGTCCGCGCCGTCGGTCTCGCCTTCGGAACCCTGGTCGTCCGCAACGGCGGCCGGAGCGTCGCCGTCGGCTACGACGGCCGGCTGTCGTCGCCGGACCTCGAGGCGGCCCTCGTCGAGGGTCTGCGGGCGACCGGCCTCGGCGTCTACCGGGCGGGCCGGGGGCCGTCGCCGATGCTCTATTTCGCCACCAAGCTGTGGCAGGCGGACGCCGGCATGATGGTCACCGGCTCCCACAACCCGCCGGAGTACAACGGCATCAAGATGAGCATGCTGGGCCGGCCGTTCTTCGGCGAGGACATCAAGGAGCTGAGCCGGATCGCGGCGTCGGGCGATTTCGCGTCGGGAGCGGGACGCGCGGAGGCCCGCGCGGTCGAAGCCGCCTACGTCGACCGGCTGGTGGCGGACTTCGAGCCCGGCCGAGCCCTCAGGGTGGCGTGGGATCCGGGCAACGGCGCCGCCGGCGAGGTGGTCCGTGCGCTCTCCCGGCGCCTTCCGGGCCGCCACGTCGTGATCAACGGTGAGATCGACGGGCGCTTCCCCGCCCACCATCCCGACCCGACCGTGGAGGAGAACCTGGAGCAGCTCAAGGCCGTCGTCGCCCGCGAACGCTGCGACCTCGGCGTCGCCTTCGACGGCGACGGCGACCGCATCGGCGTCGTCGATTCCGAAGGCCGCGTCCTGTGGGGCGATCAGCTCCTGCTGATCCTGGCCGGGCCGGTGCTGGAAGACCATCCGGGAGCGACGATCATCGCCGACGTCAAGGCGAGCCAGGTGTTCTTCGACGAGATCCGGCGCATGGGCGGCCGGCCGCTGATGAGTCGCACCGGGCACTCGGTGATCAAGACGATGATGGCCGAGACGGGCGCGCCGCTCGCCGGCGAGATGAGCGGCCACATCTTCTTCGCCCACCGCTACTACGGCTATGACGACGCCCTGTACGCGGCGGTGCGGCTGCTGTCGATCCTCGGCCGTTCGGACCGCTCGCTCGCCCGGATGCGGGACGCCATGCCGCAGACGTTGAACACGCCGGAGCTCAGGATCGACTGCCCCGAGGACCGCAAGTTCGCGGTCATCGAGGAGGTACGCTCGCGCTTGCGGCGGGTCGACGGCGTCACCGTCGGCGACATCGACGGCGTCCGCGTCTCGTCCGCCGAGGGCTGGTGGCTGCTCAGGGCGTCCAACACCCAGCCGGTGCTGGTCGGACGCTGCGAGGCGGCGAGCCGCGACGGGCTCGCCCGCCAGATCGCCGAACTCACGCGCCAGCTCAAGGCGAGCGGGATCGAACCGCCGGACCTCACGATGGCTTGAGCGGCGGCGGCACGGCTACGCTGGCACCAGGGCGGGACCGGGCGCGAGCCGAAGGGCGAGGGCGAGGAGCAGACGACGGTGGCACCGGAGCTTCCCATCCCCCCGCACGTCAACGCCGGCCGGGTCGGCGAGGTGTGGCGGGTGCCGTATCAGGAGCTCGCCCAGTCGGCGGCCGCCTTCGCCGCCGAGCACGGGATCCGGCCCGCGGCCGAGGACCGCGTCAAGACCTGCCTGGTGCTGGTGGACGTGCAGAACACCTTCTGCATCCCGGGCTTCGAGCTGTTCGTCGGCGGGCGGGCGGGCACGGGGGCGGTCGACGACAATGTGCGGCTGTGCCGGTTCATCTATCGCAACCTCGCCAGCATCACCCGCATCGTGGTGACGATGGACACCCACCAGGCGATGCAGATCTTCCACGCCATCTTCCTCGTCGACGCCGACGGCCGCCACCCCGATCCCTACACGACCGTCACCGCCCGGGACGTCGCCGACGGCCGCTGGCGGTTCAACCCCGCCGTCGCCGGCGCGCTCGGCATCGACGAGACCTTCGGCCAGCGCCACCTCGCGCACTACACCCGCCAGCTCGAGCGGACCGGCAAGTACGCGCTGACCATCTGGCCCTACCACTCGATGCTGGGCGGCATCGGTCACGCGCTGGTCTCCGCGGTCGAGGAGGCGATCTTCTTCCACACCATCGCCCGCCGGAGCCAGCCCGACATCCAGGTCAAGGGCAACCATCCGCTGACCGAGCACTACTCGGTGCTCGGCCCGGAGGTGGCGACCGGGCCGGACGGCGGCCGGCTGGTCGCCAAGAGCGACGCGCTCATCCGCCATCTGGCGACGGCCGACGCCGTCGTCATCGCCGGCCAGGCGAAGAGCCACTGCGTCGCCTGGACCGTCGCCGATCTGCTCGCCGACGCCGTGCGCCACGACGAGCGCCTGGTCGGCAAGGTCCATCTCCTGGAGGACTGCTCGTCGCCGGTGGTGGTCCCCGGCGTCGTCGACTACACGGACGACGCCGACGCCGCCTACCGGCGGTTCGAGGACGCCGGGATGCGCGTGGTGCGGTCGACGGAGCCGATGGCCGGCTGGCCGGGGCCGGCGGCCGGGGCCTGAGGCGGCATCGCGAGGCCCCCCTGCTCGCCCCCGGATTGTTCTTCTACGGCACGCTGATGGACGAGGACCTGCTCGCCTGGGTGATCGGCCGCGCCGTGCCGGCGCGCGACCGGCGGCCGGCCCGGCTCCGGCGCTTCCGCCGGCTCACCCGCCACGGCGCCACCTACCCGGTGCTGGTACCGGCGGCCGGATCCGCCGTCGACGGCGTCCTGGTCTCGGGCCTTCGGCCCCCGGAAGTGGCGCGGCTCTCCCGCTTCGAGGGCGCCGAGTACCGGATCGCCGCCGTCGTCGTCGGTCTCGCCGACGGCCGGCAGGTGCCGGCCCGCGCGTTCATGGCGAAGCCGTGGGTGAAGGCGTCCCGGGCGGGGTGGAGCCTCGAGGCGTGGCGCCGCCGGTCGAGGCCGCGGTTCCTGGCCGAGGCGCGCGGCCGCCGGCCGGCCTGAGCCGGCCCGCGCGGCGGCCGGCAGCGGACCTGCGACAAAATGCGACATTTTGCGACAAAATGCGACAAAATGCGGCATTTTGCGACGCTTTCGCGACGAAATGCGACGTTCTGCGACGCCCGATTCTGGCCTAACGCATTGATTCAGAACGAGAATCGGACGAAACGTGCGGGTCTGCAGCGAAATGTGGACATTTTCCCAAGGGATCCCGACCATCGATCGGGGCCGGGAAGGGCTCCGGGCGCCGCTGCGCGGAGGCTCCGGGACGCATCCCAGTGAGCAACAGTGAGCCTCGGACCGCTCCCGTCGCATGCAATCGGATCAGGTTCCCCCGATCCCGGCCG
>CAYQSU010000028.1:0-39417 GCA_964420325.1 uncultured Rhodospirillaceae bacterium | reverse complement strand
AGGTCCCAGTCGGCGCCGGCGGCGTGGGCGAGAAGCTCCATGTGGCCGTCGCCGGGCCGGAGCGGTGCGTACGGCTCGTCGGTGAGGAAGCTCGCGCGGACGGCCTGGGCCCGCTCCTCGCCGACCAGCAGCGGCATGTAGAGGTCCATCACCAGTCGCAGCCCGCCGAGGCCGGCGGCGCGGACCATCGCCTGGTTGATCCACTCGATCCGCGCCCGCGGGATGCGCAGCGTGTTGATCAGCACGAGGCCAGCCGCCGGCGCGCCCCGGAGGTGGGCCCAGGCGGCGAACAGGCCGCCGATGGAGAGCCCGACCAGGATCGGCCGCGGCGGCCGGATCGCCTGCAGCAGCCGTTGCAGATCCTCGATCACCAGCGCCGGCGTGAGTGCCAGGCCCGGCGTGAACGGGCTGTCGGCCTGGCCGCGGAAGTTCCAGGCGAGAGTGCCGCAGCCCTCTGCGCGCAGCCTCGGCCCGATCGCCGCCTGCCAGACGCCGGTGCTGCCGGTGAGCGCATTGACGAAGCAGAAGGTCGGGCGGCCGGCACCCGGCGGATCGTACTCGTAGTGGATCCCGTCCCGGTCGCCGATCCGGAGTAGCGCGCCGGTCATGGTCTGGGTCCTCCCCTTGCCGTCTTGTCGTGAGACCGCGAGATCGCCGGTGATCGCCGCCGAGAGTGCCACACCGCTCCCCGCAGGGACAAGCGCGACCGGTCGTCAGCGGGCCTTCCACGGCGGCACCGGCGCGAACGTGCGGCCGAGGAAATCGACGAAGGCGCGGACCTTCGCCGACAGGTGCCGGCGGTGGGGATAGACGGCGTGGATCGGCAGGTCGACCTTGCGGTGGTGGTCGACGAGCACCGGCACCAGGCGCCCGGCGGCGATGTCCTGGCCGACGCGGAACTCGGCCACATGGGCGAGGCCGAGGCCGGCCAGCGCCATCTCGTGCATCGCCTCGCCGTTGTTGACCTCGATGGCGCCGTGCACGCGCACGGCATGAGGCCCCTCCGGCCCCTCGAACGGCCAGTCGTTGAGGCCTCCCGCATCGCCGGTCCAGGTGATGCAGGCGTGCGACGCCAGGTCGGCGGGCGTCCTCGGCACGCCGTGGCGCTCGAGATAGGCGGGCGCGGCGCAGATCGTCCGGTGGTCGGTGGCGAGCAGGCGGGAGACCAGCGATGAATCCTCGCGGGCGCCGACGCGGACACCGACGTCGAACCCCTCCTCGACCAGGTCGACGATGCGGTCGCCGACGTGCAGCTCCAGGTGGATGTCGGGGTAGCGGGCGAGGAACGCCGGCAGCACCGGGACGATCTGATAGATGGCGAAGGCGACGGCGGCGGTCACCCGCAGCCGGCCCCCGGGGGCCGCATGGAGCGTGCCCACCGCCTGTTCGGCCTCGTCGATCTCGGCCAGGATCTGCCTGGCGCGCCGATAGAAGGCCTCGCCCTCGTCGGTGAGGCCGAGACGCCGCGTGGTCCGGTTGAGCAGCCGCGCGCCGAGGCGGTCCTCGAGCCGGGTCAGGAGCTTGCTCACCGCCGACGGCGTCATTCGGAGCGTGCGCGCGGCGGCCGACAGGCCGCCCTCGTCGACGATGCGAACGAACACCGCCATCTCTCCCGGCCGATCCATCACTCATGACCTCCTTTCACAGAACCTGTGATCCTTGCACGGATTATGTCGTGGCGCGACATTCGTTACCATGGACCTCGGTTCAAGACGAAAGGGTTCGAGAGATGTCCGATGCATTCACCCATCCGACGGCGGCCGAGATGAACCGCTACCTCAGGTGCGGTGACCGCGAACGCAGCGCGGCCTTCGCCCGTGCCGGGCGGTGGATCGGCTCGCGGCTCGCGGCGCTGGCCCGCGGCGCGCTCGGCCGCGGCGACCGCTGCGTCCACGGCCTGCCCCGCCGCGCATAGGCCCGACGAGAGAGCGCAGCGCGGAGGCCGGACCACCGCCCGGCCAGCGTCCGGCGCCACCACCCCGCCGCGCGCGGCGACGAGCGTGATCCCGTCGCCGTCGAGCCCTGCCACTGCCGGCACGGACGGTTGTCAGCCGGTGTGCCGGGGTGTATGGGAAGCGCGGCCGCGCCGGCCACGAGGGCCGGGAACGCGGGTCCTGCCGGGAGAAACCAGATGGCCTTCGCGGATCTCAGCCTTCGGGAGCGGATCGAAAGGTGTCGCGAATTCTCCTCTCCCTATCGCGTCACCAACGGCGGCAAGTTCCGCCTGAAGGACGTCGACCCCACGGATACCGGCGCGCTCGAGGCCGAGGACAAGCCGCAGGCGAAGGAGGTTCTCGCCCTTGGCGTCGACACCCTCGCCGCCCTGCAGGACCGGCTCTATGCCCAGGACCGATGGGCCGCTCTGTTGATCTTTCAGGCGATGGACGCCGCCGGCAAGGATGGCACCATCAAGCACGTCATGTCGGGGGTCAACCCCCAGGGCTGCCAGGTCTTCTCGTTCAAGGCGCCGTCGGCCGAGGATCTCGACCACGACTATCTCTGGCGCTGCGTCAAGTGCCTGCCCGAGCGCGGGCGGATCGGCATCTTCAACCGCTCCTATTACGAGGAGGTTCTCGTCGTCAAAGTGCACGGCGAGCATCTGGCGCGCCAGAAGCTGCCGCCGGCGCTCGTCGGCAAGTCTATCTGGAAGCACCGGTATCGCGACATCTCGAGCGTCGAGCGGTACCTGGCCCGAAACGGCGTCGCCATCTGCAAGTTCTTTCTCCACGTCTCCAAGAAGGAGCAGAAGAAGCGCTTCATTGAGCGCCTGGACAACCCCGACAAGAACTGGAAGTTCTCCCTGGCCGATGCGAAGGAGCGCGGCTTCTGGAGCGCCTATCAGGAGGCATACGAGGACATGGTCCGGGCCACCGCCACCTCGTATGCGCCGTGGTACGTGGTGCCGGCGGACAACAAGTGGTTCACCCGGCTGGTCGTCGCCAGCGCGGTCATCGCCACCCTGGGCTCCCTCGATCTCGAATACCCCCAGGTCGGCGACGCCAAGAGGGCGGAGCTTGCCGCAGCTCGGGCCGCCCTCGAAGCCGAATGAGCGGCGGCGCGTTCCGTCGCCTCAATCGCGTCGCCCCGGGCCTCGCGGCACTCCTCGGTTATCAGCGAGCTCATCTCGGCAACGACCTGATCGCCGGTCTCTCGGTTGCCGCCGTCGCGCTTCCGGTCGGCATCGCCTATTCTGACATCGCCCGCGTTCCGGCGGTCGTCGGCATCTACTCGGCGATCTTTCCCCTGTTCGCCTACGCCGTGTTCGGATCGTCACGCCAGCTGATGACCGGTCCGGACGCGGCAACCTGCATCATCGCCGCCGCCAGTCTGGGTGCGATCGCCGGTGGCGACCCCCAGCGCTACATGACCCTGATGGTCGCGATGACGCTGATGACAGGCGTCCTTTGCATCGTCGCCGGCGCTGGGCGGTTCGGCTTCATCGCCAACTTCCTGTCCCAGCCCATTCTCGTCGGCTACCTCAACGGCATCGCCCTGATCCTTCTGGTGGGCCAGATTCCGAAGTTGCTCGGCCTGCCGAGCGAGGCCAGTGACTTCTTCCCGAAGGTCGCCGAGCTCGCCGGGCATCTAGACGCGACACACCTTCCGACCCTCGTTCTCGGCACCGCGCTGCTGGCGCTGTTCCTCGCCTTGCGGCAGGTCGCGCCTCGGCTGCCTGCGGCGCTGATCGTGGTCGTCGCCGGCATCGTCGCGGTCGCCGCCCTCGAACTTCAGGACCGGGGCATCGCGGTTCTCGGCGCTGTGCCCGGGGGATTGCCTGAGATGGTTCTGCCGGTCATCGGTTTCGGCGAGATCCGGCATCTCGTCAGCGATGCCGCGGGGCTCACGCTGATCGGCTTCACGAGCGGCGTGTTGACGGCGAAGAGCTTCGCCCGGCGCAACCGGTATGACATCGACGCCAATCAGGAGCTGATCGCCTTCGGTGCCTGCAACATCGCCTCGGGCCTCGCGCAAGGTTTCCCTGTGACCGGCACCGCGTCGCGGACCGCGGTCAACGACGCGACCGGTGGCCGGACCCAGCTCGTCGGCATCGTCGGGGGTGCAGCGATGCTGGTATTCCTGTTATTCCTCACGGCTCCGCTCGCCTTTCTTCCCAACGCCGCCTTGGCCGCCCTGATCATTGTTCCTGCGTGGAGTCTGTTCGATTTCGCCGCGCTGCGGACGCTCTCGATCGCGAGCCGTCGCGAGCTTCTGCTTTGCCTGGCAACCACGGGGGGCGTTCTGGTGCTCGGCGTGCTTCCGGGCGTCGTGCTGGCCGTGGTGCTGTCCCTGGTCTGGCTGCTGTCGGTAGGATCGCGCCCGAGCGATGCGGTGCTCGGCCGCATCAAGGGGGTCGAGGGCTTCCACGAAATCGCCGATCATCCGGAGGCCGAGCCCATTCCGGGGCTCCTCATCTATCGCTTCAATGCGGGCCTGGTGGCCTTCAATTGCGGCTATTTCAAACAGCGACTCCTGAAGGCCATCGCGGAAGCCAGGACCCCGGTCGAATGGGTGGTCCTCGATGCAAGCCCGATCAATGTGGTCGACTTCACGGCGTTGCAGGAGGCGATCGAGCTGCGTGACGAGCTGGCCGCCCGCGGCATCGTGCTCGCCGTTGCGCGCACCAAGGGCGTTCTTGCCCACTTCTTCAGGCGCGAATGGCTGAGAGAGACCGAAAAGCGCTACGGCGAGTCGTTGTTTCCGACGCTGAGGTCGGCCGTCCATGCCTTCGAGCTTCGCCATCAGGCAGAGGGCCCCGAAGCGGGTGCGGAGCGGAAATAGTCTGCAGGGTCGGCCGCGCTTCCCGTTTCGGAGCGATCACGCGACGGCTCCCAGCGAGCGCGGGGCAAGAAGCCGGCGAAGCTGGCGCTCCGTCGCGACCGGCCCGTGGGGCTCAGGCGCGGTGGTGCGTGCGCACCCGCTCGACCGCCTCGGCCCAGCCGGCGACGAGGCGGCCGCGCACGTCGTCGGCCATCGACGGCTCGAAGCGGCGATCGCAGCGCCACGCGCGGGCGAACTCGTCGAGCGACGGGAAGAGGCCGACGGCGAGCCCGGCGAGACAGGCGGCGCCGAGGGCGGTGGTCTCGGTGACCGACGGCCGGTCGACGGGCACGCCGAGGATGTCGGCGAGGAATTGCAGGAGCCAGTCGTTGGCCGCCATACCGCCGTCGACGCGGAGCTCGGTCGGGCGCACGCCGTCCGCGGCCATCGCCTCGAACAGGTCCAGGGTCTGGTAGCAGACGCTTTCGAGGGCGGCGCGGGCGAGATGGGCCGCGCCGGAGTCGCGGGTCAGCCCGACGACGGCGGCGCGGGCGTCCGCATCCCAGTAGGGGGCGCCGAGGCCGACGAAGGCCGGCACCAGATAGACGCCGCCGTTGTCCTCGAGCGAGGCCGCCAGCGCCTCGGTCTCGAAGGCGCTCCGGATCAGCCCGAGGCCGTCGCGGAGCCACTGCACCGCGGCGCCGGCCGCGAAGATCGAGCCCTCGACCGCATAGGTCGTCCGCCCGCCGAGGCGGTAGGCGATCGTCGTCAGGAGGCGGCTCCGCGATGCGACCGGCCGGGCGCCGGTGTTGAGGACGAGAAAGGCGCCGGTGCCGTAGGTGCTCTTGACCATGCCGGGCTCCAAGCACGCCTGGCCGACCAGCGCCGCCTGCTGGTCGCCGGCGACCCCGGCGATCGGCAACGCGGTGCCGAAGGCGTCGCCCTGGATCCGGCCGAGATCGCCCGAGGAGTCGGTGACCACCGGCAGGACCGCCTCGGGCACGCGGAACAGCCTCAGGAGCTCCCGGTCCCAGGCGCCCTCGTGGATGTTGAAGAGGAGCGTGCGCGACGCGTTCGAGGCGTCGACGGCATGGACGCGGCCGCCCGAAAGGCGCCAAACCAGGAACGCGTCGACGGTGCCGAAGGCGAGCCGTCCGCGCCGGGCGCGGTCGCGGGCGCCCGCGACGTTGTCGAGGATCCAGGCGATCTTGGTCGCCGAGAAGTAGGGGTCGACGACCAGGCCCGAGCGCGCCGCCACCTCCGCCTCGCAGCCGTCGGCCTTGAGTCGGGCGCACAGGTCCGCCGTCCGACGGTCCTGCCACACGATGGCGTTGTAGACCGGCTCGCCGGTGTCGCGATCCCAGACCAGCGTCGTCTCCCGCTGGTTGGCGATGGCGACCGCAGCCACCCGGCCGGCCTTGGTCTCGACCTCGTCGAGCACCTCCCGGGCGACGGCGGCGGCGGTCAGCCAGATGTCCTCCGGATCGTGCTCCACCCAGCCCGGCTGCGGGTAGATCTGGCGGAACTCCTTCTGGGCGGCGGCCACCGGACGTGCCGCCGCATCGAAGGCGATGGCCCGGCTCGATGTCGTGCCCTGGTCGATGGCGAGGATGTGGTCGGCGGCCATCGCTTGCCCTCTCGCGGGGCGGCCGAAGCCGCTCAGAAGGTCGGCCTGGATCCCGTCCGTTCCGGATCCGCGCCGAACAGCCCCGGGCGCGGCGGGATCGCCTCGCCGGGCGCGGTCGGCTGCCCCGCCGTTCCGTCCGTCGGCAGCAGGGTGTCCGGGTTGACCCACTCGTCCGACGCCGGCACCAGGCCGGTCTCGGCGAGCGGGAAGACGCGGGCCTGCTCGCCGCCCCACTGCACCATCACCGGCGTCCCGGCGGCGATCGGTGCCGTCTTGCTCTCGGCCTCCTGCACCAGGGTGACGGTGCGGCCGTCGTCCATGGCGATGGTGTACTCGACGCCCTCGCGGCTGGTGACGGCTTCCTCGATCAGACCGCCCAGGACAACCCCGGCGAGGCCGGCCAGCACGCCGGCGAGCACCGAGCCCGAGCCCTTGCCGATCGTCGCGTAGCCGGCGGTGCCGGCGGCGATGCCGCCCGCCGCGGCGCCGATGCCGGTGCGCTCGCCCTCGATGCCGACGGGGCGGGCGGCGACGACCGTCCCCCGCGAGGTGTCCATGACCCGGCCGACCTCCTGTCGGGTGTATCGGTCGGTGGACGAGGCGCAGCCGGCGACAACGGCGAGCGAGAAGAGCCCTGCGACCAGTCGAAGCATCACGTCACCTCCTGGCTGCAACCGTGCCGCATCCTAGCCGAAGCGCAGGCGCAAATCACGAACGACGTCGAGCCCGCATGCGCCCGTATGCGTCGGCTGTCCCGCTACCGGTCGAGAATCGACAGCAGCACGCTCTCCATCATCTCGCCGCGGTGGTCGCTGAACGGCCCGCCGCCGGCCTCGGCCAGCTCGGCGAAGAACTCGCGGTCGCCGCGGCCGAACCGCCGGTAGGCCTCGGTGGTCACGAACAGGGCCGAGACCGAGCGCCTCGGCCGGGCGGTACGGAAGGCGCGGGCGAGCGCGAGCGTCGCCGCCTGTTCATGGGGGTGCGCCGCGGCGTCGCCGATGACGATGATCGACTGCTTGGCGCCGGGGCGCCAGTCCATGCCCGCCGCCCGCTCGAGTCCGGCGTGGACGGCTTCGGTCACCGTGGCACCGCCCTCGCGCGCCGCCTCCAGGCTCCCTGCGAAGGCGACGACCTCTCCCAGCCGAACCGCGGTCGGCGTCAGCGGCAGGCTCCGCACCACCCAGCTGCCGACGTCGTAGTCGCGGTAGGCGACATAGCCGACCCGGAGCGACGGAACCATGCGCTCGAGCACGCGGGCGATGCCGCCGAGCGACTGGCCGAGATCGCGGATGACCGGTCCCATGCTGCCGCTGGCGTCGACCACGAAGACCAGGTCGAGCTCCTTGATGATGCGCTTGTCGACGGTCGCCTGCAGCGAGGAGACGGCGCGCTCGGCCTCGCCGGCCTGCCGGTCCACCGCCTCCGCCTCGGCGCGCTTTCGCACCGCGCGGGCGCGCATCGCGGCGGCGCCGCCTTCCAGCTCCCGCAGCTCCGCCTCGGCCTCCGCGGCGGCCTCGAGGAGGGCGGCGGCGACGATCCGCTGCTCCTCCACCTCTGCCCGCGCCGCCTCGGTTGCGGCCTGGGTGTCGGCGAGCTCCGACCGGGCGTCCAACTCCATGCGGTAGTAGGGCATCAGCATCACCACCAGGAGCACGAACACGCCGCTCGACATCGCCAGCACGTCGAGGGCAGAGAGGGTGAAGATGGACAGCGTCCGGTTGGGCAGCCGCATCGCCGCGTCTCGCCGGAGCTATGCGGTCGCGATCGGGCTCAGCGTGAGCGTGACGAGCCCGATCGTCAGGGTCTCGCCGGCGTGCAGCGGGACCGGTTCGAACGGCCTCAGCGTGCGCCCCGCCAGCACCGTTCCGTTGAGGGAGTTGAGGTCCTCGACGACGATGCCGTCGCCGTCGCGACAGATCCGGACATGACGGCGGGACACCGACGGGTCGTCGATCAGGAGATCGCAGAGCTTGGGATGGCGGCCAAGGGTCAGCCCCGGATAGGCGCGCCTCAGCTCGCTCTCGCCGAAGACGAGACGGATGCTCCGGCCCGAGCCGTCCCTGCCGGCGAGCTGCCAGCCGGCCTCGACCGCGTCGTCGCCACCGCCTGCGGCTCTTGCTCCGGGCGCAGCCATCGTCCTATCCCCGCGTCGACCCCGCCGAAGCCCGGGAGGGGCTGTCGAGGATCGACAACAGCACGCTCTCCATCATCTGGCCGCGGTGGGTGATCATATCGCCGCCGCCGGCCAGCGCCAGCTGCTCGAAGAACCGGCGCCCGGCCGGGCTCCGGCCCGTGAAGATGGCGGAGATCCGGCGATCGAGGCGCCCGGGTGGGCGCGAGCGATGGAACTGGGAGGCCATCTCGAGCGTGCGCGCCCGGTCCCAGTCGTGGACCGGGGCGTCGCCGATGACGACGATCCGACCGCGTGCGTCACTGCGCCACGGCATGCCATAGGCGACGCCGAGCGCGAGGCCGACGGGCTCCGGCGTGTCCCCTCCGCCCCTTGCCTGGAGCCCGCGCACGAACGCCTGGATCCGCGGCAGGCTCTCGCGAGTCATGGCGACGAGCGGAAACGTCTGGGTCAGGTATTCGTCGGTGCGGTCCTTGTACGCGACGAAGCCGATGCGGAGCGACGGCGCGAACCGCTCCAGCACCCGGATGATGCTGAGCAGGCTCCGCTGCACGTCCTGGATCTCGTCGCGCATGCTGCCGGTGGCATCCATGACGAACACCAGATCGAGGTCGACGATGGGAAGGTTGGCGAGCTCCTCCTCGAGTGAGGCCTGGCGCCGGCCGACGTCCTCGGCGTGGACGCGGGCGGTGGCGATCGTGCGTTCCGCGACCGCGAGCGCTCTCTCGGCCTCCGCCTGCTCGGCGATCGCCTCCAGCCTGTGCGCTTCGGCCTGGTCCCGCCGGCGTTCGGCGTCCAGGGCATGCTGCCGGGCCTGGGTAAGCGCGGCCTCGGCCGAGGCCAGGCGCGAACGGGCGCCGGCCACCTCCGCCTCGACGGACGGCTGCCGAAGGTAATAGGGGAACAGCAGCACGGCCATCAGGATGAACACGCCCAGCGCCGAAGCGAACAGATCGAGGGCGGAGATGCTCAGCACCTCGAGGGCGCGGACCGGGCGAGAGCGCACGGCGCGTCACGCCTCCTCGTAGAGGCGGTTGATGAGGTTGTCGAGGCAGTACTGGCCGGCGCGGTTGAGCGCGCCCTCCTCCCGCGCCTGGACCACGTGCTGCAACAGCACGAGCACGGCCGACATCACCAGGGCCAGCAGCGTGGTGTTGAAGGCGACGGCGAGCCGCTTGGTCAGCTCCGCGAGCAGGGCGGGGTCCTGGACGTCGACCGAGCCGGCAAAGCCGAGGGCCAGCGAGATGCCGATCACGGTGCCGATGAACCCGAGGGTCGGGATCACCCACACCACGTAACGGACCATGCTGTAGCGGAGATCGATCTCGTGAAGGTAGAGCTCGAGGCTCGAGTTCAACAGCGCGTTGGCCTGCTCGATGGAGCGGCTGGTCTGGAACTGCAGGACGACGCGCTGGATCAGGCGCGGCAGGAAGCGGCCTTCCGCCTTGCCGCCGGGAAGCGATGCGGTGCGCGCGGCGGCATAGATCCGCCTGAGCTCCGGCGTCTGGAGGACCGTCCGTTCGTCCTCCGGAAGGTAGCCCTGGCGAAGCTGGCGGCGCTCGGCGGCGGCGTCGCGGATGCGCACGCAGAGTTCGCCGAGCCCGATGGCGAACACGATCCACATCACGGTCTGCACGGTGAGCGGATAGATCTCGCGATCGCGGTCGAGAAGGACGACGGCGACGTCGTCTGGCAGGTAGGTCTGCATCAGGTAGATGCCGAGGACGGCGAGCGCGATCGCGGCGATCAGGATCACCGGATGGGACATCACCCGGCGAATGCGCGGGCGCGGCTCCTCGACCGCAAGGGGCTCGCCGATGGCATGGTCGGCCATCGATCACGTCCTCCTTCGCACGATCTCGCCGGTCTTCGGGTCGCGCTCGACGCGGCCGCGGACGCGCTCCCGGGCCTGATCGGCGAGCGCACCGGACGGCGATCTGCCGCTGCCGCCGCCGTCGCCTTCGGCGGCACCTCTCTCGAATCGGCGCAGAAGCTCGTTGACCGAGCAGCGGTACACCCCGAAGCAGAGGGGCTGATCGCTGCCGACGAAGGCCTGGCGCACGTCCTCCCAGCGCTCCTCGCCGTCCTCCGACGGCACCGCGCGCGAGGTCCGGGCCCCGCTCCCGCAATCGGTCAGGTGGTAGCGGGAGTCTGCGGTGACGACCAGCTCGGCATGACGCGGGGCGACCGAGGCGTCCGCGATCTTGATGTCGGCGAACTGGCTGCGCCCGATGATCAAGGTCCTCACGATGGTGCCCTTATGCCGCTGATCCTGCCGTCGGCGCAACCCGGGCTCGCCGCTCCGCTGCCGCGGTCACGGCGCCGATACCCGGCCCCTCTGCGTCTGCGGCTCCCGGTTCTCCGTGACGGTATTCTCCTCCAGGTGCGGCCCGGCGTCGAGATCGAGGGCGAAGCCGTGCCCCTTGTTGGCGCGGATGACGTTCTGGGTGAACCTGCCCTTGCCATCGTCGACGACGAGCACGCCGTGCTCGCCGTTGTCCTCGACGCGATTGCCGGACACGAGAGGATCGCCGCCGGCACCGACGACGAAGCCGGAAAGGCGGCTTCCCGTGACAATGTTGCTCTCGAAACGTCCGCGGCCGTCCTCGTAGACGAAGATGCCCGCCGCTCCCGAGGCCTCGACGCGGTTGCCGATCACCGTCGGATCAGCCCTGCCGCGAACCTCGATGCCGGAGAGCAGGCTGCCCGCAATGACGTTGCCATCGAGCTCCGGGGCGGCGTCGCCGCTGACGAGGATGCCGGCCTGGCCCGAGGTCCCGAGGCGGTTGCCGGCCAGTCTCGGGCGGGCGCGATCGCGGACCGTCATTCCCGACCTGCCGGTGCCCGTGACCTCGTTCTCGGCGACCAGGCCGCCGGCTTCGCCTTCGATCACGATGCCGGAGGCGGCCTTGGCGGTGATCCGGCTTCCGCGCACAACGGGCGTCGCAGTGCCATGAATGCGGACCGCCGGTCCACCCTCGTTGCCGATCACCAGCGCCTCGGCGGCAAGCGTTCCGGCCGCGATGTCGAGGCAGGGAAGCCCGTCGTCCCGGGACGAGGTGCCCTGCAAGGTGAGGCGGGCGACCGAGCCCTGGTCCGCGCTGACGACGAGGCACGCCTGCCTCTGCGAGGCGACGACGACGATGTCCGCCGGATCCCCGTCGCCGACCAGGTGATGGGGGCGGGTCATGGCCAGCGACTCGACATAGGTCCCCGGCCGCACGGTGATCGTCGCTCCGGGCTTGGCGCGCGCCAAGGCCTCGCCGATGGTGCGCACGTCGCCCTTGCCCCAGGAGTCGACCACCCACTCGCTCTTGATGTTGGCGAGGTAATACTGCCATCCCCACCATCCGAGCGCCGGAAGCGCCACGACGGCGATCAGGAGAAGCCACGGGGCGACGCGCCGGCGCCCGCGCTGCTCGGACCCGGGAGCGACCAGGGGTGGCGTGTTGCCGACGCCCAGCGTCGCCGCCGGCCGCGCCCGCTCGATCTTGACGGTCGGCGCACACTCGTCGTCCCCGTCGTCCCGCGCAAGCGGCGGCGTCGCCGCGTCCGCAAGGGAGGCGAACGATCCGGCAGGCAAGGGTTCGGCATGGCTGACGGCGAGACTGGCCAGGTCCGCCCGCCATTCGGCCGCCGACTGCGGCCGCTCCTCCGGTCGCAATCTCAAGGCCCGCTCGATGCCGGCGAGAAGCGCCGCCGACAGGCGGCCGCGAGCATCCCTGAGCGCGGTCGGCACGCGGTCGTTCGCCAGCCTGGCGCGGGCATCGGGCGGGGCAGTGCCGGTGACGATGCGGAAGGCCACGGCGCCGAGGCCATGGATGTCGGTCCACGGCCCCTCTTTCTCGCCAGCGAGGAACTGCTCGGGCGCGGCATACCCCGGCGTCAACAGGCTCGTGGCCGCCGCGTCCGCCGGGAAGTCCCCCGGCGCGGCGGCCCCGAAGTCGACCAGGACCGGAGTGCCGTCGGTGCGGACGATGATGTTGTCGGGCTTGATGTCGCGGTGGAGCAGGCCGGAGGTGTGGATCTCCTCGATGCCTTCGAGCAGACCGGTGAGGAGGGTCGTCAGCGCCGGCTCGGAAAACGGCCGACCGTCGCGGGCGAGCAGCGTCTCCAGGGTCCGGCCTTCGAGGTGATCGGCGATCAGATAGACCCGGCCGCCCTCCTCTCTCACGTCGCGGACGCGGAGCACGTTCGGATGCCGGATCGCCGCCAGCACTTCGCCGACCAGCCGGAAGAGCGCGAGCCCCGCCTCGCCATCCGCATCCGCTTGGGCTCCCGCCGCCGCGCCCGCCGATCGCTCCGCTGTCGGCCCCGCCGGGCGATACTCCGAGATCGCCACCGCCTCGCCGCTGTCCGTATCGCGGGCCAGATAGGTGACGCCCTGAGAGCCGCGGGCGAGCTCCTTGACGATCTCGAAGCGGCCCAGTAGCGGCGGCGGATGAGGGGAGCTCACGGACGGCGGGGGCGTCATTCGCGGGTCGTTGTCGGCGAGGGTGCGATGAGGCGCGACAGGGGTCTAGTCTTCCGATCTTGCCGGCAGGGTGGCGACGATCTCGGCCGGCTTGGACGCCGAAGGCGGCGGCGGGAGGTCACGCTCCGAGGGCGCCGGTGATCGTTCCGTCTTCTCCGGCTCGGCCGTCGCGTCCGGCGCCTTGGCCGCCGTGTCGCGGGGCACGGGCGGCGGGGCAGCCACCCGTGGCGGGGCCGAAGGCGCCGCCGGTTCGCTCTCGGGCTCGGCGCTTTTCGGCGGCGGCAAGGGCTTGTCCTCGTTCAGGGTCCACGTCCCTGCTCCCGCCCGGCAGCCGGTTCCGTGCACCCTCAGCTTGGTCTGGCCGTCCTTCTCCGTGGTCCGCGAGTAGTCGCGGCAGGGAACGCCATCGGACCGATAGTAGGTCTTGGTCACGATGATCGTTCCGCCGTGCCCGGTCGCAGGGCTCGACCAGCGCGAGGGGACCCCCGTCCGCTGGGTCTCGAGAGCGCGATTGACGTGAGCGGTGATGGTCGCGATGTCCTCGAAGTCGTCCGCGGCCGCGGCCGGGCATGCGGCCGCCGCGCCCAGGGCCGCGAGCAGTACGGCCACCCTTGATCGCCGCCACGTCCCGTGTCTGCTGTGACTCAACCCACGCCTCCGATCGCATCGATCATCGACCACGGATCCTGAAGACCCGGCCGGCACAACGCAACACCCGTTTTCCGACCCTCCCCGCGCCAGAATGGTCAGGGGGCGAGAGCCCGGCGCAGCGGGCTGTCGCCGACGGGCCAGACGCCCTTGGCCAGGGCCTTGGCGCCGTCGAAGGCGAGATAGCTCATGCCGCCGTGGTGCGGCAGCGATCGCCGCAGTGCGTCGAGAGCTGCGGCGTCGTCGCCGGCGACGACCACGTAGGTCTGCCCCGACGGCCTGCGGCCGGTCCAGACCCGGGCGGTTCCGCGGCCCGCGAGGGTCTCGGGCACCGGGCCGAGCCCCGCCCTGGCGAGCGCCGCCTCGATCTCGGGCGCGGTGCCGGCGAGGACGAACGGCACCGCGGCGTCGGCGGGCGGCCGGGCCGCGACCGCCACCTCGTGCTCGAGCAGCCGCTCCGCGAGACGGCGCGCCGCCACCGACGCTTCCGGGCCATCGGCTGCGATGACGGCGACGATCGCCGGATCGAAGGTGGCGGCGCGGAGGATCGGCGGCGCCTCCACGAGATGGAGCCTCCGGAAGGTGTCGTGACCGGCGTCCACGGCGATGGCGGTCGGCCGGTCCGCCACCGGGATCTCGACCGTCACCCGCTGACCGGCGAGTGTCAGCCGATGCTCCCGGACCCCGCCCTCGGTCTCGATCGCGACCCGCAGCGACAGGCGGAACGGCGGGTCGCCCTGGGCAACCCCGATCGCCACCCGGTAGCCGTCCTCGCGTGCCGCGACCTCGGCGGTTTCGAGATCCAGGCGAGGGGCGCCCGCGCGGTCGACCCATTGCTCGAAGAACCAACCCAGATCGCGTGCCGATGCCTCCTCGAAGCAGAGCCGAAGCTCGTCCCAGCCGGCCGTCCGGCCGCGGTATCGCGTCCAGAGGAGGCGGAGGGCCCGGGCGAACGCGGCGTCTCCGACCTCGTGGCCGAGCATGTGAAAGACGAAAGCCGCCTTGCCATAGCCGATCACGTGGTCGGAGCCGAGGCGCCTGGCGGTGAATCGGGAGAGCGGCCGGTCCAGCCGCGGCGGCAGCGCGGCATAGTCGCGGAGCCAGCCGAGCCGCATCTCGCGGGCGCGGTCGGCGCCGTCTTCGGCGGCAAGGGCGTGATCGGCCATGTAGGTGGTGAGCCCCTCGCTCCAGTTGCCGCGGGCGTAGTCGACGCGGACGCCATTGCCCCACCAGTTGTGCAGCACCTCGTGGGCGAGCGACGGACCCTGCATGAACGGGAGCGGCAGGATGGCGTCGCTGACGTAGACCACGCCCGGGAAGCCGAGGCCGACGGGCAGCGGAGCCGAGACGATGAACAGGCTTGCGAACGGATAGGCGCCGATGCGGTCCTCGAAGCGGTCGACAAGGCCGGCGAGCCGCTGCAGATACGTGTCGGCGAGGGCGTTCCGCTCCTCCGCGAAATAGGTCCTGAGGCGGAGCTCCCCGTGCCATCGCTCGCGGATCTCGTAGGGCCCGGCGAACAGCGAAGGCGGCTCGCCCGGATCGTCCGCGGCGAATTCCGCCCGATACATCACCTCGTCCGCCTCTTCCGTCACGAGGCGCCCGGTGGCGACGGCGCGATAGGGCGATCTGACCGACACATCAACACGGAAGCTCGCGGCCCCACCACCAAGGTCCGGAAGCCACCGGGTGCCGGCCGGCAGGAACGCGCCGGCGGGCCCGATGATCGGCGCTTCCGGCGATGGCGCGGCAGGCGGCGTTCCCGCATAGGCGACGATCAGAATCGAGCCGGCGCCGGCGCGCCGGTCGATGACGAGGAGGTCTCCGTCCCGCTCGATCTCCACGGGCCGGCCGTCCAGGCTGGCCGCGGTCACCGCCAGCCACGGGGCGAGCCGAAGCGTGCGGGGAAGCGGCTCGGAGGAGATGATCCGAACGCGCACCTCGATTCGCCCGGCGTCGAGGTCGAGGGCGACGTCGACGTCGTGATGGAAAGAGCTCGCCGGAAGGGCGGGCGCGATCGCGACCGTCACGATCAGGCAAAGTGCGGCGCCGAGTCTGATCATTCTCCCCGGTCCGATCGCGGAGCGAACCTGGCGACCAGCTCCAGCTCCTCGGCGTCGCGAAGCACCGTCAGCGGCAGCCATGTTCCGGGTGCCTGGTGCTTGACGATGGCGATCAGTTCGGCGGCCTCCTCGAGCGGTCGTCCGGCGGCCGACACGATGACGTCATCGGCCCTAAGGCCGGCCTGCATGGCGATCGAGCCGTCGGCGACCGCCGTAATCCTGACGCCGCGCGGCGCGGTCTCGACCATCACGCCGAGGCGGGGCCGCGGCGGCTCGCGCCGCTCGGCGGCATCGATCAGGAACAAGGCATCGGCGACATCGCCCGGGATCTCCGAGCACGTCTCGCGCCACCGCTCCGGCAGCAGCACCGCGACGTCGGCGACGCCGAGATCCCGGAGCTGGTGAGGAACGCCCCAGCCATGCTCGACGTGGCCGCGGCCCATGACAGCGACGACCAGCGGCGGCGGCGCGGCCGTGAGGGCCGCCGCGATGGCTTCCGCCATGGCGCGATCCCAGGTCAGCTGGGCGTCGACGAAGGTCTTGAGCCTGGGATCGCGGAGGGCCCTCTCCACCTCCTCCGGGGAGACCTCGGCGCCCGCCACCGCATGCTGCCTCTTCAGCGCAAAGACGCCGGCAAGCGAGCGGCGATAGGCCTCGGTCGGCGGCGCCGGGTCGGAGAGGCCATGGCGGTCCTGCTCAGGGATCGCCTGCCATCCCTGTTTGCCGACCCGCTCGATCAACGACCGGTCGACGTTGAGCGCCAGCATCGGCACCCGATGCTGGCGTGCCAGGCGGAACAGCGGCAGATAGGGCTCGGCGTCATAGCCCCAGACCTCGTGCCATCGCGTCCCCTTCAGGAGCTCCGCCTCCGAGAGCTCGCCCCGAGTCCAGCGGTCGAGCACCGGCTGCGCCTCGCGCGGGAACGCCTCGAAGCCGAGCACGATGTCGGACCGCCGGCCGAGCAGCACGGCGATGGTGGCAAGCTCCCAGAGATGGTGTTCGGCATCGCCATGGTGCTCGCCGAGAAGGACCACGGCGCGCGCGGCGAGCCGGTCGACAAGACGGGGAAAGGCGATCGTCTCGCCGTCTGCCGGAAGCAGCCATTGCCCGGCGGCCGGGCATGGCGCCGGACGGTCGGCATGTGCCGTCGAGGCGATCGTCGCGGCGAGGGCGAGGACGGTGAGCGCGCGCATGCAGATCCCCCGGGCCCACCAGGCCGGCATCAAAATGGATACGCCGCGGTGCGGCCTACAGATGACTGGTCAGCACCTCGTCAGTGGGACGGACCGCCGCCTCGAGCGCCGGGAAGACGGCGTCCGGCGAGCCCACGATGGTGAACAGATCGGTCACGGCGGGATGCGCGAAGCCCCTCCGGATGACGGCGTCGATCAGCACCCGGAACGGCTGCCAGCAGCCGTCGACGTCGAGCAGAACGACGGGAGCGGAGTGCAGTCGGAGCTGCTTCCAGGTGAGGATCTCGAGGGCCTCGTCGAGGGTGCCGAGGCCACCCGGCAGCACGACGAAGCCGTCCGCCTGCTCGAACATGCGGCGCTTGCGATCCTGCATGCTGCCGGTGACGACGAGCTCGGTCAGGCGCGAGTGCCCGACCTCGTACTTCATCAGAAAGTCCGGAATGATGCCGATCACCGTGCCGCCGGCCGCCAGGACCGTGTCGGCGATGATGCCCATGAGGCCGACGGAGCCGCCGCCATAGACGAGCCGGATCTGCCTCTCCGCCATCAGCATGCCGAAGCGAATCGACGCCTCGCGGTAGGCCGGGTCGTTGCCGTCACGGGAACCGCAGAGGACGCAGAGCGAACGGATGGCGAGCGGCATGGGCGTCCCGAACGGTGGTCGGTCAAAGGCGGGCGCTGTACCGGGCGAGCATAGGTGATTCGGGCCCCTGTCGATAGCCGTTCACGTTGTTTTCTTGCCGTCTCCGGGGAATAATCCGGCGCCCAGCCTGTTGGCAGGGCGAAAACCACGTTCCACGGCTTGGAGAGGGAGATCCCGGATGCTCGACGTTCGCCGACTGTTCGCGTTCACCGCCTTGACCTTTGTTGCGCTTGCGCCGGCCGCACCCGCGCCGGCCGATCAGGGCATGATCACCTACCGTCAGTCCGTGATGAAAGCCGTTGGCGGCCACACCGGGGCGATGGCCGGCATCGTCAAGGGCGAGGTTCCGTTCACGGGCGACCTGAAGGGACACGCGCGCGCGCTTGCCGAGCTTGCCGAGATCGCGCCGAGGATCTTCCCCGAGAGCTCGGGCGTGGGCGACAGCCGCGCGCTGCCGGCGATCTGGCAGAAGCCCGACGAGTTCAAGAAGGCGATGACGGCGTTCCAGACGGCCGCGGCAGAGCTGAACCGGGTCGCGGAGGAGAACCCGAGGAACGTCGGAGCCGCCCTCGGCGAGCTCGGCAAGACCTGCAAGGGCTGCCACGATTCCTTCCGCAAGGACGTGAAGTAGCCGCCGAGCGCGGCGGCGGTCACTGCCTCACAGTCTCAGAATCCACCAGACAGAGAGGGCGGCGGCGGCGAGCGCCACCACCGCCCGCCACTGCGGCACGAACGCCTCGCCGACCTCGGACTCGCCCGGGCGCCGAGGCCTGCGGCCGGTCACCATCGGCAGGATGAGGTTCTCTCGCTTGACGAGCAGATAGCCGAGCACGGCGGCGAGGTGGACGGCGATCAGCACGAACAGAATGCGCGCGTTGGCCTTGTGCACGGCGGTCAGTGCATCGCTGGTCGCCTTCGTCACCTTCCGCGCGAGCGGGCCCTCGGTGAAGATGTCGTCGTTGGCAAAGAGCCCGGTCGCCGCCTGCACCAGGAGCACCAGCAGCATCGCCATCACCGACCAGCCGCCGAGCGGGTTGTGGCCGGCGATGTGCGCACGGCCGGCGCCGGCGAGGCGGCGCGCGTAGGCGAGAACGGAGCGGGGACCCTTCACGAAATCGGCGAAGCGCGAGTGCCGGCTGCCGGCGAAGCCCCAGAGCAGGCGGAACAGCACCAGCGACAGGATGGCGTAGCCGGAAAGCTTGTGCAGCTCCATCTCGCCAAGGCCGCCGACCAGGCCGGTATAAACGTTGATCGCCACCAGCGCGACGAGCGCCCAGTGAAACAGCCGCGTCGCCGGATCCCAGACGGGAACCGATGTCGCCGCGCTGCGCGTCTCGCCGTCACGCGCGTCTTCGCTCGCTTCGTTCATCGGCCGAGGTTCCTGTGTCCGGCGGCAGAGTGTCAGCGGTGACCGCGACGGGTCAACCCCGATGCCGCGTCCGTGCCGTCGGCCCCGGCTTGCCGTCGGATGGGCCGCGCCGCATATTGATGGCGATGCTTCGCTCGCTCGCGCTCATCCTCGCCGGTCTGGTCTTCTTGTCCGCGTGCGCGACGAATCCGGCCACCGGCCAGCGCACGTTCACGGCGCTGATGTCGACCGACCAGGAACGGGAGATCGGTGCGCGCGAGCACCCCAAGCTGGTGCAGCAGTTCGGCGGCGAGTACGAGGATCGGCGGCTGGCCGCGTACGTCTCCGGCATCGGCCAGGCCCTGGCGCGGACCACCGAGACGCCGGATGTCCCCTTTACCTTCACCGTGCTCAACGATGCCACGGCCAACGCGTTCGCCTTGCCGGGCGGCTACGTGTACGTCAGCCGCGGCCTCCTGGCGATCGCCGACAGCGAGGCCGAACTCGCCGGCGTTCTCGCGCACGAGATCGGCCATGTCGTCGCCCGCCATTCGGCCGAACGCTACAGCCGGCAGGTGGCGGCGGGGCTCGGTGCGGCCGTTCTCGGCGCCGTCGGCGCGGCGGCCGGCCTGCCCGGCACCTCGGATGTGGCGGCGTTCGGCGCGCAGGCGTACCTGCAAAGCTACTCCCGCGAGCAGGAGCTGGAGGCCGACATGCTGGCCGTGCGCTACATGACGCGTGCCGGCTACGATCCCAACGCCATGGCCAGCTTCTTCGAGAAGCTGCAGCGCGACACCCAGCTGCGGGCGGCCCTCGCCGGGCGCGCGTCGGCCGCCGACCGCTTCGACATCATGGCGTCGCACCCGCGCACCGGCGACCGCATCCAGCAGGCCATCCGCCTCGCCGGCGACGCGGCGCCGGCCTCGGCGACGCCGCAGCGGGCGCCGCGCGTCGGCCGGGAGGACTACCTGGCGGCGATCGACGGCCTCGTCTACGGCGACGACCCGGCTCAGGGGGTGCGCATCGGCCGGGACTTCCTTCACCCCACGCTGAGGATCGCGTTCCGCGCCCCGGAGGGGTTCGCGTTGCTCAACACGCCGAGCGCGGTCATCGCGCGCGGGCCGGAAGGCTCCGTCATCGCCTTCGATATGGAGCGATCCGAGACGGCGCGACGGGTCGCGAGCCTGCCCGCCTACGTCGGGCAGTCCTGGGGCGGCCAGCTCGGGCTGCGCAACATCGAGCGTATCGACGTCAACGGCATGGAGGGCGCGACCGGAGCCGGCCGGGTGCAGGCGCGGGGCGGGCAAGCCGACGTGCGCCTTGTCGCCATCCGCGAGGCGCCGGACCGCCTCTATCGCTTCGTCTTCGTCACGCCCCCGCAGCTGACGGGGCCTTTCGCCACCGAACTGCAGCGCACCACCTTCAGCTTCCGCCGGCTGACGCCGTCAGAGGCGGCGGCGATCCGCCCGCTCCGGATCCGCACGGTGACCGTGCGCCAGGGCGACACTGCCGAACGGCTGGCGGCGCGGATGCCGTTCTCGGATGCACCCTTGGAGCGCTTCCTCGCGCTCAACGGCTTGCAGCGGGGCGAGGCGCTGAGACCCGGCCAGACGCTGAAGACCGTCAGCACCCAGTGACCGCAAGCGGGGGTCAGGTCGGCGCCAACAGCCTTCCCAGGAAATCGCGGGCCTCTTCATAGATGCCGGGCAATCCGCTCTCTCGCGGCCCGGCGACGTTGAGCGTCGCGACGCCGGTGTCGATGAGCCAGCGGCGCGCCGCGTCCACGTGCGGCGCGGCATCGAGATCGACGACGAGATGGGGCCGGCCGATGCTGCGGGCGAGCTGGAGGGTCAGCGCCGTGCCCCCCGTCAGGCGACCCCGGGTGAGGATGAGCGTGGCGTCGGAGTCGCGCACGTTGCGCCGGGTGCGAACGTCGTACGCCGCGCTCTCCGTCTCCCGCAGCGGGTAACGATCGGGAATGCGGCCGTCCTCCGCACGGCGGCCCTTGGGCGCCCAACCGCCGCAGCCGAGACCGAGGGCAAGGGCGGTGTCGAGCGCCGCGCGGTCGACACCGGTCTGGCCGCCGGAGACGATCCGCGTCACGAGCGGCCGACCGGCCATCAGACCTCGATGGTGTCGACGGGCGCTCCGGAGGCGTCGAACCGGGCTGCGACAAGGGAGCCGCCGAATCCGCACCCGCCATCGATGGATGCGGCGAATTCCTTGGTCCACATGCCTTTGTGGCGATAGTCGAAGCCTCGGATGACGCGGCGGAACTCGCCGTAGGGCCGGTCGGCATCGTCGAAATCGCGGCCGCCCCACCAGAACGTATCGGTCTGCTCCGACAGCGGACGCGAGAAGTCGATCCCGGCGTTGACGAACAGCAGCCCCTGGTCCTCGGTGTAGGCGGCGCGCCGGAGAGCGCTCATCAGGCGCTCGTGGCCGTCGCGGGCGCGCATCGTCGCCCGCAGCCGGTTGGTCCACTGCGACAGTGTCACCGCGCCCATGGCGGCGGCCCTGCGCGCCTCGGCGATGGTGCCGCCATAGGCCTCGAGCGTCGCGCCGACGCCCTGGCTCAGCATCCACTCGAGGACCTCGCGGGGGTTGGGAGCGAACTGGACCTGCAGGAGCTTGTGCCACATCTCCTCCTGCCGGCCGCGCAGGTAGACGATGGCGCCGGCGTCCGGCGCAAGCTGCGTGGCGAGATGTGCGCGCCGGAACAGGAGAAGCTCCTCGACGGTTTCGCCGACTCCCTGGCCGATGCCGAGGAAGTTGCCGAGATAGACGAGGTTGTGCTCGGGGCGAATGGCCTCGGCGAGCACCACATGCAGCCGCTCCAGGCGCCCGACGTCGCCGTGAACGGAGCCCACCGCCCAGTTCACGCGTCCGGCAGGCAGGACCTCGAAGATGTTCTGCGTGGCCATGATCGGACGCGTGACAGTCCCGGATCCGAAGGCGGGCTCGCCGGGACCCACTGGGTGGATGGACGATCTAGGCTGCCGAGAGAAGCAGGGAAAGCTTCTCCGAGGCCCGCTCTTTGTCGATCTTCTCGAGCGCCGCCAGTTCGCATGCCAGGCGATCGAAGGCCGCCTCGAAGATCTGTCGTTCGCTGAAGGACTGGTCCGGCTGGCCGACGTTGGGATACAGGTCGCGCACGACCTCGGCGATCGACACCGGATTGCCCGAGTTGATCTTGGCCTCGTACTCCTGGGCCCGTCGGCTCCACATCGTCCGCTTGATGCGTGCGCGCCCCCTGAGTGTGGTCAGCGCGTTGTCCATCACCTTTCGGGTGCTGAGCTTCCTGAGTCCGGAGCTGTCCGCCTTTTCCACCGGGACGCGTAGCGTCATGCGGTCCTGGTCAAAGGCAATGACGAATAGGTCCAACGATTGGCCGGCAATGACCCGCTTTTCAGTTCCGATCACCTTGCCGACGCCGTGGGTGGGATAAACCACGTAGTCACCAGAGTCGAACAGCAACTGTCCTGTCATTTGTACTTGCTCTCTCCTTCCAATCGGAGCGGACGCGCCGCCTCGGAGCAGCGAAATACGCCGCCCCCGAGCGCGCCCCCAGCGATGGGTTCAGCGACGCCCTCACAGTTCTTGCTTGACGGTTGTCACCCCCTTGGGCACGGAACCTGGAGATACCTCCCCAGACAACCGAAATGGGCCCGCGAAGGCCCATGGAGAAATGTAGCATGTTTGCAATGCAAAATCGAGCGCTCTGTCGCGAGCGCCCTCGCTTCGCCTCGGTCGTCCGCCCCGCCGTTAGGAGCCGCTTCCCGGCTCAGGGGTAAGGTATTGCTCCTTATCGGGTTTTCCGTTCCAGTCGTCGGCGTCCGCGGGACCTTCGCCCTTTCGCGCGATATTTGGCCAGACCTTTGCGTACTGGGTGTTGATCTCCAGCCAATGCTCGATGCCGGGCTCGGTGTCGGGGACGATGGCCTCGGCCGGGCACTCGGGTTCGCAGACGCCGCAATCGATGCACTCGTCGGGGTGGATCACCAGCATGGTCGCCCCCTCGTAGAAGCAGTCGACCGGACACACCTCGACGCAATCCATGTACTTGCATCTGATGCAGTTTTCGGTGACGACGTAGGTCATTATCCTCTCCGTTGGTCCTTGTGCCCTTGCTGCCGTCGGGTGCGATCGACTCTATCCGGGTGCCTCGCCGCCCTTCGCCAAGCGGGCGACGACCCGCTTTCGCGCCGCCCCGCTGTCCCTGTCGTGGACGTATAGCAGACCGGCGATGCGACGGGCCAGTTGGGCCTCGTAGTCGTGCAGCGTGCCGTCCGCGTAAGCCACCTCCCAGATCATCTCCATGATCATCACCCGCTCCTCCTGCGTCAGCCGCTGGCGAATGACGCGAAGGATGTCATAGAGCTGGGTCGAGCGGTCCGCGGCCCTCCGCCCCTCGGCGAGCAGTTCCTCCGCTTCCGCCTCGTCGAGGTCGAAGCGCTCGCGCATGATCGCGTGGATGGTGTCGTGCTCCTCCTGACGGATGCGCCCGTCCATGCCGGCCGCTTCCATCATCAGCGCCGCCGCGGCGAGGTGCAGTTCATCCTGGCTTCGAACCCCCTTCTCTCGCCCCGCCTCTGCATCGCCGCCGCGGACGAAGGCTTTCAAGCGATCAAACATCGAAGTCGCCTATCACACCTGCCGACGGGGCATCAACCCCAACCTCGGTGAAGCCTTTCGAAGCGGTCCGGCGGGCGTTGCCTAGGACCGAGCACGAAGCCGGTCCACCGCCCGGCGCTCGGCCTTGGTCGGACGCCCGCTGCCGCGCTCCCGATCGCCGGCGGCACCGGCCAGCGGAGGGCTCGGCTCGATCGGCGGTGTCGGCGCACTCAGATCCTCGTACAGGAGTTGCGCCTCGGCCGCCGGACCGCGGCGTTCGCCGAGGACGCACACGCGGACGATGCGGATCCCGTGGCCCTTGGGAAAGGTCAAGACGTCGCCCGGTTTCAACCGGTGGTGAGCCTTGGAGACCAGCGTGCCGTTCACGCGCAGTCGGCCGGAGGTGCAGAGCCGCGCCGCCAGCGACCGGCTCTTGAACAGCCGGGCGTGCCACAGCCACTTGTCGACACGCAGAAACTCGTCGCTCATTTGCCGACCTGGAGGTGTCTCAGCTTGGCGAACGGCGAATCCCGATCGAGCGCAGTGCGGTGCGCGCGGGTGTCCGCGCTTTTCGCTCTGGAGGGCGCCCGCAGACGGCGGATGCTCACCATCGACGCGCCGACCTCGGCCTCGAAGCCGAGCGCGGCCAGGCACTCCACAAGCTCTTCTGTGCCACAGCCGGCCCAGCGCTGCAGCTCGGCGAGCGCGCCCGGCGTCGCCCGGCGGGCAAAGGCATTCGCTCCCGCCAGGATGCGCTCGACCGCATCGACGCGCAGCGCACGGCGCCCCAGGGGCTCGTAGCCGATGGCTTCCTGAAAGCCGGTCGGGACCCCGCGATCGACGGGCACCGAAACCCGACCCGCCGGCGGCAGGTTGGGCAGGGAGACGCCGGCGCACACGGCCCACAGCAGGCCCCGCAGCGCGACGGTGTCGGGCTTGAGGAGCCGATGGAAGAAGACGTGGCGCCGACCGATGCGAAGACCGAGCCGGCGCACGGCTCGGCGGTCGGGCGCTGCAAGGGCGTTCACCTGCGCCGAGACCCGCCAGCGCGGCACGGAGCCCAGTGCCTGCGTCGTCGCGAAGACGAGACCCCGGGCGGGGCCCGAAAGCGCGGCCTCTCTCGCCCGGAACAGGGGCCGCAGATGGGTTTCCAGGTAGGCGCAAAGCCAGGCCGCGAGGCGGCGGCGGACCCGCTCGCGAAGCTCGGTCGACAGCAGATCGGAGGACCACACCTCGATGCCGGGGCGCAGCATCTCCGGGCCCTGCATCAGCTTCGCGACCGGCGCATCCTGCCACAGGACCGTTCCCTCCGGGGTCAGCGAGAAGGCGTCTTCCGGGTCGGTCTCGATCTGACGCACCCGCCGCTTGACCTCGCCCCTTAGCGCGCGAAGCGCCACGCTGTTGACGATCCGCGTCGCGGTGCCGCCTGGCGAGGCGCCGCCGGCCGCCATCGTCGGATCCGCGAGGAAGCGGAAGCCTTCGAGGGTTCCCACGAACTCGCCCTCGACGAGCACCTCTCCGGCGGCGTTGACCAGGCCGACGAGGTCGTGGCCGTGGCGCATGCGGCCGATCAGGACCGAGGTTCGCCGGTCGACGAAGCGCTGGACGAGCCGCTCGTGCAGCGCGTCGGAGAGCTTGTCCTCGATCCCGCGGGTGCGCTCCTGCCAGTGTCCGGCCTCGTCGATCCAGTCGCCGCGGTAGGCGATGTAGGTCCAGGTCCGGATGCCGGCGATGCGCTGCATCAGCGTCTCGATGTCGCCGTCGACGCGGTCGAGGCGATCGACCTGGCGCGCCACCCAGTCCGCGGGCAGGCGTCGGCCGGCCGCGCCGGAGCCCGCGAGATGAAGATAGATGCGTCCGACCAGGCGGGCGTGCGCGTCGCTCATCACCTTCCGGAAATCGGGAATCTGGCAGACATCCCAAAGCAGACGAAGCGCGTCCGCGCCGCGGGCCAGCTCGCTGATGCCGGCATCGCGGGCCAGCGCCGCAAGCACAAGCTCGTCATCCGCCTCCCGAACACGCAACAGCCCGGGACGGTCCGGCGAGCGGGCGAGGCTGCCCAGAAGCGCCTCTAGCGAGGTGAAGTTGAGCCGGACATTGCGCCAGAACAGGTGCGGCAGCGGATCGAACTGGTGGCTCTCGATGCGCTCGACGCTGTCGGCGTCCAGAGGCTCGGTGTCGGCGGTCGTCCCGAACGTGCCGTCGTTCATGTGACGGCCGGCGCGGCCGGCGATCTGGGCCAACTCGGCCGCCGACAGCAGGCGGACGTGACGGCCGTCGAACTTGCGCGTGGCGGCGAACGCGACATGGTTGATGTCCATGTTGAGGCCCATGCCGATGGCGTCGGTCGCCACCAGATAGTCGACCTCGCCCGCCTGGTACATGGCGACCTGGGCGTTGCGCGTGCGCGGGCTCAGCGCGCCGAGGACGACCGCCGCGCCGCCGCGATGGCGGCGGATCAGCTCGGCGATCGCGTACACGTCGGCCGCGGTGAAGGCGACGATCGCGGTCCGCGGCGGCAGCCGCTGGATCTTCCGCTGGCCGCTGCAGCAGAGCTTCGAGAACCGCGGCCGGGTGACGATCTCGGCCTCGGGCAAGAGGCGGCGAACATGGGGACGCACGGTCTCGGCACCCATGAACATGGTCTCGATGTCGCCGCGGGCGTGCAAGAGGCGATCGGTGAAGATGTGACCGCGATCCGGGTCGGCGCACATCTGGATCTCGTCGACGCCGAGGAAGGCGACCCGGCGCCCGATGGGCATCGATTCGACGGTGCAGAGGAAGTAGCGCGCGCCGGGCGGCACGATCTTTTCCTCGCCGGTGATCAACGCGACGCTGCCCCCGCCCCTGGCGCGGACGGCCCGGTCGTAGTTCTCCCGGGCGAGCAGGCGCAGCGGGAAGCCGATCATGCCGGAAGCGTGGCCCAGCATGCGCTCCATCGCCAGATGGGTCTTCCCGGTGTTGGTCGGCCCGAGGACGGCGACGACGCGTGAGCGAGGGTCGGCGACAGCCATACTGCTGAGAATCGGCTTCCCGGTTGCGCCGTGCAAGCGCGAAGGTCAGACCCGTGCTCGCCCGTGCCGCTTGGCGGCATCGCGAAGACGTCATATCGACTCGATAACGGATTGACCAACCGGATCCGATCGACTACCGTTGAAGTATCGAGTCGATAGCACTGGGAGGATCCTGAGATGCGACGAACCCTTTTCGCGGGCGCCGGACTCACGGCGGCGCTATTGGCCTCGTTCGGCTTCGCCGGCGGGACGGCCAAGGTCGACTATCCCGACGGCTACCGGTCGTGGCAGCACGTCAAGTCGATGGTCATCCTGCCGGGCCACGCCCTCGCCGACCCGTTTGCCGGCATCCATCACGTCTACGCCAACGACAAGGCCCTCGCTGGTCTCGCCAGCGGCCGGTTCGAGGATGGCGCGGTTCTGGTGTTCGATCTGCTCGCGGCCGAGGACGCGGGGTCCGCGTTCGCGGAGGGCCCGCGCAAGTTCATCGGCATCATGCAGCGCGATGCCGAGGCCTTCGCCTCGACGGGCGGCTGGGGCTACGAGGCGTTCGCCGGCGACAGTCGGGACCAGCGGCTGGTCGATGACGGCGGGCAGTCGTGCCACGCCTGCCACGCCGAGGTCCAGGCCAGCGGTTACGTGTTCTCGCGCCCGCGCGACTGAGGCCCGTCCGCGCGGAGGCGCGGGGGAGCGGAGGCGAGGGCCGGGCGTTTACATCGAGAGGACGGAAGACCATGTTCATCACGTGGACTTGATCGCGGATGACGCGTCCGGCCGGGTCGCCGCGCTGGTCGAACGCCTCGGCCGGCTCGCGCAGGGCCTTCAGCACGCCCAGGGCCTCAAGCCGGCGCAGTGGGAGGCGCTTCGCTATCTGGCGCGCGCGAACCGGTACTCGCGGTCGCCGAGCGCTCTCGCCGACTTCCTCGGCGCGACGCGCGGCACCGTCTCGCAGACCCTGATCAGCCTCGAGCGCAAGGGGCTGATCAGCCGCCTGGCGAGCGCCCGCGACGGCCGCAGCCGTGATCTGGCGGTGACGCCCGCCGGCCGGCGCCTGGTCGCCGCCGACCCGCTCGCCGAGCTGGCCCTTGCGGCCCGCTCCCTGGCGGACGACGAGCGCGCCGCCCTCGCCGGCGGGCTCGCGCATCTGCTCCGTGCCATTCAGCGGCGGCGCGGATCGCGCGCCTTCGGCGTGTGCGCGACCTGCCGACACTTCCTCGCCGGCGACGCCGCCGGTGAGCCCGGCGGCCCCAATCGCTGCGGCCTCACCCGGGAGCCGCTCAGCGAGGTCGAGGCCGGCCTCGTCTGCAGGGAGCACGACCAGCCCGCGACCTGAGGCCGGCGCATCGCGGACGGTCCCGCCCTCCCTTCAACGGACGCGCGCGCGGGGCACCATGGGGACGAAGGCGACGGGCAGCTTCGCCTCCCGGCTGAGCGTCCCGCCGGCTTCCCGGAGGCAGCGGTAGAGCATCTGCGTCTCGCCGGTCATCCCCACCGGAATAACCAACCGCCCGCCCGACTTGAGCTGGTCGATCAGCGCTTCCGGGATCTCGACCGGTGCCGCGGTGACGATCACGGCGTCGAACGGCGCTTCCTCCGGCCAGCCCTCGTAGCCGTCGCCGATGCGCACGACCACGTTGTCATAGCCGAGCCGCTTGAGACGCTTTGCCGCCTCCGTGGCGAGCTCGGGGACGACCTCGACGCTGTACACCGACTTCGCCAGCGTCCCAAGAACGGCCGCCTGGTAGCCGCACCCCGTTCCGATCTCCAGCACCCGGTCGGACTCGCCGAGGTCGAGCAGCTCGGTCATCACCGCGACGATGTAGGGCTGCGAGATCGTCTGGCCGTGGCCGATGCCGAGCGGCCGGTTGGCGTAGGCGAAGGGCCGCTCCCAGTCCGGCACGAACTCGTGCCTCGGCACCTCGGCCATCGCCGCCATCACCCGCGGGGAGAACAGCGGCCGCCCGGTCCAGCATGCGGTGTCGCGGGCCTCCGCCGCGATTTCCTCGAGAAGACGCCTGTGCGCCTCCTCCAGCATCCCATCATCGTTCACGGCGGCCGGCCCTCCCGACGCCAGCTTGCGGAGCGCTCCCGGTTCCGTCAAGCTTCTCGGTCGGAACGAGACCGCCGGAGGAGGTGCCGATGAGCTTTGCGCTGGCCAGCCCCGCGTTCGCCGAGGGCGAGAGGATTCCCAGGCGCTACACCTGCGAGGGCGAGGACATCTCGCCGCCCCTGCAGTGGACCGGAACGCCCGCGGAGACGCGAAGTCTCGCCCTGATCTGCAGCGACCCCGACGCCCCGGTCGGCACCTGGTACCACTGGGGCGTGTTCGACATTCCGGCCGATGCGGGCGAGCTGAAGGAGGCCTATCCCAAGGATGCCGCGGTCGGCGCCACCCGCCAGGCGGTCACCGACTTCAAGCGCACGGGATACTGCGGGCCCTGCCCGCCGAAGGACCACGGCGTTCACCGCTATCCGCGGGTCATCCCGTTCGTCGCAACAAGGTTCCCCTGCCCGCCGAAGGGCCACGGCGTTCACCGCTATCGCTTCCACCTGATGGCCCTCGGCGTCGACCGGCTCTCCGTTCCGGCATCGCCGGACTGCCGCGAGGTCGAGCGCGCGGCGAAGGCCCGCTGCCTTGCCGAGGCGGTGCTGACCGGCACCTACTCGCGCTGACCCGGGGCCGCGCCCGGCGTGCGGCACGCTCGCCGCCGATGGACCGGGCCGGCCCCCGGCACCGACTCGAACCACGGGTTCGACGGCAGCACCTCGTGGGCGCCGATCACCAGGACCCCGCCCCGGCGAAGGCGGCGGGCGATCCCCGCCAGGATCCGCCGCTGGGTCGCCTCGTCGAAATAGGTGAACGCGAGGTTGCGGCAGGAGACGAGGTCGAACGGCCCCGCCGGCATCTCCCGGCGAACGTCCGCGAGGCGGAAGGCGACGCCCTCGCGGAACGGCGGGCGAAGCTTGAAGCTGCCGTCCGCGGCCTCGAACGCGAGGGGCCGCCACGTCGGCGGCACGTCCCGGAGGCTGCCCGCGGCGTAGCGCGCGGCGCGGGCCCGCGCGAGGACGACCGGCTCCGCGTCGGTGGCGGTGATCGCGAGCCGGACGTCCCGGACCTCGCGGGCCGGACCGAGCCGCCAGGCGATCGACAACGAGTACGGCTCCTCTCCCGACGCGCATCCGGCGACCCAGAGACGGACTCGGGTCCTGCCGTCCTGCCTCGCGGTGGAGGCGGCGGTGGGAAGAATCCTCTCGGCCAGCAGCGAGAACACCCCGCGGTCGCGAAAGAACCGGGAGATGGTGACGCGCAGGCAGCCGTCGAGGGCCTGCCACTCTCCCGGGTCCGCGGCGAGGCGCGCCCGGTACGCCGGGAGCTCGGCCAGTCCCAGCGCCCGCAGGCGCCGGCCGATGCGCTTGCACACCTGGCCGCGGACCCGCCGGTAGCCGGCCCAGCGCATCCCCAGCCTCGGCAGCGCCCACCGGAGGAACCGGACGCAGTCCTCGTCCGTCACCGGCCGCGACCGCCCGGACCCGTCGCCGGGCGCTCCCGCTCTTGCGGTTGTGCCACCGCTGGCACATATCTCGCCTCGACTCGAAACCGACCACCCAGGGGGACAGTGACCAAGCCATGCCGCCGAAAACCTTCACCTTCCAGACCGAGGTGACCCGCCTCCTCGACATCGTCGCCCATTCGCTCTACACCCATAAGGAGATCTTCCTTCGCGAGATCATCTCCAACGCCTCCGACGCCTGCGACCGCCTGAGGTATCTCGCCATCACCGAGCCCGAGCTCGTCGCAGGCGATGCCGAGTTCAAGATCCGGCTCCTGATCGACGACAAGGCCAGCACGCTCTCGATCGTCGACAATGGCATCGGCATGAACCGGGAGGACCTGATCGAGCATCTCGGCACCATCGCCCGTTCCGGCACCCAGGCGTTCCTCTCGCAGCTCACCGGCGATGCCGGCAAGGACCTGACGCTGATCGGCCAGTTCGGCGTCGGCTTCTACTCGGCGTTCATGGTCGCCGACAGGATCGAGGTGCTGACCCGCAAGGCGGGGGAGAGCGCGGCCTGGCGGTGGACCTCGGACGGCCGGGGCGAATACGCCATCGACGGAGCCGAGCGCGGCAGCCGGGGGACCACCGTCGTCCTTCACCTCAAGGACGGCGAGCGGGAGTTCCTCGACGAGCATCGCATCCGCGACATCGTCAAGAGGTACTCGGATCACATCGGCTTTCCCATCCTGCTCGGCGAGGGCGGCAGCGCCGAGACGCTTAACCAGGCATCGTCCCTGTGGACGCGGCCGAAGCAGGAGATCACCGAAGACCAGTACAGGGAATTCTACCACCACGTTGGGCACGCGTTCGACGACCCCTGGCTCACCATGCACTCCAGGGTCGAGGGCGTGGTCAGCTACACCAGTCTTCTCTTCGTCCCCTCGACCGCGCCGCTCGACCTGTTCCGTCCCGAGCGCAAGGGCCACCTCAAGCTTTACGTCCGGCGCGTCTTCATCACCGACGACTGCGAAGGCCTGATGCCGGGCTACCTGCGGTTCTTGCGAGGCGTGGTCGATTCCGAGGATCTGCCCCTCAACATCAGCCGCGAGACGTTCCAGCACGATCCGCGCCTGGCGAAGATGCGATCGGGCCTGGTGAAGCGGGTCCTCGACGAGATCGCCAGGAAGGCCGAGGCCGAGCCCGCCGAATACGAACGGTTCTGGACCCCGTTCGGAGCGGTCCTCAAGGAGGGCCTCTACGAGGACTTCGAGAACCGCGACCGGCTGCTCGCCCTCGCCCGCTTCCGCACCACCGCCGGCGACGGGCTGGTGTCGCTCGCCACCTACGTCGAACGGATGAGGCCGGGACAGGATGCCATCTACACCCTCTCCGGCGAGGATGCGGCCAGCCTCGGCTCCAGCCCGCAGCTCGAGGGCTTCAAGGCGCGGGGCATCGAGGTGCTGCTGCTGACCGACCCCGTCGACGAGTTCTGGGTCCCGACGGTCGGCAGGTTCAAGGACAAGCCCTTCAAGTCGGCCGCGAGCGCGGCCACCGATCTCGGCAGGATCAAGCCCGCCGAGGACGCGCCGGCAACCGCAGCCGCCGAACCGGCCGCCGGTTTGGCGGCGCTCGTCGCCGCCCTCAAGCGGGCGCTCGGCGATCTCGTCAAGGACGTGCGAGCGTCGGAGCGGCTGACGACCAGCGCCGTCTGTCTCGTCGCCGCCGAGGGCGACATGGATCCCTACCTCGAGCGGCTGTTGAAGCAGCACCGCCATCTCGATCCGACGGCGGCGACGCCGCGCATTCTCGAGATCAACCCGCACCACCCCCTGGTCAGGCGGCTGGCCGCCATCGCCGAGGCCGGCGACGACGAGACGCTGACCGACGTCGCCCACCTGCTGCTGGACCAGGCCCGCATCGTCGAGGGTGAGGCGGTGGTCGACGCGCCGGCGTTCGCCACTCGCCTTGCGTCGGTGCTCGAAAGGGGGCTCGCCGCCGACAAACCGCCGTTGCCGGCGTAGTCGCCGGGGTTGCGCCGTGCCGCGCCGGCCGCCCTCGCCTTAGGCGCGGGGTCTGGCGAGCAGCGTCTCCCGCGTCGCCGTCACCAGCGCCCGCAGCGCCGGCAGCGACACCCGGTCGCAGCGCATGATCGCCGCGGTGACCGGATCGTTCAACAGGTCCTCGACCGCGGGCTCGACGCCGCCGTCGACGAACGGCTCGGCGCGGCGACCGCTGCGCCGTGGCGGATGCCGGCCGGATTGAGACCACTTACGCATCGACTTGGCGTCGACAACCATTCCCAACATGCTTCCTCCCTGGAGCCACCCCGTGCTCCTCCGAGGCCGTCGCCACGAGCAGTGCCGCGTTTCAGCCTTTGTTCCTGCCGCGATCGGAGCACGTCAATGTGGTTTTTGTTTGGTCTCGACGCTCTGCCACATCACGACGGACACCGTCCGCAACTCTGCCCCTTCTCTTCTTGGACACCCAATTGGACACCATACGTCTAAGCCAATGAAAAAACAAGCGTTCATCTGCGCCGCCTTGGCCCGTCGGCGGCGCCACCGGGCGCCGTGCCCCGGCAGGCCGCGGACCCCGCGGGTCGCCGGGACTGGACCGTCTGAACGCTCGGGCGGCTTCGGATGCGGCCGTCCCGGCCCCGGCCTCTCCAGACGCGGGACGCAGGCGGTCTCCGAGACGGTGCGGTCGAGATCGATCCGGCGGCGATCGGTTCAGCCGTCGGCGGCAAGACGGTAGCCCGCGCCGCGCACGGTCCTGACCAGGCACCCGCAGCGGCCGAGCTTCCTCCTGAGGCGGCTGATGTAGACGTCGACGATATTGGTCAGCGGATCCTTGTCGACGTTTCGGACGACGTTGAGAATGCGCTCGCGGGACTGCACCCTGCCGACTTCGGCCATCAGCAGCCTCAGGATGCCGCGCTCCTTCGGCGACAGCGCGATCGGCCGATCCCCGCACGCCTGCTCGAGCAAGACGACGAGCGGACCGTCATCCGTCGCTCCATGAGCCTGGAGACCCTCGCACCGATGGGGCAAACTCGCCACCCCAGGCTTGCCCGACAACGCGCCGGAGACGGACGAGGCGCTCCTACACCGCCCACAGGGACACGATCCAGATCGTGCTGCCAGTTGAAACACATGCGAACTGATCGCCGCGCCTGGACAAGGGATTGCTTGGCGGCACTGGCCGTGCTCCTGACCGCCATCGTTTTCGGGCTCGCTCTTGCACAGTTTGTCCCTTTCGTTCGGCTCGCGGAGAACTGGGCGAAGGACGTGCGAACAGCCCTCTTGTCGCCGTCGGAAGCGCAGCACCCCGATGTCATCATCATTACGGTGACGGAGGACACTCTCGCCAGTTTCTCCTACCGATCGCCCGTAGACCGACGATTCCTCGCCGAGCTTCTGGAGATCTTGGAAGACGCAGGTGCCCGCGCCGTGGGGTTGGATATCCTGCTGGATCAGCCCACGGAACCGGACAAGGACGAGCTGCTCCGAACCACGTTACTGCGGTCGGCGATTCCGATCGTTGTTGCCTGGGCCGATCGGGAAGACCGTCTGACCGAGCGTCAGCTCACCTATCTGAACGATTCGACAACCGGGTTGCGACGCGGCCTGATCACATTGCGCATCGATGACTCTCAGGGCACCGTGAGATGGACCTATCCAGGGCGTCATACGAACGGCCAGTACGTCCTTGGTCTGGCCGCAGCTCTGGCCGGTGAAGTCGGCGCAACCGCGCGGAGGGACCCCGAACCGCTGTCCTACCGAGCGCCTCCGGCCGCGCACATGCCGGCGTTTCGCACCTTTCCGGCACACTTTGTCGCGTCCTTACCCAAGGAATGGCTGGCCGATAAGATTGCATTGATCGGCTCCGATCTCCCGCATGTGGATCGCCATCGAACACCCTGGGTGACCACCCGGGGATCAGAGGGAACAATGTCCGGAGTCGAGATCCACGCCCACATGCTGGCGCAGATGCTGGATGATCGCGAGGTGGCCGAGATGGGTTGGCTCGGCGCCCTTCTCGTCATCGCGGGAGCCGCGTTGCTAGGGCTCCTGCTCGCAGCCGTCGACGCACCTTTGCCGATGCAGTCCGGGATCACAGTAGGGGTCTTGGTCGGCCTGTGGGCAATCGGGTTCGGAAGCTTCGCCGGCGGTGGTCCGCTTGTTCCGCTGATCTCTCCAACTTTATCCTTCGGATTGGCCTTTGCCGCCGGCAACGGCTACTGGAAACAGAAGGCCCGCAGGCAAAGGCGGTTCATCCGCGAAGTGTTCCACCGGTTCACGGCGCCTGCGGTGGTCGACCAGCTGCTGGCGGACCCAAGCCGCGTTCGCGTCGACGGCGAGTGGAGGGAGATCACCTGTGTCTTCACGGACCTCTTCGGTTTCACCTCCTTTGCGGAAAAAGCTGCGCCAGAGGCCACGGTTGCGACGGTCAACTCGTACCTGAAGGGC
Organism: uncultured Rhodospirillaceae bacterium; assembly: GCA_964420325.1. GTDB lineage: Bacteria > Pseudomonadota > Alphaproteobacteria > Rhodospirillales > Defluviicoccaceae > CAYQSU01. The sequence goes on along the minus strand of CAYQSU010000028.1, from coordinate 4,938 downwards.
TTATGCGCCATTGCCCTTGAGAACGGCGGCACCATCGACAAGATTGTCGGCGACGCCTTGCATGTCCTGTTCGGGGCGCCCTTGGATCAACCCGACCATCCCGCGCGTGCGGTGAAGTGCGCGCTCGCCATGGACGCTTTCGGTCGCTCCTTCGCCGAAAAGCATGGAGGATCGATCGGGGTAACCCGGATCGGTGTCCATAGCGGAGACGCACTCGTCGGTATCTTCGGGGGGGACCGGTTCTTCAACTACACGGCGTACGGCGATGTTGTGAACACCGCATCCCGTCTCGAAGCCGCCAACAAACTGATCGGCACCACCGTTTGCGTCAGTCGAGAGACAGCCGGCCGATGCGCGGGTATCACCTTTCGCCCGATCGGCACCCTGCTCTTGAAGGGAAAGGAGAACCCCGTCGAAGCCTTCGAGGCCGTTGCAGCACATGCGTACTCCGGCGACGAGCTCCGCGCTTACTTGGAGGCATTCGTTGCCGTTCGGGCCGGCCGGCCGGCGGCTGTGAGTATCCTGGAGCGCTTGTATGAAATCCACAAGAATGATAGGCTTATTTCTTTTTACGTGCATCGATTGCGGGCGGGAGAGACGGGAACCTTGATCGCGGTGGACCGCGCGTAGCCATGCGTTATGTCATCTTGGTTCTTTCTGTTGTCCTTTGGCCTTGCGGCGCCCCGAAAGCGCTGTGCGGCAACGTCGTCGTTGTGGAGTCGACGACTTCCGCGCTGGAGGTTGGCCAGCTGCTCGACGACAGCCAGCCGGTGACCGTGCCGCAGGGCTCCTCTGTTACTCTGATCGGCGAAGACGGCACGATCATCAGGCTCGAAGGTCCTTACACCGGCGCAGCGGCGCAATCGGCGTCCACGGTTCGCAATCCGGAGCTTGTCGGCACCATCTCGCGACTTGTCAGAGACGAGATGGCGGACGGCATCTCGTTGGGCGGCATCCGCCGCGCGGACTTGGCTGGGACTCCCGGCGTGAACGAGATCGACGTTTCGCGCTCGAGCCGTCATTGCCTGATCCCGGGCCAGCCGGTATCCCTCTGGCGAGCGAAGGGTGTTCGCAGCTCTTCGTTCGTCATCAGAGATTCCGTGACGAACAGCACCACCGCGGTGCGCTTCGGCGATGGCGCCGCGACGACGCCCTGGCCGGCGGACCTGGATCTTCGGGATAACAGCACCTATTGGCTTTGGGACGAGCACCAAGCGAGCGCAAAGACGCTCACGCTTCGCCTCCTTGTGACCCATCGGTCGCGCGACCTCGGCGAGGTCGCGCGGCTGGCGGAAATGGGCTGCACGCGCCAAGCTCGAGCCCTTCTGAAGGAACTGCTCGACAAAGAATAGCGCGTTAGACTGATCGATTAAGTCGACGACCGGCCGAGGGGGGACGACGGAGTCCATGGATAGGGTGCTTCCCTCGAGAGACAAGCCGCATAAGGCGTCTTGCTCTCCGAACCGGCTGGGGAAGGCATGTCGTGGTTTGGGCCGGCTGCCTTGGAGGTTCTTGCTGGTATCGTCGGTGGTTCTGCTCCCGGTTGCTTGTGAAGCGCCGAGAACGCCGGCAGTTTCGCTGGAGGAAGCGAGGACGATTGCTGCCGACCTGCCCGGGAGCACCGCGTTTGCTCCGCCGCCCCGGACGGTCGACGACATTCTTTCGCTGTTGAACGACCCTCGGCCCGATGCCGTCGCCGCGAATGCCGAGGCACGCGTAATCGCCGATTCTGCTCCTCCCAACACCACTGATGCGAACGCGCTTGCTGGATTCTATGCCAAGCGGGCGGCGGCCGCAGCCCGCCTCGGTCGTGCGGCGCAGGAAATCTCGGATCTGACGACTGCTGCGGAGCATTCGAGACCTCCGTATCGGGACGATGACATCCGGATTCTATCCGATCTCGCGAGCGCTCACTTTGTGGCCGGTAAGTATTCGCAGGGAGTCCGCTCCCTGGAAGCGGCCGTGGATCGGGCTGCCGCCTCCGATCGTCGGGGCTGGCTGATCAGCCTCTATGCCCGCCTTGCGCAGCAACGGGCGATCGCCGGGGAATTCGACGCGGCCGAGGAGCTCTACCGCAAGCTGGAGGCACTCCACAGGGAGTCGGTCGCCTGGAAGGATCCCCTGCCAAGGCACCGCGCGACGTATAAGGCGGAAGTCAATCGCGCACGGGCGTGGATACTCGACTCTCAAGGTCGGCATCGAGAGGCAGAGCTTCACTTCCGCGAAATGGTCGACATTCTCGCCGGCACCCCCTGGTGGCGTGACACACCGTGGCATTATTATACGCTGCATTTTCTGTCGAGAAACCTCGAGCGTCAGGGGCGCCTTGTCGAGGCCGAAGTCGAGATGCGTCGAGCTCTTGTGGGTCTCGTAAGGGGGTCCAGGGCGAGTGACATTGATAGTGCAGTTCCATTGAGAGGTCTTGCAGGAATTCTCCTCGCGCAGGGGCGTCTTGAAGAGGCGGAACTGCTCTCGCGCCGGGGCCTCGAGATCTACCGCAGCCTGGGGGTATTTCCCGGCTCGGTACAAGTTGGAGCGGCACGCATGAACTTGGGGAGTGCCCTGGCGCTACAAGAGCGGTGGGCGGATGCTCTCAGCGAGTTCGAGGGCGCCAGAGCCGACATGATGAGCGATCCGACCGCCTTGCATGGCATTGTGGAAGGCAATCCTGCCGTCTTCAGTCCCGACCACCCCTTGGCTCTGCTGCGGACGGGCCGATCAAACGAGGCCATGGCGGTCGTCGCTCCGATCTTCGAGCTTTCCGTCCGAAAACTCGGTCCCGCTCATCCGCGGACGGCCCTCTACCAAGCCCTCTACGCGATGTGCCTCGCGGCGGTCGGGCAATCCTCTCCTGCACTCACCAATTTCGCGGCGGCCGTCCCGATCCTGTCGGAGCGTTATCACCGCGGCGCGGAAGACCACGACGGAGCCAGCGCCTTTCAACGGCGCCTGTCCATGATCCTTGACGCCTATATCCGGCTGCTTCTGAAGGGGGAAGAAAACGCGCGCTTCGGCGATGGCATGAGCGATGCCGCCGACCGAGCGTTCGCCGTGGCGGACGTCGCCCGTGCACCCAGCGTGCGGCAGGCGCTGGCGCAACTGGGTGCACGAACGGCCGCGCGCGATGCTGATCTCGCGGATCTGGCACGACGGGCGCAAGACACGGAATGGCAAATTGCCGCCTTGAACCAAGCCCTGAACTCCGCGGTCTGGGAGGGGAGGGCGACGACCCAGGCTGACAGACTGAGAGCCAGCGTCGAGAATCTCCGGGGTGCCCATGCGGCACTGATGAGAGAGATCGAAAGACGCTTCCCAGACTACGCCGACCTGACGGGGTCGCGGCCGATGACCGTCGGAGAAACCCAGGCGTTGCTGCGTCCTGGAGAAGCATTGCTCGCCTTCTATGTGGGTGAGGACCGGACATACATCTGGGCCGTGCCACAGAGCGGCCGGATGCAGATTGCAGTCGCCAACATTGGCCGGAAGGCGCTGGCCGAGAAGGTGGCGCTGCTGCGAGCGGCTTTGGATCCGAGAGCCGCGACCCTGGGCGACATCCCGGCGTTCGACCTTCGGTCCGCGTTCGAACTGTATGCGATGCTGCTGAAACCCCTGGAGAAAGCCTGGATCGGGGCAAGAAACCTGCTCGTCGTGCCGCACGGGGCACTCGGTCATCTGCCGATCTCGGTGCTTCCGACCGAGAAGACCGTGATGGCGGCGGAACGGAAGCCGTTGTTCTCCAACCATCGGCAGGTACCGTGGCTGGCCAGGAGCCATGCGATCACGGTGCTGCCATCGGTGGCATCGATCCGCACGCTGCGAGGGTCGCCGGGCAAGCGTCCCGCTACCGAGCCTCTCGTCGCGTTTGCCGATCCGGTGTTCAGCCCGGCACGGGCGACCGCACGGGCGGCCCGGCGAGAACCGCAACTCGCCTCGGCAGGCGATCTCGGCTCTCTGCGGGGGCTTGGCGTCTCGATGCGATTGGCGCCGGCCACGGCCGGTCTGAAATCGGCGCAGCTTTCGGTGTTGCCGCCGCTTCCCGAAACCGCCGACGAGGCGCGCGCCATTGCGGAAGCCCTGAAAGCGGATCCGGCGGCCGTGGTGTCGGGAGCCGACGCCAACGAGCAGCGGGTCAAGGCAATGGATTTGACCAAGTACAGGGTGGTCGTGTTCGCGACGCATGGCCTCGTTCCCGGCGATCTCGACGGGCTGCTCGAACCGGCGTTGGCGCTGTCCTCGCCTGCCGTCTCGGGCACGGCCGGCGATGGGCTGTTGACGATGAGCGAGATCGTCGGCCTCCGCCTCAATGCCGATTGGGTCGTGTTGTCCGCCTGCAACACCGCCGCAGGCCAGGGGGCTGGCGCCGACGCGATCTCTGGCCTGGGCCGGGCATTCTTCTACGCCGGTTCGCGAGCTCTTCTCGTCAGCAATTGGCCCGTGCATTCGGGCGCCGCCAAGGCCCTGACCACCGCGATGTTCCGCCGGCAGGCAGAGGAACCGACGATCGGCAAAGCGGAAGCCCTGAGACAGGCGATGACGACCCTCATCGACGATGGCGGCTTCGAGGATGGCCAAGGCCGGATCGTCTTCAGTTTCGCTCACCCGCTCTTCTGGGCACCGTTCACAGTCGTCGGCGAAGGCGGTTGAGTCGCGACCCTGGGTCCTGTCTGGGGCCGACCGTGCCGGCACCCGCACGGAATTGCGAAGGATTTCGCGCCCTCTTGCTGACATGGTGCCACGATCGGGGTCAAGTCTGGCATCGTAGCGTCCGGTCGGAGCGCGCCGCGCGCCGCAGGCCTCGAGGACTCGCCCGGCGCTGGCCCGCGCGTCCCGCCGTGGTGCCGCCGGGAGCCGGGTCGCTGCAGGGCCGTGGTCTTGACATCCGATTGCCGGAGGCCATAACTCCCGCAAGTCTGTGGTCCTGCGGACGGATGGGCCGAC
>CAYQSU010000027.1:0-40317 GCA_964420325.1 uncultured Rhodospirillaceae bacterium | reverse complement strand
CGTGCGCATCATGTACGTGCACGTTCCGGCGGCGTGGATGGCGCTGTTCTGCTACCTCTGCCTTGCGGGCGCCGCCGGCGTCGGCCTGGTGTGGAAGCACCCGCTCGCCGATCTCGCCGCCAAGGCGACCGCCCCCGTGGGCGCCGCGTTCACCTTTCTCGCACTCGTCACCGGCTCGCTGTGGGGCAAGCCGATGTGGGGCACGTGGTGGGTGTGGGATGCGCGGCTGACATCCGTCCTCGTCCTGTTCTTCCTCTACCTCGGCTACATGGCCCTCAACAGCGCGTTCGACGACCCGACGCGGGGCGCCCGCTCGTCGGCGATCCTCGCGCTCGTCGGCGTGGTCAACCTGCCGGTCATCAAGTTCTCGGTCGACTGGTGGAACACCCTGCACCAGCCGGCCAGCATCATCCGCGCCGGCGGTCCGACGATCCACGAAAGCATGCTGTGGCCGCTTCTGATGATGGCATTAGCGTTCAAGCTTTATTACCTTTGGGTGCTGGTCGTGCGCATCCGCAGCGAGATCGTCGCCCACAAGATCCGGGCGATCCGCCTGCGCCAGGTGCACGGCTAACCGGGGATCGGCATGGACGCAGTGTCGGCTTTCCTCGACATGGGCGGATACGGCCGGTTCGTGTGGCCGGCCTTCGGCGCCACCGCCGTCGTCATGGTTGGTCTCCTGGTGACGAGCGTCCGCTCGCTCTTAGTCAAGGAGCGGGCCTTGGCCGCGCTGCAGGCCAATCTCGGCCGCAACGACGAGGGCCACCGCCATGAAGCGTAAGCACAAGCGGCTGATTTTCGTCGCCATCGGTCTGCTCATCCTGGGGATCGCCGCCGCGCTGATGCTGACGGCCTTCGAGGACTCGATCGTGTTCTTCCGCAGCCCCACCGAGATCATCGAGCAGCCCGTCCTCGCAAGCCAGCGCCTGCGCGTCGGCGGCCTCGTCGAGGAGGGCAGCGTCGAGCGCAGCGGCGACGGCGAGGTTCGGTTCCGCGTCACCGATCTCGAGAACGCGATTCCGATCCGCTATCGCGGCATCCTCCCCGACCTGTTCCGCGAGGGTCAGGGCGTGGTCGCCGAGGGCCGCGTCGAGGATGGCGTGTTCGTCGCCGACGAGATCCTCGCCAAGCACGACGAGAACTACATGCCGCCTGAGGTGGCGGACGCGCTCAAGAGATCGGGCAAGTGGCAGCACATGCAGGACGCCCTCGAGCAGTCGGGCCAGATGCCGGGAGGGACCGGCCGGTGATCGTCGAGCTCGGCCATTTCGCCCTGGTTCTGGCGCTCGCGGTGGCGGTGGTCCAGGCGACGATCCCACTCGTCGCCGCCAGCCGCGACGGCGTGCCAGGGATGGAGCTGGCGCGGACGGCCGCCCTCTGCCAGTTCCTGCTGATTGCGTTCGCCTTCGGCGCCCTCGTCCACGCCTTCGTCGTCTCCGACTTCTCGGTGCGCCTGGTCGTCCTCAACTCGCACGTACTCAAACCGCTGCTCTACAAGGTGTCGGGGACGTGGGGCAACCATGAGGGCTCGATGCTGCTGTGGGTGCTGATCTTGGCAACCTTCGGTGCGGCCGTCGCGCTGTTCGGCAGCAACCTGCCGCCGGCCCTGAGGGCCCGGGCGCTGGCCGTGCAGGCGCAGATCGCCCTCGGGTTCATCCTGTTCATCCTCTTCACCTCCAACCCCTTCGAGCGACTCGATCCCCCGGCGCCCGAGGGCCTGGGGCTCAACCCGTTGCTGCAGGATCCGGGCCTCGCCTTCCATCCGCCGTTTCTGTATGTCGGCTATGTCGGCTTCTCGATGGCCTTTTCGTTCTCCATCGCCGCCCTCATCGAAGGCCGGGTCGACGCGGCCTGGGCCAGGTGGGTGCGGCCTTGGACACTCGCCGCCTGGACGTTTCTTACCGTCGGCATCGCGCTCGGCTCGTGGTGGGCCTACTACGAGCTCGGCTGGGGCGGCTGGTGGTACTGGGACCCGGTTGAGAACGCCTCGTTCATGCCGTGGCTCGTCGGCACCGCGCTGCTGCACTCGGCGATCGTCGTCGAGAAGCGTGATTCGCTCAAGGGCTGGACCGTCTTCCTCGCCATCGTCACCTTCAGCCTGAGCCTGCTCGGCACCTTCCTGGTGCGCTCGGGCGTGCTGACCTCGGTTCATGCCTTCGCCGTCGATCCGTCGCGCGGGGTGTTCATCCTGGTGCTGCTGATCCTCGTCATCGGCGGCTCATTGCTGCTGTTCGCCTGGCGCGGACCTGGGCTCAGCGGGGGCGGGCTCTTTCAGCCGGTCTCGCGCGAGGGCGGGCTCCTCCTCAACAATCTCCTGTTGAGCGTCGCCGCGGCGGCGGTGCTGCTCGGCACCCTCTATCCGCTGATGCTCGAGGCGGTCGGCGGCGACAAGGTGTCGGTGGGCCCGCCGTTCTTCAACGCCGTGTTCATCCCGCTGATGGCGCCGCTGATCGCGGCCATGGCCGTCGGCCCGCTGCTGCCGTGGAAACGGGGCGACTTGGCGGCGGCGTTGAAACGGCTGTGGATCGCCGCGCTGGCCGCCGCCGCCGCCGTTGCCGTGGTCGTCACCGGCGAGGTGGAGACGACGCTGTTCGGGCTTCTCGGCATGGGCCTCGCGGCATGGCTCCTCGTCGGTACGCTGGTCGAGCTCGCGGACCGGATCAAGCTGTTGCGGGTGCCGCCCGGGGACAGCCTGCGGCGCCTCGCACGGCTGCCGCGCTCGGCCTGGGGGATGACGCTTGCGCATGCGGGGCTCGCTATCGCCATCGCCGGCATGACCGGCGCCGGGGTGTGGAAGACGGAAAGCATCCAGGTGCAGGCGCCGGGCGAGAGCGTCACCGTCGCCGGCTTCGCTTACCGCTTCGAGGGCGCCGAGCAGGTCGCCGGCCCCAACTACTCCGCGACGCGCGGCGTCTTCACCGTCAGCCGCGACGGCCGCAAGGTGGCGACCCTCAACGCCGAGAAGCGCCGCTATCCGGTCGAGCAGCGCGAGACCACCGAGGCCGCCATCCATCCCACCTTCTGGGGCGATCTCTACGCCGTCATCGGCGACGCCACGGGCGAGGACGGCGCATACGTGACGCGGATCTATTTCAATCCCCTGATCGCCTGGATGTGGACTGGCATCGCCGTGATGGTCGCAGGCGGCATCGTCAGCCTCACCGACCGCCGCCACCGCGTCGGCGCCCCGGCACGAAAGCAGGCGGCGACCGGCCGGCCGGCGATGGCGATCGAGACCTGAGGAGCGCCCGCCGTGCGCCGCCTTCTCTATCTCATCCCGCTCGCGGTGTTCTTGGTGCTGGCAGGATACTTCTGGGCGGGCCTCGGCCGCGACCCGAACGTGGTGCCGTCGGCACTGATCAACCAGCCGGTGCCGCCGTTCGCGCTCACCCCGATCAAGGGGCGCGAGGCTGGCCTCAGCAGCGAGGACCTCAAGGGGGAGGTTTCGCTGGTCAACATCTTCGGATCGTGGTGCGTCGCCTGCCGCATCGAGCACCCGCTGCTGATCGACCTCAGCCGGCGGGGACTCGTTCCGATCCACGGCATCAACTGGCGGGAGAAGGACGCGGACGCCGGGCCGGCGTGGCTCGCCAAGTACGGCGACCCCTACACCCTGATCGGCGACGACCCCGACAGCCGGGCGGCGATCGCCTTCGGCGTCACCGGCGCGCCCGAGACCTTCATCGTCGATGCCGAAGGCGTGATCCGCTACAAGCAGATCGGACCGATCACGCCCGCCATCTGGGAGGAAACCCTATGGCCCATCGTTCGCGACCTGCGCGGCGGCTGACGGCGCTCGCGGTGCTCGCCGTGCTCGGCCTCGGCACCGCGGCCGGTGCCGTCGAGCCCGACGAGGTGCTCGCCGATCCCGCGCTCGAAGCCCGCGCCCGGGAGATCAGCCGCAACCTGCGCTGCCTGGTCTGCCAGAACCAGTCGATCGACGACTCCGACGCCGAACTCGCCCGCGACCTTCGGGTGCTCGTGCGCGAGCGGCTGGCGACGGGGATCTCCGATGACGCCGTGGTCGACTATGTCGTCTCCCGCTACGGCGACTTCGTCCTGCTGCGGCCGCCGTTCAAGCTCTCCACCTACGCGCTGTGGGCGGGTCCGCCGGCAATGCTGGCGATCGCCGTCGCCTGCGTCGTCGTGTTCTTCCGTCGGCGGGCCGCGGCGGCGGAGGGCCCGGGACCGCTGACCGAGGCGGAGAAGCGGAGGCTCCGCGAGCTCCTGTCCAAAGAGGCGCCGTGACCGGTCTCTGGATTGCCGCCGCTGCCCTCACCGTCGTCGTCGTGGCGCTGCTGGTCGCTCCACTCGTGTTCAGGCGAACGCTGCGGGTGCCGCCGCGGGCGGCCTTCGACCTCGCCGTCTATCGCGATCAGCTGGGCGAGATCGACCGCGACGTGGAGCGCGGCCTGCTATCCGCGGAGCAGGCCGAGGCCTCGCGCGTGGAAATCAAGCGGCGCATCCTCGCCGCCGCCGACGGCGCGGGTGCGAGCACCCGACCGCCGCCGCGTCGGGTCCCGATACTCGCCGCGATGATCGCCGTCGCCGTGCCGGCAGGCGCCGTTGCCCTCTATCTCGGACTGGGCGCACCGCAGCATCCCGACCACCCGTTCGCCGCACGCGGCGACGCTCCATCGGAGGTAGCGGCCGGCGAGCACGCCCGGGAGCTGGAGGCCGCCCTGGCCCGGGTGGAAGACCAGCTTCGCGATAGTCCTCTCGATGCGGACGGCTGGCTCCGCCTCGGCCGGATCCGGCTCGCACTCGAGCGCCCGTCGGAGGCGGCCGACGCCTTTCGCCGGGCGCGTGCGCTCGATCCCGGCCGGCCGGAGGTTGCCGCCCGCCTCGGCGAGGCCCTGGTCGCGGCGGCCGGGGGACGGGTCACCGAGGAGGCGCGCGCCGCCTTCGCCGATGCGCTCGCCGGCAATCCGCTCAGCGCCGAGGCGCGGTACTACCTGGCACTCGACAGGGCACAACAGGGGGATTCCCGGGGCGCGGCGCAGGGCTGGGTCGACCTCGTGGCCCTTTCGCCCAGGGATTCGCCCTGGCTCGATACCGTCCGCGACCAGATCTATCGCGCCGCCGAGGCGCTCGGCGTCGATCCGCAGGCAATCACGCCGACGCCGGAGGCCCTCCTGCTCGCCGAGCGCCTGCGGCTGCCCGGCCCTTCGGCCGCGGACATGGCAGCGGCGGCGGCCCTCCCGGCGGAGGAGCGCGACGCCATGATCCGTGCCATGGTCGACCGCCTGGCGGCCCGCCTGGAACAGGCGCCGGAAGACCGCGAGGGCTGGCTGCGCCTCGCTCGCGCCTACGAGGTGCTGGGCGAGACCGAGAAAGCCCGCAGCGCCCTCAGGCGCGCGGAGGCACTGCCATGAGCACCGGGCCCGCAAGGAGCATCGACAACGACCGGATCTACCAGTCCATCCGGAGCGAGATCCAGTACGAGCAGTCGCTGATCAATGCCCGGGTGAACTGGCTGATCGCCTCCCAGGCGTTTCTGTTCCTGCCGCTCGCGATGAGTCTCGATCCCGGCAAGGAGGGTGCCGGAGCTGCCGACAGCATCTTCTTTCCGTTCATCCCGTACCTCGGGATGATCCTCTGTCTCCTGACCACCGTCGCCGTGGTCGGCGCCACCTGGCGGATCACCCAGTGGCGGAGGAAATGCGGGGCCGGGGCCTATAGCGGTGAGGGCGAGCACGCGACCTTCTCGATCGTGCAGCCGAGAACGTCCGCCATTCCGCTGATGGGCCACGTGGCGTCGGTCGGCATTCCCCTGGTTCTCACCCTCGCCTGGGTCTTCGTCCGCGTCTGGCCGCCCGACTGACGGCGGGGGTAGGGAAGGAGCTTGAACTTTCTGCGGCGGGGATGCTCGGCCTTGCGTTCTTGGCGGCTTGTTCGCATAAAGCACGAAACGAGCGGACGGCCCGGAGGAGGGAGGTCGACCAGCGGGGTTTTCAGCGATACGGCGCTGGTGCAGGCGGCAAGGCCGCCGGATCGGACGGTTGGCAGCAGTTCGTGATGACGGCGGGCGACCCGCCGGAAAACCTAGGGAAGGGGTGTAAGGAGCCATGACTACATTCAGGACCATCGACGACCTCGACGTTGCCGGCAAACGCGTGCTGGTGCGGGCCGACCTCAACGTGCCGATGAAGGACGGCAAGGTGACCGACACCACGCGCATCGACCGCACCGTGCCCACCCTCATCGAGCTCGCCGACAGGGGCGCCAAGGTGATCGTTCTGAGCCACCTGGGACGACCCAAAGGGCAGAAGAACGCCGCCTTCACCTTGAAGCCGGTCGCCGACGCCCTGGCCAGGAGCGCCGGTAGGCCGGTCGCCTTCGCCACCGACTGCATCGGCCCCGAGGCCAAGACCGTCGTCGACGCGATGAAGAACGGCGGCCTCGCCATGCTGGAGAACGTCCGCTTCTACGCCGAGGAGGAAAAGAACGACCAGGGCTTCGCCCGCAAGCTCGCGGAGAACGGCGACATTCTCGTCAGCGACGCCTTCTCCTGCGCCCATCGCGCCCATGCCTCCGTGGAGGCGCTGGCGCGGATCCTGCCGTCGGCGGCCGGACGGCTGATGCAGGCCGAGCTGGAGGCGCTTGAAGGGGCGCTCGAGAGCCCGAAGCGGCCGGCGGCGGCGGTGGTCGGCGGTGCCAAGATCTCGACCAAGCTCGACGTGCTCGGCAACCTCGTCGCCAGGGTCGACCAGCTGATCATCGGCGGCGCCATGGCCAACACCTTCCTCGCCGCGCAGGGCGTGAACGTCGGCAAGTCGCTGTGCGAGCACGAGATGCTCGACAGCGCCCGGGAGATCATGGCGAAGGCGAAGAGCGCCGGCTGCGAGATCGTCCTGCCGGAGGACGCGGTGGTCGCGGATGCCTTCGCAGAGGGCGCCGCCTCGCAGGTTGTTTCCGTACGATCGGTGCCTGCCGACAAGATGATCCTCGACGTCGGGCCCAAGGCGGTCGCCGACCTGAAGAAGCGTCTCGGTGCGCTGAAGACGATCATGTGGAACGGCCCCCTGGGCGCGTTCGAGATCAAGCCGTTCGACGCCGGCACCAGCGCGACGGCGCAGGAGGCCGCCCGGCTGACCAAGGCCGGCAAGCTGCTCAGCGTCGCCGGCGGCGGCGACACCGTCGCGGCCCTGGCCCGGGCCGGCGTCGGCGACGACTTCTCGTACGTGTCGACGGCCGGCGGCGCGTTTCTCGAATGGCTCGAAGGGAAGACCCTGCCCGGCGTGGCCGTGCTGCGGAAATAGGCGTTCGGCTCGCCGGCGACCGCGACTGGCGAAACCGACCCCTTGCCTGCGCTGCGGGCCGGCGTCACACTTGCGGCATGTCCAGCAAGCAGGCCGCCGGCCCCAGCGTCGAGACGATCCCGGAGGGCGATAACCGGACTCGGCTGGTATGCCCGGACTGCGGGTATATCGAGTACAGCAACCCGAAGATCGTCGTCGGTGCGGTGTGCCTGTGGCAGGATCGCGTCCTTCTTTGCCAGCGCGCGATCGAGCCGCGCCTCGGCAGGTGGACGATCCCGGCCGGCTTCATGGAGCTCGGCGAGACGACATCCGAAGGCGCTGCCCGTGAGGTCTGGGAGGAGGCACGTGCCCGCGTGGTCATTGAAGGTCTGGTCGGCATCTATGAGATCCCGCGGATCAGCCAGGTGCACGTGATCTATCGGGCGCCGCTGTCGGAAGCCGGGTTCGCGCCGGGCGAGGAGAGCCTGGCCGTGCGGCTGTACGCCTGGTCGGAGATCCCCTGGGACGATCTCGCCTTTCCCAGCGTCCGATGGGCGCTCGAGCGCCACCGCGCGGGCGGCGGACCCTGGATCCATACGGCCGAGCGCGCGCGCGCGCCGTTAGGCGACCGTTAATCCTGCCTCCGTCATGCTGCCGGCATGACGTCGATCTCCAAGACCGGCTTCTCGCCCGCCCGTCCGAGCCAGCCGGGCCGGCACCGCGACTACGCCGCGGCGCGCGATGTCAAGCTCACGGCCGAGGCCGTCCGCGCCCGACCGCCCCGTGGCGTCGAGGCGGCGCTGGCGCGCCTGAGGGCGTTTCTCGAGAACGGCGAGATGCCCGATCGCTTTCTGCCGCCGGGCAGTCTTCTCAACATCCTGGTCTGAGCGCGCTTACGTTGCCGGGCCGGCAACGGCGAGCGGCCCTGGCACGATGACGGTGTACACGGTCACCGGCGCCGTCCGCCCGCGCGTCTTGAGAATGCCAATGGGCCGACACTTGAGCCCGGCGCCGCCGGCATTCACGGCCTGCTCGGAGGCGAGGATGTAGGTGCCGTGCTCCTTGTTGAGCTGCTCCAGGCGCGCAGCGATGTTGACCTCGTCGCCGTGGACGGTGAACAGGAGCCGTTCCGTCGTTCCGACGGCGCCGGCGATCAGCTTTCCGGTGTTGATGCCGCACCGCGTGCGCATCTCGACGCCGGGACCGAAGCGGCGCTCCTGCACCACCCTCTGGATCCCGAGCGCGGTGCGGAGCGCGCTGGCAGCGTGCTCCGGGTCGGTCCTGGCGGTGTTGAAGGTGATGAGCATGGCGTCGCCCTGGAACTGGGTGATGACGCCGCCGTGGCGATCGATGACCTCGTTGACGGCGGCAAAGTACTCGTTGAGCGTCTGCATGAGCTCGTCCGGGGCCAATCGCTCGGCGATCCCGGAGAACCCCTCGATGTCGCAGAACAGCACGCTCGCCGTCTTGACCTCGCCGTCGCCCGGCTGAATGGCACGGTCGGCGGTGGTGATGTGGTCGGCGATCTCGGGCGAGACGAAGCGCGAAAGCTCATGGGCGGCCGTGGCGTCGGAGACGGCGCGGACGAGCAGGCGGCGTGCCCTCACCAGCGCCACCGCAAGCACCGCGGTAACGAGGAGAACGGAGATGATCTTGTCGATCTCGGCCCCCACTAGCACGGTGTTCGAGGTGAGATAGTGCACGTAGTCGCGCGTGATGACGCCGGGCGCTGCCGCCATCTCCTTGATCGCGTACCACAACATCGCGAGCCAGCCGAGCGCCGCCGCCGCACCCGCCGCGACGACGTAGGTGGGCTCGAAGCGAAGCGTTCTCAACGAGATGAAGATGAAAACGTAAAGAAGGGTGGGCGCCTTCAGGTAGAACGGCGCCGGCTGCATGTACTGGAGATGAAAGCTCCAGATCAGCACCATCAGGAGACCGATGTCGCCGGCCACCGAGCCGAGGAGAAGCCATCTCGGCAGCACCCTGCGATAAGATAGGAAAAGGCGCGCGACGGTGAACAGGAGATAGAGCGCGAGCACGTATGGCACGGGCGTGAACGGCGTGCCCGCTGACGTCTTCGGCGCCACGGTGTAGAGGAGGACGAAGAAGACGACGAGAGCGAGCTGGGTCCAGCCGATCAGCTTCTCGGCCTGCACCTGCTGCTGGTCGATGGAGCGCCTCACCCGATCCGGCAGCTGGTGATGGACGGGCTTGCCGAAGATGAAGACCCAGATCTTTGCCCACATCCGCCTTGAGCTCGCTGTGCTTGCCTCAGATCGAGACTATGACGTCCCCGTGCGCACGGGTCTCGTCAAAGAGCGACAAAAGCGCGTGAACGACGTCCGCGGCCGTCAGGCCTCCAGGCCCAGCAGATTCCTCGCAAACGCCCGCGCATCGAACGGCCGCATGTCGTCGAGAGTCTCGCCGACGCCGACGGCGTACACCGGCAGGCCGAAGCGGTCGGCGAGGCCGACGACGACGCCGCCCTTGGCCGAGCCGTCCAGCTTGGTCATGACCAGGCCGGTGACGTTCACCATGTCGCGAAAGATCTCGACCTGGCTGTGGGCGTTCTGGCCCACGGTGGCGTCGAGCACGAGGATGCAGTCGTGCGGCGCGGTCTCGTCCAGCTTCTTCAGCACGCGGACGATCTTCTGCAGCTCGGCCATCAGATCGCTGCGGTTCTGCAGGCGGCCGGCGGTGTCGATCAGCAGCACGTCGGCACGCTCGTCCCGCGCCTGCTGCAGCGCCTCATAGGCCAGTCCGGCCGCATCCGAGCCCGGCGGGCGGGCGATCACCGGGCAGCCGACGCGCCCGCCCCAGATCTGCAGCTGCTCGATCGCGGCTGCGCGGAAGGTATCGCCCGCGGCGAGAACGACGTTGAAGCCCACGCGCCTGAACAGCCCGGCGAGCTTGGCGCTGGTCGTCGTTTTGCCGCTGCCGTTGACGCCGCACACCAGGATGACGTGCGGCTTGTGGGCCTGATGGATGGTGATGGTCTGGGCGACGGGCGCCAGGATCTTGGCCACCTCTTCGGCCAGCGCGGAGCGGACCTCCTCTGCCGTCACCTCCTTGCCGAACCGGGTGCGGGCAAACGCCTCGGCGATTCTGGCCGAGGTCGTGACGCCGAGATCGGCGCCGATCAGCAGCTCCTCCAGATCCTCGACCGCCTCGCGGTCGAGCCTGCGCCCGGCAAAGAGCTCGGCGATGCCAGCGGCGAGTTTCGCCGACGACCGGCCGAGCGCCTCCCTGAGCCGCTTGAGCCACCGCCTGTTCTCCGGCTCGATCTCGACGCGGTCGTTCATCACGCCGCCTCGGCGAAGAGATGATCGGCGTCGGCGCCGGTGATGCGCGCCAAGACCAGGGTGCCGGCGGGCGCATCGAAGGCAAGGCGCACCGGCGCGTAGTAGGGGCAGCGCGCGGCCCGCCCCTGCTCGACGAAAACCTCGGACAGGGCGCCGACCCGGCCGTCGAGAAAGCGCCGGCGTGCGCGATCGCCGGCAAGCCTCAAACGCGCCGCCCGCTCCTTGCGCACCGCCGCCGGCACCGCCGGCATCCTCGCCGCCGGCGTCCCCGGCCGGGGTGAGAAGGGAAAGACGTGAAGATAGGTGATGCCGAGCGCATCGACGGCGGAGAGCGTGCGCGCGAACATCGCCTCGGTCTCGGTCGGGAAGCCGGCGATGAGGTCGGCTCCGAACACCACGTCCGGGCGCGCGCGCCGCATCCGCTCCACGACGGACACCGCGTCCGCCCGCGTATGCCGACGCTTCATCCGCTTCAAGATCATGTCGTCGCCGGCCTGAAGGCTCAAGTGCAGGTGCGGCATCGCCCGCGGCTCCTCGGCCATCAGACGATAGAGGCCGTCGTCGATGGCCGCCGGGTCGAGCGAAGAGAAGCGGAGCCGTCGCAACTCGGGCACCTCGGCCAGCACGAGCCTGGCGAGGTCCCCGAGGCGCGGCAGATCGCTTCGCTCGCGCCCGTAGGAGCAGATGTCGACGCCGGTCAGAACCACCTCGACGCAGCCGGCGGCGGCCAGGGTGCGGACCTGAGCGACGATGCGCGCCGGCGGCACGCTGCGATTGCGGCCGCGCGCAAACGGAACGATGCAGAAGGTACAGCGATGGTCGCACCCCTGCTGGACCTGCACGAAGGCGCGGCTGCGCCCGTCGAAGCCCTCGAGGAGGCGGCTCTGAGGTTCCGCCGCCGTCATGATGTCGGATACGGCGACGGCTTCCCTGTCCTGCTCCAGAAAGCGAGCGTGGAGCTTCTCCTCGTTGCCGATCACGCGATCGACCTCGGGCATGGCGGCGAAGGTGTCGGGCGCAAGCTGGGCCGCACAGCCGGTGACGATGATGCGATGGCCGGGATGGCTCCGCCTGAGGCGCCGGATCGTCTGCCGCGCCTGGCGAACGGCCTCCCCGGTCACGGCGCAGGTGTTGATGACGACGACATCGTCGATGCCGCTCCGCTCCGCCTCGGCGCGAATGATCTCGGACTCGAAGGCGTTCAGGCGGCAACCGAGGGTGACGATCTCAGCGTTCGCCATGGGCGCGCCGTCAGGCCAGGAGCGACGGGTCGAGCGTGCCAGAGAAGCTCACAGCGGCCGGACCGGTCATCAGCACGTGGTCGTCGCGCAGGCACTCGATCGAGAGTGTGCCTCCGTCGAGCACGACGTCGGCGACGCGCCCGCAGAGCCCGCGGCGATGGGCGGCGACAACGGCGGCGCAGGCTCCCGTCCCGCAGGCACGCGTGAGACCGACCCCGCGCTCCCAGACGCGCAGGCGGATACGACCCGACCCGAGCACCTGCGCCACCTCGACGTTGGTCAACTGGGGAAACAGCGGGTCGTGTTCCACCTCGGGGCCAATGACCTGGAGCGGCACCGCTTCGGCGTCGTCGACGAAGAACACCGCGTGCGGGTTGCCGACGCTCACTGCCACCGGATCGGCAAGCGGCCCGTAGCGGAGGCCCAAGTGCAGCGTGTCGGCGGGACGCGCGAGCGGGATGTCGCGCCAGTCGAAGCTGACGCGCCCCATGTCGACCGATACCAGGCCGTCCTCGCGGCGCTCGGCGTCGAGCAGCCCGGCTGCGGTCTCGATGATCACGTGCCGGCCCTCGCGCTCCTGCATCAGCAGCGCGGCGACGCAGCGCGCAGCGTTGCCGCAGGCGGCAACCTCTCCGCCGTCGGCGTTGCGGATGCGCATGAAGGCATCGGCAAGGTCGCTCTGCGGTGCCTCAACGACGATCAGCTGGTCGCAGCCGACGCCGGTCCGGCGGTCGGCGATGGCCCGTGCCTGCGGGGCGGTAAGGGCAACCGCGTGCGCGCGCGCATCGACGACGACGAAGTCGTTGCCGAGCCCGTGCATCTTGATGAAGGAGAGCGCACCCATGACGCGCTTAATATGGCCGCCGGGGGCGGGAAGTCCACAGCCTTGCCAGACCGACGGCGCCGATCCCCGACCGACCGACCGCCTAGACCTTTCGTGGGCCGTTCAGATCGACGTCGCCGGCGGTGCCGCCTTCGGCCAGCACCTTGACCAGTCTCAGGACGGTCTGCCGAACCTCGGCGTCGGACAGACGGGCAAAGGCGACGGCAAACCTCTGCGCCTCGGACAGCGCCCGCGCATCCGCGGCCGCCGCCGGCTCGACAGTGGCGGGCACCTCCTCGGCGGCCGCGCTGAAGAAATACGAGACGTCGACGCCGAGAACCCGGCCGAGGCGATAGAGGTGCGCTGCGCCGAGGCGTCGGAGCCCCGCCTCGAACCTCTCGACGCTGCCCGGGGTCTCGCCGATGGCAAGATCGAGGAGGCGGGGATCGAGACCCAACGCCAGCCTGCGCTGGCGCAATCGCGCGGCTGCCTGCAGGTCGATGTCGTCGAGTTCGCGGGACTGCGATCGGCCGGGAGTCACGTCGTCATCAGGCACAGCGGTTACACGAAAAAATTGCTTTCTCGGGAATCATACTACTTAAGGGGATATTTGCAAGTCCCGCAAGCAGATGTCACAACCATGGCGATATGCGGGCGGAGCGGCTTGACTCCCGGCCGACCGGCCTCTATCGTCCGCAGCCTCGGCAACGGTCCTTTGGGACTGCGCCAGTCCGCGAGTTTCGCGCACTGGCCTTTTTTGTTTTCGGCGGCCGCGCGCGAGAAGGAACAAGCGATCCGTGTTCGATAGTCTCAGTGCCAGGCTGGGCCAGATCTTCGATCGGCTGAAGAAGCGCGGCGCGCTGTCCGAGACCGACGTCAACGAGGCGTTGCGTGAGGTGCGCATCGCGCTGCTCGAGGCCGATGTCGCGCTGGCGGTCGTCAAGGACTTCATCGCCGAGGTCCGCGAGCGCGCTGTCGGCCAGGAGGTGATCCGCAGCGTCACCCCGGGGCAGATGGTGGTCAAGATCGTCCACGACGCGCTGGTCGAGATCCTCGGCGGCAAGGGAGTGCCGGAGGACGGATCGGCGGAGGCGAGCGGCGTCAATCTTGCCGGCAGTTCACCCGTAAGCGTGCTGGTGGTGGGCCTGCAGGGATCCGGCAAGACGACGACCTGCGCCAAACTCGCCTTGCGGCTGAAGAAGCGTGAGAAGAAGCGGGTGCTGATGGCGTCACTCGACGTCTACCGTCCGGCGGCGCAGCATCAGCTGGCGGTGCTCGGCGAGCAGACTGAGACCGCGACGCTGCCGGTGGTCGTGGGCGAGATGCCGGTCGGCATCGCCACCCGGGCCATGACCACGGGGCGCCGAGAGGGCTACGACGTGGTCATCCTCGATACCGCCGGGCGCCTGCACGTCGACGCGGAGATGATGGCGGAGGCGACCGCGGTGAGCCGGGCGACCCGGCCCGTCGAGACCCTGCTGGTGGCTGACGCGCTCACCGGCCAGGATGCGGTGACGCTTGCCCGCGAGTTCCACGACAAGGTCGGCATCACCGGCATCGTGCTCACGCGCATGGACGGCGACGCCCGCGGCGGCGCGGCGCTGTCGATGCGGGCGGTAACGGGGCGGCCGATCAAGCTGATCGGCGTCGGCGAGAAGCTCGATGCGCTGGAGGTGTTCCAGCCCGAACGCATCGCCGGGCGCATCCTCGGCATGGGCGACGTCGTCGGCCTGGTCGAGAAGGCGTCCGAGGCGATCGAGCGGGAAGACGCGGAGAAGCTGGCGCGCAAGCTCGCCAAGGGCGAGTTCACGCTGGAGGACATGGCGGACCAGTTCCGTCAGCTGCGCAAGATCGGTGACGTCAAGGGCCTGCTCGGCATGATCCCCGGCATCGGCAAGCTGAAGCAACAGTTGTCGCAGGCCAACGTCGACGACAAGATGATTGCCCGCCAGGAGGCGATCATCCTGTCCATGACCCCAGCCGAGCGGCGCAATCCCAAGGTCCTGAACGCATCGCGCCGGCGGCGAATCGCCGCCGGCTCCGGCACCACCGTGCAGGACGTCAACCGCCTGCTCAAGCAGCATCAGCAGATGAGCAAGATGATGAAGCAGGTCGGCAAGCTCGGCCGCAAGGGCATGTTCGCGGGCGGAGGGCTGCCGCCGGGGATGCTGCCGCCGATGCCGCATCGCTGACGAACATCCGACGTCCCGGACCCACTGGAAAGAAAGCACGGTTCTGCCATGGCCTTGAGAATTCGCCTGTCCCGCGGGGGGGCCAAGAAGCGGCCCTTCTATCACATCGTCATCGCCGACTCCCGCAGCCCCCGAGACGGCCGCTTCATCGAAGCCGTCGGCTCCTACAACCCGATGGTCGCCAAGGACCATCCGGAGCGCCTGCGGCTGAAGGAGGACCGGCTCAGACATTGGCTCGGCGTCGGCGCCACGCCGACCGACCGGGTGGCGCGATTCTGCGCCGAAGCCGGCCTGATCGAAGCCGCGCCGCGACCGCAGCAGACCAAGAAGCCGCTCCCCAGGGCCAAGGCCCAGGAGCGGATGAAGGCGGCCGAGGCGGCCGCGGGACAGGCGGAGGAGCAGAAAGCCGCAGCCTCCGACCCTGGCCCTTGAGGCACCGACGACCGGTCGGACGCCGGATCTGACGGGCGGGACCGGGCACTGCCACAGGCCACGTCATGGAGAGTGAACGGATGGTGTGTATCGGCGTCATCGGCGGTGCCCACGGTGTGCGCGGCCATGTCCGCATCCGTAGCTTCACCCACCGTCCGGCGAACGTCGCGGCGTACGGCCGCGTGTTCGACGCCGGCGGCGAACGCTCGTTCGAGGTCGAGGTCTGCGGCGAGACGAAGGGGCAGGTGATCGCCCGCATCAAGGGCATCTGCGACCGCTCCTCGGCCGAGGACCTGAGGGGCATCGCGCTCTACGTGCCGCGTAGCGCGCTGCCCGAGCCGCGGGGCGAGGAGTACTATCACGCCGATCTGATCGGACTGACGGTCGAGCTTGCGGCGGAGGCTTACGGGCCGCGGACGGCCATCGGCAGGGTTCGCGCGGTCCATGACTTCGGGGCCGGAGACGTGCTCGAGGTCGAGCTTCTGTCGGGGGCGAGTGCGATGGTCCCGTTCACCCGGGAGGCCGTGCCGGAGGTGGATGTCGGCGGCCGGCGCATCCTCGTCGCGCCGCTTGCCGGCGTGTTCGAAGCGGCCGACGACGACGGATCGGCGCCTGGGGCCGAGGAGAGGGAGGAATGACCGCGGAGATGCCTTGGCGCGCGCACGTGCTGACGCTGTTTCCGGAGATGTTCCCGGGACCGCTCGCCGTCTCGCTCGCCGGCCAGGCGCTCGCCGCCGGCATCTGGACCCTAGAAACAGTGGACATTCGCGGCTTTGCGCGCGATAAACATCGCACCGTCGATGACGCGCCCTTCGGGGGTGGCCCCGGGATGGTGATGCGTCCGGATGTGGTGGACGCTGCCATTGCCGCCGTCATGGAGCGGGCACCCCAGCTTTCGCTGGTGTATCTCTCGCCGCGCGGAGAACCGCTCACTCAGAAGCGGGTGCGGGGGTTCGCTGAGGGGCCGGGGCTCGCTCTCCTGTGTGGCCGCTACGAAGGGATCGACGAGCGGGCGTTGGAGGTCTGGCGTCCGGAGGAGATCAGCCTCGGGGATTTCGTGCTGTCGGGCGGCGAGCCGGCGGCCTTGGCGTTGCTCGATGCCGTCGTCCGTCTGTTGCCGGGCGTGGTCGGCGAGCCCTTGTCGCTGGAGAAGGAGAGCTTCGAGCAAGGGCTTCTGGAGCACCCCCACTACACCCGGCCGAGGGAGTGGAAGGGGCGTGAGGTTCCGCCGGTGCTGGTATCCGGCCACCACGAGCGGGTGCGGTCGTGGCGGCGGTCCGAGGCCGAACGGTTGACCCGGGAGCGGCGGCCGGATCTCTGGGTCCGGTATGCGAGCGGTGATCGTGAAGTGGGCAGGGCGGCCGCGAGCAGGACGAGCGCGGACGCCCAGTGCGGAGAGGCGAAGGAAAGCGTGCGATGAACGTCATTGAAGAGCTGGAGCGGCAACAGATCGAGAAGCTGACGGCGGCGCGCCCGGTCCCGTGGTTCCAGCCCGGCGATACGGTTCGCGTCAAGGTCAAGGTCGTCGAGGGATCGCGCGAGCGCCTGCAGGCGTTCGAAGGCGTGTGCATCGCGAGGCGCAATCGCGGCATCGGATCGGCCTTCACGCTGCGCAAGATCTCGTACGGCGAGGGCGTCGAGCGCGTGTTCCCGCTGTACTCGCCGATCATCGCCGAGATCGAGGTGGTGCGCCGCGGCGACGTGCGCCGCGCGAAGCTTTATTACCTGCGTGAGCGCCGCGGCAAACGGGCGCGCATCGCCGAGAAGACCGACGGCTTCGCCGCCAAGGTGGTCGCCGAGGAGCGGCGGGTCGCCGCCAAGGAGCGACAGGCCGCCAAGCGGGGCGGCAACGACAAGGGTGGCGCCGCTGCCGAGGCTGCGGCCGAGGAGACCGAAGGCTGACCTCGCGGGCGGGCGCGTGATCGCAGGCGAGGCGACGGCGGAGAGCGGAGCAGCGCGAATGGCGAAGCCGCGGACCCTGTTCGACAAGATCTGGGACAGCCACCTGGTCGACGTCCAGGACGACGGCACATGCCTTCTCTACATCGATCGCCATCTCGTGCACGAGGTGACGAGTCCGCAGGCGTTCGAGGGTCTGCGCGCCGCCGGCCGCCGGGTCCGGCGCCCCGAGGCGACGCTGGCGGTCGCCGACCACAACGTGCCGACCGATGACCGCTCGCACGGCATCGCCGACGAGGAGTCGCGTATTCAGGTCGAGACGCTGGCGCAGAACTGTGCCGACTTCGGCATCGAGTTCTACTCGATGGCCGACGTGCGGCAGGGCATCGTCCACATCATCGGCCCGGAGCAGGGCTTCACCCAGCCGGGGATGACGATCGTTTGCGGCGATTCCCACACCTCCACCCACGGTGCCTTCGGGGCGCTGGCGTTCGGCATCGGCACCTCGGAGGTAGAGCACGTGCTCGCCACCCAGACGCTTCTGCAGACGCCGGCGAAGAACATGCGCGTCACCGTCGACGGCGATCTGCCGGTGGGCGTCACCGCGAAGGATCTCATCCTCGCGATCATCGGCACCATCGGCACCGCCGGCGGCACCGGCCACGTCATCGAGTATGCCGGCCGGGCCGTCCGCGCGCTGTCCATGGAGGGGCGCATGACGGTGTGCAACATGTCGATCGAGGCCGGCGCGCGCGCCGGCCTGATCGCGCCCGACGAGACGACCTTCCGATACCTCGAGGGCCGGCCGATGGCGCCCAAGGGCGACGACTGGCAGCGGGCCGTGGCCTCCTGGCGGACGCTGCCCTCCGATGAAGGCGCCCGCTACGATCGTGAGATCGCGCTCGACGCCCGCGCGATCCCGCCGCAGGTGACCTGGGGCACGAGCCCTGAGGACGTGGTGCCGATCACCGGCGCCGTCCCCGATCCTGCCGACGCCCGGGACCAGGCCAAGCGTCAGTCCATGCAGCGCGCGCTCGACTACATGGGCCTCCGGCCCGGGACGCCGATGCGCGAGATCGCGATCGACCGGGTGTTCATCGGCTCCTGCACCAACGGCCGGATCGAGGATCTGCGGGCGGTGGCCGCCGTCGTCAACGGACGGAGGGTCGACGAGCGGGTCTCCGCCATGATCGTCCCCGGCTCCGGGCTGGTGAAACAGGCCGCCGAAGCGGAGGGCCTCGACTGCATCTTCGTCGCCGCCGGCTTCGAGTGGCGGGAGCCCGGCTGCTCGATGTGTCTCGCCATGAACGCCGACCGCCTCGAGCCCGGCGAGCGCTGCGCCTCGACCTCCAACCGCAACTTCGAAGGCCGCCAGGGCCGCGGCGGCCGCACCCATCTGGTGAGTCCGGCCATGGCCGCAGCCGCCGCCATCACCGGCCGGCTGACCGACGTCCGCGAACTGTTGTAGCGGGCGTCGGAAGGGCTCCGGGGCAACGGGAGAGAGTGAAATGCAGGCATTCACCAGGCTCGAGGGCATCGCCGCGCCGCTGCCGATGATGAACGTCGACACCGACATGATCATCCCGAAGCAGTTCCTGAAGACGATCAAGCGCACCGGCCTCGGCAAGAGCCTGTTCTTCGATCTGCGCTACGACGAGACGGGCGCCGAGAACCCCGGCTTCGTTCTCAACCGGCCGGCCTACCGCACCGCCAGCATCCTGATCACCGGCGACAACTTCGGCTGCGGCTCCTCCCGGGAGCACGCGCCATGGTCGCTGCTCGACTTCGGCATCCGCTGCATCATCGCGCCGAGCTTCGCCGACATCTTCTACAACAATTGCTTCAAGAACGGGATCCTGCCCGTCGTCCTGCCCCGGGACAGGGTGGCAGCGCTGATGGCTCAGGCGGAGAACGGCGCCAATGCCGTGTTCACGGTCGATCTCGAGGCCCAGGAGGTCACGGCTCCGGACGGACAGCGCGTCGCCTTCGACATCGAAGCCTTCCGCAAGCACTGCCTGATCCACGGCCTCGACGACATCGGACTGACGCTGGCCAAGGCCGCTGCCATCGAAACCTTCGAGGTCCGCCAGCGGGCGGCACAAGCCTGGCTCTATCCCTGACCCCGCTCCGCTGAGCGGAGACCGGGGCCCTCATGTGTGCGAGGCGCCATGTCGGAAGCATACAGACTGCTCGTTCTGCCCGGCGACGGCATCGGACCGGAGGTTGTGGCCGAAGCTCTCCGGGTCATCGACTGGTTCCGCCACCGAGGGATCGCCTTCGAGATCCGGGAAGGCCGGGTGGGCGGTGCCGCCATCGACGCCGACGGCGTGCCGATCTCGGACGCGACGATGGCCGAGGCGCTCGCCTCCGATGCGGTGCTGCTCGGCGCCGTCGGCGGCCCCAGGTGGGATGACCTGCCGTTCGAGCGGAAGCCGGAGCGCGGTCTGTTGCGCCTGCGGAAGGAGATGGATCTGTTCGCCAATCTCCGCCCGGCGGTGGTCTTCCCGTCCCTCGCCGAGGCCTCGACGCTGAAGGCCGAAGTGGTCTCGGGCCTCGACATCATGATCGTCCGCGAACTCACCGGCGGCGTCTATTTCGGCGAGCCCCGCGGCATCGAAACCCTCCCCGATGGCAGCCGACGCGGAGTCAACACCCAGGTTTACACGACGGGCGAGATCCGTCGCGTCGCCCAGGTCGCGTTCGAGCTGGCGCGGACGCGCTCGCGGCGGGTGTGCTCGGCCGACAAGGCCAACGTGATGGAAAGCGGCGTCCTGTGGCGCGAGGAGGTGCAAAGGCTGCGCGACGAGGCGTTCGCCGACCTCGAGCTCACCCACATGTATGCCGACAACTGCGCGATGCAGCTCGTTCGCAAGCCGGCGCAGTTCGACGTGATCGTCACCGACAACCTGTTCGGCGACATCCTCTCCGACGAGGCGGCGATGCTGACCGGCTCGCTTGGCATGCTGCCGTCGGCCTCCCTCGGCGCCGCCGATGCCGGCGGACGGAGGCGGGCGCTCTACGAGCCCGTCCACGGCAGCGCCCCGGACATTGCCGGCCGCGGCCTCGCCAACCCGCTTGCCTGCATCCTCAGCCTTGCCATGTGCCTCCGCCACACCTGCGACCTCGCCGACGAGGCCGAGCTGCTCGAGGACGCGGTGGCGGACGTCCTCGACGGCGGCCTCAGGACCGCCGACATCATGCAGCCGGGCAAGGCCCGTGTCTCGACGCGGGTGATGGGCGAGGCCATCATCAGCGCCCTCAACAAGCTCGCGTCCTGAAGCGAACGACGAGGGCGGCTCAAGCCGCCTCCGCCGGCACCGTCTCCCGCATCGAGCGGCGCCGCGAGAAGCCTTCGTACCAGCGCGCCAGCTGGGCATGCGTCGAGCGCCAGTTGTCCTCCGCGAACCGGAGGTCCAGGTAACCGAGCGCGCAGCCGATGGCGATGTGGCCGATGGTCACTGGACCTTCGAGGTCGTCGGCCTCCTCCTCCAGCGCGTTGAGCGCCCTCCACATCACCCGCTGCTGGCGCTCGGCCCAGACGGGCCACCTGAGTTCCGCCGGTCGCCGGCCAGTTTCGATGAGGCGGGCCACCGCCGCGTCGATGAGGCCGTCCGCCAGCGCCTGCCGCCGCAGCGCCCGCCATCGCGCACCGCCCGCGGGCGGAAACAACTTGATGCCGTCGTGGCGGCTGTCGAGATACTCGCAGATCACCGGGGAGTCGTAGAGGATCTCGCCGCCCTCGATGATCAGGGCCGGCACCTTGCCGAGCGGATTGTCCTTGGCAATGTCGGTGGCCGCATCCCAGACGTTGGTCGGGATCATCTCGATCTGATCCTCGATACCGGTCTCGATAGCGGTAACAGTGACCTTGCGCACGTAGGGAGAGGTCGGCGACCAGCGGAGCTTCATGGTTCTCCTCCTGACGACGGGTCTTCAGAATACGTCCTTGCGCCTTCGGATCTCGGCGAAGGTCTCGACGGCCGAGCGTCCGCCAAGGCCGGCGGCACGCTGCAGATCCTCGTCGTCGGCGCGCAGGAACGGATTGGCCGCGCGCTCCTCGCCGATGGTCGACGGCACCGAGGGCCTGGCGGCGGCGCGCAGCCTCCGCACCTCTTCGGCCCGGCGCTTCAACGCCGGATTGTCGGGGTCGACGCTGAGCGCGAACGCCGCATTGGAGAGGGTGTACTCGTGCGCGCAGAAGACGCGCGTATCGCCGGGCAGAGACCTGATCTTCTGCAGGCTCGACCACATCTCTGCTGGCGTTCCCTCGAACAGCCGGCCGCAGCCGAGCGAGAACAGGGTGTCGCCGCAGAAGAGCGCCCGCGCGTCGAAGAAGAAGTAGGCGATGTGGCCGAGGGTGTGGCCCGAGACCTCGAGGACGAGCGCCGACTGGCTGCCGAGGCGCACCTGATCGCCTTCGGATACGGTCGCATCGATGCCGGGGATGCGGCGGGCGTCGGCCCGGTTGCCGACGATGATGCAGCCGGTAACCCGCTTCAGCTCCAGGTTGCCGCCGACATGATCGTGATGGTGATGGGTGTTGAGGATGTGCGTCAGCGTCCAGCCCTTGCTTTCCAGGGCTTCCAGGACCGGCCGGGCGATGGCGGGATCGACCGCGGCGCACGCGCCGGTCTCGGAGTCACGGACAAGATAGACGTAGTTGTCGGCAAGGACCGGAATCTGGTGCACGTCGAGCATCGCCACGTCGCCTTCTCTCACGAGTCCGCCCGCACCTCCGCCCGGCGGAGACTACCACCGCGCCGCACTCGTGCGCTAGAGTAGCGGCTCGATGTGGACCGACGCCGTCGACCTGCGGGACTTCTACGCCTCGGACCTGGGCCGGGTGGTGCGGCGCATGCTCACCCTTTGCATCCGTGGCATCTGGCCGGACGTGCGCGGCCTCAACGTGCTCGGTCTCGGCTATGCCACGCCGTTTCTCGGACCCTTCCGCGCCGAGGCGCAGCGCGTGATCGCGGCGATGCCGGCCGCTCAGGGGGTTCTGCACTGGCCGCAAGAAGGCGCCGTGCTCACCAGCCTGGTCGAGGAGGCCGATCTGCCGTTTCCCGACCGCTCCGTGGATCGGGTCCTGGTGGTCCACGCGCTCGAGTGCGCGGAGCCGGCCGGGCCGATGATGCGAGAGCTGTGGCGGATCCTCGCCGATGGCGGCCGGCTCCTGGTCGTGGTTCCGAACCGGCGCGGCGTCTGGGCCCGCTTCGAACGGACGCCGTTCGGGCATGGACGGCCCTACTCCGCGAGCCAGCTCTCGCTTGCGCTGCGCGATGCCATGTTCACGCCCTGCCAGTCGGCGACGGCGCTCTATGTTCCGCCGGTGAATTCGCGCGCGCTGCTCTCGGCGGCCGCGGCCTGGGAGACGATCGGTCAGCGCTGGTTCACGACCTTCGCCGGCGTGGTCGCCATTGAGGCGACGAAGCAGATCTATGCCGGCCACTTCGCGGCCGAGGAGGTGCCGAAGAAGGCCTATGCGCCGCTGGTTCCGCGCTAGTGGCGGCTAGAGCAGGGCCTGGATGCGCACCGGGTCGGTCTGTTCCATGATCAACTGGGCGCGATGCGTGGCGGCCACCAGATCGAGGTCGAGGATCTGGCGCTTGACCGCCGGTATGCTGGTCGCCGTCATCGACAGCTCGCGGAAGCCGAGGCCGAGCAGCAGCGCCGTGAGACGCGGGTCGCCGGCCATCTCGCCGCACACGCTCGCCGGGATTCGCGATCGGAGTGCGGCGGCGGCGGCGAACTGGATCAGCCGCAGCACCGCCGGATGCAGGGAGTCGTAAAGGTGGGCGACCCACTGGTCGCCGCGGTCGATGGCCAGCGTGTACATGGTCAGGTCGTTCGAGCCGATGGCGAAGAAGTCGCTGACCAGCGCCAGGGCGTCCGCCGACAGCGCCGCGGCCGGCACCTCGATCATCGTTCCGAGCGGCGGCAGGGCGATGGGAATGGCCGCCCCCCGGCGGTGCAGGCGCCGTGCTGCCCGCGCCAGGATCTCGCGGGCGGCCCGCACCTCCGCGATCGTCGACACCATCGGCAGCAGGATGCGCACCGGACCATGGGCGGCGGCGCGCAGGATTGCGCGGAACTGGGTCTCCAAGGCTTCGGGGCGCGCCAGCGAGAGACGGATGCCGCGCATGCCGAGCAGCGACGAGCTGCTCTCGCCGAACTCGCTGGCGCCGCCATCGCCATCGACCTCGCCGCCGAAGTCCGGCGTGCGGATGGTCACCGGATGCCCCTGGGCGCGTTCCACGATGTCCCGGAACACCTCATACTGCTGGTCCTCGGTCGGCGGCTGGAGCCGATGGATGAACAGGAACTCCGTGCGCAGCAGACCGACGCCGGCCGCGCCCACCTCGTTGACCATCTCCATCTCGATCGGCAGCTCGACGTTGGCTTGGAGGCTGATCTCGACACCGTCCCGGGTGATCGCCGGCCGCTTGGTCAAGCGGATGAGGCGGCGCTTCTCGCGGAGCCGCTCGATGCGCCTTCGGCGGTATTCCGCGACCGTCTCGGGCGCCGGGTTGACGACCACTCTGCCGAGTTCGCCATCGACGAGAACGCGATCGCCCGTTTTCACCGCGCCCATCAGGCCCGGTATCCCGAGCACTGCCGGCAGACCAAGGGCGCGGGCCATGATCGCCGTGTGGCTCTGCCGGCCGCCGGCGACCGTGGCGATGCCGACCACGTGCTCAGGATCCAACTGTGCGGCATCGGCCGGCGTCAGCTCCTCGGCAACGACGACACCGTCGTCGGGCACGGGCGGGAACACCGTTCCCGGGCTCTTCGCGAAGTTGCCGATCAATCGACGCCCCACCTCGCGAATGTCCTCGCTGCGTGCCGACAGATAGGGATCCTGCATCGCCTCGAAGCCGTCGGTGATGGCGGCGATCTCGGCCTTCACGGCAGCCTCGGCGTTGATGCGTTCCGTCCTGATGCGCTCGCTCGCTCCCCGTACGAGTCGCGAATCCTTCAGCATGTGGAAGTAGGCATCGAGGAGATAGCCGATCTCCTCGGCGGCCAAGCCGGAGATGGCCGACGCCTGACCGCGAACCTTGGCCTGGAGACGAGCGATCTGCTTTCTGGCCCGCGTCGCCGCGCTCTTCAGGCGCTTCTGCTCCGCCTCGACCTGTGCCGCCGCAATCCGGTATTCGGCAACGTCCGTCGCCCCGGGCTCGCGCACGTGGGCGACGCCGATGCCGATCCCGGGCGATACGCCGAAGCCGTCGAAGATAAGCTCTTTGCGAGCTTCCTCGGGCATCTCCTCCTCTGCTTCAGCGGCCGTTTTCTTGTGCAACACAGCGCCACCGCCTCATGATGACAGGATCAGTCCTCGGCACAAGCATCCTGGTCTTGCGACCGCTCACCCGCGTCAATCCTCCGCGAACTTGTCCGTAATGATGTCGATCAGCGCGTCGATCGCCTCACTGGCCTCCCGGCCTTCGGTGATGATCTCGAGCTCGGTGCCGAGGCCGGCGGCGAGCATCATCAGGCCCAGGATCGAGCGGCCGGAAACCGACTGGCCCCTGCTCGAGACGGTCACGTCGCAATCGAACCCCGCTGCAAGTTTGACGAACTTCGCCGCGGCGCGGGCGTGCAGCCCTCGGCGATTCGAGATGACGACCCTGGCGCGGTATAGCTCTCCATTGCGATCGACCCGCGCCTTGCGGCCGGTCACGTCTCCTCCTGTGTCAGCAACCGAGAGGCGATGTTGATGTACTTGCGACCGGCTTCCTGTGCCGCCTGCGCGGCTTCATCGAGCGCCTGGTTCTGACGAACGCTGGCGAGCTTGATGAGCATGGGCAGGTTGACGCCCGCGATGACCTCGACGTTCGCCTTGTCCATGATCGAGATCGCAAGGTTCGACGGCGTGCCTCCGAACATGTCGGTCAGCAGGATGACACCGTTGCCCTCCTCCGCTCGTGCCACGTTCTCGAGGATCTGGGCGCGGCGCTGCTCCATGTCGTCATCGGGGCCGATGCAGATCGCGGCAATGTTGGCCTGGGGCCCAACGACGTGTTCCAGGGCCGCGATCAACTCCTCTGCGAGCCGTCCGTGGGTGACAAGGATCATTCCGATCATGACGATGTGAGTTCCCTGGCTGTCCCGCTGTGCATCACTCAACGGCCCTGTCGAGGTCCCGGTGACGCAAGTGCGCCGGAAGACCTTTCTGCTGCAACCACGCCGTCAGCTCCTCGGCAACGTAAACCGAGCGATGGCGTCCGCCCGTACACCCCACGGCGATGGTCAGATAGCTCCTCCCCTCCGCAGCGTAGCGCGGCAGAAGGGGCCGCATCAAACCGGTCACTGCCTCCAGGAAGCGTCCGCAACCCTCATCCCGGCGAATGAAGTCGGCAACGCCCGGATCCCTCCCCGTCAACGCGCGCAGGGACGGTTCATAGTACGGGTTGGCAAGAAAGCGAACATCAAAGACGAGATCGGCCTCCCTTGGCAGCCCCTGGCGAAACGAGAACGACGTGACGAAGACGGTCAGCCCCTGGTCCGAGGCGAAACCGAAGTGGCTGCCGAGAAGGCGCTTCAAGGCGCCGAGTTCGAGCCCGGAGGTGTCGATGACGACGTCCGCCCGTGTCCGCAGCGGCGCCATCATCTGCCGTTCCATGGCGATGCCATCCGTCAGCGGCCGATCGTCGGCCAGCGGATGACGATGCCTGGTCGCGGTGTAGCGGCGGCGGAGTTCATCATCTTCGCAGTCGAGGAAAACGACCCTGACCTCGCAGTCGCTTGCGCGAGCCAGCCTGTCGACCTCCGAAATCACCGTGCCGACGGGAAAGCCGCGCGTGCGAACGTCGATGCCGATCGCCAGTGCGCCGGGAGGGCTGGGATCCGACGTCTCGCTCGCCACGACAAGGCGGCCAAGCAGCCAGAGCGGCACGTGGTCCACGGATTCGTAACCGAGGTCCTCGAGCACCTTGAGCGCCGAAGTCTTGCCGGCGCCCGACATGCCGGTGACGAGGAGGACGCGCATCCCGCCTGGGACCGTGGCTTGCGCACGAAGACGAGCGACCATGCCGCTGGCTCGACTGCAGTCCTCTGTTCCGGTCATCGGGCGGGCATTATACCTCCGGTGGCCAGCCGAGCGGCAAGGCGAACCTTCGCCGCCGCCGACGGCTCGAAAGCCGCAAGCTTGAACAGCGGAACGGCCACGCCGAGGATGTCCGCGACCTCGGGCTCCGGGAGCCGCGCCACGCGCTCCGACGCAACGAGGTCGATGACGGCGACGATCGCGGCGTGTGGCTCCGCATCCAGGCAAAGAAGCCCGAGTCCGCGGACCTCGAGCAGCCCGCGAATCGCCGTCGGTGCAGAGGCGAAGAGACGGCCGTCGGAGCTCTCGACATCCGTATAGTCGTCGGCGACCAGTCGCGCACCGTCGTCGATCAGCCGCAGCGCCAGGTCCGACTTGCCGGCCCCCGAGGGCCCCCGCAGCAGCACGGCGTGGCCGGAGATCGAGACGCAGGTACCGCGAATGCGCGCCATGGCCCCGAAGGTGGAAGGCCGCCCGCCGGATGTCAACCGTTGGACGCGAAGGTGCCTCGCGGCCGGCTTGTCAGCGCCGCCGAACGGCCGGGGTTCCCGCCGCGGGCAAGCTGACGACGAAACGAGCGCCGACGACGTCGCCGTTCACGCCGCGGCGGTTCTCGGCACGGATTTCGCCGCCGTGCGCCTCGACGATCTGTTTCGAGATGCTGAGGCCGAGGCCGGAATGGATGCCGAACTTCTCGCCGGCGGGACGCTGCGAGTAGAAGCGATCGAAGATCGCGCGTTCCTTGCCCTCGGGAATGCCTGGGCCCTGGTCCAGAACTTCGGCGACCACCGCCGAGTCGACCCGTTCCGCCTTCAGCGTGATCTCGCCGCCGGGCGGACTGAACGACAGGGCGTTCGCGATCAGATTGCGGAACACCTGCACCAGCCTCCCTTCCAGACCCTGGACGATCAGGCGGCTTCCCTCGGCGACCTCGACGCGGAGGCGGATGCCCCGGGACTCGGCCGTCGCCTCGCTCACATCCGAGAGCGTGCACAGCATCTTGCCGACGTCGACGGTTTCCGCTTGGGCACGGGTGAGTTCCGCGTCCAGCCGCGATGCGTCGGAGATGTCTGTGATCAGGCGGTCGAGACGATGCACGTCGTCCTCGATGATCGTCAGCAGGCGGCGCCGGCGCTCCGGATCGTTGACGCGTCCGACCATCTCCACGGCGCTCTTCAAGGACGACAACGGGTTCTTGAGCTCGTGAGCGACGTCGGCGGCGAACCGCTCGATGGCGTCGATGCGTGATCGCAGGGCCTCCGTCATCTCCTTCAGAGCGCCGGCGAGCTGCCCGATCTCGTCCCGCCGGCCGCCGAAATCCGGGATCGTGCTGGTGAACCGGCGGTCACGGCGTACTCGCTCGGCGGCAGCGGCAAGTCTCAAGATCGGCCGCGCGATGGTTCCGGCGAGATAGAAGCTCAGGAGCACGGTGATCACCAGAGTCACGGCGAACACCTTGAGGATGTCCAGCCGAACGCGGAGGACGGCGTCATCGATGTCGCGGGAGGTCCGGGACAGCATGATCGACCCGACGACCCGGTTGCGGGACTTGACGGGTGCCGCGAAGCTCAGCATGTTGCCGCCCTTCTCGATCGCGCGAATCCCCTGCGTGCCTTCGCCGAGCAGAGCATCCAGGGCTTCGGGGTAGTCGCTGGCCATCGGGGCGGGCGACTCCTGGTACAGCGGCAGCGTATCCTCCTTGGACAGCCGGGCGAGCGCGCGATCGACCAGGTCGAGAAGCAGGCTGAGGCGCTCCTCGCCTCCGGGCGGCGGCGGCAGCTCCTCGATGTGAACGACGCCGCCGGGACCGACGAGAAGCCGGCTGTCTTCGAGGAGTTCGCCGTCGGCGGCGAATAGCCGCGCCCGCGTTCCCGACGCTTCGACAAGCCTGCGAATGGTCTGCTTGGCGAGGCGCGGATTGAGGATCGGACCCTGCGGGCGGTCGAGCTCGGCTGCGCCTTCGCCGAGGGCAGCGGCGAACAGCTCGGCTTGCATGCGCAACGAGACCAGTTCGGCACGGATCAGGCTGCGGCGGTAGTCGGCGAGGTACAGCATTCCGCCGACGATCATCAGCAGCGCCATCACGTTGACGGCGAGGATCCGGCGCGTGATCGGTGACAGCAGGCGCACGCCCGTGCGCCGCCTCGAGCGCCCGGCCATGACTTACGTGTCAGTCGGCGCGGTAGCGGTAGCCCACGCCGTACAGGGTCTCGATCTGGGCGAACTCCTTGTCCGCTTCGCGGAACTTCCTGCGCAACCGCTTGACGTGACTGTCGATGGTCCGGTCATCGACATAGATGTGCTCTCCGTACGCCGCATCGATCAGCTGATCGCGGCTCTTGACATGCCCCGGCCGGCGGGCCAGCGCCTGCAGCAGCAGGAACTCGGTGACCGTGAGGTTAAGCTCGCGCCCCTTCCACGAGCACAGGTGCCGCGTCGGGTCGAGCACCAGCTCGCCGCGGCGCATCACCTCGCTTCCGGCATCGTCCGGCGTCGCCGGCCCCCGGCGGCGCAGCACCGCGCGGATCCGTTCGATGAGCAGTCGATGCGAGAAGGGCTTGGTGATGTAATCGTCCGCACCCATGCGCAGCCCGACCACCTCGTCCAGCTCGTCGTCCTTGGACGTGAGAAAAATCACCGGAAGGTCGTTGCTCTGGCGGAGGCGCCCTAGGAGCTCCATGCCGTCCAGCCTCGGCATCTTTACGTCGAGAACGGCAAGGTCGACCGGCCGTCGCGTCAGTCCTTCCAGGGCTTCGGCTCCGTCGGCATAGGTGTCGACGAGAAAACCTTCGGATTCCAGGAGCATGGAGACGGACGCTAGGATGTTGCGGTCGTCGTCGACGAGGGCGATGGTCTGCGGCACGAGCACCTCCTGCACCGGCTCCGGCATACTATAGCAAATCGGCGGCGTGGCCGGGGAGCAAGTTCGCCCCTATGGGCAAATCGAGGCGGATTTGTGGCGGTGCGCTTGGCCTGAGCGAGCACTTTGCGCGCCTCAGGTCCCCCCGCAGGCTCTGATGCCGAACTTCCAAGGATCGCTGCGGCGCGCGCACGGCAGGGGCCAAGAAGCCGCTTGCTGCCACTGCCTGCGCCGTGTATACACTCGGTCAACGAGGACAGAAAATCATAACAAATATTATGGAAAATTAAATCGTGCTGCCCCTGATGCTGATCTCCGCCCTGTGGCTGCTGGCCCCGGCGCCGGCCGGTGCCCACTTCCAGGAGCTGATCCCGACGCCGCCGATCGCGACCCACGAAACCGGCCCGGATGTGGTCATCACCGCTACGTTCACGCATCCGTTCGACCGCGGCCCGGTTATGGAGATGGGGCCGCCGGCCCGTTTCGGCGTCCTCGTCGGCGGGGCCGACACGGATCTCCTCGCCCGGCTCACTCCGCAGCAGCGGGACGGCAAGACCACCTATCAGGCCACGTATCCGCTGGCCGGTCCCGGAAGCCACGTCTTTTTTCTGGAGCCCGCCCCATACTGGGAACCCGCCGAAGGCCTGATGATCGTCCACTACACCAAGGTCGTCGTCGATGCGTTCGGCGGCGAGGACGGATGGGATGCCATGGTCGGCTTTCCGGTGGAGATCGAGCCCTTGACCCGGCCGTTCGGGCTGTGGACCGGCAACGTCTTCGGCGGCATCGTTCGCAAGAACGGCGCGCCCGTTCCGTTCGCCGAGGTTGAGGTCGAATGGCGCAACGACGGCTCGGTGTCGGCTCCGGCCGACGCCTTCGTCACCCAGGTCGTCAAGGCGGATGCCAACGGGGTCTTCTCCTACGCCATGCCACGTGCCGGCTGGTGGGGCTTTGCAGCTCTGCTCGAAGGCGATGCGACGATGAAAAGCCCGGCGGGGGAGGACGTGCCGGTCGAACTCGGGGCGCTGATCTGGGTCAATACGATCGACATGCAGTAGGAGGATTCGCGCCGTGCATATCGTCGACGGCGTGCTGTCGGTCCCGGTGCTGGTGGCGGGCACGGCCGCGGCGGCCACCGGCATTGCCTGGGGCATGAAGCAGATGGCGCCGGAGCGGATCCCGCAGGTCGGCCTGATGAGCGCCGCCTTCTTCGTGGCCTCCCTGGTCCACGTGCCAATCGGACCCTCGAGCGTTCACCTCATCCTTAACGGCCTTGCCGGCATCGTCCTCGGCTGGGCGGCATTCCCCGCCATCTTCACGGGCCTTCTCATGCAGGCGGTGTTCTTCGGCTATGGCGGCGTCACCGTTCTCGGCGTCAACACCCTCTTGATGGCCTTGCCCGCGGTAGCCTGCTTCTACCTGTTCGGCCTTGGCTGCCGCCGCGGCTCACCGGCGTTCTGGGGCGCTGTCGCCGGCGCCCTCGCGATCGCCCTCTCGGCAGCCATCGTCGGCATGGCATTGGCGTTGAGCGGGCGCGCCTTCGTGCCCGCCGCCAAGCTGGTTTTCGTCGCACACCTGCCGGTGATGGTGGTCGAAGCGGCGGTCACCGCGGCGGCGGTCGCGCTCCTCCACAAGGTCAGGCCCGAGATGCTGCCGCTGCTTCGGCCCGCCCTCGCCCGTTGACGTGCCCCTCGCCCGCCTCATCGCGCTCGTCGCGGTCATCCTCGGCTTGTGGCCGGGGCCGGCGGCCGCGCACAAGCTGAAGATCTTCGCGATCGCCGACGGCCCGACGATCCAGGGCTTCGTCTTCTTCGGCGGCGATCGGCGGGCGCGCCGCGCCCGCGTCGAGGTCTTCGACGAGGGCGGCAACCGGCTCGCCGAACTCGTCAGCGGAGTGGACGGCGGCTTCCGCTTCGAGGCAAGGCATCGAGGCGACCATCGCATCGTCGCCGACCTCGGCGACGGCCATCGCGTTGAGACCGTCGTGCGCGCCGCGGAGCTGCCGGCCTCGCTGCCGGACCGCGATGTCGGCACCGGCCACGCCACTCTACGGGTCGCCGCGGTGCCGGAAGCGTCCAAGGCGCAGGCGCCAGCCTCGGCGGAGCAGCTCGCAGCGCTGATCGACGCTGCGGTCGCGCGCCACGTCGCATCACTGCGCGAGCAGCACGCGCTCGCCGAGGAGACCGTGCGCTGGCGCGACGTGCTGGGAGGGCTCGGCTACATCCTCGGCCTCGTCGGCATCGGCCTCTATGTCGCCAACCGCCGCCGATGAGGCTGAGGGCAGGGTAACTCATGGAACAGGGGAGACATCCATGCAGACACGACGGCGCTTGGTGCGGAGGAAAGAACAGCGTGACCGGTTGTTCGGGCAGTGCGGTGTCGTTGCTCTTGCGACGGCGCTCCTTAGCGGTTCGGCCGGCGCCCATGACATCACCGACTGGTTGTCTGTCGGCGGTGTGGCCGCCGCCGTCGGCCAGTGCCAGCTGTTGACCGACGACGCCGGAGCGTCCGACGATTGTCGCGGCGCCCTGCCGATCCAGCCGGAGCTCAGCATCCGTCCGACCGATCAGGACGAGCTGTTCGTCAAGCTCGGGTTCGCCGTCGGCAATGGCCTCAACAAGATCTCGCCGTTTGCGCTGGCACCGTTCGGTGCCGATCTCGAGGACGACCAGCGCAACATCAACGGCCGCTACGACTACGTGCTGAACGCCTGGTACAAGCACGAGTTCCGGTTCACGGGTGACACCACGCTGCCCGACGATGCCACCCTCGGCATCAGCGTCGGCATCATCGATGCCACCGACTATCTCGATGACAACGCGTTCGCCAACGACGAGTTCACCCAGTTCCTGAACGAGGCGCTGGTGAACGCTCCCAGCGCCTTCCTTCCCTCCTACGACGTTGGCGGTGCGATTGAATTCGGGGTCGGCAACTGGTCGCTCCGCGCCGTCGTCATGAACGTCGGCGAGAACGACGACGGCAACAGTTACGCCTTCTACGGCGCGCAGGTCGGCTATCGCGCCGAGACGGCCTGGGGCGAGGGCAACTACCGCTTGTTTGCCGTCGCCACGAGCGACGACTTCTCGGATCCGGAGGGCACCGGCGCGGAGAGGCTGCTCGGGCTTGGCCTGTCGTTCGACCAAGAACTCGCCGACGACGTGGGTGCCTGGCTCCGCTTCGCCTGGCAGGACCAGAGCGCGGCCGTGGACTACAAGGCGATCTATTCCGGTGGCCTCAATATCGGGGGTGGCCTGTGGGGGCGTCCGGACGACAACATCGGCCTCGGCTACGCCTTCCTCGATGGCGGCAATCTCGACCTCCGCTCGACCCACGTTGCCGAGATCTACTACCGCCTTGCCTTCTTGGAGCACTTCGCGATCACCGCGGATGCCCAGTACATGCGGGACAACCTCAAGGACGATGACGGGCCGGCGGGATTCATCCTCGGGCTGCGCGCCACCGCGGAGTTCTGAGCCTTGCGATTGACAAGATTGTTCGATGGGGCCTAACGTTCGGCCGACGGTTCCCCTGAGAGGCGACAGAGCCTGGGGATTGAAAGGGAACACGGAAGGGGTCGACCCCAGGGGGATCCCGAGCCGTGGCTGCCCCCGCAACTGTGAGCGGGTAGCGAGCGTCCCGTCGTGGGCCACTGGGTGACCGGGAAGGCCGGGCGCTGGCAACAACCCGCAAGCCAGGAGACCTGCCGTCGCTGCATCGACGCGATGCTTTCGGGCGGGGTCGACCGGAGGCAGGGAGCCAGAAGCCGGGCTTCCTCTCGCAGCTCCATCCGCTCGCGATGATGCAGTCGAACGAAACGCCGAGGTGGAGGGGCGAGGGAACAACCGATGCATATCATGGAAGGCTATCTGCCGGCGTCCCATGCCGTGGCGTGGACGGCGGTGGCCACCCCGTTCGTCGCCTACGGCGGATACCGCTTGGCGAAGGTTCTCCGAGCCCATCCGGAGACGAAGCTCCTGTTCGCGGCGGCGGGCGCGTTCTGCTTCGTGCTGTCGGCCCTCAAGATCCCTTCGGTGACGGGGAGCAGCTCGCATCCGACGGGGACAGGGCTCGGCGCCATCCTGTTCGGCCCCGCGGCGGTCAGCGTGCTGGGAACGATCGTCCTCCTGTTCCAGGCCCTCCTGCTCGCGCACGGCGGAGTGACGACGCTCGGAGCCAACGTGTTCTCGATGGCCGTCGTCGGCCCCTTCGTCGCCTATGGCGTCTTCCGCTCCGTCCGGGCGCTCGGCGGCCGGCTGGGTGTGGCCGTGTTCTCGGCGGCGATGGTCGGCAATCTCTCCACCTACGTGACGACCGCGACCCAGCTTGCACTCGCCTTCCCCGATCCGGTGGGCGGCTTCGGCGGTGCGTTCGCCAAGTTCGTCGGCATCTTCGCCTTCACGCAGGTGCCGCTGGCGGTCATCGAAGGGCTGATCACCGTTGTCGCGGTCAACCTGCTCTCCGCCTATAGCCGCCCGGAACTCGTCCAGCTGCGGTTTCTTGACCAGGAGGCGCGTTGATGGCGAAGCAGAACCTCCTTCTCTTGTTGGCGGCGCTGATCCTCGGCACCCTGCCGCTTGCGATGTCGTTCGGTCCGACGGCCGAGTTCAGCGGCGCCGACGGCCAGGCTCAGGCGCTGATCGACAGCGACCACCCCGATTACCACCCCTGGTTCGACGCCATCTGGGAGCCGCCGAGCGGCGAGATCGAAAGCCTGCTGTTCAGCCTCCAGGCCGCTCTCGGCGCGGGGCTTCTCGGCTACTACCTCGGGGTGCGGCGGACCCAGAGCCGGCGCCGCGGCAACCACGGCGATGCACGAGATTGAACGGCTCGCTTACGGCAATCGCTGGCGGGCGCGGAACCCGATCGACAAGGTCGTGCTGGCCGGAGGTTTCCTCGTGCTGAGCGTGAGCCTGCCGCCGCTTCCCGGGGCGGGGCTGGCGCTCGCGGCGAGCGCTGGGGCTGCCATCCTCGGCGCCGGGATCCCGGTCAGGAGCTTCCTTCGGCTGATGGCTCTGCCGCTGGCGTTCGTCCTGAGCGGCGGTGCGGCGCTTGCGCTTTCGGTCGGCCTCGAGGGCGGCGTGCCGAGCCTGCAGCTTACCCGGGAGGGGCTCGCCACCGCCGGCGCGGTGTCGCTCCGGGCGCTGGCGGCCACCGCGTCCCTCGTGCTGCTGATTACGACGACGCCGCTCACCGATCTGATCTCGCTGATGCGCAGGCTCCGCGTGCCCGCCCTCGGCATCGACATCGCCATGCTCATCCATCGCTTCTCCGTCCTCGCCTTCGACGTGGCCGCCAAGGGGTGGACCGCCCAGGCAGGGCGGCTCGGTTATGTCGACCTCCGGCGCAGCATCCGGTCGGTCGGCATGCTCGCCGCCAGCCTGCTGCCCCGCCTCCTCGATGCCGCCCGCCGCCTGGACATCGGACTAGCCGCGCGAGGCTTCGCCGGAGAGCTGCGGGTGCTGACGCCGGCACCGCCGGTGTCGCTCGCGTTCGTTGCGGGCGCACTGGCCGCCCATGGGCTCGTCGGCGTTGTCTCGCTGACCTGGGGAGGCTGAGGGCGCGTGACGCAGGTTCTGTCCGCCCGAGGGCTCCATTTCTCGTACCCCGGAACCGCACCGGCGCTGTCCGGCCTCGATCTCGACATTCCTCGAGGCGTGCGTCTCGCCGTCGTCGGTGCCAACGGCTCCGGCAAGACCACTCTTCTCCTTCACCTGAACGGATCGCTCCGGCCGGAACGCGGCGAGGTCAGCCTCGAAGGAGGCGCTGTGCGATACGACCGCGCCTTCCTCAAGCAGTGGCGGACGTCCGTGGGCCTGGTCCAGCAGAACCCCGACGATCAGCTGTTCGCCGGCACCGTCGCGGAAGACGTGTCGTTCGGCCCTCTCAACCTCGGATTGAGTGACGAAGCGGTGCGCACGCGGGTCGACGAGGCGCTTGCCGCACTCGGCATCGCGGCCCTTGCCGACCGGCCGATCCATATGCTCAGCTTCGGCCAGAAGAAGCGAACGGCGATCGCCGGAGTGGTGGCGATGCGCCCCCGGGTTCTCCTGCTCGACGAGCCGAGCAGCGGGCTCGATCCGCACGGCGAGGTCCACCTCCTCGCCGCCCTCCAGCGCCTCGTCGACCAGGGGGCGACCATCGTCTACAGCACCCACGACGTGGACCTCGCCTGCGCATGGTCGGACCGGGTGGCGATCCTCGGTCAGGGTCGGATCACCGACGTCGGCCCCGCCGACCAGGTTCTTGCCGACCGCGAGCGGCTCCGGACTGCCCATCTGCGCCGCCCGTTCCCGCTGGAGGTCGGTCTCATCGCGCGCGACCTCGGCCTTTCGCCGGCGACCCAGCCGCTGCCCCGCTCGCGCCGCGAGGTGGCCGAGCTTCTGCGCGGCGTTGCCGGTCTCCCGCCGGCACCCGAGGCGCCCGCCATGCCTCATCCGGCCGCGCCCGAGCGGCGGCGTGCCGGATCGTGAAGCCCGGTCAGGAACCAGCATCCGAGACGCGGCCGGTGTCACCGGGCCGGCTCAGGCTCGCCGATCTCGATCCGCGCACCCGCATCCTGGCCGTGCCGGTCTTCGCCGTCACCGTCGTCGGCCTCGACACCCTCCTCGGGCTCGCTGCGGCCCTCGGGGTTGCCGGCGCGGTCGCCCTCTGCGCCCGGCTTCAACCCATCCCGACCCTGAGACGAATGCTCGCGATGGATACGTTCATCGCCTTCGTCGTCGTCACCCTGCCGTTCACGACACCCGGCGAGGCGATGTTCACCATCGGCCCGCTGCTCGCCACCCGGGAGGGCCTCGAGCTCGCGGTCGCCATCGCGCTCAAGGCGAACGCCGTCGTGCTTGCCCTTCTCGCGCTGGTCGCGCCGATGGAGATGGCGACTCTCGGGCACGCTCTGGTCCGCTTGCGAGTGCCGGAAAAGCTGGTGCAGGTGCTGCTGTTCGCCCAGCGTTATGTCGACGTTCTCGGCCTCGAGTACCGCCGCCTGCGCACGGCGATGAAGGCTCGCGCGTTTCGGTCGCGCAGCGATCGCCACACGTGGCGGAGCCTCGGCTACCTGGTGGGCATGCTCCTGGTGCGCAGTCTCGATCGGTCCGAGCGCATCCTCAACGCCATGAAGTGCCGCGGCTTCACCGGCCGCTTCCACGCGCTCGACGGCGGGGCGTGGGGAGCGCCCGACGCCCGTTTTGCTGGCCTTGGTCTCTGCCTGCTGGCCCTCCTGCTGTCGATCGAGCACCTGCAATGACGCCGCTCCTGCACATGGCCGGCGTCCGCTTCGCTTACGACGGATCCGCCGCCGTCCTCGATGGCGCCGACCTCGCTCTGATGCCGGGGGAGCGGGTGGCGCTCGTCGGCGACAACGGCAGCGGCAAGACGACGCTGCTGCACCTCATGGTGGGTTTGCTCAGGCCGCAGACGGGGCGCATCTTCGCCTTCGGCCGCGAGCGCCGCACGGAAGCTGACTTCCACGAGGTGCGGGGTCGCGCCGGCCTCCTGTTCCAGGACCCGGACGACCAGCTGTTCTGCCCCACCGTTGCCGAAGACGTGGCTTTCGGCCCGCTCAACCTCGGCAGGAGCCGAGACGAGGTGCCCGAGATCGTCCGAGCCACACTGGCGCGCCTCGGGCTCGCCGGCTTCGAGAACCGGATCACCCACAAGCTCTCGGGCGGAGAGAAACGACTGGTTACGCTTGCCGCGGTGCTGGCGATGGAGCCAGAGGTCCTGCTCCTGGACGAGCCGACGACGGCGCTGGACGACGCCTCGACGCACCGCCTCCTGGAGGTCCTCGAAGCCCTGCCCCAGGCGATGATCGTGGTCTCCCACGACCGGTCCTTCCGCGACCGCCTTGTGACCCGACCGGTGCTGCTCAAGGAGGGCCGCATCCTCGCCGCTCCGGCCCGAGACCGGCCGGCTCCGCGATATGGATAGGCGGCGATGAGCGCGGCATTCGTCCGAGGCCTGATGCGGCGGGCGCGCTCGGCGGTGCTGGCGACCTCGCTCAGCACCGAGAACGGCTGGCCCTACGCCTCGCTGGTCACCGTGGCGGTCGACGGCGACGCGAGCCCGATCCTCCTTCTCTCCGATCTCGCCGACCATACACGCAATCTCGCCCTCGATGCGCGCGCAGCGCTCCTCTTCGAGCGCGCCTCGCGGCTTGCGAATCCCCAGGCGGGCCCGCGCCTGACGGTTCTCGGGCGGATCGAGCGAAGCGATGTCGAGAGGCACCGTGCCCGCTTCCTTGCCCATCATCCGGCGGCCGCCGCATATGCCGGGTTTGCGGATTTCCAGGTCTACCGGATGCACGTCGAGCGAGCCCGTTACACGGGCGGCTTCGCTGAGGCGCGCTGGATCCAGGCCGTGGACCTTTTGTTCGACCCCAAGGCCGCCGATGCGATCGCCGCCTGCGAGGAAACGGTCGTCCGCCACATGAACACCGATCATGCCGAGACGATCGATCTCTACACCAACCGCCTGCTCGACAGGAAGGGCGAAGGCTGGCGGCTCGTCGCCGTCGACCCGGAAGGCTGCGAGATGACGTGTGGTGCCGCGCGGGCGCGCCTCGACTTTCCGGAAGCGGCGACCGACGCCGTGGCGCTGCGTCGCACGTTGATCGCCCTCGCGCACGAAGCGCGAACAAGGCGCCCGTGAACGCAACCCTGACCCTCCGTCCGCGCCATAAGCCCTCGTCGCCCGCGATTCGTGCTCGGTTTCGCTTGCCGCCGTGCACCGGAGTCCGTAGAGTAAACTCATTCCAGAAAAGCGGGACCGCTCTGCCGTTCCGGCGACGTTGCAATCGTTCGTGGATCCCTTGTGGACCGGACCCGGGGAGCGGCCGATTCAGAATCGAACTGTGCGAGGGAGACCCATGACAGCATCCGGAAGCGCTCCGACATCCAACGCCAAGCTCATCGCTTGGGTCGACGAATGGGCTAAGCTGTGCAAGCCCGACAGCGTTCACTGGTGTGACGGCTCGCAAGAGGAGAACGACCGCCTCTGCCAACTGATGGTGGACGGGGGCACCTTCATCCGCCTCAATCCGAAGAAGCGTCCCAACTCGTACCTCGCCCGCTCCCATCCCAGCGACGTCGCGCGGGTGGAGGAACGGACCTACATCTGCTCCGAAAAGCAGGTGGATGCGGGCCCGACCAACAACTGGATGGCGCCCGACGAAATGCGCAAGACCCTGCGCGCCCAGTACGACGGCTGCATGCGCGGCCGGACCATGTACGTGATCCCCTACAGCATGGGTCCGATCGGCTCGCCGATCGCCTATCCGGCGGTGCAGTTGTCGGACTCGGCATACGTGGTCGTCAACCAGCGGATCATGACGCGCATGGGCCAGAAAGCGCTGGACGCGATCGGCCCGGACGGGTTCTTCGTCAAGTGCGTGCATTCGGTGGGCGCGCCGCTGAAGCCTGGCCAGAAGGACGTGCCGTGGCCGTGCGAGGGCGACATCAGCCGCAAGTACATCGTCCATTTCCCCGAAACGCGCGAGATCTGGTCGTACGGCTCGGGCTACGGCGGCAACGCCCTCCTCGGCAAGAAGTGCCTGGCGCTGCGCATCGCCTCGATCATGGCGCGGGACGAGGGCTGGCTCGCCGAGCACATGCTGATCCTGGGCCTCGAGTCGCCGCAGGGCGAGAAGACGTATCTCGCGG
Source organism: uncultured Rhodospirillaceae bacterium (assembly GCA_964420325.1). Taxonomy (GTDB): domain Bacteria; phylum Pseudomonadota; class Alphaproteobacteria; order Rhodospirillales; family Defluviicoccaceae; genus CAYQSU01. The sequence continues at coordinate 1,622 of CAYQSU010000027.1, read as the reverse complement.
CGGCGTTCCCCAGCGCCTGCGGCAAGACCAACCTTGCGATGATCATGCCGCCGCAAGGCCTCGAGGGCTGGAAGGCGTACACCGTCGGCGACGACATCGCGTGGATCAAGCCGGGTCCGGACGGCACGCTGCGCGCGATCAATCCCGAGTACGGCTTCTTCGGGGTCGCGCCGGGAACGTCCTACGACTCCAACCCGATGGCCATGGAGACCTTGGCCAAAGGCAACTGCATCTTCACCAACTGCGTGCTCACCGACGACGGCGACGTCTGGTGGGAGGGCATGGACGGCCCGCCGCCGGCCCACGGCATCGACTGGAAGGGCAACGATTGGACGCCCCAGTCCGGCCAGCCGGGCGCCCACCCCAACGCCCGCTTCACCGCGCCGGCAAGCCAGTGCCCGACCATCGATCCTGCCTGGGAGGATCCGGCCGGCGTGCCGATCAGCGCCTTCCTGTTCGGCGGCAGGCTCTCCAGCACGTTCCCGCTGGTCTATGAGTCGTTCGATTGGAACCACGGCGTGTTCATGGCGGCGACGATGGGTTCGGAGGCCACGGCGGCGGCCATCGGTCAGGCGGCGATCCGGCGCGACCCGTTCGCCATGCTGCCGTTCATCGGCTACCACATGGGCGACTACTGGGCACACTGGATCAAGATGGGGCAGCGCAAAAACCTCAAGCTTCCCCGCATCTTCCGGGTCAACTGGTTCCGCAAGGACGCGAACGGCAAGTTCATCTGGCCCGGATACGGCCAGAACATGCGCGTGCTCACGTGGATCATCGACCGCGTGCGGGGACGGGCCAAAGCCGTGGAAAGCCCCTTCGGGCTGATGCCGCGCTACGAGGACATCACCTGGGCGGGCATCGACTTCAGCCGCGACAAGTACCGCGGCATCTCCGACATCGCCCGTGCCGGCGCCGTTGCCGAAGCCGAGGCGATCAAGGAGTACTTCGCCACCTTCGGCAGCCATCTGCCGCCGGAACTGGAGAAGCAGCGCCAAGCCCTCGCCGAGCGCGCGGCCAAGGCGCCCGAGATGTGGAGCGCCGCCGCATAGGCGCTTTCCATGGAGGAACGAGAAAGCCGGCCTTCGGGCCGGCTTTCTTTGTCTCTGATCCCAGATCTTCAGGAGCGGCGGCGAAGGACGCGCGCACCCTCCCACATCAAGGCCGCCCAGCCCAGCATCAGGAGGACGCCGCCGGCCGGCGCGGCGCCGGCAACGATCAGCCGGTCGAAGAGGACGAGCCAGTAGAGGGTGCCTGAGAAGAGGAAGATGCCGAGCGCGAAGCAGGCGCCGGCGATGTGGACGACGAACCGCGATCCATCCTCCCGGCGCGTGGCGAGCCAAGCCACGGCGAGGAGCGCCAGCCCATGGAACATCTGGTTGGCGAAGCCGACCTCGAACATCCGCTGCAGCGCTTCTTCGCCGCCGAGCCCGTGCCAGCCGTACGCGCTGGCGGCAACGGCGGCCAGCCCGTTGAAGGCACCAAGCAACAGCCAGACCGCCACGGATCCCGCCCGCCGCCGACGCTCGAGCTTATACCAGCGAGCGAAATCGCTGACCGATTGCAACCCAGGTTCGGGTTGCGATGGCGGTGATGCGGCCGGCTTCGGCGAGGAGGGCGTT
>CAYQSU010000026.1:0-40963 GCA_964420325.1 uncultured Rhodospirillaceae bacterium | reverse complement strand
CCGGGTGGTCTACGACGTCACCTCCAAGCCCCCCGGCACCATCGAATGGGAATGATTCTTGCCCATCCGCCGGTATCCGAATCTACGCTACAGCGCGTAACAGGGGCAGGATCGCTGGCGGCATGTCGCTCGGTCGTCGGGCGCCCATCGACCCCGAGGCTTGGGTCATCGTCGACGGAAAGCTGTTTCTCGGCGGCTCCGCCGGGGCCACGGCCTATCTCATGGAAGCGCCCGCGTCGCGTATCGCGACCGCGGACGAGAACTGGAAGACACTGGGTCAGGCCGACTGACGTTGCGCGGCCCTCGGCCTACGCCTTGCCGCCTTGGCGGCGATCAGGAGGCTGATGGCAGATCACCGCCGCCGAAGCATCGTCGGGCGGCGGTTCGAGGTCGGGAGCGCCGTCGACAAGACCGGGAAGCCCGCTCGACGAGGCGGAGACCCGAGGGCCGGATCTCGGCTTGAGAACTGGCGCCACCTTCTTGCAAGCCGACCGCGCGGCTGGAATCCGATCATACGTGCGTGACTTTCGACCTGCCGGAAGCGGGAGTTCGCTGGATTTAGGTTTCCTCTCGTCTCGGCGCGGGCCCCGATCACAACGGGCCTCGATCAGCGGTCCTTCAGCCTGCAGCGATCGGGCTCGGCGCAGACGTCGATGACCAGCGCGCCGGCGGCGATCCGCGCGCCGTGCTCGAAGCCGGCGGGGATGTCGTCGCTGTCGCCGGGGCCGCGCGTGCGCGTCTCGCCGCCGATGGTGACGTCGATCCAGCCAGCCACCACCGGCCCCCACTGCGCCCCATGGGCGTGCGGCGGCAGGTCCACATGCGGGTGGAAGCGGAAGAACGCCACCAAACCGGCGTCCGAGCGCGCCGCGTGGATGCTGACGATGTCGCCGCGGAAGGTAGTGTCGAGCGCGGGCGTCGCTTCGAAGAAGGCGGGCGGGGTCATGCGTGCGGCTCCCCTGCCGGGTCGCAGGGCCCTCGGCGGCAGTTGCACGATGGCCAGCCGCACGTCCTCGTCGCCGAGCACGGTGGTGGTGTGGCCCGAGCCCGTCACGTCCTCCATCCGCCAGATCGCCCCGGCCCCGAACTCCCGCGCCTCGCCGTCGCCCACCACAACGCGCAACCGGCCCGACAGGCAGAACGACCGGATCACCCCCGCGATGCTGCCGCCCCATGCGCGTCGATCGAAGAGCCTGGAGGCCCTGATCCCGATCCTCTACCTCAGCCGGGCCGTCAGCGGTCCTGCCAGGAGCGCGGCCCGAAGAGGGAGCAGATCTTGCCCGGCTCGCCGGGGTCGGTGCTCTGCACCCGCGAGGCAAGCTCGAATGCCAGCACTAGGTGCTCCCGGCACAGATCGTTCGAGCGGGCCCGGTGCACGACCCAGGCGACGCCGCCCACAATGATGAGAACGCCGAGCGCCGCCAGACACCATGCATGCTGGTCGAACGACATCGCATAGGCAGAGACTTCGGGCTACACTCGTTCGCGACCGCGGATAATCCAAAAGGGGGGTCTCAGATGATCAACGTCTTCTTCGCCACCAACCGCAATCTCACCGGCCGGCGCGCCAATCCGGACTTCGGCGAAGGGTTCCACAGGGACGGGCCGGCGGCACTCCGCTTCGGCCTGGCCGAGGTGCCGCCCGCCTGCTTCGACGACGACAAGCGCCTCGAAGACATCCGCATCACCGTGTTCGGCGAGCTCCTGAAGAGCAGGAAGCCCCGGCTCGGCAGCGAAACCGCCTTCGCCGAGGTGCGGCACAAGATGCGCAAGCACGCGCGCGACACCGTGGTGTTCATCCACGGCTACGCCAACACCTTCCGCAACGCGCTCCGCCATGCCGCGTGGCTCAAGGTCACCTACGACGCCGTCCCCTTCAACGTCGTGCTGTTCTCGTGGCCGTCGAACGGCGAGATGGTGCCGCTGATGTCCTATTACAGCGACCGCACCGACGCCAAGGCCTCCGGTCCGGCGATGGCACGAGCGCTGCTCAAGCTGCATGATTTCCTCGGCGGCTCGGCGCCCGAAGAGTGGTGCGATCAGCGGCTGCACGTGATGGCCCACAGCATGGGCACGTATGCGTTCCGCCATGCGGTGCAGGGGGTCCGCGGCGAGCTCGGCGACGAGCCGCCCCGACTGTTCGATACCGTGTTCCTGTTCGCCGCCGACGAGGACGACGACGCCTTCGAGCACGACCACAAGTACCGCCTGCTGCCGCGGCTCGCCCGCCAGGTTGCGGTCTACTTCAATCCGGGCGACCGGGCGCTCGTGGTCAGCGACGTCACCAAGCGCAACCCCGACCGGCTCGGCTCCGACGGGCCCAGGCTACTCGACGACCTGCCGCGCAAGGTGGTGCTGCTCGATTGCCGGGCGGTCGCCGGCACCGACCCGCGCGACCGCCACGGCCACGACTACCACCGCTACGGCGCCAGGGCGATCGCCGACATCAACGCGGTGCTGAAGGGAACCCCGCCGGACCAGATCCCGGGACGGACCTTCCAGCCCGCCGCGCGCGCCTATCGGCTCGAGCCGGCTTAGCGGCGCGGCTCATCGACCGGACCTTCGCGACAAGAAATCGTTTTCCACCTTCAGCCGGCCGATCTGCTCATAGAGCTGCGCCACCCGGCCATCGTTCTCCTCCTCGGTCCGGACATGGCCGCCGGCGAATACCTCCTCGGCGCCGTCCTGCAACAGCTTCTTCCATGTGTGGATCTGGTTCGGATGCATCGAGAACCGTGCCGCCAGCTGCGCCACCATCTCCTCGCCGCGCAGCGCCGCCAGCGCCACTTTCGCCTTGAACGCCGCCGTGTGACGGCGGCGCGACCCCGACTTCGACGTCTGCCCTCTCCTCTTCCCAAAGGCGAGGGCGACCACCTTAACCGACTGTCCCATTCTCGGGGTCCACCTCAGACCGAGACCGCACCGGTGCTGGCCACCAACACGCCCATGCACTACCGCGCCGGAACGGTCGGGCGCTTGCTCCCCGGCATCGAGCACCGGATCGAGCCCGTTCCCGGGCTCGACGGCGGCGGCCACCTGTCCGTCAAGGAACCGAACGTCATGCTCGGCTGCGTCCGCCTCGAGGCCCCCGGCAGGCTCGAGCCGCCCGAGGGCGGCTGGCACGACACCGGAGTCATCGTCGAGCTCGGCGACGAAGGCTTTGTCACCGTCATCGGCAGGGCCAAGCGCTTCGCCAAGATCGGCGGCGAGATGATCTCGCTCGCCGTGGTCGAGAACCTCGCGGCAGAACTCCGGCCCGACGACCAGCATGGGGTGATCGCGGTCAGCGACGCCAGGAAGCGCGAGCGGCTGGTGCTGGCGACCACCCGCGAGGGCGCCGATGCCGAAGCGTTTCGGCACCATGTCCGCAAGACCGGCGATTCCGACCTGATGGTTCCAAAGGAGATCGTGAACCTCCGGGAACTGCCGCGAACGGCGATCGGCAAGCCCGATTATGTCAAGCTCACCAAGTGGATCGCGGCGGGCAAGCCCTGATTCGCCGTCAAAGGCCCGGGCCGCCCTGCCTGCGCTGCCGGGCCAGAATGCACAGGTAGTCGAGAGCGATGGTGGCGGCGGTGAGTGACGTGATGTCGGCGACGTCATAGACGGGCGCGACCTCGACCACGTCCATGCCGACGAAGCGGATGTCCTTGAGGCCGCGCAGGATGGCCAGCGCCAGAGCCGTCGACAACCCGCCGGCCACCGGCGTTCCCGTTCCCGGCGCGCAGCTCGGATCGAGACAGTCGACGTCGAAGGTCAGGTACGCCTTGTGGTCACCGATAATGCGGCGGATCTCGGCGGTAACGACCGCCGGCCCTTGGGCGTGCACCCAGCCGGCATCGAGAATGTGAAAGCCGTGGGTGTCGTCGTTGTGGGTGCGAATGCCGACCTGTACCGAACGGGTCGGATCGACGAGCCCTTCGCGGGCGGCGTGGTAAAACATGGTGCCGTGGTCGAGGCGCTTCTCGTCCTCGGCCCAGCTGTCGGAATGGGCATCGAAGTGAACCAGCGACAGCGGGCCGTGAACTTGGTGATGGGCAAGCAGCAGGGGATAGGTGATGAAGTGATCCCCGCCGAGCGTCAGCATGGAGACGCCGGCGGTGAGCAAGATCTCCGCATGCGCCCGGATCGCGTGCACATGCTGGCCCGGACGGCCGTGGTCGAACACGCAGTCGCCATAGTCGATGACAGCGAGGTGCTCGAACGGATCGAAACCCCACGGCCATGGCTTGCCCCAGCTCAACATCGCCGACGCGCGCCGGATCCCCGAGGGGCCGAAGCGGGCGCCGGGCCGGTTGGTGGTGGCGAGGTCCAGGGGGACGCCGCTGACCGCGACATCGACGCCCGCAAGGTCGCGGCTGTACCTCCGCCGCATGAAGCTGAGCGCCCCCGCATAGGTGGCCTCGCTGCCCATGCTGTAGAGGCTCTGGGCCGTGAACGCCCGGTCGCCTCCCGTTTTCTCGACCATTCGGCTGTTCCCTTGGCGCATGTGTAAGCGGCCGGACGATAACGATTCGTTAGCCATATTCACAGACACTTCGTCGCGCTGAGAACAGAGCGAACTGGCCGAAAGTGCGCCGCCGTGACGGAGTGGAACGAGAACTCGCGCAAGAGGGCCCTGGCGCCCGAGCACGCGGTCGCTGTGGCTCTCGCCTACGCGCCCGATGCCGACCTTGCGCCGCGAGTCGTCGCCGGCGGCCGCGGGCCGATCGCCGAGCAAATCGTCGAAATCGCCGGTCGTCTCGGCATCGCCATCCGCCAGGATCAGGATCTTTGCGAGCTGCTGTCCGCCATCGACATCGGCAGCGAGATCCCGGTGGAGGCCTTTGCCGCTGTTGCCGAGATCCTGGTCTACATCTACCGCGCCAACGGGACCTTTGGAGCCGAGGCGGCGCGCCCGTCGACCGTTGAGGGAGTTCCATGACCACGTCCGAAGCCCAGCTCAGGCAAGCCGTGCTCGACCAGCTCCGCACCGCCCGCGCATACGTCTCCGGGGCCCGGCAGCAGCTTGCCGCCTCGGTCTGGGCGGACCTCACGGGTCTTGAGGATTCCATTCGGGCCATCTATGACGGGGTGCAGGCCCTCCCCGAAGGGGAGGCGCCGCCTCTGATCGAGGCCCTTGTCGCCCTGCAGCGGGAGCTCAGGACACTGAGCGAAGAGCTCGATGCCCGCTGCCGGGAGGCGGTCGGCCGGAGGATCGAGGCGCCCGCCCGGCGGGCGGCGGTCGAGGCCTACGTCAAGGCTCGAGACCATGCCTGAACGGGCGAAGCTCCCGCAACCTCGTGGCAGGGACGCCGTCATGCCGGAATTCGCCCTCACCGACTACATGAAGTTCGCCCTCGCATTGGTCTTCGTTCTGGCGCTGATCGCGCTGTTCGCCCTCCTCGCCCGTCGCCTCGGCCTCGGCGGCAGCAGCCCTGCGAAGCGTGGGCGAGGCCGCCGGCTTGCGATCAGCGAGATCCTTGCCCTCGATGGCAAACGCAAGCTGGTTCTGGTGCGCCGCGACGACACGGAGCATCTCGTCATCCTCGGCCCGACTTCGGAAACGGTGGTCGAAAACGGCATCGCGGCGGGCGAAGCCGGGTTCGCGGCCGCGGCGGTGGCGGCCGGCCGCAGGGAGCCCCAGCTTCGCCCGCCTGCGGCCGCGACGACGCTGTCCCGGTCGGGTACCGCCAAGGGAGAGGGGGAGACCTCGGCGTGAGCCGCTCGTTCACCGGTCTCGCCGCAGCGGCCGCGCTATCAACGATGGCGCTCGTCGTCGTGACGACCCTGCCCGCGGCCGCCCAGACGATCTCGCTCAACCTTGGCGACGACGGCGGCACCGGCACGGCGCGGATCGTCCAGATCATGGCGCTGATGACGGTGCTCAGCCTCGCACCCTCGATCCTGGTGATGGTGACGTCGTTCACGCGCATCGTCGTGGTGCTGTCGTTCGTGAGGATGGCGATGGGCACGCAGCAGACGCCGCCGAACCAGGTGATCATCAGCCTCGCGCTCTTCCTTACCCTGTTCGTGATGATGCCGACCTTCAACGAGTCCTACGACCGCGGCATCCAGCCGCTGATCGAGGGGGAGATCGACGAGGGCGAAGCCGTCGTGCGGACGGTCGAACCGGTCCGCGGCTTCATGATGAGCCACGTGCGCGATCAGGATCTCGCGCTGTTCGTCGACATGGCCAAGCTCGACGACCAGGAACTCCGCGAGGGCATGCCGCTGCGCGTGCTGATCCCGGCGTTCATGGTCAGCGAGCTTCGCCGCGCGTTCGAGATCGGCTTTCTGATCTTCGTGCCGTTCCTGATCATCGACATGGTCGTTGCCTCCATCCTCATGTCGATGGGCATGATGATGCTGCCGCCGATCATCATCGCGCTGCCGTTCAAGATCATCTTCTTCGTCCTCGTCGACGGCTGGTATCTGGTGGTCGGCAGCCTGGTCCGCAGCTTCGGAGGCTAGCGCCGGCGGTAGCCGAAGAGCGCCACGGCGCCGGCGGTCTTCGAGGAGAATTCACAAAGACCGACGCGCGCAGCCTGCGCTATACTGCTGGACCGCCGCGATGGGTCCGGCCGGCGGCACCATGACGCTCGTCTGAGAGCGGAGATGGCGCTGATCAGGGAGCGAGGAGAGAAGCGATGTCTGTGAGGATCAGCAAAGGACACGCTCGCGGAGCCGAGCTGATATCGCCCGAAGGCCCGGCGGATGACCGCTCCCTCGAGTCGCCGGACTACCCCTTGCTCGCGCTGCGCAATCAGATCGACCGCTTGTTCGAGGACTTCTTCCGCGATGTCGGCCCGCCGTTCCGCTGGCGCGCCGCGAGCTTCGGGCCGTTCGGTCGCCTGGAGACGGAATTCGGCACCCGCGGCCAGGTGACGCCGCGGGCCGACATCGTGGAAAGCCCGGAGGCCTACCTGATCACGGTCGAGCTGCCGGGTTTGAGCGAGGACGAGATCGACGTCTCCCTAGTCGACGACCTGCTGATCGTCGACGCGGAGAAGACACGCCACCTGCCTGCCGATGCCAGCCTCGTTCGCCTTGCGGAGCGCCTGTACGGCACCGTCCACCGCAGCTTTCGAATCCCCGCGGAGGCCGATCAGGACGGCATCAGCGCCACCTTCGACAACGGCCTCCTCTCCATCGTCGTGCCCAAGAGCGCGAACGAAGGTCAATCGAGAAAGCGGATCGAGGTCAAGGCGGAATGACGATCGGCGCCGCGGCGCCCGCGGGCTAAGGCACGAGGCGGCCGATGAAGGCGGGGAGAGAAAACGCGGCACGGTGAACCGCGGAGGTGTAGTATTGCGTCTCCAAGCCGGATGCAGCGAAGCGCTGGGACAGCACCGCTTCGGGGACCCTCGTCTTCTCCGGGTCGTTGGTCGCCCAGCCCAGCGTCATGAACCCGCCAACGTAGGTGGAGACCGCCACGACGTAGAAGCCGACATCGGCGAAGTGCGGCTTGAGACGCCGGTGGCTGTCGGTCACCTCCGCCGCCTGGAACATCGGAACGCCGCACTGGGTCACGAGAATGCCGCCAGCGCCGAGCAGCCGACTGCAGTCGGCATAGAACGCCGAGGTAAACAGAACTTCGCCGGGCCCGAACGGGTCGGTCGAGTCGACGATGATGACGTCGAACCTCCCGGCGGACTGGGCGACGTAGTTGATGCCGTCGGCGACGATCAGCTCCGCGCGGGGATTCTCGAAGGCGCCTGCGCTCAGTCCCGGCATGAACTCGCGACAGCGATCGACGACGACGCGGTCGATCTCCACCATCGTCGCCTTGTCCACGGGATGGCGGAGCACCTCCCGCAGCACGCCGCCATCGCCGCCGCCGATGATCAGCACTCGCTTGGCGCTGCCGTGGGCGAACATCGCCACATGAACGATCATCTCATGATAGCAGAACTCGTCGCGCTCCGTCGTCTGGATGACGCCGTCGAGCGCGAGCACGCGTCCGAAGTGCGGCGTCTCGAAGATGACGACCTCCTGGAACTGGCTGCGTTCCCGCACCAGTTCGCTGGTCACCAGAAGACGCTGCGCATAGCCGAAGCGATGGTGTAGCGTTTCCTCGAACCAGCTCACGCGAGCAGTCCCCGCCGATGCTCCGATAGTTGCAGACCCCGCGGCCGGAAGGCTTCGCGCAGCACCGGGATCGCCTTGTACGGATCGCACGCCCCGCACATGAAGATGTCGATGGCGGCGAAGCTGCGCTCCGGCCAAGTGTGGATGCTGATGTGCGATTCCGCCAGCACCAGCACGCCGGAGACGCCGCCGCCTTCGCCGAACTGATGCAGGTGCGCATGCAGGATGGTAGCATTCGCCGCGCGCGCGCCGGCGCGCAGAGCGTCTTCGATGAGCACCGGATCGGTGAGGTTGCTCGCGTCCCACAGATCGAGCAGCAGATGCCCGCCCGCGTACCGAACGCCGTCCCGTTCGACGAAGTAATCGGGGCCGACCTTAACGGATTCCTGGCGAAGTTCGCTCTCGATCCGCTCGGCGGCAGCGTCTTTCGGCATCCTCACTCTCCTCCCGGGGCCAGAACGGGCGTCAAAGGATCGCGTACTTACAGAAATCGGTCCGGCCATGCAAGAGCCTGGCACGATGCGTCAAATGTCTGCCGCAAGCGCTCCCCACGCGCCTTCAGTTGATGGCGCTGAGACCGCCCTTGCGCACTCGATCCTGGTATGCAGCGAGGAACGTCTGGAAGTTCTCGGCGTCCTCGACACGGCTCGTCACCGCCCGATTCAGGTCCGTAAGGCTCTTCGGGCCGGCGTCGGCGATCAGCCGGAAGGCGTCGCGATAAGACGTTGCGTTCATCGCCTGGCCGTAGCGTTCGCTGAGCCGCTTGAGAGCCCGCCCGTCGCCGCCGAGGGTCAGAGCCACTGCGCGGTTGAGCAGGTAGCGGGCCTGGGCCTCGTCGAGGGAGTGGCCCGGCAGCGCCCCCGTCAGCCGCGCCACCCGGTTCAGCGCCTGGGCCGCCGCCGGCCAGTCCCGGGTCCGCCAGTGGATGTCCGCGCGGATCAGCTCCGCATCCAGGCTCGCATCGGCTTCGAGCAACGCCAAGGCGTCATCGGAGCGCCCGGTCTCCGCAAGGCTGCGCGCCTCGAGATGCGCGCGCTGACGAGCGAGCGCTTCGGGAAGCGTCTCGACGGCGGACATCGCCAGCGCCGCCAGAGCCGCCTCCGGCTTGCGGTCGAGAAGGTTGACCAGCGCCAGGCGGGCTCCCACCCTGGCCTTGTCCTCGCCGTCGAGCCGGTGGCGGACCTGGTCCTCGAGAAGGCTCGCCGCACGACCCAGGAGGTCGACCGCGACCAGCCGGTCGGCGAGCTTGCGGATCATTTCGTTTCCCTTGTCGCCCGCCGGCGTCAGCTCGCGAAACTCATCGAACAACGCGATTGCGGCAAGCGGCGCGAGGCTATCGGCGAGGCCGTCGAGGTAGAGCCGTTGGAACGTCCCGGCCATTTGTTCGGTGATGGCCTGGACTCCGGGCTGGTCAGGGAAGACCGTCACCGCCTGGCGCAAGGTTCTGAGGGCCCGGGGGTAGTCGCCTTCGGCGAGATACAGCTCTCCCAGCCGGCTGAGGAGCTGGAACTCGAAGGCATCGCCGCGCCAGGCGTAACGCAGGGACTCGAGCTGCTCGATGGCCTCCGTTCGGAGGATCCGGTCGCGCTCGACCTCGAGCGCGACGCGGGCGAGTGCGGATCGCGCCCGGCTTGGCCGATCGTGCCCTCGTTCGGACTCCTTCCACCTGTCGACCGCGAGGTCGAACTCGCCGCTCGCCTCCAGAAGGCGGCCCTCCAGGAACTCGAGCCGGCCGCTCAGCCGACGGTCCAGGGGCTCGATGCGGAGCACGTCCAGATGGCGGCGCGCCTCTGCGACGTCGCCGTCGGCAATCGCGCCCTCGGCGACCAGGAGCCCGAGCGGGATCCTCAAGACCCGCGGGTAGTCCTGGGCGACGGTGCCGCCGCGCTTCAAGGCGGAACCGATGCTGCCGCCGCCTTCGGCGATGCTGAGCGCCGCCTGCCACAAGGCGCCTTCGTCCGAGTCGCCCAAAGAGCCGTGAAACAAGTCGCCCCTCGCCTCCGGCAAGCGGCCCAACAGCATCAATGCCGCGCCGCGGAGCAGACGGAAGCGAGGATCGCCGTCGACGGCTGGGCGATCGCCGGCGACCACGGTGAGCACGCCCAGCGCCTCCGCCGCATCGCCCTGGGCCAGCGAGAGCTCGGCGAGGGCGAGACGGTGCGCCTCCCGCTCCTCCCCCTCGGCGGCGCCCGCCGCGGCTAGCAGGAGCCGCCGCCGCTCGGCTCGGATCGCCTGCGGCGTCGCCTCCCGCCAGCGGCCAAGATCGAGAACCCGCGCGGCCTCCGACCGGCGCTCGAGGCGAGCCCGCTGGCGAACCTCGGCGGGTACCGGCGAGAGCTCGAGGCCCTTGGTGCTCGCAAGCTCGATGCCGCTCTTCAGCGAGCGCACGACCAGGTCATCGATGCGCGGAACAATGGCCACACCCTGGGCTGTCGCCAGCAAGCGAACCTCCGGATAGTCGTAGCCGCGACCGATGCCATGGCCGAGCGGAACGACGGGAACGACGACGATGCGATCGCCGACCTCCGGATCGGTGAAGCTGATCGGCTCTCCCGGCTCGGCGATGGGCACGGCGATGCGGGTGGTTCCCGGCCCCTCGGTCTCGATCGTCGGTTCGAGCGGGCTCGTCGGAGCCAGCGGCTGGCGGCCGAAATCGATAAGCCACGCCAGGCCGTCGCGACGCAGACCGGGACTGACGGCGCCGCGGGTAACGAGCCTCAGCACCGTCGCTCTCTCCACCGGCAGCTGCTCGATGCCGGTGATCACGTCAGCGGCAGCGGCGCGCAGCGACGCCAGGTCGTGGCGTGCGCCGGCGTCGAACACCACCCACAGGTAGCCGACACGGCGGAACACGGCCGCCGCAACCGGTTCCGACCAGTCGAAGCGGAGCGTCGCCGCGGCCGTGGCGGCTGATCGCGATGCCACGGTCGCCGGCACCGACGGGCGCTCAGGCGGTGCCTCCGCGCGCCCGGCTTTCTCCGCCTCCCGGTCGGAGTCCACACCGGGCACGCCCGGCCGGCCGGGCAGGAGCGAGAGCGGCGCTGCAGCCGCCAGCGGTGGAACCACCCGGACGGTCGGTGCCTCCGGTCCTCCCGATGCGACCTCGGCGGTAAGCTCCGCTTCGCCGGCCGCCGGTCCTTCGCCGAACGGTCGGCCAAGTCCCGCGGCCTCTGGCCCCGCCGCGGGCGGATCCGCCCGAGCGAAGACGTCGACGACGATCTTGTAGCCGGCGCGCAGGTCGCGGACCTGCGCGCCCTCGGCAACCGCGAGCACGACGGCAACACCCGTCTCCGTCGACCGCGCCTCCGCTCGCGCAATGGTTCTCGCCGGACGGCGTCCGAGCTTCGCGAAATCGAAGCGGGCGGATCGGTCGAATTCGACGGTGACCTCTCTCCCGCCGTGGATGAGACGATAGCCGACCGGTCCCGTCCAGTCGAAGACGATGCGACTGTAGCCGGGATGCTCGCCCGTGCGCACCCGGATGGTCGGTTCCGTCGACCGAGCCTCGAGCGGACCGGCGTCCGCTGCCCGAGCGCCGGCGGATCCACCGCCGACGATTGCCGGAGGAAAGGAGAGCGCGCCCGCCGCCGTCAGAGCGAGAACGGCGACCAGGAACCATACACGTCGCGATGGTACGAGCAGGGGCATCACGGCAGATCCGCGTGTGCGAGGATGGCGATCTCGATGCGCCGGGCGAGGGATGCCCTCGCCACCCGGTCTTCGGCGGCCGGGTGTTGCTCGCGCCCCTCGACGAAGGCGTAAGCCCGGACGGTGCGATCGTAGCCGGAACTCCGCAGCACGTCGGCGACGGCCGCCGCCCGCGCCAGAGCGGACTCCCACTCGACATCTTCTCCGCCGTTTCCGGCTGCCGTGCCGCCGCCGAAGGCATGGACGCCGACCCGATTGCCGATGTTGCGCAGAATGCCCCCGATGGCGATGAGCGTGCGGCGGGCGACGGGGGACGGCGCGTCCGTTGCCGGAACGAACAAGGTTTCCTCTGCGAACACGAGAACGAGCGCACCGTCGCGGGCCTCGATGCGCACCTCGGCCAAGAGAGGTTCGACGGCCATCGTAGCCTTGAGCAAGGCGTCGAGATAGTCGAGATCGGTGGCCGCCTCCGACATGCGTGCGGGCGCGTTGCGGGGAGCCGCGGGACGCTCGGCGGGCTCGGAGATCGGTGGACCCTCCGTGCGGTTCAGGGAAGCCACGGTCGACGTCCACAGATCGTGCCTGACCCCCGACATCGCGAAGATCATCACGAAGAAGGCGAGGAGCAGGGAGACGAGATCGACGAAGGTGATCATCCAGGCGCGACCCACGCCGCCAGGACCCGAAGCGCTCGCCACCGCGCCCGAGCCTGCTTGGCGGGTCCTGATTGCCGCCGGCGCCGGCATCGAAGACTCAACTCGCTGCATCGGCGCTTGGGCCTGCACGGCGGCGTTCGGCCTCGGCATCGCCGAACTGGAAGGAGAGTCGGATGCGGTCGCCCTCGCCGGCATCGAGGCCGACGGCCAGCCGCTCGGCCGCAAGGCCGCGACCGATGAACTCGCGGGCGAGCGCTCCCGCGCGGCGAACGGCAAGATCGCGGGTCCCTGGCCCGCCGGCGCCGGCGACGGGATCGCCGACGATGAGCTCGACATCGCAGCGGACGCCTGCCGGTAGACCGCTGATGCCGGCAACGACGGCGTCGATGAGTGGCCGTCGCGACGCCCGCAGACGCGGGCTTCGCCGTTCGAACATGGAATCCGCCGGCATCGTCACGCTCAGCACCCGGCCAGCCTCGACGACGGTGATCTCGGCCAGGCGAAGCCGGGTCGCCATCAGCGTGGCAAGACGCTCCTGAAGCGCCCGCCCGTCGATCACTTCGCCGGTGCGTGCCGACTCGGGCCTTGGCGCCGGTCCTGGGCGTCGGGGTTGGGCGAAGGTTTCGGTGAGGCTTCCCATCACCGCCGTCGATCGCGTGCCCTCGAATCGGGAGATGCTCGCAAGCAGAATGAAAAAGGCCAGGATCACGAGGAACAGTGCCAGGAACAAAGGCGTGGTGCCGTAGACGCCGGACGGCGACCGGCCACCGCCGGTGACCGCCCAGCCAAGAACCGCGGAATTCGTTTCGCCGTCGAAGGAGCGGCCGAACGACCTGTCGGCGGGCCGCGGCGCCCATGCGGGTTGCGAGAGGCGCTCGTTGTCCGCCACCATCGCGGCCGTGCCCTCGCGCTCGGCCAAGCCGGTTTCGGGGCCCGTCTCCCCCGGGGCCGGGGGTTCCATTGTAGTTCCGCCCCCCGACATCGGATTCTCCTAGAACTGTCCCAGAACGCTGGTGAGCTTCGCTTTCAGGGTCTCGGCATTGAACGGCTTGACGATGTAGTTGGAGACGCCGGCCTGTTTCGCCGCCATCACGTTCTCCGTCTTGCTCTCGGCCGTGACCATGATGAACGGGATATGCTTCAGTCTGGCGTCGGACCGCACCTCGCGCAGAAGCTCAAGGCCGTTCATCGGCTCCATGTTCCAGTCAGAAATGATCAGGCCGTACTCCTTCTGCCGCAGCCGTTCCAGCGCCGCGGTGCCGTCCGTCGCTTCATCGATGTCGCTGAATCCCAGCTGGCGAAGAAGGTTGCGTATGATCCGCAGCATCGTCTTGTAATCGTCCACGATCAGGACGTTCATGCGCTTGTCGACGGCCATCTGTCACTCCCTGCGCTGCCGAATGCGTGCGCACTGTCCGAATGTCCCGCGGGATGCTAGAGCCTGAACTCTTAGTATAGACCGATCAGTGTGTAAATGCTGGGGATACAACTAACCTGGCTCGGCCTCGAGCGGATCCTCGGCGAACGGGACCTGACGCAGCCGGGCCAGTTCGACGGTGACTTCCTTGGCCTTGCCCGGGCTCATTTCGGCCATGATCGCCGCCAGCTTGCGTTCCTTCATGCGCTCGACGACGAGCAGGAGGGTGTCCATCTCCAGCTGCTCGAAGATGCGCGCGGCATCCTTGGGCTTCATGTTTTCGTAGATCCTGACGAGCGAGCGGATGTTGGCTTCCTCGTGCTCTTCGTAGTTCTTGATCAGCTCCGCGAGCACGCCCTGCAGCTCCTTCAGTTCCTTGACCTTTTCATCGATGCGTGCCTCCGCGGCCTGAAGCAGTGCGACACGCTCCTGCATCTCCTCCTCGCGCGCGTCCAGCCTCTCGCGACGCGTGGCGAGCTCCTGCAGAACATCGAGCTCGGCCTGGCTGAAGGTCGGCGAGGGCTCGAACCTGGCCCTGGACGCACCCGGCGGCCGCCCGCCGACCTCCGGGGTCGGCGCCGGCCCGGCCGCGGTTCCGTCCGCCGCGGCGTCGTCCGCGGCGTTCGCCTCGTCGGTCGCCTTCGACGCCGCTGGTCGCGTGTCAGCCGGCAGCGTCACCTTGTGCCCACTGCGTTCCGGCGCGTCGGCGGCAAAAGCCGTGCCGATCGGTGTGGGTCGGCTGCCGCTGTCCCTAACTTCCGACCACAGCGCCCCCGCCCGGACGCAGAGTGACAGCGCGGCGACGGCGATGACCGCCGGCAGCAGGCGAAATCGTCTGAGCACCCGGTGCATGGGGGGGTTGCGCTCTACCGCCGGGAGCCGAGCGCCCTCAGGAGCTCTCGCTCGGCCTCCGATCGCGGCTGGACACCGCCAGCGGGAGCTGCGGTGTTGGTGTTCGTCGCCACCGGCCGGATCTTCGATCCGACGCCCAGGTCGCGGGCGCTCCGGATCCTCGCTTCCAGGGTGTCGGCGAGGGCTTCGCCGCGTTCGACGAGAAACGCCAGGTCGTCGGCCAAGCCCTGCGCCTTGTCGATGCGCTCGCGCACGGTATCGGTCGAGCCCTTGAGGTGGCCGACGCTCGTCTCGGCCCGTGCGAGCGCGGTCTGGAAGCCGCCAAACACCGCCTCAAGCTCGGCGCGGTTGCGACGCAGTTCCGCGAGCTTGCGGTTCAACACCAAGGCGTACCCGATGGTCGCGGCGAGCAGCGCCAGAAGGATGAGGTCAAGAGCCAGCGTCCAGGACACGGTTACCCTCTCTGTTTGCGTCGTTCGATGGGGTCGTCGATCTGAATGGCGATGCGGTCTCCCTTGCGGCCCATCCGGCCACTGTAGAGCGGCGCCTGGCCGCAGCGCATCTGCACCGGCGAGTCCGGCGTCGCCTCGAACATCAGCCGGCTGCCGACGCGGAGATCGAAAATGTCCTGCAAGCGCAGGGTTTGTTCGTCCATAACGGCGGTGAGCTCGATGTCGGTCAGCCACAGCTCTTCCGCCAGGTGGGTCTCCCAGATCGAGTCGCGGCCGAACTTCTCGCCCATGAACTGCTGCAACAGGAGCTCGCGAACCGGCTCCAGAGTGGCGTAGGGCAGCAGCAGCTCCGCACGGCCACCGCGGTCCTCCATGTCGATGCGCAGGCGGGTGAGGATGGCCGCGTTGGCCGGCCGCGAGATGCTGGCGAAGCGCGGGTTGGTCTCCAGCCGCTCGAAGCGAAAGGTCACCGGGCTGAGCGGCTCGAAGGCGCCGCTCAGATCGTTGAGCATGACCTCGACCATGCGCTCCACCAGGCTGCGTTCGATGGTGGTGTAGGGCCGCCCCTCGACGCGCATCGCCGCTGTGCCGCGGCGCCCGCCGAGCAGGACGTCGACGATCGAATAGATCAGCGCCGAATCGACGGTCAGGAGACCGTAGTTGTCCCACTCCTCGGCCTTGATGACGCTGAGCATCGCCGGCAGCGGGATGGAGTTGAGGTAATCGCCGAAGCGGGTGGAGGAGATGCCGTCGAGCGACACCTCGACGTTGTCGGAGGTGAAGTTCCTGAGGCTTGTCGACATCAGCCGGACGAGGCGGTCGAACACCACCTCCAGCATCGGAAGCCGCTCGTAGGAAATCAGCGCGCTGCTGAGAATGGCCTGGATGCCCGAGCGTTCGCGGCCGGTATCGCCGGTGTCGTCGAACCCGAGCAGGCTGTCGATCTCGTCCTGATTGAGGACGCGCGCGTCCTCTTCTCCAAAGACGGCTTCCGCCTCCGGATCCGGGTCGGCGCCCTCATCGACCGGGGCACCGGCGGCGCTGTTCTCCGCTGCCTCGGCAGCCGCCTCGGCCTCGCTGGTGAGATCGTCTCGGTCGGTGTCGTCAGCTGGTCCGGCCATTCTTCCCGATCCCCTCTCGGTTCCGCCCGCTACTGGACCAGCAGCTCGGCGAACAGGACGTCATTGACCTGCGCCGGCGCGACCGCACCATTGATCCGCCGCAACAGCTCTTCGCGAAGGCGGTACGTTCCCGCCGATCCCTGGATGTCATCAACACGCAGCTCGCGCAGATACAACTGGAAGGTGTCGACAATCCGCGGCATCTTCTCCTCGATGCGGCGGACATCGTCGGCGTTCGTCAGCTCCAAGCTGGCCCTGAGCTTGAGGTACGTGTTCTTCCGCCCCTTGGTGTTGAGATTGACGATGAACTCCGGGAGTTCGTAGAAGACCGGCTTCGGTTCTTCGACCTCGGCGGCCTTCGCGGCCTCCTCGCCGCTCTGCGCGTCGCCGCTGATCGCTCCGACGATGGGATCGGCGAGGCCGGCAAGATAGGCGCCGGTAACCCCGCCGGCGACAAGCACGAGGGTCGCGGCGGCAACGAGGACGAGCCGCTTGCGTCCACCTTTCGCCGGAGACGGGCCGGAGCCCGCTGTCGGCTCCGGCTCCTCGTCCATCCCTTCCCGCGCCTCATCGGTCTCAGCCATGATCTCCCCTGGCACGCCATGGGACAGGGACGCAGGACAGCCCTGCGTCGTTGGCGCCGGACTCTAAGGAGTCATGGTTAACAAGCCGTTTCGCCGCACCGCCGGCAAGAACTGCCGAGAAAACGCTGCCGGTGTCGCGGTGGCGGAGCCCGTTCGCCGCCACGCGATCGCGGGCAACCGGTTGAGTCCGAAGGCCTTCAGGTGCTGGCACGAGCCGTGCATCGGAAGCGGCGGCAACCGCTCACACGGCGAGGCAAGGCAGGCCACCGATGGAAACACCACTCCTGATCGCGCTGTCCCACCAGGGCGCCCTGCGTCGCCGGCTGGACGTCATCGCGAACAACATCGCGAACATGGACACCATCGGCTTCAAGGCCCAGCGGATGATGTTCCAGGAGTATCTGGTGCGCAGCCGCGGCGGCGAACAGGTCCTCGGCGACAGGCTCTCCTTCGTCCACGACGTCGCCACCGCCCGCGACGTCTCGGAAGGCCCGCTCAGGATCACCGGCAACCCGCTCGACCTCGCTGTCAAGGGCGAAGGCTTTTTTGCTGTCGAGACCGCCAGCGGCGTCCGCTTCACACGCAACGGCCGCTTCCGCATCGACGACAGCGGACAACTGGTCACCGAGCACGGACATCCGGTGCAGGCCCAGGGCGGTGGACCGATTCCTCTCGGCACGCCCAGCGCCGACATCGCCATCGGCCGCGACGGCACCATCTCCGTGGATGGCGAGGAGGTCACCCGCCTGCGCGTCGTCCGCTTCGAACGGCCACACGACATGCGCCTCGTCGCGGGCGGCCTCATGGCATCGGACGAAACGCCCGAGGACATCCAAGCGCCCGAGATCCTGCAAGGGATGCTGGAAGGCTCGAACGTCCAGCCGATCCTCCAGATGGCGGAGATGATCGAGGTCCACCGCGCGTACGACGGCGTGCGCAACCTGATCGACCAGGAGCATAACCGCATCAAGAAGATGGTCGAGGAGTACGCGCGGCCGGCGTGAGCCGCGGATGCCCGCGCCGCGTAAGCCCTGACCCGTCCGAAGCCCGGACAAGGAGTTAAGCGATGAGAGCCCTCAGTATTGCCGCCACAGGCATGCTCGCCCAGCAGCAGAACGTGGAAGTCGTGTCCAACAACCTCGCCAACATGACCACCACCGGCTACATGCGCCGGCGGACGGAGTTCCACGACCTTCTCTATCAGAACCTGAGGCGGGTCGGCTCGACCTCCGGCGAGGACGGCAGCGTCGTGCCGGCCGGCGTGCAGATGGGCTTGGGCGTCAAGCTGGCCGCCGTCTACCGGATCCACAACCAGGGCAACCTCGCCGCCACCGACAACACCTTCGACCTGGCCATCCAGGGCCAGGGCTTCTTCCAGATCCGCCTGCCGAACGGCGAGACCGCGTACACGCGCGACGGCACCTTCCAGCTCAACGCCAACGGCGAGATCGTCACCCACGACGGCTATGTCGTGCAGCCGGGGATCACCGTTCCCGACGACGCCGTCGATGTCTCGGTCAACCAGGCGGGCGAGGTGCTGGTCAAGCTCGACGGCCAGGTCAATCTGCAGAACGTCGGCCAGCTGCAAACTGCGATCTTCCCCAACGAGGCCGGGCTCAGCGCGATCGGCAGCAACCTCTACCTCGAGACTCCGGCCTCCGGATCGCCGACCGTCGGCACGCCGCAGTCGGCAGGCTACGGCTCGATCCTTCAAGGCTTCCTCGAGACCTCCAACGTCAATGCCGTCGAGGAGATCACCAACCTGATCTCGGCGCAGCGTGCCTACGAGATGAACTCGAAAGTGATCCAGACTGCGGACGAGATGATGCGGTCGCTCACCAACCTTCGATAGGACATGCGATGACGCCACTGACACTCGCCCTGGTCATGACCCTCCCCTTGCTTGCCGCTACGGCTCCGGCGTCCGCCGCAGCACCGCTCGCCAAGCCGGCCCAGTCATCGGTCATGCTCCGCGAATCGGTCACCGTTGCGGAACCGCTCATCCGCCTCGGCGACCTGTTCGCCAATGCCGGCGACAAGGCCCGTGTGCCCGTCGCGCACGCGCCCGAACCGGGCCGCCGAGCCGTGTTCGATGCGCGCTGGCTTTATCGCCTCGCCAAGGCGAATGCGCTCGCCTGGCGTCCGCTCTCGCTGCGCGACCACGTGACGGTCGAGCGGGACAGCGTGGTGATCGCCCGCGAGCAGATCGAGGCCGTGATCTCGGCCGCCCTCGACGACCGCGGTATCGATACCGCGGACACGGCGGTGGAGCTCAGCAACCGCGGGCTCAGGCTCCACGCTCCGACCGGCGCCTCGGCCGATCTCGTCGTCGACGACGTCATTTACGACGAGCCCCGGTCCCGGTTCGTCGCCGTGGTCGCGGTTGCCGACGATCCCTCGGCCTCCCGGGTCCGCGTGACCGGCCGCTTGCACCGCATCACCGCAATCCCGGTCCTGGCACGACCGATGCGGCCTGGCGAACGGATCCAGGCTGCCGACATCGCGTGGGTTGAGATGCCAGTCCGGACCGTGCCGAACAACGTCGCGCTCGGCTCCGAAGATCTGATCGGCAAGACACCGAGGCGGGGCCTGCACCCGGGCATGCCGATCCGCGTCTCCGATGTGGAGGCGCCGCTCGTCGTAGCCAAGGGCGAGCCGGTGACGATCGTGCTGACCGCGCCCAACATGCGCCTCACCGTCCGCGGCCGGGCGCTCGAAGGCGGCGCCCACGGTCAGGCGATCCGGGTCAGCAACACGCACAGTCATCTGGTCATCGAGGCCGTCGTGTCCGGGCCGGGAGAGGTCACGGTGGCGCCGATCGCCGGCCGTACCGCGCCGTAGGAGGCTTCGGATGAGCCGCTCGCAGACAAGTCGCCTCGCCCCGCTCGTCGCCGCCGTCGGGCTCGCCATCGGCCTCGGCGGCTGCAACCTGTTCACGCGGCTGTCCGAGGTCGGCTCGGAGCCGACGTTGAGCGAGATCTCCAACCCGGTCGCCCATCCCGACTACCGGCCGGTCAGCATGCCGATGCCGCCGCCGCAGATCATCGAGGACAACCCCAACTCGCTGTGGCGCCCGGGCGCCAAGGCGTTCTTCAAGGACATCCGCGCCAAGGAGCGGGGCGACATCCTCACCGTCAAGCTCAGCGTCGACAACAGCGCCAAGCTCGCCAACGACACCACGCGCCAACGTGACGCCAGCGAGAACACCCAGCTCAACACCGTTCTCGGCTACGACAACCCGCTTCAGAAGATCTTCAAGGACGCCGACAATCCGTCGACGCTGCTCGACTTCGGCAGCACCAGCCAGACGCTCGGCAACGGCGACATCGACCGCGAGGAGCAGATCGAGCTGGAGCTGGCGGCGGTGGTGATCCAGGTGCTGCCCAACGGCTCCCTGGTCATCCTCGGCCGCCAGGAGCTCCGCGTGAACTTCGAACTCCGCCAACTCCTGGTCCACGGCATCGTTCGCCGCGAAGACATCGAGGCGGACAACACCATCACCCACGACAAGATCGCCGAGATGCGCCTCGCCTACGGCGGCCGCGGCACGCTCAGCGACCTACAGCAGCCGCGCTGGGGCACCCAGGTCTGGGACATCCTCTCGCCGTTCTAGGGCTGGCGACCGGCCGACCTCGGGTCTCGCCCGGCGTCGCCGCGCCCGGCCAGGTGAACCGAGAGCATGCCGAGGGCGGCGACGACGGCGAGCAGGGTGAAGGTCGCCCTGAACGTGCCGATCCAGCCGTAGGCCATCGCGAACAGCGGCGGCCCGACGAGGACGCCGGCGAAGGTGAACACCAGCGCGCCACCGGTGGCGCTGCCGATGCGGTCACGCGGCGCCGCCCGCGCCACGGCGGCGAGATAGACGCCGTTCCAGCCCACCGCCGTGAAGGCGAACGCCAGCAAGAGGGCTGAGACCAGTGCCGCGGGCGAGCCCGGTCCAAGCAACGGCAGCGCCAGCGCAGCGACCGCGGACACGGCGCCAATTCCGGCCAGCACGCGAAAGCCGTTGCCGACGCGGTCGGCGACCCAGCCCCAGAACACGCGGCCGAAAAAGCCGGACGCCTGCATCGCGCCGAGCACGATGCCGGCGGCGACGAGACCGAACGCCAGGTCCTCGACCAAGAGCGCCACCGCGAACGAGGTGAGGCAGAGCTGAACCGCGGCAAACGAGAACGAGGCCAGCGCCAGCGGGCGCAGCACCGCCGACCGCCAGACGAGGGCGAGATCGGCGAACGGCGACCGGCCGAGTCGCACCGATCCGTCGCGCTCGCGGTCCCAGCCCGGCCGCAACGGCTGAAGAAGGGCCGCGAGGCAGAGGAGCGCCGCGGCGGTGGCAGCGAACGCCCACGGCCAGCCGACGGTCACGGTCAGCGCCGGCGCCATCAGCCCGGCGGCGATGCCGCCCAAGGGCACGCCGGTCTGCTTGATCGAAAAGATCAGATTGCGGTTTCGCGCCGTCGCCCGCGCCTCGAGCAGGTGCGACGACGCCGGATTGGTGAGCCCATAGCCGAGGCCGATCAGCACCGACGCCGCGGCCAGGGAGAGCAGCGACGGCAGGGCCGCCAGCAGCCCGCCGACGCCGCACAGCGCCAGGGCCGCCTGGCTCACCCGGCAGGCGCCCCATCGCCGCACCGTGGCGCCGCCGACCACCGAGGTCACCATCGCCCCGCCGTAGACGATGGCGATCTGGTAGCCGATGAGCTCGGTCGGGACCGCGAGCGAGCCCGCGAGCGCCGGAGCGATCGCCGACGGCACCACGGCGCTCATCGTCACCAGGGCCTGCACGGCGGTCGCCGCGACCACCACCGGCACCGGCGACGAGCCTGCGACGGCCTTCGTGAATGCACCCACGCCGGACCGATCTCACGCGCTGCCGCGTGATCCGTCCGGGCGGGCGACCCGGCGAAGAACGGTCATCGGTCCGACCGCCTCGATCACGCGCATCTCCCCGTCGTTGCGGACGAACAGCGAGCCGGCGAAGCCGAGGGCATTGACGGAGATCCCCTCGGAGCACTCCCGCGAGCGCGGGACGACGAGCATCCACTCGCGGGTGACGAGGAGGTTGTAGGGCGCCGATTGGCGGGACGCACCATCCATCTCGACTTCGCCGACGTCGACCTCGGCCAGCAGCGCACGGTAGAGCGCATGCAGCCGCGCGGGGGGTGTCCCGGACGCCGCCGGGACGGCCGAGGGCAAACGGCAGAACGCGTGGACGAAGGGCAATCCTGGGACCTCGGCGATCCGCTGTCCCCCGGGCGCCTTGGCGAGAAGCGGCTCGATCGGGAGCCGCGGCCCTTCGCCCGCCAGCGGCAGCGGCACGATCTGCAGGTGCTTGTGGCGCTGGCTCGCCCCCGCCGTCGGTCCGCCGTTGTAGAAGCCCAGGCCGTCGATCTCCGCGAGGCACGTCCACAAGGCCGCGAAGTCGGCGGCGGTCAGCAGCTCTTCCTGGTCCTCGAAGACCCGCGTCACGATCAGAACGTGGTGATCGATGACGTTGAACTTGTTGAGCAGGCAGACATGGGTGTCCGAGACCTCGGCGACGAACAGCGCCTCGTCGTAGGGGAGGAACGGGTTGGCGCCGGACGCCTCGGCGTCGCCAATCCGCTGCCGGTTCTTGGCGGCAAGGCTCGAGACCGCGCGGACGACGAAGCGGATGCCCTCGTCCTCGATGAACCGTATTCTCGTCTCGATCCGTTGCAGGGCGCCCGACTGCGCCGCCCGCGCGCTCCGCCGCTTGACCGCCGACCACAGATCGGGACCGGTTCCGCTTGCCCTCATCGTCCTGTCGCCCTCCGCCCATCGAGGTCGGCCGAGGGCATAGCCGGTGGCAGCGTCGGCGCGCAAGCCGCGTCCGGCACCGGCTTCGGCGTGGAAATGGTGCCGGCGAGTCGTTACCATGCGGGCCCGCCCAGCCACTGAGGTGTCGTCGACATGGAGTATGCCGTCGTTCCCGTCACGCCGTTCGTTCAGAACTGCTCGGTGATCTGGTGCCCGCACACCAGGAAGGGCGCGGTGGTCGATCCGGGCGGCGATCTTCCCAGGATCCTCGGCGTGGCGGCTCAGCACGGGGTCGAGATCGAGAAGATCCTCTTGACCCATGGCCACCTCGACCACGCCGGCGGCACCGCCGACCTCGCCGAACGCCTCGGCGTCCCGATCGAGGGCCCGCACATCGAGGACCGGTTCTGGATCGACGCCATGGCGCAGCAGGCGCTGATGTTCGGCGTCCGTTCGGCGCGCTCGTTCACGCCCGACCGCTGGCTCGAGGGCGGAGACACCGTCACCGTCGGCACCCTGACGTTGGAAGTGCGGCACTGCCCCGGCCACACTCCCGGGCACGTGATCTTCCATCACGCGCCGTCGCGTCTTGTCCTCGTCGGCGACGTGCTGTTCCAGGGCTCGATCGGCCGCACCGACTTCCCCAGGGGCGACTTCGACACGCTGATCCGCTCGATCCGGGAGCAGCTCTGGACGCTCGGCGACGACGTCCGGTTCGTTCCCGGCCACGGGCCGATGTCGACCTTCGGCCACGAACGGCGCACCAACCCCTTCGTCTCCGACGCCGCGCTCGCCGCGTATGGCTGAGTCCTCGGTGTCGCTGCGACGGTCGGCCTTGACGCCGCCGGATATGCAGCGAGACCGGCGCCACGGGGTCCTCGGGCCGCCGCCGGCCCTCGACGTCCGAAAGGTGAACGGCATCGACCGCTGGGCGGCCGAGATCCTCGACCGCGGCCAATAAGCACCAGGGCTTACCTTTTCGCCGGCAATCGATAGGCGCCCGCCCCCTCCTCCCGGTTCTAACGGTTAGCGGTGCGTCGCGGTGTAGGGTAGCCGCGGAGCACGCATCTCCCTCGTTCAGCTTGCGCCTGGGACCGCCACACGTGGCTGCGCCCTGCTGTGCGTCAGCCGCCGGAGCGGTTGATCGTGGCCAGGAACTCGCGGCGGGTCATGGCGTCGTCGCGGAAGGCGCCGAGCATGGTGCTGGTCACCATGCTGACGCCGGGCTTGCGCACGCCGCGAGTCGTCATGCACTGGTGGCTCGCCTCGACGATCACGGCGACGCCCCGCGGCTTCAGCTCGGCGTCGATGGCGCCAGCGATCTGCGCCGTCATCTTCTCCTGGATCTGCAGGCGCCTGGCATAGGCCTCGACGACCCGCGCCAGCTTCGAGATGCCGACCACGCGGTGGTGCGGCAGGTAGCCCACGTGGGCCTTGCCGATGATCGGCACCATGTGGTGCTCGCAGTGGCTCTCGAAGGCGATGTCCCGCAGGACCACCATCTCGTCGTAGCCGTCGGTCTCCTCGAAGGTGCGACGGAGAAGCTCGGCGGGATCCTCGCCATAGCCTTTGAAGAACTCCTCGTAGGCGCGGGCGACGCGTGCCGGGGTGCCCAACAGCCCTTCGCGGCCGGGGTCGTCCCCCGCCCAGCGGATCAGCGTGCGGACCGCCTCCTCGGCCTCGGTCCGGCTTGGCCGGCCGAGCGAGACAAGGGCCTCGGTGTCTTCCACAACGGAGCGCGCTGGCGCATTCATGATCGTCATCCTTTCGCTGGGCAGTGAGGTCTGAAATAAGGGGGCGCGTCCGACCCGAGTCAGGAGAGGCGCCAGGCACGGGTTCGGACACGGGCCGGCGATACGTTCATGCCGCGCACGCCTCTTTCCGCGCGCCGGGCGCGAAGCCGTTATCGCTGCTCGCGGGGCGCGACGGGCGGTTCCGGTCGACGATGCGCTTCAACTTGGCGAGCGCCCCGACCTCGATCTGGCGCACGCGCTCGCGCGACACGCCGAAGCGCCGGCTCAGCTCCTCGAGCGTCAGCGGCCGTTCCTTAAGGTGGCGCTCGGTGACGATCTCCCGCTCCCGCCCGGAGAGATGCTCGAGCGCGCCGGCCAAGAGCCGGCGGCGGCGGTCGGCCTCCTCGCGGTCGGCGAACAGATGCTCCTGGTCGTCGCCTTCGTCGACGAGCCAGTCCTGCCACTCGGCGTCGCCGCCGTCGCGCACGGCGACGTTGAGCGACGCATCGAAGCCCGCCAGTCTTCGGTTCATGCTCACCACCTCGGCCTCCGGCACCTTGAGGAGGTCGGCGATCTTGCGCGCGTTCTCCGGCTCGAGATCGCCCTCCTCCAAGGCTTGGATCTGCGCCTTGAGCCTCGCCAGATTGAAGAACAGCTTCTTCTGTTCGGTCGTCGTCCCCATTTTCACCAGCGACCGGGACTGGACGATGTATTCCTGGATGGCGGCGCGGATCCACCAGGTGGCGTAGGTCGACAGCCGGAACCCGCGATGGGGATCGAACCGCTCGACCGCCTGCAGGAGACCGAGGTTGCCCTGGGCGATCAGGTCCTCGACCGGGAGGCCGTATCCGCGGTACCCCATCGCGATCTTCGCCGCCAGTCGCAGGTGGCTGTTGACCAATTGGTGGCTTGCGGCGACATCGCCGGTCTCGGCGTGGCGGATCGCCAACTGCTTCTCGGTTTCCGCAGTAAGCAGCGGGAACCGCTGAATGCTCCGGAAGTACCTGGCCAGCCGGGGGTCCGCACAGAACGAGGCCTTGCTGATCTTGGTGGTCATGTCTCGATGCTCCGGGCGTCCACGCCTGCTCTCAAGCTCTCCGTTTCGTGTCCGTCGTTGATACGGGCTCGAAGATCGGATGGATGAGGACGGCTGACCGGAGCGGGACGGATCGAGCCGAGCGATCCGCGGCGGCGAGGGCAGCGTATCGGTCACAGCCTCGAA
Source organism: uncultured Rhodospirillaceae bacterium (assembly GCA_964420325.1). Lineage (GTDB taxonomy): Bacteria > Pseudomonadota > Alphaproteobacteria > Rhodospirillales > Defluviicoccaceae > CAYQSU01. The sequence goes on along the minus strand of CAYQSU010000026.1, from coordinate 15,430 downwards.
GCAAAGGATCAACAACCCATGCTGAAGTGCTCCAGCGGCGGAGCGGCCGCCTTCCGGCGTGCGGTCATCACCGGTGCCAGCAGCGGCATCGGCGAAGCGTTCGCCCGCGTGCTGCCGCCGTGCGCCGACCTGCTGCTGACCGGTCGCGACCGCGACAGGCTCGACCGCCTCGCGGCGGAGCTGGCGACGCCGGGTCGATCGGTCCAGACGCTCGCGTCCGACCTCGCCGAAGACCGGGGGGTGCGCGACCTGATCGAGCGCGCCGAGGCGTTCGAGGTCGATCTCCTGGTGAACAACGCCGGCGTCGGGCACTGGGGGCGGATTCTCGACCATTCCCCGGAAGACGAGCGCGCGACCGTGATGCTCAACGCCGTGGCCGTCGCATCGCTGACCCGCGGCCTGCTGCCCGGCATGCTCGCCCGTGCCCGGGCGACGGGGCGGCGGTCCGGGCTTGTCATCGTCGCCAGCTCGGCGGCGTTCGCGCCGGTGCCCTTCTTCGCCACCTATGCCGCGACCAAGGCCTTCGACCTGGCCTATGCCGAGGCCCTGGCCGAGGAGATGCTGGGAGAGCCGGTCGACGTGCTGGCGCTCTGCCCCGGCGCGACGCGCACCGCGTTCGGCGAGCGCGCGGGCTTCCGCGGCGGCGGTCTCCCCGGCGCGCTCGATGCGGAGACGGTCGCCCGTCAGGGGCTTGCAGCGCTCGGCCGACAGACGGTGAAGGTGACCGGCCTCGTCGATCAGACCATTCTGACGCCGGCCGTGCTGCGGCGGCGCCTTCTCGCCGGAGCCCTCGGCGCGGCGCTCCGCGTCGTGCACGGCTTCGAGCGCTTGCGATAGGCCCCTTCGAAGCCGCGGAGTCACAGGCGATCGGGGTCGGCGAGAAGCCGAGCGGTGCGGGCTTCGATGGCGGCGACGCGTTCGCGCGGCATGCGGTCGAGCGTCCGATAGACCACCGCCATCCGCGGATTGCCGGCGAGCCGATCGCGGTGCCGGATGAGAAAGCTCCAATAGAGCGCGTTGAACGGACAGGCGTTGTCACCGCCCGTAGCGTGGACGTCGTAGCGGCAGCGGCGGCAGTAGTCGGACATCCGCACGATGTACTTGCCGCTCGCGGCATAGGGCTTGGAGGCAAGGACGCCACCGTCGGCGAACAGGGCCATGCCATGGGTGTTGGGAAGCTCGACCCACTCGTAGGCGTCGGCATAGACGGCGAGGTACCACGCGCACACCTCCTTGGGATCGATGCCGGCAAGCAGGGCAAAGTTGCCGGTGACCATAAGCCTCTGGATGTGGTGGGCGTAGGCTTCGTCGCGGGTCTGGGTGATGCACTGGCGCAGGCAGTTCATCCCCGTCTCGCCGGTCCAGTAGAACGCCGGCAGCGGCCGGCGGGCTGCCAACACGTTGCTCTCGGCGTAATCGGGCATCCTCAGCCAGTAGATGCCGCGCACGAACTCGCGCCAGCCGATGATCTGGCGGATGAAGCCCTCGGAGGCGTTGAGCGGCGCTTCTCCGTTCAGGTAGGCCGCCTCGACCCGGCGGCAGACCTCGAGCGGGTCGAGGAGCCCGGCGTTGACGTAGAGGCTCACCACCGAGTGGTAGAGGAACCGCTCGCCCTCCTTCATCGCGTCCTGATGGTCGCCGAAGCGGGCCAGCGCGCGATCGACGAAGGCACCGAACGCCGTTCTGGCATCAGCGGCGGTGACGCCGAACCAGAACGGCTCCAGGGTGCCGAAATGGTCTCCGAAGCGGGCCTGCACCAGTTCGAGAACCCGCCGCGTCGTCGCGTCGGGCCGGAACCGCAGCGGCGGGGGCGGGCTGTCGCCGCCCGCCAGCGGCTTGCGGTTGTCTCGATCGTAGTTCCAGCGGCCGCCGCGAGGCTTGCCAGAATCGTCGACGAGAAGCCCGGTCCGGCGGCGCATCTCGCGATAGAAGTGCTCCATGCGCAGTCCCTTGCGGCCCTCGGCCCAGGCGCGAAAGTCGGCGTGCGAGGCGATAAACCGCCGGTCGGGGCGGATCTCGACCGGCAGGCCCAGGGCGGTTTCCCAGCCGCGCATGTCCTGGAGCACCCGCCACTCGCCGGGCTCGGTGACGACGATGCGCCGGGGCTTGTGCCGCGCAACGGCCCGGACCAGCTCGGCGCGGAGACTCCCGGCGTTGTCAGGCTCGTCGAGGGCGCGGTAGTCGACGGTGAGCCCGCGCCCGCTGAGATCCGCGGCGAAGTGGCGCATCGACGAGAGCACGAAGGCGATCTTCTTCTTGTGGTGGCGGACATAGGTGCACTCGTCCACGACCTCCGCCATCAGCACCACGTCGCAGGCGGGATCGACGCCGTCGAGGCTCGAGATCGCGTCGCTCAGCTGGTCGCCAAGGATGAAGCGGAGCGTGCCCACGCCGGCCCACCGCTCTTCCGTCAGCGCATCGCGGCGATGCGCGACCGGCCGCCGTCGACGGCGAGCACCTGCCCGGTAATCCAGCCGCTCTCGGGGCCGAGCAGGAAAGCCGCCATGGCGGCGATGTCGTCGGGCTCCCCCAGCCGCGGCAGCGGGTGCAGCTTGGCGATGCCCTTGGCCATGGCCTCGTTCCGCGTCAAAGGTTCGGCGAGCGGGGTGCGGGTCAGACTCGGCGCCACGGCGTTGACGCGGATCCGGGGAGCGAGTTCGGCGGCGAGCGCCCGGGTCAGCCCCTCGACGGCCCCCTTCGCCGCCGCGATCACGGCGTGGCTGGCGAAGCCGTGCTGTACCGCGACCGTGGAGAACAGCACCACCGACCCGCCGCCCGCCGCCAGCGCCGGCTCGGCCGCCTTCAACGCCATCGCGGCACCGACGGCGTTGAGCCGGAACGCTTCGAGCATGTCCTCGGCGGTCGATGCGCGCAACGGCCTGACCACGATCGAGCCGACGCAGTAGGCGAGCCCCGAAAGCGCGCCGTCGGCGGCAGCGCGCGTGATCACGACCTCAATGGCATCCGGTTCCATCACGTTGCAGGCGGCGGAGGGGGCGCCAATCGCCGAGGCCAGTCGGGCGAGCTTGTCCTCGTGCCGCGCCGTCAGGAACAGCGGTCGGCCATCATCATGCAGCCTCCGGGCAAGAGCGCTGCCGATGCCGCCGGTGGCGCCAAAGATGATACAGGGTGCGGGCATTGCTGGTCCTTCCGCGGTCAACGTACCCCTCGCCTACGGCTCGCCAGCACGGCCGGATCAGCGGCGTCGCTGATCCGGGTCGCCCTGTTCTCCGTAACCGCTCCGACACTGCTGCTGTAGGATGCGGCCCCGCCATGCCCCTCGATGCCTCGCCCTCGCGTCCGCTCGACATCGCCGTGATCGGCTCCGGCATCGCAGGCATGTCGGCCGCGTGGCTCTTGAACAAGTCGCACCGCATCACCGTGTTCGAGAAGCGTGATCATGCCGGCGGCCACGCCAATACCGTGACCGTGCCGGGTATCGACGCTCCGATCGACGTGGATACCGGCTTCATCGTCTACAACGAGCGCAACTACCCCAATCTGGTTCGGCTGTTCCGCCACCTCGAGGTGCCGACGAAGGCGTCGAACATGTCGTTCGCGGCCTCGATCGACGACGGCGCCCTCGAGTACGCGGGGAGCCTCGGCGGGCTCCTCGTGCAGAAGCGCAATCTGCTGAGGCCGCGCTACTGGCGCATGCTCGCGGACATCCTCCGATTCTATCGGGACGGCAAGAAACTGCTGACCGATCCGGCCGCAGACACGGTGACGCTGGGCGAGTATCTCGAGTCCAAGGGCTATTCGCACGCGTTCGTCTACAACCACCTGTTGCCGATGGCCGGCGCCGTGTGGTCGACCGCCGTCGAGGACATGCGCGCCCACCCGGCGCTGGCGTTCGTCCGGTTCTGCGCCGGCCACGGCCTGATGCAGGTCACCGGCCGGCCGCAGTGGCGGACGGTCGCCGGCGGCAGCCGCGAGTACGTGCGCCGGATGACCGCCCCCTACGCGCATCGGATCCTCGTCGGCACCGGCGTTCGCGCCATCGAGCGCAACCCCGGAGGTGTCAGCATCATCGATGAGCGGGGCCGGCAGTCGCTGTTCGATCACGTGGTGATCGCCGCCCACGCCGACGAGGCGCTCTCCCTGCTCGCCGATGCCACCGACCGGGAACGGGCGCTCCTCGGCGCGTTTCGATACACGCGGAACGATGCAGTGCTGCATTCCGACCCTTGCCTGATGCCGGAGCGGCGCAAGGCTTGGTCGAGCTGGAATTACCTCAGCCGGCGAGGCGAAGACGGCCGCACCAGGGTGTGCGTCAGCTACTGGATGAACAGCCTGCAAGGGCTGGACGCGCGCGTTCCCCTCTTCGTCACCCTCAATCCGCACCGTGAGCCGGCTCCGGACCGCGTGCTGCGATCGTTCGTCTATCATCATCCGCACTTCGACGCGGTTTCGATGGCGGCGCAGCGCCGCCTTTGGTCGCTCCAGGGTCGCGGAAACACCTGGTTCTGCGGCAGCTACTTCGGCTCGGGGTTCCACGAGGATGCCTTGCAGAGCGGGCTCGCCGTCGCCGAGCGCCTCGGCGGCGTCACGCGGCCGTGGCGGGTATCGGCGTCATGGGACCGCATCCACCTGCCAACCCTGGAGAGGGTAACGGCGTGACCGGCGTCGCCTCCCGCCTCTATCACGGACGCGTCGTGCACCAGCGCCTGAAACCGCGGCGCCATCGCCTCGTCTATCGTGTCTTTTGCCTGCTGCTCGCCCTCGACGAGGTTCCGCACCTGGCCGGTCGGCTCCGCCTCCTGTCGCACAACGGGCCCAACCTATTCAGCTTCTACGATCGCGACCACGGGTCGGGAGACGGCTTGCCGCTGCGCGACTGGGTCGAAAACCAGTGCGCACGCGCCGGCGTCGATATCGGAGGCGGCTCGATCCAGGTGCTATGCTACCCGCGCATCCTCGGCTACGTCTTCAATCCCTTGAGCGTCTACTTCTGTCGCAGCGCGGACGGTTGCCTCCGAGCCATCCTCTACGAGGTCCACAACACTTTCGGCGAGCGCCACGCTTACCTCATCCCGGTTGCCGACGACGGCGAGCCATGGATCCGCCAGAGCTGCGACAAGCGCTTCTATGTCTCTCCCTTCATCGCGATGGATGCGACCTACGACTTCCACGTCGCTCCCCCCGCCGAGCGCGTCGCCATCGTCATCGCCGAACGCGACACCGAGGGGCCATTGCTCACCGCCTCGTTCCAGGGTCGCGCCGCCGCCTTGACCGACCGGAGGCTTCTGTTCGATTTCTTCCGTTATCCGCTGATGACGCTCAAGGTCATCGCGGGAATTCATTGGGAGGCTGTTAAGCTGTGGCGCAAGAGGGTGCCGCTCCACGATCGGCCGTCGCCGCCCGCCGACCCGGTGACGGTGGTGGTCGGATCCCAACCTTGGGGACACCGGCCGTGACCGACCGGCACACACGTCCGGCCGCGAAGGCCGCCGCGCTCGGCCGCCAAGACGCGACCCCTGCATTGATTCGCCTGGTCGGTGCCCTGCTTCGTCATCTCGAGGAGGGCCAACTGCTCGTCGTGCTTCCCGATGGCTCAGACCACGTGTTCGGTGGCGCGCGCAACACGGAGCTGCGCGCGCTGATCCACATCAGGCGTCCGCGCGCTATCGCCAGGATCCTGTTCGGCGGGGACAGCGGCTTCGCCGAAAGCTACGTCGACGGCGACTGGGACACGCCGGATCTCACCGCGCTGTTCCTCCTCGCCATGCACAACGAGGCGGCGTTGCAGAAGGTGACCAACGGATCCGCGATCGCCCGTTGGATCGATCGCACCGTCCACCGGCTGCGGCCGAACTCGCGGGCCGGCAGCCGCCGCAACATCGCCTCCCACTATGATCTCGGCAACGTCTTCTACGGTCTCTGGCTCGATCCGGGGATGACGTACTCGTCGGCCCTGTTCACCGCCGCCGACGAGAGCCTCGAGACCGCTCAGGACGCCAAGTACCGCCGGCTGTTCCGCACGCTCGGCCTGGGCGCCGATCATCATCTGCTGGAGATCGGCTGCGGCTGGGGGCGGTGCGCGATCATCGCGGCCGAGGAGATCGGCTGTCGCGTCACCGCCATCACGCTCTCCCGCCGACAGTACGAGCACGCTCGTGACCAGGTTCGACGGAGAGGTCTCGACGATCGCGTCGAGGTCAGGCTGCAGGACTACCGCGACCTCACCGGCACCTACGATCGCATCGTCTCGATCGAGATGTTCGAGGCGGTCGGTGAAGCCTTCTGGCCCACCTACTTCGACGTCATCCGCCGATGCCTCAAGCCCTTGGGTCGCGCCGGGCTCCAGGCCATCACCATCGACGGCCGCCGGTTCGACGCCTATCGGGTGCGCACCGACTTCATCCAGAAGCACATCTTTCCGGGCGGCATGCTGCCCTCACCGTCGGCGCTCGGCGACCAGATCGCCCGCGCCGGCCTCAGGATCTCCGACTGGTTCACCTTCGGGACGTCGTACGCGCGGACGCTCGCCGCGTGGAGCAAGGCCTTCCACAGCGCCTGGCCGGAGATCGAGCGCCTCGGCTTCGATCCGCGCTTCCGGCGCCTGTGGGAGTGCTATCTCGCGTATTGCGAGGCCGGGTTCCGCTCCGGCTCGATCGACGTGGCACAGCTCTGCATCCAGCGCGACTGAGCGCCGCCGAGCGCAGCGTGTCCGGCCCGAACCGCCTCCGCATCGGAACGCTGCTGTATTACGCTTGGCCGGGGTTCGCCCTCGCCATGCCGACGATCCCGGTCTACGTCTATCTTCCGACCTTTTATGCCGAGACGCTCGGCCTCGGGCTGACGACGACCGGAGCGACGTTGCTGGCGGCGCGCCTGTTCGACGTCGTCACCGACCCCGCCGTCGGCATCGCCAGCGACCGGCTCCGGCTGCCGTGGGGCCGGCGCAAGCCGTGGGTCGTCGTCGGCTCGCTGATCGCGGCGCTGTCGATGATCGCGCTGTTCCAGCCGCCCGAGCCGGTTTCGCCTGCATACCTCCTGGCCTGGGCCGTCGCGCTGTATCTCGGCTGGACCCTCGTCGCCGTGCCTTACGCGGCGTGGGGGGCCGAGCTTTCGCCGGACTACCACGAGCGCGCCCGCGTCACCGGCGCGCGCGAGGCGGCGATGATCCTGGGCGTGCTCGCGGCGGGCGCGGTGCCCGCCCTGGCGGTGGCGCGGGGCATCGAGGAAGCGGAGTCGCTGGCGATCGTCGCATGGCTCGCCGTCGCCGTGGGCACCCCGGCGGTGACCCTCCTGGTCTGGCGGGTCGGGGAGCCGAGAGCCGCACCTGCGGATCGTCCGAGGGTGCGCCCCGACGGCAACGAACTCCTCACCCTCGCCCGCAACCGGCCGTTCGTTCGCCTCCTCTCGGGCTGGTTCGTCAACGGCCTGGCGAACGGCCTGCCGGCGGTGCTGTTTCCCCTTTACCTCCAGCACGCGCTGGCCGCCGACGCGCTTCAGCGCGGGCTCCTGATCTTCTCCTACTTCCTCGCCGGCGTCGTCGCCATCCCGGTGTGGCTGAGGCTCAGCCGGCGTTTTGGCAAGCACCGCGTGTGGTGCGGAGCGATGCTCCTCGCGTGCCTTGCCTTCGTCTGGGTGCCTTTGCTCGGACCGGGCGAAGTCCTTCCCTTTGTCGTCATCTGCATCTGCACCGGGATGGCGCTCGGCGCCGATCTCGCCCTGCCGCCGGCGATGCAGGCGGACGTCGTCGATCTCGACACCCTGCGTACCCGGCGTGCGCGGGCAGGACTGTTCTTCGCGCTCTGGAGCATGGCCACCAAGCTCGCGTTGGCCTGCGCCGTCGGCATCGCCTTCCCGGTGCTGGATCTCTTCGGATTCGAAACCGGCGGGACCAACGGCGCCTCGGCCATTCTCGCGCTGACGCTGCTCTACGCGCTGGTGCCTGTGGCCCTGAAGCTCATCGCCGTGGCGCTGATCTGGCACCATCCGATCACGCACCGGCGACACGAGATCATCCGTCGCAGGCTTGCGGCGCGCCTGCTCCGGCAATCGTCGACCCGCCTCTAGGACGTGGGCGGTTTACCGGTCGCCGGCGCGCGACGGCACGAGGCGTCTCGTCAAGCGGAAGAACAGGCCATAGGGAAGAAGGCGAAGCGCCTTCATCAGCCAGGTGAAGCGCCGGGGGAACGTCACTTCGAAGCGCCGGCTCGCGAGCGCCGCGACAAGGCGCCGGGCCGCCGCCTCCGGCTCCATCAAAAAGGGCATCGGGAACGGGTTGCGGTCGGTGAGCGGCGTCCGGACGAAGCCTGGATTGACCAGGGTGAGGCGCACGCCCAAGCGCTCGAGCTCGGGGCGAAGCGCCTCGCACATGTTGATCAGCGCCGCCTTGGTCGCTCCGTACGCGGCGGCGGTCGGCAGCCCGCGATAGCCGGCGACGGAGGCGACGACGACAAGGTGGCCGCGGCGGCGGGAGATGAAGCGCGGCAGCAGGGCCGCGAGTCCATGGACCGTGCCCATCAGGTTGGTCTCTACAAGCGCGCGGAAGGCAGCGCTGTCGAAGGTTTCGGCCGACATCGGGATGTGGGTGCCGGCGTTCAGGATCGCCACGTCGATCGGCCCCAGATCGCTCTCGATCGCCGCCACCGTCGCCTTGACCGCGCTCTCGTCGGTGACATCCAAGGGAAAGCCGCGGGCTTCGCCGCCGGCCGCAGCCGCCTCATGTGTCAGCGCCTCAAGATCAGCCTGGGTCCGCGCGCTCGCCGCCACTCGCCACCCCTGGCGTGCCAGCTCCAGCGAGACGGCCCCTCCGATACCCCTGCCGGCCCCCGTGCACCAGGCGACGCTCACCCGCTCAACCGCCCGGTCGGCGGGCCGCATCTGCGGCATTCGTACTCGATGGTCGAGCCGTCCTTGGCACGAAACCGCATCCTCACCCACCGCCCCTCGTCGTCGTACCAGACCTCGTTCTCGAGCTCGCCGCGGTACACATAGCGACGTGCGGGATGCGGCTTGCCGTCAACGATCACCATGTCGTCGCCTGCGGCTTCGATCCGCACCCGGTTCACCTTGCCGCTGATGGTGTTGAGCACGCTCTCGGCGGCGAGCACGCCGGCGTGCCAGTGCTCGGTCGGATAGAGGCCGGGCTGATGCGAGACTATGCCCGACGGCCCCTCGATCCTGAGCTCGTCGCCGACGCGCCTCGCCTCGACCCTGCTCACCTCGCCGTTGTCGTTTGTCACCGCCTCCAGCGCGACGAGGCATCCCCGGTGCCAGATCGAACTGGATTCGTAGCGATAGCGATAGGCGGTGAAGAACAGCACGTTGACCGTGATCTCGAAGGAGCTGTTGACGGTCAACTCGGCGCCGCGGCGCTCGATCGAAATCCGGTGATTGCCAACCGGCGTGCCGTTCCGCGCCACCGAGAACAGAATGGTGTCGCCGTACAGCGCAAGCGGATCGAAGCCCTGGCCGGTCTCCGGACACCCTCCCGTCAGCGGCGCGGATCGCGCATCGTCGCCGGCCAAGGCCAGGGCCAGCGCCATGGATGCAAGGGAAAGGCGCCGTGGCGTTCGTTGCCCGCCGCCGTGGCGACGTCCGACTGTCATCCCGCGACAGCGCTCAAACGCGAAGGAAGGGGTTGACCAGCCGCCCGAACACCCCGCTCAGCTTGACCGGCGCGTCGAGCACCACCAGGCAGAGGCACTCGCCGTCCTCGTCCACCACCGGCTGGTGCTTGTGCGACGGATCGCGCACGTCGAAGTCGCCCGGACCGAACGCCTCGCCGCCGTCGCGGTAGCCGCCGGCCAGCACCAGCGTGTACTCCCGCCCGCGGTGACCGTGGACCGGCATTACCGCGCCGGGCTTGAGACGCATCAACACCGCCTTGAAGCCTTTCGTCGACAGAGGGATGCGCGCCTCCTCGAACATCCGGCCGACCCGCCGCCACCGCAGCGCCTCGAGACGGTCGCCGACATAGCGGCGGAGCACCGCTGGCATCATGCCTCGGCCGGGCGTCACCGCCGCGAAGGCCCGGCGCGCCGCCGGCTCGGGCTCGTCCAGTCGCCGCATCACCGTATCCAGCGCCGCCTCGCTCATCGCCACCGGCTCGACCTCCTCCACGAGCGCGCCACCGATGCTCTCCAGCGTCGCCACCTCCGCCGCACACTCGCGGCAGAACGATAGGTGCACGGCAACCGCGAGCGCCACCGGTTCGGCCATGCTCCCCGCCGCATAGTCGAGCAGGAGTTCGGGGGCAGGATGGTGCGTGATCATATCTGCTCCTCCGGGACGGCGGCGCGCAGGCGTCCCAGCGCAAGGCGGATGCGCGACTTCACGGTGCCGAGCGGGAGACCCAGCTCCTCGGCGATGGTGCTGTGCGACTTGTCCTCGTAGAACGCCATCTTCACCACGTCGAGCTGCTCAGCCGGCAGCGTCGTCATTGCCCGCCTGAGGGCGTCGCCCGACCGACCGAGATCGAAGGCGAAGTCGATGTCGCCGGTCTCGGCCGGCGCGTCGAACCCGTCTTCCATCGCGACTTCAGGGCGACTCTCGCGCCGGAACATGTCGATGCGCTTGTTGCGGAACACGGTGAACACCCAGGTCGACGCCGTCGCCCGCCGCCGGTCGAAGGCCTGCGCCTTCCGCCAAACCGTCAGCATCGCCTCCTGGGCAACCTCCTCGGCGACTGCCGGATTGTCGCCAAGCTTCAGACCGAAGGACTTCAGGCGTGGCGCAAAATGGCGGAACAGGCCTGCAAAGGCCGCCCGGTTCCTGTCAACGGCGACCGCTTCCAAGAGGTCGCACAGCTCTTCGTTGCTCAAAGTCGGCCCCGCAACGCGTTTCGCGTATGGATGAACGCGCTCTATAGCACGGCGGGGGACGAAAAATGATATCTTTCCAACAGCAAGGGCGAGGGCGCTCATCGCCGTCTCCATCGTTGACAGCTGCAGATACGCGTGGCCGCGCACCACGGATCACCGGCGTTGTCGCAAGCCGCCGCCTTGGCGTCGCCGCCGGAAGTCTCTTGATCGTGCGCCGGGTTTGAAGGTAAAGCTGCGTCTCCGGCCGACGCGCGCATCTCTCGGGTGTCGTTGCCGAGTGCCGTGTTCACGGGCGCTCGCCCCTATCGTCTAGAGGCCTAGGACGCAGGGTTCTCAGTCCTGAAACCGGGGTTCGAATCCCCGTAGGGGCGCCAGGGTCGCCGATGCCGGATGGCCGGCCGTTCACGCGCAAGACGAGGCCTGGTGCATGACCGCGCATCACCGTGGAACACCATGAGGGGCCGTGTTGCGCTGACCGCCGGTCTGGCGCTCGCTGCAGCTGTCGCCACGGGCTTCGCTGCCGACATCCTCGCCGGCAGCGCCGGGGCCGTCGACGGCGATACCCTCGCGATCGCCGGCCGCGAGATCCGCCTCTCGGGCATCGACGCACCCGAGCTCGACCAGGTCTGCCATCACCGCGGCGGCCAGTCCTACGCTTGCGGCCGCCTCGCCAGGGAGCATCTGGCAAGGCTGGTCGACGGCCACACGCTCAGCTGCGAGCCCGCCGATGCGGATGCCGCCGGCGCCGTCGCCTTCCGCTGTTTCGTCGGCCCCCTCAGCGTCAACGAGCTGATGGTGGCCAACGGCTGGGCGCTCGCCGATCCCGGCACCGGCGAGGCCTACCGCCGCGCCGAGGCGGCCGCCCGCGCCCGCAAGGAGGGGCTGTGGCGCGGCACCTTCGATCCGCCGTGGGCATGGCGCGAGGCCGGCGGCAGCGCCGCGGCTCCGGCTCCGGGCCGCTGATAGAGGCCGGCGCCGACCGTGACCTCCGCGCGCGAGGGCGCCCCGTTCTCTGCCCGGGTGGCGGCAGCGATGTACGCCGAGGATCGCGCCGCTCAGGCGCTCGGCATCCGCATCGAGGAGGTCGCGCCGCAGCAGGCGCGGGTCACGATGACGGTGCGCGAGGACATGCTCAACAGCCACGGCATCTGCCACGGCGGCATCCTGTTCGCCCTCGCCGACACCGCGTTCGCTTACGCCTGCAACTCCGAGAACGAGTCGACGCTGGCGCTCTCGTGCTCGATCAGCTTCGCCAGCGCCGCGCGCCTCGGCGAGGTGCTGACCGCCGTCGGCACCGCCACCGTCCGACAGGGGCGGACCGGCGTCTACGACGTCCGCGTCAGCGCCGACGACGGCCGCACCGTCGCCGTCTTCCGCGGACAATCCTATCGCATCACCGGCGAGACCGTTCCCGGCCTCGGGCCGGCGGCCGGCGGCCGCGGGACGCGCTGACATCCGCGGCACGATCGGCCGAAGACCGCCATTCCGGGCGTGCTTCCGGCCGCCTTAGGGTGTATAGGGACATGAAAACAATGGGCTTCTGGGAGGAATGCCATGCGCGCCTACGCACCAAAGAAGGAAGATCTCGATCCCATCGAGACCGCGAGCCGCGACGAGATCGCGACGCTGCAGCTCGCCCGCCTGAAGTGGACGCTGCGCCACGCCTACGACAACGTCGCGCATTACCGCCAGGCGTTCGAGCGTGCCGGCCTCCATCCGGATGACTTCAAGGGGCTCTCCGACCTCGCCAAGGTTCCCTTCACCACCAAGGACGACCTCCGCAGCAACTACCCGTTCGGCATGTTCGCCGTGCCGCGCGAGAAGGTCATCCGCATCCATGCCTCGAGCGGCACCACCGGCCGGCCGACGGTGGTCGGCTACACGCGTAAGGACATCGACACCTGGGCGGAGCTGATGGCGCGCTCGACCCGCGCCGCCGGCGGCCGTCCCGGCGACATCGTCCACGTCGCCTATGGCTACGGGCTGTTCACCGGTGGCCTCGGTGCCCATTACGGCGCCGAGCGCCTCGGCTGCACCGTGGTGCCGATGTCCGGCGGCCAGACCGCCCGCCAGGTGCAGCTGATCCAGGACTTCAGGCCCGACATCATCATGGTCACGCCGTCGTACATGCTGGCGATCGCCGACGAGTTCGTGCGTCAGGGCCTGGACGCGCGCGCGTCGTCGCTGCGCGTCGGGCTGCACGGCGCCGAGCCGTGGACGAATGCCATGCGCGAGGAGATCGAGGAACGCTTCGACATCGATGCCATCGACGTCTACGGGCTTTCAGAGGTGATCGGGCCGGGGGTGTCGTGCGAGTGCGTGGAGACCAAGGACGGCCTGCACATCTGGGAGGACCACTTCTATCCGGAGATCGTCGACCCGGCGACCGGCGAGGCGCTGCCCGACGGCGAGCGCGGCGAGCTGGTGTTCACCTCGCTGACCAAGGAGGCGTTCCCCATCATCCGCTACCGGACGCGGGACCTGACCCGCCTGCTTCCGGGCACGGCGCGCACCATGCGGCGGATGGAGAAGGTCACGGGGCGGACCGACGACATGCTGATCATCCGCGGCGTCAACGTCTTCCCGAGCCAGATCGAGGAACTGATCCTCAAGGACCCGCACCTTTCCCCCCACTACGTTCTGGAGGTGTTCCGCAGGGACCACCTCGATGCGCTCGAGGTCGTGGTCGAGCCGCGCCCCGATCTCGGCGCCTACGACGAGGCCACCAAGCGGGCCTGCGCCGCCAACCTCGGGCACGCGATCAAGTCGTACGTCGGTCTCAGCGTCGAGGTCCGGGTCGTCGGCGTCGGCGACATCGAGCGCTCCATGGGCAAGGCCAGGCGCATCGTCGACCTGCGGCCGAAGGAGTGAGCCGGGCGCGGGAACGGAGGCGCTTGCCGGTTTCAGCCCGCGGCGGCCGACCTGTCGCCGCGCCGGTCGACCAGCATCTCGAGCGGGCGGTCGTGCCGCTCGGCGTGCCGCTGCAGCCAGTCACGGATCTCGGCGACCAACTGCGGCCAGTCCTTCTCCCGGAGGGCCGCGTCGGTCTGGCGAAGGCGCACGCCGGCGGTGTCGAGCAGGTGCTCGTGGTCGGCCCTGTGGGCCTCAGACCCCGGAGAGCGGGCAAAGGCCATCAGCCGCTCCTCGGTCTGGAAGTGGCTGCGTGCGGAATTGACGAAGCCCTGTAGATAGCGCCGGAGCGTGCCCGCCGGCTGGCCGCTGGCGGCGGCATCCGAGAGCACCTGCCACTGCCATGTCAACACGGCGTGCTCGTCATGCAGGAGGGCCAGCGCACCCCGCATCTCCCTGGTCGATCGCCGCCCGTCAGTCGCCACTGCGCCCCCTGACCAGACACGCGGGAGCACTATACCCCAAACGGGCTTCGGTGGAAACGGAATAACGCGCGGCCTCGCCGGGCGGCTTCGATCGTCAGCGGAGCGCGAGGGTCCGCTCGCGCAGCTCGGCGAGCTCGGTGGCCAAGGCCTTCTTCATCAGGTTCTGGCCGACCTGGCGCTCGAAGCTCTTGAACGGGCCGGCGACCCGGTCGGTGTAGGTCCGGACCCACCGGTAGACCATGGTCCCGTGCCCGGCCGGGACCAGGATCGTCAGCGACTGCAGGCTGTTGTACGTATGGCCGACGAAGAACTCGCGGCCGCAGACGACGGCGAGCCCGGGCGCGGTCTTGATCATGTCGTGGCCGAGAACGAACGCGGGCCGCCCGTCGATGGTGGTCTTTCGCCAGTAGTAGCGGCTCGCGATGTCCGGCGCCGGCTCGGCCGGGAACCGCTCGATCGCCCGGGCGAGATCCGGAACGAGGGCGGCGAGCAGGGCTTCGGCGGCCCGGGCCGCGCCTCTCAGCTCGTCCGCGGGTGAGGTCACGGCGCCGCCGCCGCGATCGTAGGCGGCGATGCCGTCGATGCCCCGGGCCGCGTAGGCGCGGAAGCGGTCCTTCAGGATCTCGCGGTAGGCCCGGGAGACCGCCTCCATGCTCGTCGGGCCGTTGCCGTCGACGTTCGCCAGCGCGCCACGCAGGCGGGCGACCTCGTCGGCCGAGAGATTGAACGAGCCGCCGGGGGCCGCCTGGAGGAGGCGCTTCACCTCGTCCCGATCGCCGGGCTCGAAGCGGATCGGCTCCCACTCCCGCTCGTCGCCCGCCGCGCTCACCGGCATGTCGGTCCCCGAGCCCTGGTCGCCGACCAAGGCGGGCGACAGGGTCGGCAGCGGAACCGCCACGAAGGCCACGCCGGCGGCGGCGAGCTCGTCGCCGCGCGCCACCTCCAGGTCGCGGACGATCACCTGTCCGCCCAGGAGCGCCATGTGGTCGCCCATGCGCAGATCGAGCGCGCGGGCGAACTCCCAGTGCGACGGCGGCGCCGGCTCGCCGGCGGCGAGCCGTGCTGCGGACCCCGCCAGCGCCAGCGCCACGACCAGCGCACATCGACCTGCGATCAGCATTGCCAAGCCTCCCGGTCCCGGCCGGCCCCTCCCGCCTCCCAAGCGACGCCACAAGGATAGCAGATTTCGCCGCCGCGACCCAAGCGCCGCGACGGTGGTCGGTGAGCGGTCGCGATCGCGGCGGCGGGCATGAACCGGCGACCTGCGACGAAATGCGACAAAATGCGACAAAATGCGACAAAATGCGACATTTTGCG
>CAYQSU010000025.1:0-42236 GCA_964420325.1 uncultured Rhodospirillaceae bacterium | reverse complement strand
AGGTCAACCACCCCGTCTGCCCCCGCGAACCTAAGGCACCGTCGGCCCATCCGTCCGCAGGACCACAGACTTGCGGGAGTTATGGCCTCCGGCAAGCGGATGTCAAGACCATGGTCTTACGGGGCGAGGTGGAAGTGGGCGCCGCCTCTCCCCGGCGACCCAACCCGGCGATGCCGTCCGCTCCCGCGCCCGGGAGTGCTCCCCCTGTTGCGAGCTCACAGCCGATCGTCCTGGGGGCGCTTGGAGATGAGCGGCGGCGAGGAGCGGAGCGTGCGGCGCCGGGGCATCGCCGCCGCCGTGTGCTTGGCGGACTTCGTGGTGCAGCGGCCCTGCTCGGCATCGGCGAACAGCGCGCTGCAATGCGGGCGGGCACGCTCGCGCATCTCGATGAGACGGAGCGTGCGTGCCACAACCGGATGCCGGTCGGGCGCCTTGGAGCCGCGGAGGAGATGGGCCCGCGCGATGGCCTGCACCCGCTTGACGACGCCGGGATAGCGATGCCGCGTCTCGCACCAGCGGGCGTAGGCCGCCAGGGTCCAGGGATGGGCCGGCAGCGGGCTCAGCCGTCGCACCCGGCACCAGGCCACGAAGTCCATCCACGCCCGTTCGCGAACCCGTGTGCCCTTCAAACCCGTGCTCCACCATCGCCCAGGGGCGGCCCAGTTTACCCGTTCCTTTCATGCACGGAAAGCGTGTGATCAGGTTGGTCCCGCAGCGACAGGAGATGGAAGCGGCCGGCGAGGAGCGCGACGGACACCGCGCAGCCGACAAGGACCCCTTCGAGGAGGCCGATGACCTCCCGCCCGCGGTCGAAGGCGAGCCACCAGGAGACCGGCACCATCACCGCGAAGAAGCTCGCCGACTGCAGGGCGCTGACCACCCAGGTGTCGCCGCGGCCGCGCAAGGCGTTGGCCATCACGGCCTGGCCGCCGTCGGCGACGAGGATCGCCGCCGAGAAAAGGATCGCCGGAGCGGTCAGGGCGACCAGTGCGGGGTCGATGGTGTAGGCGCGGGCGAGGCGTTCGGGCAGGAGCAGGAAGACGAGGGCGAGTGCGCCCATCACCGCGGTGTTGACGGCAAGCCCGGTCCAGCCGGCCCAGGCCGTCTCGCGGGCGTCGCCCCGGCCATGCGCGATGCCGACGCGGACCGCCGTCGCAGAACCGATCCCGACGGCGACCATGAACACCATGGAGACGAGATTGATGACGATCGAGTAGGCGGCGAGCGGGTATGCACCCAGCCACCCGGCGAAGACGGTGAGGGCGGCGAAGGCTGCGGCTTCGACGCCGATGCTGACGCCGGCCGCGTAACCGATCCGGCGCTGCTGCGTCCAGCTTCGCAACCCTGCCGAGGGCCGGGCATGGACGCCCAAGCGCCCGGCATCGGCCATGCGACCGACGTAGGCGACGAGGCCCACGGCGATCACGGTCCTGACCACCGTCGTCGCCCAGGCCGAGCCTTCGGCACCGAGCGCGGGCAGGCCGGCCTTGCCGTAGATGAGAAGCCAGTTGAGAAGGACGTTCAACAGGTTGCCCAAGATCATCATGATCATGGCGGGCCACGGCCGCCTGACACCCTCGAGAAAGAACGAGGTGGTGACGAAGATCAGCTGCGGGGCGATCCCGAGGCCGAGGATGCGGCACACCCGGCCGCCTTCGCGGGCCACCTCCGGGCTCTGGCCGAAGAGCCTCAGCAGGCTTTCGCCAAAGGCGCAGACGACGGCGGCAGCGAGGCCGAGCCAGAGGGCATAGGGGAGAGACCGGCGCCAGACGGCACCGCACGACTGCACCCGGCCGGCTCCGAAGGCCGCGGCGGTGAGCACCAGCGTGCCCATCATCAGGCCGATCATCGCCAGCATGAGCGGCACGATGGGAGCAAGACCGATGCCGAGAAAGGCGAGTTCGTCGACGGCAAAGCGGCCGACCATGACGGTGTCGACGAGCGCCATCACCATCACGCCCGATCTCGCGATCACCACCGGCACGGCCAGACGCAGCAGGTCGCCGGCATGACGGGCCAGCCGAGCGGGTGCCGGAGCCGGCGCGGCAGGGCGGTCCCCGGGCGTCACGGGCGCAATCGCCGCGCCTCAGCGGCCGTCGGTCTGCGCCACGACCTCGAGGATGGCCAAGCCGTAGCGCTCCAGCTTGGCCTGCCCGATGCCCGGCACCGTCGCCAGCGCGACGAGGTTTCGCGGCCGGCGGCGGGCGACCTCCATCAGGGTGGAATCGTGAAAGATGACATAGGCGGGCGTCCCTTGCGCGCGAGCGACCTCGGCGCGGTAGGCGCGAAGGGCCTGGAACACCGCCTCGTCGGCGGGCTCGAGGGCCGGCCGCGGCCGCTGGTGTCCGCCGCGCCGTCGCTCCCTTGGCGGCGCTCCCGGATCACGGCGCAGGCGGATCTCCCGCTCGCCGCGGAGAACCGCGCGTGCATCCGCTGCCAGGGAGAGGCCGCCATGCCCCTCGACGTCCACCCGCAGGAGCCCCATCGCCACCAGCTGGCGGAGCACCGATTGCCATTCGTTTCTGGACAGTTCGCTGCCGATGCCGAAGGTGCTGAGCCGGTCATGGCGGAAGGCACGGATCCGATCGGTCTCCCGGCCGAGGAGGACGTCGATGACGTGGCCCGCACCGAACCGCTGGCCGGTGCGGTAGATACAGGACAACGCCTTCTGCGCGGATACGGTCCCGGCGAAGGTTTCGGCCGGATCGAGGCAGTTGGAGCAGTTGCCGCAGGGTGCATCCCGTCGTTCGCCGAAGTACTCCAGAAGCACCTGGCGCAGGCAGCGGGTGGTCTCGCAGTAGCCGAGCAGGGCATCGAGCTTGTTCTTCTCTCGGTGCTTTTGTGCTTCGGGCGCTTGTGAAGCTTCCGCGAAGTGGCGGAGCCTTGCCGCGTCCTGAATGCCGTACAAGAGCAGCGCGTCGGCCGCCAAGCCGTCACGCCCGGCGCGGCCGGTCTCCTGGTAGTAGGCCTCGAGGTTGCGCGGCAGGTCGAGATGGGCGACGAAACGGACGTCGGGCTTGTCGATGCCCATGCCGAAGGCGATGGTGGCAACGACGACGATGCCGTCCTCCCTGAGGAACCGCTCCTGGTGAGCGGAGCGGACGGCCGGGTCGAGACCGGCATGATAAGGGAGCGCGGTGACGCCTTCGGCCGAGAGCCAGGCCGCCGTCGCGTCCACCCGGTCGCGCGTGAGACAATAGACGATGCCGGCCTCGCCCCGATGCTCGGTGCCGAGAAAGCGGAGCAGCTGGCGACGCGGGGTCGTCTTGGCGGCGACGCGGTAGCAGATGTTGGGCCGGTCGAAGCTGGCCACGAAGACCCGCGCCGTCTCCATGCGCAGCTGGGCAAGGATGTCGTTGCGGGTCGGTCCGTCGGCGGTCGCCGTCAGCGCGATGCGGGGCACGTCCGGGAACCGCTCGTGCAGCACGGTGAGCTTGCGGTACTCGGGGCGGAAGTCGTGACCCCACTGGGAGACACAGTGGGCCTCGTCGATGGCGAACAGGGCCGGCCGGCATGCCGCGAGCAGGGCGAGAAAACCCGGGGTGAGGAGCCGCTCGGGTGACACGTAGACGAGGTCGAGCCGGCCCTGCCTGAGGTCCGCCAGCACCGAGCGGGCGGACGCGCCGTCGAGCCCCGAGTGCACGGTCGCCGCGGGCACGCCCTGCTGGCGCAGCCCGGCGACCTGATCCTCCATCAGCGCGATCAGCGGCGAGACGACCACACCGGGACCCGGCCGGCAGAGGGCGGGGATCTGGTAGCAGAGCGACTTGCCGCCGCCGGTCGGCATCAGCACCAGGGCGTCGCCGCCGGCGACCACGGTGTCGATGATCTCCGCCTGGTCGCCGCGAAAGGCCGGGAAGCCGAACACCGACCTGAGGATATCGACGGGCCGCCGCATGGCGGCGCTTATGACAGCTTCGCCAGCGACCGACAAGAAGTCGGCCCCATCCGCGCGCCATCGCTCTTTAAAGCTCTTCAGCGGGCTCTCAGATGTTGTATACCCTTCCCTACCGGCGGGCCGGCCGCAACGAACGGCGCGACGGACTAAGGGTCAGTGGGGAGAGAGTGGGAGACTTCCATGGATACCGTTGATACGGACATTGCGATCGTCGGGGCGGGCGGAGCCGGTCTCAGGGCCGCGATCGCGGTTGCCGAGGCCGATCCCGACGTGAAGGTCCTGTTGATCTCCAAGGTCTACCCCATGCGCAGCCACACCTGTGCGGCGGAGGGCGGTGCCGCGGGCGTCGTCAAGCCGAACGACAGCCTGGACTATCACTTCAACGACACGGTCGGTGGCGGTGACTGGCTGGTCGATCAGGATGCGGTCGAGCTGTTCGTCAACGAGATCCCCAGGGAGCTGACGCTGATGGAGCACTGGGGATGCCCGTGGAGCCGCGAGGAGACGGGCAAGGTGGCGGTGCGGCCGTTCGGCGGCATGAAGATCATGCGCACCTGGTTCGCTGCCGACAAGACCGGCTTCCACATGCTGCACACCCTGTTCCAGACCTCGCTCAAGTACCCCTCGATCAAGCGGCTGGACGAGTACTACGTCACCGATCTCATGATCGACGGCGGCCGAACCTACGGTGTCACCGCCATGGAGATCCGGTCCGGGCGGATGACGCTGGTGCGGGCCAAGGCGGTGATCATCGCCTCGGGCGGAGCCGGCCGCATCTTTCCGTTCACCACCAACGGCGCGATCAAGACCGGCGACGGCATGGCCATGGCGTATCGGGCGGGGGTTCCGCTCAAGGACATGGAGTTCGTTCAGTATCATCCGACCGGATTGCCGGCCACCGGTATCCTCTTGACCGAAGGCTGCCGCGGCGAGGGCGGCATCCTCGTCAACAAGGACGGCTACCGCTACCTGCAGGACTACGGCCTGGGGCCGCCGGATCCGTGGCCGCGGCTGAAGGCGATGGAACTCGGGCCGCGCGACCGGCTGAGCCAGGCGTTCTGGCACGAGCAGAAGAAGGGCCGGACGATCCCGAGCAAGTGGGGGGACGTCGTCAACCTCGACATGCGGCACCTCGGGGAGAAGAAGATCAACGAACGCCTGCCGCTGATCCGCGAGCTGTCGATCCTGTATGCCGGCGCTGATCCGGTGCACGAACTCGTGCCCGTGCGCCCCGTCGTCCATTACATGATGGGCGGCATCCACACCGACATCGATGCGGCGACACCGGTCCAGGGTCTCTATGCCGCGGGCGAATGCGCGTGCGTCAGCATCAACGGCGCCAACCGGCTCGGCTCCAACTCGCTCGGCGAACTGCTCGTCTTCGGCGCCCGCGCCGGCCGCCACGCGGTCGAGTACGTCAAGTCGGCGAAGGCGGCGAAAAAGGACAAGGCGGTCGAGAAGCAGGCCAGCGACGCCGAGGGACGCATCAAGGCGCTGTTCCAGCGCAAGGGCACGGAGAGCGTTCCGGGATTGCGCAAGGAGCTCAACGACACCATGGAGACCGGGTGTGGGATCTATCGCACCGGGGCGGAGATCAAGGCCACCTGCGACAAGATCACCGAGCTCCGCGTCCGGTACAAGGACGTGCGGCTCGAGGACAAGAGCAGCGTCTTCAACACCGATCTGCTCCAGGCGCTGGAGCTCGGCGCGATGATCGAGGTCTCGCAGACGGTGGCGGTGTCCGCCTTTCTGCGCAAGGAGTCCCGCGGCGCCCACCAACGGCTCGACTACGACAAGCGCGACGACGTCGGATACCTGAAGCACACCATGGCGATCTACAATCCCAACGGCGATCCGAGGATCGACTATCTCGACGTCGTCATCACCAAGTCGCAGCCCGCGGAACGCGTCTACGGCGCCGCGGCGGAAGGTCAGGTGGTCTGATGAGCATCCTGAACGTCACCCTCGAAGTGATGCGCTACCGGCCGGAGCAGGACAACGAGCCGGTGTTCCAGAGCTACAGCGTGCCGTGCGAGGACCACTGGGTGGTGCTCGATGCGCTCAACTACGTGAAGGACGAGATCGACCGCACGCTGTCGTTCCGGTGGTCGTGCCACATGTTCGTGTGCGGCAGCTGCGGGATGATGATCAACGGCGAGCCGATGCTCGCGTGCAAGGTGTTCGTCAGGGACCTCGGCAGCACCATCCGCATCGAGCCGCTCAACAACTTCCCGATCGAGCGCGATCTCGTGGTGGTCATGGACGACTTCATGGAGAAGCTCGAAAGCGTCAGGCCGTACATCGTGCCGAAGGAGGAGAAGTCGGTCGCCGAAGGCGAGTACCTGCAGACGCCGGCCCAGCTCAAGGCGTTCAAGCAGTACACGATGTGCATCAACTGCCTCTGCTGCTACGCCGCCTGCCCGCAGTACGGTCTCGATCCGGGCTTCATCGGGCCGGCGGCGTTGGCGCTCGCCCATCGCTACAACGCCGACAACCGCGACGCCGGCCGCAAGGCCCGGGAGGATGTGGTGGCATCCCACGAGGGCATCTGGGAGTGCAGCTTCGTCGGCGCCTGCTCGCAGGTCTGCCCCAAGGACGTGGATCCCGCGGGCGCCATCCAGCAGACCAAGATCACCAGCGCCATCGACTATGTGGCCTCGATGGCGGGAATCGGGAACAAATAGATGTCGCGCAAACCCTATGTTCGCCAGATGTCGAAGACGAGCTGGTTCCTCACGCACAGCCGCTACAAGAGCTACATGCTGCACGAGATCAGCTCGGTGTTCGTGGCCATCTATGCGGCCATCCTCATCTTCGGGCTGTTCCGTCTGTCGGAAGGAGCGGATGCCTGGCAGGCCTGGCTCGGTGCGGTGACGAGCCCGCTCGGCGTCGCCTTCCACCTCGTCGCCCTCGTCTTCGCCGGCATCCACACCTGGTCCTGGTTCAAGGCCGTGCCGCAGGCGATGCGCATCCAGCGCGGAGAAGAGGTCGTACCGGGCAACCTCATCGTCGGCGCCCACTATGCCGGCTTCGTCGCGGTGTCGGCCTTCGTTCTCATCCTGGCGGGAGTGGCTTGAGCCATGGCGAAATCCTCGAAAGCGGTGTACTGGCTCCTGTTCGCGGCCGGCGGAACCACGGCGGCGTTCGTGCTGCCGGTGCTGATCGTGGTCACCGGCTTCGGGCCCCTCGGTCTGTTCCCGTCCGCCTTCGCGTTCGAGACGATGCACGCCTTCGTCGGCAACTGGATCGTCAAGATCGTGCTGTTCGGCGTCCTCACCCTGCTGCTGTGGCACGCCGCCCATCGCTTGAGGGTGTGCGCGCACGATGTCGGCATCCGCGCCGACCAGATCGTGGCGCCGGTCCTGTACGGGCTCGCCCTGATCGGCACCCTTGCGACCGCGATGGCGCTGCTTGTGATCTAGGTCGAGGGCCAGCTCGGCGCCGGCGTTCTCCCTCGTTTCGGTGCCGACGAGTGCGGAGGGCATGCGGCAGATACAGGACGGGCTGGTTGTCGGGACGCGCGGCCAGGGGCTCTACGAGGTCACCGAGGAGATCCGCGACTGGCTCGCCCGGCACGGCGCGAGGGTCGGCGTGCTGACGGTGTTCTGCCAGCACACCAGTGCGTCCCTGACGATCCAGGAGAACGCCGATCCGGACGTCCGGCGCGATCTCGCGGCCTACTTCAAGTGGGCCGTGAGCGAGGACGCGGCGCTCTACCACGACACCGTCGAAGGGCCGGACGACATGCCCGCCCATATCCGCAGCACGCTGACCGGCACCTGTCTCTCGGTTCCTGTCGCGGACGGGCGCCCGACGCTTGGTGCCTGGCAAGGCATCTTCGTCTTCGAGCACCGGCTGCGCCCGCACACCCAGTCCCTCGTGCTCCACTTCGTCGGCGAGTAGAGCCGGGCGAAGGGGAGACCTGCCCGCTCGTTCGGTCGGCGATGCCGCTGCCGCGGTTCAGGCCCGGGCCGCCGGTTGCTTGAACGCGAGCCTCGCCTCCGGCACGAGACGGTTGCCCGCCGGCCGGAGATTTGTCACTGTACGGGGGTGTCGAGGCGGGCGATCCGCCCGGAGGACCACGACGATCGACGAGCGGGAGGACGGCCTGAACGCCAAGGCGCCAGAGGGCGTCGACGGGATCGACGTCGGCTTCGGTGAGATGGATGGCGAGCACCGGGTCCAGGTCGGGCTTCTCGTCGCGCTGCGCGGCGCCGTCGCCGAGGGCCGCGACAGGGCCGCCATCGACGAGATCTTCGATCGCCTTCTCGACTATACCAAGATGCACTTCGTCTCCGAGCAGCTGCTGATGCGTCTCTATGCGTATCCGCGCTACCAGCAGCACCTTGACGAACACGCGGACGCCATCGAGCAGCTCCAGCGGGTGAGGGAGCAGTACACGGCCGGGGAGGTGGCGCTGACGCTGTCGTCCCTCGACACCCTGACGCGGGAGATCGTCGGGCACATCCGGCGAACGGATCGGGCGTTCGGCACCTACGTCCTCAGGCTCGATCCGGGCCGCGGCTAGGAGCGCCGTCGGCGATCACGGAGATCCCGTTGCGGCAGATGTTCAGGTTCCGTCGACGCCGACCCGCGATCTCGATCGCCGACCTCGGCTCGTTCCTGAAGCACGTCTTCAACCGCTTCCTCGACGACCGCTGCCTCGACTATGCGGGCTCACTGACCTTCGCGACCATGCTGACCTTCGTGCCGGTGATGGCGATCACGCTTTCGGTTCTGGCGCAGTTCCCGGTGTTCGACGACATCAGCAGCCGGCTCTACGCGATCGTGGTCGAGAGCTTCATGCCCGATGCGGGCACCGCCGTCCTCGTCCAGATCGAGACGTTCACGGAGAACACCGGCAAGCTGTCGGCGCTGAGCGCGGTAGGCCTGACCCTGGCGGTGTTCCTGTTGCTGTTGGCGATCGACAGCTCGTTCAACAGCATCTGGCACGTCACCGTGCCGCGGCCGTTCATGTGGCGGCTCCTGGCGTTCTGGACGGTGCTGACGCTCGGCCCCATCCTGTTGGGGATGAGCCTTCTGCTGTCCGGGTACCTGTTCGCCACCGCCGAAATCGCCGGCCTCGATGCGTGGGCGGGGCCGGGCGGCCGGTCCACGTGGCTGTTGCCCCCGGTCATGGAGTTCGTTGCCTTCACGCTCCTCTACGGAACGATCCCCAACCGTCCGGTCAAGGCCCGGCACGCGCTTTCCGGCGCCGCGGTCGCGACCGTGCTGTTCGAGGTGTTGAAGAAGGGCTACGGCTTCTACGTCACCGCGTTCCCCACCTACCAGACCATCTACGGGGCCCTGGCGGTCATCCCGATCACGATGGTGTGGATCTATCTCGCCTGGTCGATCGGTCTCCTCGGTGCCGTCGTCGCCGCCTCGCTCGCCGATTGGCGGGCACACCGCGGCACGCCGGACCTGCCGCAGCTCAGCCCCGGCGTCCGTCTGACGGTGGCGCTGTCCATTCTCTCCGAGCTGAGGGCCGCGAGCGTCCGCGGCGAGGTTGTCGAGCGCAAGGCGATGCTGAAGAAGCTGCGTCTCGGCGCCTTCGTCGTCGAGACGGTGCTAAGACAGCTCGACCAGGCCCGCTACATCACCCAGACGGGGCGCGACCGCTGGGTGCTCGGCCGCGATCTCGACGAGATCACGCTCTATGATCTCTACCGCGACCTCAATCTCGGGGTCGTCGCCGACGCCCTCAAGTGGCTGGATCCGACGCCGTGGCAGGATCGTGCCGGCCGGTCGATCGCGTCGTTCGATGCGGTCGGCCGCGAGTGCATGGCGGTGCGGCTCAAGGAGCTGTTCGCCGCGGGGCACCAAGCCGGCGGCCAGGTGATCCCCTTCGGCCGCGACAAGCGCTGAGCGATGGCGCTGCGAAACACCACAAACCATGTGGAAAAGGCGCCGGCCCGCGGTATCATGGACCGGCGCATGGGCCCGATCGGCGTCGGCGCGATGCCGTGGGGTATGGCAACAGGAGGGAGATCATGGCAGCACCGGGCAAGGAGGAGTCGGCCGGATCGGTGACCATCCGCGAGGCCGTCGCCGTGTTTCACAGCCGCGACTCCTTCGAGGCGGCCGCCGACGAGCTGATGAACTCAGGCTTCGACCGCTCGGAGCTCAGCCTGCTCGCGAGCCCGCGCGCCATCGAGGAGAAACTCGGCCACCTCTATGAGAAGGTCGGCGAACTCGAGGACGATCCGAGGGTGCCGCGGGTGGCGTATGCGGGGCGCGATTCGCTGGTCGAGGCGCGCACCGGCATCGTCGGCGGACTCGCCTATGTCGGCGCCCTGGCGGCTGTCGGCGCCGTCGTCGCCTCCGGGGGTACGCTGGCCTGGGCGATCGCCGCCGCCCTTGCCGCCGGCGGATCGGGCACCGTCATCGGCGGCCTCCTGGCGCGGATGATCGGCCGCGACCGGGCGAAGAGCTTGGAACAGCAGCTGGAGAAGGGGGGACTCCTTCTCTGGGTGCGGGTACGGGACGAAGAGCACGAAGGGCGGGCGATCGCAATCCTCGACCGGCATTCGGCGGATGACGTCCACGTCCACGACCTGCCGGCGGCATCGCGGCCGGAAAGGGATCCGTGGGCCGGGCTGCAACCGGACCCGTTCCTGCCCGGCTCACGGATTTAGTCCCTCCCCTTCCCTGGGCGGCCTCGAGGGGGGCGCCGGCCGCTCAGGGCCGGCGCCAGCGTCGGTGTCTGCACGTGGGTCGGCGTTCGTGCCTCAGGTGCGACGACGGCGGCCGACAAGCCCGAGGCCGAGCAGGCTCAAGGAGAGCAGGCTCAAGGTGGCCGGTTCGGGCACGACGGAAGCCACGGTCGCCAGGATCACGAGATCGTCGAAGTCGTCGTCGTTCTGCGCGCCGCTGTCGTCAAGGGCGATGTAGACCTTGTTGTTGTTGGGGCCGAACGGCTCGGAGATCCAGAAGTTGACGACGCCCGAGTTGGGCCGGTCGATGCCCATGTCGCCGTTGCTGATGTCGACCGGATTCGCCGACAGCGCGAACGCGGTGAAGGTGAACTGGACGGCGCCGGCGAAGCCCTGCGCGCCCGTCAGCACCGGCTTCGGACCGGTACGGTTCTCGATCTTGTTGCCGAACGCCCCGAACGCGTAGAACGTGTCCTTGGCAGCGGCCTCGTCGCCGACGAACTCGTACCTGATCTTGCCCGGCCCGTCGATCTCGAGGGTCAGCGCCGTCGTCGTCGTGTTCCTGAACCCCATCGTCCCGACCGGAAGCACATCGTGCGCGGCCGGCAGCGCGAACGGGTCGCCACCATTGATCACCCAGCTCACGGCGTGCGCCGGTGTGGAGAGCCCGATCGCCGCCATCAGGCTCGCAGCCCCCACCATCAATCCACGTTGCATCCTCATCTCTCGCCTCCTATTCCTGGCACCCTTTGGCCTTGTGCACGTTTTTCTTGCACATCCCGTGCCAGGAAGGGACTCGCTGGAGATTCAACGGGTTATGACTGACTGCGTCCTGAGATTGTAAAAAACGGCGACGCGCTCGCTAAGGTGTCAGCCGGACCGATTGCCCTGCCGGCACCGACGACTGGGAGAAAAGAAGCGCAACATCAAGGCCTTGAAGGACCGTGGCCGGACCCGGCGCGGGTGTCGGGAATCTTGACAGTGACGGTCCCCGCCGGCGGCCGGGCATCCCGGCAAGGCCCGCGATGCGGTCGGCGCCAAGGCCGAGACCACGGAAAGAAAAAGCGCCGGTTCCTCGGAACCGGCGCTCGCAGGGGTCGTTCGAATTCGGCGTCTAGGTGCCGCTGCGCCGCCGCCACATCAGGCCGAGCGCAACCAGCCCCAGCGACAACACGCCCAGCGTCGCCGGCTCGGCGACGACCGCGCTCACCGTCGCCTTGATCACGAGGTCGTCGAAGTCCTGGTCGTTCTGCGCCCCGCTGTCGTCGAGGCCGATGTAGACCATGTTGTTGTTGGGACCGAACGGATCCGAGATCCAGAAGCTGACGATCCCAGAGGGGGCCCGAAACTTGGCCATGTCGCCATTGTTGATGTCGACCGGGGTCGCGGACAGCGCGAACGCGGTGTAGAAGAAGTCGACCGCTCCTGCCGCGCCCTGGCTTCCGGTGATGGCCCCCTGGGGGCCGCCCTTGTTGAAGATGGTGCCGCCCGCGGCGCCGAACGCGGTGAAGGTGTCCGTGGCGCCGGCCTCGAAGCCGACGAACTCGTACCTGATCTTGCCCGGCCCGTCGATCTCCAGGGTCAGCGACGTGACGAGCGTGTTGCGGAATCCCGTCGTCCCGGGCGCAAGGACATCGTGGGAAGCCGGCAGGGCGAAGGGATCGCCTCCGGTGATGGTGAACGATACGGCGTGCGCCGAGGGCGACACGGCCCAGACGCCCGCCGCGATCCCGAGAGCACCCAAAACATTCTTCACGTTCATTCGTCGCCTCCTTTTTCTGGCAACAGGGGTTCGAGTTCTCCTGGCCTCTCCTTCATGCACGTCCCGTGCCAATCCACGATGCCTTGGAGACTCAATGGGTTGCGGACGAAGCCTCGGCGTCGTTGTAAAGCTGTCCGACACGCGCATTCCGTGCCTCATTTGGGTTGGTACTATCATTCATAGAGGGGCGCGAAGAATATTCTGGAAAAACAACGGCCTGTGACAAGGTCCGGCGGGCGCGGGATGGCGGGGCGGGTGTCAAGAATACCGACACTCGCGGGGGTGCGCCCTGGCAACCTACTGCTGCACCCGAACCCGGTAGGTGAGGCTCGCGGAGCCGCCGGCCGGCACCGCGACCCGCCATAGGGCGAGATCGGCGGCCTCCCGGGTGTGGGCGAGGCTCTCCGCGAGGATCCGCCAGTCACCCGGAATGACCTCGACCACCTTCACCGTCACCTCCCGCCGCTTGGCGTTGGTGAGGTCGATGCGATAGGCGCTCTCGAACACCCGGTCGGACAGGCCGGCGCGGACGAACTCGGTCTGGGTGCGCTTCACGGTGATGTCGAAGGCCTGGCCGGGGCTGATCTCGACGGGCTCGCCCGCGGGCGTCGGCGGGATCCGATCCTCGCCGAGCAGCCGGCGGACGCCATCGCCGTCGCGGAGGTAGACCTGGACGATGCCGGCCGGCAAGGGCTCGCTCCAGCCCGGCACCTGTTCGTTGCGAAAGCGGAGGACCACCTTCGGGTTGTCGGTCAGCGGCCGCTCCCCCACCGGACGGAAGACCATGGCTCCGGCTTCGCTCACATACTCGCGGTCGAGCACGAGACCGGCCGCCGACAGCAGCCCGACCTGCTTCGTCTCCCGCGCGCCGAGGCTCAGCGCCCGGGCAAGCGCATACAGGTGCAGATCGCCGAGAGCCTGGCGCTCCGGAAAGGACATGCCCTCTTCCGCGGCATCGGCGGCCATCATCGCCATCCGCGTGCGGGCGACACCGGGGGGCGAAACCCTGCGGATGTCGCCGGCCACCACCGCCACCGAGGCGTCCAGGAAATCGATGCTGGTCGCGTTCGTCAGCGTGACGCGCCCGTCGACATCGATGCGGTCCTCGGACGGATGGATCTCCGCGACATAGTCGGCGTTCCAGGAGAGCCCCTCGGTCAGGCAGGAGAGCTCCACCTCCCGTTCGCCGCCGCCGTCGCTCGAAACCGTCGCCACCAGCGTCGGCAAGGCCCGCAGATCTGCGGGCGCCTCGAAGAACACGATGCGGCCCGGGAATCCGGTCTCGATCCGATCCCGATACAGCAGCACGACGCCCGCCTCGGCGCTCAAGAGCGTCGCCCGCTCGAGCGTCTCTTCGCCGGTGGTGGGATGGGTTCGCACCACGCCGACGATCCGGCCGACCGATCGGCGCAGCAGCGCCTCCGGGGTCAGCACGTCGGAATCGTGCCCGAGGCTCTGCACGCGGAGACCGCCTTCGCCCGTCAACAGGCACGTCGCCGGCAACACTTCGCGGCTGACGCCTTCGAAGGCGAGCCTCGCCTCGCCCGACTCGATCACCGCGGTGCGGCGATCGCTGATCATCGCGAGGCCGCCGCCGTAGACGGTCACCTGAAGCGCCGTGCGATCCTCCGGTGTCAGGCGAATCTCGGGCGGCTCGGCCCGCACCGCAACCACCGCCGCGATGGCGACGACGAACACCACAACGCCCGCTCGAAGCATGGTGCTTTCCCTCCCGCTGCGCCGACGAGAGTTTGCGTTGGTGGAAGCCGTCGTGCAAGCTCCACGGCAGACGTACAGGATGGCGGACCCTTGGACACTCCGACCCTGCTGTGGGTGATCGCCGGCCTCGCGCTGGCCGCAGCCGTCGGTCTGGTCGCAGCGCTGATCCGGGCCGAGCGCGGCCGCGCCGTGACCGTGACGCAGATGGCCCGGCTGGCCGAGCTGGCCGACCGCTTGAGCCTGGCGCAGGCGGAGCTCGGCGGCCGCCTCGAGCAGAGCCAGCGCGGGGTCAACGACCGGCTCGACGCCATCGGCAAACGGCTGGGCGACAGCCTCGCCGAGCAGACGGAGAGGACCGGCGAGACGCTGCGAGTCCTGCACGAGCGCCTCGCCGTCATCGATGCCGCCCAGAGGAACATCACCGAGCTTTCGGCGCAGATGGTCGGGCTGCAGGACATTCTCTCGAACAAGCAGGCGCGCGGCGCCTTCGGCGAGGTCCAGCTGCGGGATCTGGTGGCCGGCGCGCTGCCGCGCTCGGCCTACGAGTTCCAGGCGGTTCTCGGCAACCGCAACCGCGCCGACTGCCTCTTGAAGCTCCCGAACCCGCCGGGTCCGATCGTCATCGACGCCAAGTTCCCGCTGGACAGCTACCTCCGCCTGCGCGAAGCCGGCGACGAGGCCTCGCGCGTGCAGGCGGCCCGCGCCTTCAGCGCCGACGTCCGGAAGCACCTGGTCGACATCCAGAGCCGGTACATCGTGCCGGGGGAGACCGCGGAATCGGCGCTGATGTTCCTGCCGTCGGAGGCCGTCTACGCCGAGCTGCACGCCAACTTCCGCAACGTCGTCGAGGAGTCCTTCCGCCGCAAGGTGTGGATCGTATCGCCGACCACGCTGTGGGCGACGTTGAACACGATCCGGGCCGTGCTCAAGGACGTGCGCATGCGCGAACAGGCGGGCCTCATCCAGGCCGAGGTGCGGGCGATGGGCGAGGACGTGCTGCGCCTCGACGATCGGGTCGGCAAGCTGCAGCGGCATTTCGATCAGGCGGTCGAGGACGTGCGGCAGATCCGCATCTCGACCGAGAAGGTCACCCGCCACGCGGAGCGCATCGAGGCGGTGCAGATCGGCGATGATGCAGCCGAGCCCAGGGTTGCGGCGCTCGCTTCGGAGATCGAGGGCGGCGACGGCGCAACCGGGGCCGGCGCCTGAGCACCGCTCTCACAAGCACGTGAGGGAAGCAGGAGGGTGTGGCCCGGCGGCTGCCTCCGTCCTACCCTTGCCGTACCGTCGTTCCACAAGGGCTGTGACATGCGTCTCCCTCTTCTCCCTCTGATCCTCGTCATGGGTCTTCTCGGCGCACCGGCCGTGGCCGGCAACCCCATGCCGTACTCCGGAACCCAGGTGGTCGCCACCGGCAAGCCGTTCGAGGCCTTCGTCGAGGACCTCCGAGCGGCGGTGAAGGCGAACGGCCTCGGCATCGCCGCCGAGGCCTGCGCCGACTGCGGCGCCCGCTCGATCGGCGTCGCCATTCCCGGCAACCGGGTGATCATGGTGTTCGCGCCGCCGTTTGCGGTCCGCATGCTGAACGCCAGCGTGGCCGCGGGCATCGAGGCGCCTCTCCGCCTCTATGTGACCGAGCGGCCGGACGGCACGGCGACGCTCACCTATCGCCTTCCCAGCCACGTCTTCGGCGCGTACGAGGTGGCGAAGCTCGACGAGATGGCAAGCGAACTCGACGCGATCGTCGCCCGCATCGTCGCCGACGCCAGCCGCTAGGGAGCGGGCGCGGCGATGACGACCGCGCTCGCCGTCCGGCCACCGCAGGTCCCGGCGCTGGCGGTAGCGGCGACCGGCATCGCCCTGCTGTGGTCCAGCCTTTCCGGGCTCGGCGGGACGCCGGCCGCCCTGTTCGCGATCGGCCTTGCGCTCGGCGTCACGCTGTACCATGCGGCCTTCAGCTTCGCCGGCGCCTACCGCCGGCTGATCGTCGAACGCGACGCCTCGGGGGTGATCGCGCAGCTGGCGATGCTGGCGGTGGCCATCGTCCTGTTCGCCCCCGTTCTCGCCGCCGGCAGCGCCTTCGGCCGCCCCGTCGCCGGCGCCGTCGCCCCGATCAGCGTGTCGATGGCCCTCGGCGCCTTCGCCTTCGCGATCGGCATGCAACTCGCGGGCGGCTGCGCATCGGGGACGCTCTACACCGCGGGCGGCGGCAACCTGCGGATGCTGGTGGTGCTGGCGTTCTTCTGCGTCGGCGGCTTTGCGGCGAGCCTGCACATGCACTGGTGGAGCCTGCTGCCGGGCTGGGGCGCGCTCTCGCTCGGCGAGACCCTCGGCTGGGGACCGGCGACGCTCCTCCAGCTCGCCGTCCTCGCCGTTATCCTGTTGATCCTGCGGACCGTGGGCGCGCCGGGCCGCCAGCCACTCCGGGGCGGCGGCCCGCCGTCGTGGCAGCGCCTCGTTCGCGGTCCGTGGCCGTTGCTCGCCGGGGCCCTGCTGCTCGCGGCGCTCAACTGGCTGACGCTGGCGGTCGCCGGTCATCCCTGGTCGATCACGTGGGCCTTCGCGCTGTGGCCGGCCAAGGCGGCCGCGGCCTTGGGCTGGGATCCGGCGTCGAGCCCGTTCTGGAGCGGGGATTTCCAAAGGGCGGCACTGGCCGCGCCGCTCCTCGCCGACACCGTCTCGGTGATGAACGTGGGCATGCTCGCGGGCGCGTTCCTGGCGGCAGCCCTTGCCGGCAAGGTCCAGCCGAGCCTCAAGATCCCGCTCTCGTCGCTGATCGCGGCCGCCCTCGGCGGCCTCGTCATGGGCTACGGGGCGAGGCTCGCCTACGGCTGCAACATCGGCGCGTTCTTCTCCGGCGTCGCCTCGGCAAGCCTGCACGGCTGGGTGTGGATCGCAGCGGCGGTGCCCGGCACCGTCGTCGGCATCCGCCTGCGTCGGCTGTTCCGCCTCCCCGCCTGAGCCCCGCTCACGCTTCCCTCACGGCAACGTCACTTGCGATGCGCCCGCCGGCGGAGCGATCGTTGCGACAGGGCTTCACAGGGACCAACCGAGGAGACGTTGACATGACTTCCACCAGGAAACGCGCGGCGGGCATACCGGCGCTGTCCGCGCTGGCCGTGGCCTGCGCCGTCGCGCTGCCGACGGCGCAGGCCCGCGGCGCCGAGGTCATCGAGCTCACCCAGACCGGCTGCCAGTTCCTCGAGCCGGAGGGCGTCGACCAGCAGTTCAAGACGACGAAGGCCGCCGACTGCGAGGCCATCAACGCCGAGACCGGGGCGGGGCGGGTGCAGGCGTCCGAGGTGCTGACCCTGCGCCCCGGCTCCTACGTCTTTCGCGTGCGCAACAGGGACGTGCCCTACGAGCTCGGCTTCTGGCTGCGGGATGAAGGATACGACTGGAAGAACCCGCTCCACAAGGTGACCAAGACGAGCGTCTCGGGCGGCGGCCTGAAACAGGGGCAGAGCCTGGACTACGAGGTCGAGCTGAAGCCGGGCACGTATGTCTATTCCTGCCCGCTCAACCCGACGCCGGACTACAAGATCGTCGTCAGCGCCGAGTAGGGCCGCGGGTCAGCCGTCGCGGACGAGGCGGAAGCCGATCAGGATGTGCTTGAGGTCGGCCGGCCGGGCGTGGCGGGCGGCCGGCCGGCAGACGCCGCAGCCCCTGTCGTCCCAGGACCCTCCCTTGACGATGTAGCGGCCCGCTCCGGCCGGCGTCGCGGTCCACTCGAACACCTGGCCGGCGGCGTCGCGCACGCCGTAGGGGCTGGCGCCCTCGGCGAACGAGCCGACCGGCAGCGTGTCGAACGGGCCGCGGTCGGCGCTGTTGAGGCGCCGGCCGTCGAAGTCGTCGCCCCACGGGAAGCGCCGGCCGTCGGGTCCGCGCGCCGCCTTCTCCCACTCCTTCTCCGTCGGCAGGCGCCAGCGCCTGCCGGTCACCTTCGAGAGCCAGTCGGCGCAGGCGATCGCGTCGGCATGGGAGACCAGGACCACGGGGTGATCCTCCCGGCCCGGCGGCGGACGACCGCCCTGCCAGGCATGGCGGCGAGTCAGCGCAAAGGGGTGGATCAAACCGTAGGTGGCCCACGTCGGCTCGTCGACGCCGGGCGCCGGGTGGCCGGTCGCCGCCAGGAACGCCTGGTACTGGCGGTTGGTGATGGGCGTCGACATGATGTCGAAGGCGCCCGTCTCGAGGCGGCGCCGCTCGCCTTCGCCCTCGTACCAGCGTCCGCGCCGGGTGGCGTCGTGACCGTAGGCGGCCTCGTCGAGACGGTACGCCGCCTCGCGCTCCGCCGGATCCGAGCCGCCGATAAAGGCCCCCGCCGGCACCGCCACCACCGCCGGCACCAGGAGGTCCCCGGGCTCGCCCGAGAGAGCGGCTGGCCAGGCGACGGCGAGGGCGAGCCATGCGACCCGGCGCCATCCCCGCTTGGGACGCGCCTTGGTGCGGGCCGGACGCGAAATGCGAGGGCGTGGCGTTCTCACACGTTTGTGAAGCCGTTTGATTGGAGCTTCGGCCGCCCGCGCGGCATGCTAGCGTCATACTGAGATTCGCAATCAGTCGCAATGTTCAGCCCACGAGGAGGTAGGACCATGAAATCCAGGAAGACCAGGCTTCTTTCGAGCGCCGTCATGCCCGTGATCGCCGCCGCCGGCATCGCCGTCGGAGGCAGCGTGATCGGCGCGTCGCCAGCGGTGGCAGAGGGCGGATGTGCGTACAAGAGCACCACGGCCTCGCTCCCAGCCGCGCAAAGCAAGGGCGTCATCGTTCTTGCCTCGGCGTGCAAGCCGGCCAGCCCGTGCGCGGCGAAGAACCCCTGCGCCGCCAAGAATCCATGTGCCGCCAAGAACCCGTGCGCGGCGAAGAACCCGTGCGCGGCGAAGAACCCGTGCAACCCCTGCGCAGCCAAGAAGCAGTAAGAGACATCGACTGTGAGCACGGCGCCGTGCGCGTGCCGGCGCCTGCCCTCTCCCGCCGTATCGACTGAGACCGGAAAGAAGAGATCGCGACGATGTCGATCAAGGGGAGGCTGTTCGCGACGACCGTGATTCCCGTGATCGCCGTCGGCGGGTTCGTGGTCGTCGAGGGGGTGCTCATGCAGCCGAGACCGGCGGAGGCCGCCTCGAGCCTGAAGGCGGCGGCACCGCTGCCCATGGCGAAGCCCCGACCGGAAGCCGGGTGGCAATCGGCGGCGTGCAATCCCTGCGCGGCCAAGCGCCCGTGTGTGGCCGGGAGCCCGTGCGCGGTCAGCAATCCGTGCGCGGCGAAGAACCCCTGCGGACCCTGCGCCGCGACCAACCCCTGCGGCCCGTGCAACCCCTGCGCCGCCGGCGGCGGCACGGTGTCCGAGACATGTTTCGTGCCGCGTCTCGTCGAGGCGGCGAGGGCGAACCCCTGCAGCCCCTGCCGCCCCTGCGCCGCGAAGAACCCGTGTGCGGCGAAGAACCCGTGCAGTCCCTGCGCCGCGGCCAACCCGTGCAACCCGTGCAATCCGTGTGGCGCCGCCTCGTCGGTGGAGATCTCGGCGGACGAGGCCCGGGCGGTCTACGGCTGCCTCAAGCCCGAGATGCAGGCGGCGTACGCCAAGGCCGCCATCGGCGAGGTCGAGGGCTACCTGCAATGGACCAACGTGGCCAAGGAGCCCTATGCGTCGGCGACGCACGGCAGCCGCTACGTCAACAACTACGCCAACGCGGCGGGTGCGCGGTCGTACGCCAAGTACGAGGCCGTCGGGACGATGCCGGCGAAGTCGGTCGTCGCCAAGGACAGCTTCGTCGTCAACCAAGACGGCACGGTGGCGGTGGGACCGCTGTTCATCATGGAGAAGATGGCCGCCGGCTTCGACGCCGGCACCCATGATTGGCGCTACACCATGATCATGCCCGACGGCCAAGTGTTCGGCACCACCGGCGGCAGGGGCAGCGACCGGGTCACCTTCTGCGCCGAATGTCATGCGGCGGTGGCCGACGCGACCGACAGCCTGTTCTTCCTCCCCGATGAGAATCGGGTGTCGTTGAAGTAGACTCCTCCTCAGGGCGGCCGCGCCACGGCGGTCGCCAGGGGGCCTCGGCGGTGGCCATCGGTCACCGCCTCTTGTTGTGCGCCGGAGCGCGAGTTGGTCTATAGTCTCGACGAAGCACCGGCTTCGACTGTGGAACGAGGGCAGGGCATGGTCGATCTCGAGCGGCTGCCGCAGGACCGCCTCGAGGACATGGCGGCGGCCGGGACCGAGATGCTCGAATGCTACCGACTGCTCGCCAAGACCGGCGACAACGTCGTCGGCGAGGTGCTGCGCGGGCAGGGCGAGTTCTTCGAGTGGGACCACTATCCCGAGGGGGACGTCTACGACCCGGAGACCCACTGCCAGTACTACTACCACGCCCATCCGGCCGCTCTCCGCGGCGACGAGCATGGCCACTTCCACACCTTCCTCAGGCCGAAGGGAATGCCGCCGGCGATCCGGCCGGCGCCGCTTGCCGATTGCGCGCCGCCGGCCGGCGACAACGACGCGCTCTCGCACCTGGTCGGCATCTCCATGGATGGCTTCGGCCAGCCGACCCGCCTGTTCACCACCAATCGCTGGGTCACCGGCGAGACCTGGTACCGGGCCGAGGACGTCATCGCCATGCTCGACCGCTTCGACATGGACCTCGCCTTCCCCTCGCTCGCGGTCAACATCTGGATCACCGCGATCGTCCGCCTGTTCCGTCCGGACATTGAGGACCTCGTCCGCGAGCGCGATCGCACCATCGCCGCCTGGCAGGCCGAGCGGCCGGCCGCCAGCGTCTTCGAAAACCGGGATCTCGAGATCACGTCCTGGGCCGGGATCGCGGTCGACCGCCGGATCGCCCGCGTCGCCGCCGTGCTGCAGGGACGGCAGGGGGCAGCCCCCCACCGTCGCTAGGCGGACCGGGCCGGGCGCGATCTGGCCACCGTCGGCCGCGCCCTCGAGCGCCTGGTCCGCGCCGGCCTGATCCGAGCCGCCGGCCGCTTCCGCTGGCGGACGACCGACCGGGGACAGTGCTGCGGGGTCATCTTCGCCCCGGACCCGCCCCGCCGCCGGGTCGGCAGGCCGCCGGGCAGGCTCGTCGCCGGCTCCGCGGCATACCGCCTGATCCTGGCGCTGGATCGGCCGCGGCGGGGGACCGAGCTGACCGGCCTCCTCGCCGTGTCGCCGCAGCGGGTGCACCAGCTGGCGGTGCTTTCGCACCTCGCCGACCGCGGCGAGGCGCGGATCCGTGACGTGCGCGACGCGCTGGCCATCGCCCACACCTCGATCAACGCGCTGATGCAGTACCTGAAGCGCAAGGGCCTCGTCCACAAGGCCGCCGGCGACCCCGACGGCGGCTACGCGCTGACCCCGCACGGGCGGGCGACGCTGGCCGAGCTGCGGCGGAGACGGGCGGTCGGCGACCCGGGCTAGCGCCGCGCCGGCGGCTCCGCGCCGCCGGCGACGAAATGCGACGTTCTGCGACGCCCGATTCGCGGTCAACCTGTTGATCTACAACGAAAATAGGACGGAACGCACGGGTCTGCGGCCGAATGCGGACGTTTTTCCTCGGGGATCCCTGAGCGCACTCAGGGCCGGGAAGGGCTCCGGGCGCGGCTGCGCGGAGGCTCCGGGACGCATTCCTGCCGGCAACAGTGAGCCTCGGACCGCTCCCGTCGCCCGCAGTCGGAGAGAGCCTCAGACGCCCGCTCCCGGCCGGCCGAAGCCCGCAGGTCAACCACCCCGTCCGCCGCCGCAGAGGACTCCGGCACCCTCGGCCCCTCCGTCCGCAGGACCACAGACTTGGCTGGAGTCATGAGCCCCGACAAGCGGATGTCAAGACCAAGGTCCCAAGACGCGGTCCAGGGCGCCGCCGCCCGCTACCGACGCCGCCTCGTCCGCGCCCGCGATCCGAACCTGGATTGCGTCATGTGTCCGCGTAATTCGGTCCCCGTAATTCGGCGAGTCCCCGCGTCGCCCTGGCCGCCTTGCGCACCTTCGTCGCGGTGTCGAGCGATTCCCCTGGGAATCGGACCTCGTGCGTGATGAAGGCCTGACTACCGTGAGGTCGCTGGGGTGTCAGGGGGGCAGCCTCTCGTGTCGCCAGACACCTCGCAACTCCCCGCCATTGCAGGCGGCTCCTTTGGCCCGCCATCGGTCGTTCGGATGTCGTGTACGATCGGATGGCCACTCGCCTCCCAGCTTGCCCAGCCGGGTCCCGAGCGTCCGCATCAAGGCCTCGTCGTCGCCTTTGCCGGTCCCCGGCCAGTGTCGTTCATGGCGTGAACGGAAGCGTTGACGTTCAGCGCGTGAACGTGGTAGACGCCGGGTCGTGGCGGGTCGCGCCCGGCCGCAGACGGCGCGGGCGGCGGCCGTGCCAGGCGGCCCGAGGGCGGGCGCAACCGGGAGAGGACATGCAAGGCTCCGGTGACAGTGCGCGCGAGACTGCCATCATGCTGGGCGTGCTCACTGCCGTCGAGCGCGACAGCGCCATCACCCAGCGCTCGCTCTCCAGCGAGCTCGGCATCGCCCTCGGCCTCGCCAACGCCTACCTCAGGCGCTGCGTGCGCAAGGGCCTGGTCAAGGTCAGGCAGGCACCGCTCAACCGCTACGCCTATTATCTCACGCCCGGGGGGTTCGCCGAGAAGACCCGGTTGACCGGCGAGTATCTCACCCTTTCGTTCAAGTTCTTCCGCGACGCCCGGCGCGGCTGTTCGGACGTGTTCGCCGAGTGCCAGGCGAGGGGCCTCGCCAGGGTCGCTCTCGCCGGCAGCGGCGAGCTCGCCGAGATCGCCGTGCTCAGCGCGGGGGAGTGCGGGATCGAGGTCGACTGCGTCATCGACCCCGGCACCGGGGCGGTACACTGTGCCGGGCGGCCGGTCGTCGCCTCCCTCGGCGACGCGCTCAAGCGCCGCGACGGCGCCTCGGGGTTCGCGGTCGTGGTCACCGACACCCGGCGCCCACAGGACACCTTCGATGCGATGGTGCGGGCGGCGCGCGACGCCGGGCTCGATGCCGACCGGGTGATCGCGCCGGCGCTGCTCCGGGTCTCGCGCGGCCCGGCCGCCGCCCGCCAGGGGAGCGCGGGAGCATGACCGGCTGGTACGTGGTCTACACCCATGCGCACGCCGAGGCCCGCGCGCTTGAGAACCTCGAGCGGCAGGGGTTCACCGCCTATCTGCCGCGCTACCGCCGGCGCCGGCGCCACGCCCGGCGGACCGAAGAGGTGACGCGGCCCCTGTTCCCGCGTTACCTGTTCGTCGCCCTCGACATGGTCCGCGAGCGCTGGCGGCCGATCCTGTCGACGGTCGGCGTCTCCGGCGTGGTCCGCCACGGCGAGCTGCCGACCCGCGTGCCGGCCGGCGTCGTCGAGGCGATCCGCGCCCACGAGGCGAAGGGCGCCTTCGACCGCCTGTCGCCCGCCGACGGCCTCCGCCACGGCGATCCCGTGCGCATCGTCGAGGGGCCGTTCGCCGAGCTGATCGGCCGCTTCTGCGGCCTTGCCGACCGAGAACGAGTGATCGTGCTGCTCGAGTTCCTCGGCCGGCAGGTGCGCGCCAAGGTTCCCGCCGAGGCCATCGCCGCCGCGTAGCCCCGGGCCCGCCGCCGGTCTGCCGCGCGCCGGCATCAGTCGCCGGCAGCGATGCGGCGGCGCATCAGTGCCCGGGCCTCGACCCGCTGCCACGCCAACAGCAGCGGCACGCTCGGCACGACCTCGCGCACCCGCGTCGCCAGCGACAGCGCCAGCATCAGATCGGGCGGCAGGCCGACGAGGCCGCCGACAAGGATGTAGCCTCCTTCCTGGACGCCGAGGCCCGAGGGGATGGCGAACGAGAAGCCGCGGATCGCCGTGGTCAGCGCCTTGAGGAGCAGGGCCTCGCCGACGCCGATCGGGCTTCCCATCAGGTACGCCGCCAGCAGCACCTCGGAGACCAGCATGAGCTGGGCGGCGAGGAGGACGCTGCAGGCGGAGGCGATCGCCAGCGGCCGGCGGTAGATCGAGCGGACCGCCGCGTCGAGCTGCTCGGCGCCGACGACGAGGCGGCCGCCGCGCCCGCTGCCCATCACGCGGTCGACGAGGCGGGCGAGCCGCGTGAAGCTGCCGGCGAGCTGCAGGGCGATGAAGCCGCCGATGCCGAGGGCGAGGGCGAGCGCGCCTGCGGCGGCGCCGAGGACGATCCGCCGATCCGGAACCATCGCCGCCAGCAGGACGACGCCGATGACGCCGACGACGAGGACGGAGAGCGCCTGGACCGTCTTGTCGACGACCACCGTCGACAGCGCCGCGACGGCCGAGTGGCCCCACAGCGCCAGCACTCTCGCCTTGATCAGATCGCCGCCGACCGAGGCCACCGGCAGGAGCGTGTTGACCGCCGCCCCCATCCAGCTCGCCGAGAACGTCCTCGCGAACGGCGGCCGCCCCTGGCGGAGGAAGAGGCGGTGCCAGGCGGTGGCCCACAGCAGCTGGTTCGGCGGCTCGATCAGCGTCAGCAAGAGGAGGCCCGGGCCGGCCTTGGCGAGGATGCCGGCGACCTCGGCGAGCCCCTGCCAGATCAGCAACAGCGACACCGCGACGAGACCGGCGGCGAGGCCGACGATCGGGGCGAGCTTCATGCCGCGCGGGCCCGCTCCGCGCCGGCGCCCTCCGGACGACGCTGCGCTGGTCGCCGCCGGATCCTCGCCGAAGTGGCTCGTCTTCTTCGCATCCGTCGCCTCCGGCCGTGCACGCGGCACTGATAGCAGACGGCCGGCACCAGGGATACGGACCTCGACGCCGCGCTTCGGTGCCGGCTGCGGTGCACGGGGCCTTGCCGTCGGCGCCCGGGCCTCGTATGGTCGGAGCGTTCTGGCCATCAGGCGCAGGAGGTAAGGATGGATCGCCGGGGTTTTCTCCTCGCGACCGTGGCGGGCGGAGTCGGTCTCGGGCTTGCCGGCGGTCGCGCCGACGCGCTCGTCCTCGAGGAGTGCGGCGCGGGCGAAGGATCGCCGGCGTGCCGCGAGCTGGTCCGTCACCGCGATCTGGTCGCCGAGATCGAGCGGCTCCTCGCCGAGCGCGGCCTCTCGGACGCCGAGCGGCGGGCCGTGCTTGCCTTCGCGCTCTGTCCGTTCTGTGGCCAGCCGGTGGCGCCGCCGGCACCGGGAGCGCCGTCCTGAGCCTCGGCCGGCACCAGGCCTGATCTCTCAGCACCGGTCCAGTAGGGGCGGCCGCGACGTCGGCGTCAGCCGCAAAGGGCTCGCATTTCGTTGCGTTTTGTCGCACAACGTCGGCGAGCGCCCGAGAACGCAACCGGCTCGCAGGAGGACCGGCGTTGACGAGCCTGCAACCCAGCCCGAGGGTGGCGCAGGGCCACCTGGCGGGCCTGCACCGCGAGCCGCGGAGCGACATCGACATCGCCCGGGCCGCACCGATGCAGCGGATCGGCGAGCTCGCCCGCGACCGCCTCGGCATTCCCTACGAGGCGCTGGAGCCGTTCGGCCACTTCAAGGCCAAGATCTCGCTCGACTACCTGAAGTCGCTCGCCGACCGCCCCGACGGCCGGCTGATCCTGGTCTCGGCGGTGACGCCGACCCCGGCCGGCGAGGGCAAGACGACGACCACCGTCGGTCTCGGCGACGCGCTCAACCGCATCGGCCGGCGGGCGATGATCTGTCTCCGCGAGCCCTCGCTCGGTCCCTGCTTCGGGATGAAGGGCGGCGCCGCCGGCGGCGGCTACGCCCAGGTCGTGCCGATGACCGACATCAACCTCCACTTCACCGGCGACTTTCACGCCATCGGCGCCGCCAACAACCTGCTCGCCGCGCTTCTCGACAACCACATCTACTGGGGCAACCAGCTCAAGATCGACGAGCGGCGCATCGCCTGGCGGCGGGTGGTCGACATGAACGACCGGGCGCTGCGCGACATCGTCTGCAGCCTGGGCGGCGTCGCCAACGGCTTCCCGCGCCAGGACGGCTTCGACATCACCGTCGCCTCGGAGGTGATGGCGATCTTCTGCCTGGCCGAGGACCTGGACGATCTGCAGCGCCGCCTCGGCAACATCATCGTCGCCGAGACCTTCGACCGCAGGCCGGTGCTGGCCCGCGACCTCTCGGCCCACGGCGCGATGACGGCGCTGCTCAAGGATGCGCTGATGCCCAACCTGGTGCAGACGCTGGAAAACAACCCGGCGCTGGTGCACGGCGGTCCGTTCGGCAACATCGCGCACGGCTGCAACTCGGTGCTGGCGACCAAGGCCGCCCTCAAGCTCGCCGACTACGTGGTCACCGAGGCCGGCTTCGGGGCCGACCTCGGCGCCGAGAAGTTCTTCAACATCAAGTGCCGCAAGTCCGGCCTCAGGCCGGACATCGCGGTCGTGGTGGCGAGCGTGCGCGCGCTGAAGATGCACGGCGGGGCGGCCAGGGAGACGCTAACAAGCGAGAACATGGCGGCGCTCGCCAAGGGCGCGGAGAACCTCAACCGCCATGTCGAGAACGTCAGGAGCTACGGCCTGCCGGTGATCGTCGCAATCAACCGCTTCACCACCGACACCGAGGCCGAGCTCGATCTCGTGCGCCAGCTCTGCGCCGAGCTCGAGGTCGAGGCCATCGTCGCCGACCACTGGGCGTTGGGCAGCGCCGGGGCCGAGGACCTGGCGCGCGCCGTGGTGCGCACCATCGACGAGAACCCGGCACGGTTCCGCCTCCTCTACGGCGACGACGTGAGCCTGTGGGACAAGGTCCGCACCGTCGCCCAGCGCACCTACGGCGCCCAGGGGATCATCGCCGACAAGAGGATCCGCAACCGCTTCGTCGAGCTGCAGGCCGCGGGCTACGGCCACTATCCCGTCTGCATCGCCAAGACCCAGTACAGCTTCTCGACCGATCCCAACCTCCGGGGCGCGCCTAGCAACCACGTCGTGCCGATCCGCGAACTCAGGCTCGCCGGCGGCGCCGAGTTCCTGGTGGTGGTGTGCGGCGACATCATGACCATGCCGGGCCTGCCCCGGATGCCGTCGGCGAACACGATCGGCGTCGATGCGACGGGGGCGATCTATGGCCTGTTCTGAACCGGCGCGGCGGCCGCTCGGACGGTGCGGGCAGGCGCCATCGGACCCCGCATGAAGTACTCGATTGCCAGCCTCGCCCGCAACGCGCTCACCGGCCATCGCCGCTGGCCCAGGGCGTGGCGGAGCCCGGAGCCGAAGGCCGGTTACGAGGTCGTCATCATCGGCGGCGGCGGCCATGGCCTGGCGACGGCGTACTATCTCGCCAAGGAGCACGGCATCACCAACACGGCCGTGCTCGAGAAGGGCTCGATCGGCCTCGGCAACACCGGGCGGAACACCACCATCATCCGCTCCAACTACCTGAGGGACGAGAGCGCGCGGCTGTACGAGCACTCGCTCAGGCTGTTCGAGGGTCTGTCCCAGGAGCTCAACTTCAACCTGATGGTGAGCCAGCGGGGCTTGGTCAACCTGGCCCATACCCAAGACGATCTCCGGGAGCTTGCGCGCCGGGTCAACGCCATCCGTCTCAACGGCATCGATTCCGAGCTGTTGACGACCGAGCAGGTCAAGGCCATGGTGCCGATCCTCGACACCTCCGCCGACGCCCGCTGGCCGGTGCTCGGCGCCTCGCTGCAGCGACGGGGCGGCGTTGCCCGCCACGACGCCGCGGCCTGGGCGTTGGCGCGGGCGGCGGATGCGCGCGGCGTCGACGTCGTCGAGCGCTGCGAGGTGACCGGCATCCTCCGCGACGGCGATCGCGTCACCGGCGTCGAGACCACCCGCGGGACGATCACGGCGGCGAAGGTGGCGATCGCCGCCGCCGCGCACACGAGCCTGGTCGCCGCCATGGCCGGCCTCACGCTGCCCATCGAGACGCATCCCTTGCAGGCGCTCGTCTCCCAGCCGGTTGATCCGGTGATCGACTGCGTGGTGATGTCGAGCCGGGTGCATGCGTACGTGAGCCAGTCGGACAAGGGCGAGCTCGTCATCGGCGCCGGCATCGACCGCCCCAACGGCTATGCGGCGCGCGGCAGCCTCGCGATCATCGAGCAGGAGATGGCGGCCCTCGTCCGGCTGTTTCCCTGCTTCAGCCGCCTCAGGATGCTGCGCACCTGGGCCGGCAACGTCGACATCTCGCCGGATGCGAGCCCGATCATCTCGCTCACTCCGGTGCGGGGCCTCTACATCAACGGCGGCTGGGGCACCGGCGGCTGGAAGGCGACCCCCGGCTCGGGCTGGGTGTTCGCCCACACCATCGCCGAGGATCGGCCGCATCCCCTGAACGAGCCGTTCGGCCTCGAGCGGTTCGTCACCGGCGCCTTGATCGACGAGCACGGCGCCGCCGCGGTCGCGCATTAGGAGGGCTCGAGGCGTGCTGCTGATCCCCTGCCCGTGGTGCGGACCGCGTGACGAGGTCGAGTTCGGCTATGGCGGCGAGGCCCATGTCGTCCGCCCGCCCGATCCGGCCGCGGTCGACGACGAGGCCTGGGCGGCCTACCTGTTCATGCGCAAGAACCCCAAGGGCATGCACCACGAGCGCTGGGTGCACAGCGCCGGCTGCCGCCGCTGGTTCAACGTCGCACGGGACACCGCGACCAACGCCATCCGCGGAAGCTACCGGATCGGCGAGGCGCCGCCGGCGGAGGACGAAGCGTGAGCGGCGGCCATCGCCTCGCCGCCGGCGGCCGCATCGACCGCTCGCGCAGCCTCGCCTTCACCTTCAACGGCAAG
Source organism: uncultured Rhodospirillaceae bacterium (assembly GCA_964420325.1). Taxonomy (GTDB): domain Bacteria; phylum Pseudomonadota; class Alphaproteobacteria; order Rhodospirillales; family Defluviicoccaceae; genus CAYQSU01. Next base: position 13,492 of record CAYQSU010000025.1, on the reverse strand, counting down.
CCCTTTCACGGCCATCCCGGCGACACGCTGGCCTCGGCGCTGCTTGCCAACGGCGTCAGGCTCGTCGCCCGCAGCTTCAAGTACCATCGGCCGCGGGGTGTGTTCTCGTCAGGGGTCGAGGAGCCCAACGCGCTGGTCCGGCTCGAGACCGGCCCCCGGGCGCAGCCCGGCGTTCCGGCGACCTCGGTCGAGCTCTACGCCGGGCTCGCGGCGGCGAGCGTCAATGCCTGGCCCTCGGTCGACCATGACGTGGGCGCGGTGATGCAGTGGGCGGAGGCCCTGCTTCCGGCCGGCTTCTACTACAAGACGTTCATGTGGCCTCCCCGTTGGTGGATGACCTACGAGCGCCTCATCCGCCGCGCCGCGGGCCTCGGCCGGGCGCCCGATGGCCCCGACCCGGACCGCTATGACAAGATGCACGGCCAAACGGACGTGCTCGTCGTCGGCGGCGGCCCTGCCGGCCTTGCCGCGGCGCTCGCCGCCGGGCGCGCAGGCGCGCGGGTGATCGTCGCCGACCAGCAGCCGGAGTTCGGCGGCCGGCTGTTGGACGAGCGGATGGCCGTCGGCAAGGCGCCTGCCGCCCGCTGGGTCGAGGAGGCGGCGAACGAGCTTGCGGCCATGCCCGAGGTGCGGCTCCTTCGGCGGACGACGGCCTTCGGCTACTACGATCACAACTTCCTCGGCCTCGTCGAACGCCGGAGCACCGGGCCGACGGCGGCCGCGGGGAGCACGCGGGAACGGCTGTGGACGGTCCGCGCGAAGCAGGTGGTGCTGGCCACCGGTGCCATCGAACGGCCGATCGTGTTTGCCGGCAACGACCGGCCGGGCGTGATGCTGGCCGGTGCCGTTCGCGCCTACTGCAACCGGTATGGCGTGGCTGCGGGCGACGGCGTCGTCGTGTTCACCAACAACGATGACGCCTACCGCACGGCGATCGATCTCGCCGATGCCCGGGTCCGGGTCGAGGCGATCGTCGACGTCCGACCCGCTGCCGGTCCTCTGCAGGACAGGGCGAGGGAGAGGGGCATCGAGGTGCTGAGCGGCTATGCCGTCGTCGCCGTCGAGGGCCGCAGGCGGGTCGAGGCGGCGCGGGTGTTCGCGCTCTCGTCCTCGGGCGATGCGGTCCGCGGCGCGATGCGGCGCATCACCTGCGACGTCGTTGCGGTCTCGGGCGGCTGGAATCCCGCCGTCCACCTGTTCTCCCAGTCGGGGGGAAGGCTCAGGTACGTCGACGAGACTGCCTGCTTCGTTCCCGGCTGGCCGGCGCAGCGCGGGCAGCGGTCCACCGGCGCCGCCAACGGCACCTTCGGTCTCGATCGCTGCCTCGGCGAGGGTCTTGCTTGCGGCGTGACGGCCGCGTCGGACGCCGGCTTCAAGAGGACGTCCCGGCGCAGGCGACCATCGGCCGAGGACGTCGAGGAAGCGCTGCCGGGGCGGCTGTGGGTGGTGCCGACCCCGGCCGGCGGGCGACGGAGCAAGCACTTCGTCGATCTGCACAACGACGTTACGGTCGCCGACATCGAGCTCGCGGCGCGGGAAGGCTACGACGCCGCCGAGCTCGCCAAGCGCTACACCACGCTCGGCATGGGGCCCGATCAGGGCAAGACCGGCAACGTCCACGGTCTTGCGGTTCTGGCGGCGGTGCGTGGCGCCCCCATCGCCGCCGTCGGCACCACGACCTTTCGCCCGCCTTATACGCCGGTCACCTTCGGGGCGCTGGCCGGGCGTACGGTCGGTCCCCTGTTCGAGCCCGAGCGCGTGACGCCGATGCATTCCTGGCACGTTCGCGCCGGCGCGGTGTTCGAGGACGTGGGCCTGTGGAAGCGGCCGCGGTACTACCCGAGGCACGGCGAAGGCATGCACGAGGCGGTCCAGCGCGAGAGCCTCGCCGCCCGCAACGCCATCGGCCTTCTCGATGCGAGCACGCTCGGCAAGATCGACATCCGGGGACCGGATGCGGCCGAGTTCCTCAACCGCGTCTATACCAACGCCTGGGATCGCCTCGCCATCGGACGCTGTCGCTACGGCCTCATGTGCACCGACGACGGCATGGTCTTCGACGACGGGGTGACGGCACGGCTGGGCGAGCACCACTACCTGATGAGTACCACTTCCGGCGGCGCGGCCCGCGTGCTGGCGTGGCTCGAGGAATGGCTGCAGACGGAGTGGACCGGCCTCCGGGTCCATCTCACGCCGGTCACCGAGAGCTGGGCCACGGCGTCGATCTGCGGTCCGCTTGCCCGCACACTCGTCGCGCGCCTCGTCGAGATCGACGTCTCGGCCGGGGCGTTCCCGCACATGAGCCTGCGCGAGGCCGAGGTCGCCGGGCTGCCGGCGCGGATCTTCCGGGTCAGCTTCACCGGCGAGCCCTCGTTCGAGATCGGCGTGCCGGCCCGCTACGGCCTCTCGCTGTGGACGATGCTGATGGACGCGGGCGCTCCCTACGGCATCACGCCGTTCGGGACCGAGGCGATGCACGTGCTCAGGGCCGAGAAGGGCTACATCATCGCCGGCCAGGAGACCGACGGCACGGTGACGCCGGTCGATCTTGGCCTGGAGCGGCTGGTCAAGAAGGACAGGGACTTTCTCGGCAGGCGCTCGCTGATGCGCGCCGACGCCGCGCGTGCGGACCGCCACCAGCTCGTCGGCCTGCTGACCGACAACCCGTCCGAGGTCCTGCCCGAAGGCGCCCAGCTCGTCGGCGAGGTGATGTCGAGGCCGCCGATGCCGATGATCGGCCACGTCACCTCGAGCTACTTCAGCCCCAACGTCGGGCGGTCGATCGCCCTGGCGCTGATCCGCAGCGGCCGCGACCGCATCGGCCAGAAGGTGCGCATCCCGCTCGAGGACCGCACTATCGCGGCGACCGTCGCCAACCCCAGCTTCTTCGATCCCGAGGGCACGCGTCTCCATGGTTGAGCGCTATCGGGCCCTGAGCGCGCTCGCCCATCGCGCCCTCGCGGCAAGGACGGGCGGGGCCGGCGCGGCGGAAGCGGGCGTCCGCCTCGGCGAGCGGCCGTTCCGCGGCATGATCGCGCTTCGCGGCGACGCCGGTGATCCGGCGTTCCTCGCGGCGGTCGAGGATGCGGTGGGCCTGGTGCCGCCGACCGCGCCGAACACCATCGCCGCGACGGGCGACGGGCTGCCGCGGATCCTGTGGCTGGGGCCGGATGAGTGGCTGGTCGTCACCGCCGAGGGTGTGGAGGCCGGACTGGTTCACCGGCTGAGCGAGAGCCTCGGCGGGCGGCACGCCGCGGTGGTCGATGTCTCGGACGGCCGCACGGTGATCGCGCTGGCCGGCCCGCGTGCGCGGGACGTGCTCGCCAAGGGCTGCCCCTTGGACCTGCACCCCCGCGCCTTCGCCCCTGGGCGCTGCGCCCAGACGCTCTTGGCCAAGGCCGCCGTCATCCTCGATCAGGTCGACGACGCTCCCGGCTTCGAGATCTACGTGCCGCGCAGCTTCGCCGATTATCTCTGGCGGTGGCTGGAAGACGCCGCGGAGGAATACGGGATTGCCATTGCCCCGGACTGAGCGCCCGCCCTCGGCGGTGCGCGCATCGCTCCCCACATACCGGGATAGGGCGGAGTGCGACCGGAAGACACCATGAACGCCACCACCCCGGGCGGGACGAAGGACGAGCGGCGGCCTTTGGCCCCACGGTTCCGGCCGAAGGGGCGCCAGGTCGATCCGGAGGCGCAGGCCGCGATCCTGGCGCTGCTCGCCGGCCGGCCGCGGCGGCGGGATCTGCTGATCGAGCACCTGCACGCGATCCAGGACGGCTTCGGCTCGATCTCGGCCGCTCACCTCGCGGCGCTCGCCTTCGAGATGCGGCTTGCCCAGGCCGAGGTCTACGAGGTCGCGACTTTCTACGCCCATTTCGACGTGGTCGAAGAGGGCGAGACACCGCCGCCCGCGCTCACCGTCCGCATTTGCGAGGGCGCCGTCTGCGAGCTTGCCGGCGCGGCGGCGCTGAAACGCGCCCTGGTAGAGGACCTGGCTCCGGGGGCACGCGTCCTCGGCACGCCCTGCGTCGGCGGCTGCGACCGGGCGCCGGTTGCGGTCGTCGGCCGCCGCCAGCTCGGCCGGGCGCGGTCGGAGTCGGTCGCCGCCGCGGTCACAGCGGGTGCGACCGACCCGGACGTCCCCGCCTTCAGGCCGTTCGAGATCTACCTCGCCGAAGGCGGCTACGCCACGCTCCGCGCCATTGAGGACGGCGCCCTCGGGCACGAGCAGGCGCTCCGCCGCATCGAGGCGTCGGGTCTTTGCGGCCTCGGCGGCGCGGGCTTCCCCATGGCGCGGAAAGCCGGCTTCGTGCGTGCGGCACCGAAACCCCGGATCCTCGCCGTCAACGCCGACGAGGGCGAGCCCGGCACGTTCAAGGACCGCCAATGCCTCGAGACCGATCCGCACCGCGTCCTCGAGGGCGCGCTGATCGCCGCCCGCTGCATCGAGGCCGAAGCGGTCTACGTCTACCTCCGCGACGAGTATGCCCAGATCCGGGCGTTCCTGCCGGCGGAGATCGCCAAGGTGGAGGCGGCGGGACTCAGCCAGGGGCTCGCCCTCCATCTCCGGCGCGGCGCCGGCGCCTACATCTGCGGCGAAGAGACGGCGATGCTGGAAAGCCTCGAGGGCAAGCGCGGGCTGCCGCGGAACCGCCCGCCGTTTCCGGCCGAGGCCGGCCTGTTCGGACTGCCGACCCTGGTCAGCAACGTCGAGACGCTCTACTGGCTCAGGGACATCCTCGAGCGCGGCGCCGACTGGTATCGAGAGGAGGGGCGGCCGCGGCTCTATTCGGTCTCGGGGCGCGTCGCCGACCCCGGCGTCAAACGGGCGCCCTCGGGCGTCACCGCCCGCGAGCTGATCGAGGGCCATGCCGGCGGCATGCTGATGGGGCACACGTTTGCGGCGTATCTGCCCGGCGGCGCCTCGGGCGGCATCCTGCCCGCCCGCCTCGCCGATCTCCCGCTCGACTTCGGCGCGCTCGAGGACGCGGGCGCCTTCGTCGGCTCGGGCGCGGTGGTCGTCCTCTCCGATGCCGACGACGTGCGTGCGGTCGCCCGCAACCTCGTCGGCTTCTTCGAGGACGAGAGCTGCGGCCAGTGCACGCCGTGCCGGGTCGGCTGCGAGAAGCTGCTGGCGCTGATGGCGGGGCCAACGTGGGACGCGGCGTTGATCGGCGAGCTCGCCGAGGTGATGCGCGACGCCTCGATCTGCGGCCTCGGCCAGGCCGCGCCCAACCCCGCCCTGAGCGTGCTCCGCCACTTCGCCGGGGACGGCCAATGAGCGGCGGGATCCTGTTCACCCTGGATGGACGCCCCGTCGAGGCACGGCCGGGCGAGAGCCTCTGGCAGGTGGCGCGACGCCTCGGCACCGTTGTTCCCCATCTCTGCCACCGCGAGGCGGACGGCTATCGGCCCGACGGCAACTGCCGGGCGTGCATGGTCGAGATCGAGGGCGAGCGGGTGCTGGCGCCGTCGTGCCTGCGCAGGCCGGCGCCGGGCATGGCGGTGCGGACGGCATCGGCGCGGGCAAAGCGGGCGAGGCGGATGGTCCTCGAGCTCCTGCTCGCCGACCAGCCGAGGCCCGAGGACAGCCACGACCCCGGATCCCTGTTCCGGCGCTGGGTGGGCGAGGCGGGCTTCATGGAGAGTCGGTTCGCGCGGCATGTTCGGCCGGCTCCCGACCGCAGCCACCCGGCGATCGCCGTCCACCTCGACGCCTGCATCCATTGCGGCCTCTGCGTCCGCGCCTGCCGCGAGGTGCAGGTCAACGACGTCATCGGCATGGCCAACCGGGGCGCGCGGTCGAAGGTGGTGTTCGACTTCGACGATCCGATGGGGGAGAGCACCTGCGTCGCCTGCGGCGAGTGCGTCGAGGCCTGTCCGACCGGGGCGCTGATGCCGGCCGCCGTGCTCGACGACCGCGGCCAGCGCACAACGAAGGCGGACCGGCGCGTGGATTCGCTCTGCCCCTACTGCGGCGTCGGCTGCCAGCTCACCGTCCATGTCCGCGGAGGCCGCATCCTCGAGGTCGAGGGCCGGAACGGCCCCGCCAACCGGGGCCGGCTCTGCGTCAAGGGCCGCTTCGGCTTCGACTACGTGAGCCATCCGCACCGGCTGACCCGGCCCCTGATCCGCAGGGAGGGCGTCGCCAAGGACCCGGGCGAGCGACTCGACCCGGCCGGCCCGCTCACCCACTTCCGCGAGGCGACGTGGGAGGAGGCGCTCGACCGCGCCGCCCGCGGCTTCTCGGCCATCCGCGACCGGGACGGCCCGCGCTCGCTCGCTGGCTTCGGCTCGGCGAAGGGCTCCAACGAGGAGGCCTACCTGTTCCAGAGACTCGTTCGCACCGGCTTCGGCTGCAACAACGTCGACCACTGCACCCGCCTCTGCCATGCGTCGTCGGTGGCGGCGCTGATGGAGGGCATCGGCTCGGCCGCCGTCACCGCGCCGTTCACCGCCGCGCTCGATGCCGACGTGATCCTGGTCGTCGGCGCCCGGCCGGCGGAGAACCATCCGGTCGCCGCCACCTTCCTCAAGAACGCGGCGAAGCGGGGCGCCGCGCTCGTCGTCATCGATCCGCGCGACCAGGAGCTCGCCCGCCATGCCGAGTTCATGCTGCGGCTCAAGCCGGGGACCGACGTGGCGCTGCTTTCGGCGATGATCCACGCCATCATCGAGGAAGGCCTCGCCGACCGCCGGTACGTCGAGCGCTTCACCGAGGGCTTCGCCGAGCTTCACCAGCGGGTGATGGCGTTCCCGCCCGAGCGCATGGCCGAGGTGTGCGGCATCGACGCCGCCACCATCCGCGCGGTCGCCCGCCTCTACGCCCGGGCCGGGCGCGCCATCCTGTTCTGGGGCATGGGCATCTCCCAGCACGTCCACGGCACCGACAACGCGCGGTGCCTGATCGCGCTGGCGCTCCTCACCGGCCACGTCGGTCGCCCCGGCACCGGCCTGCACCCCTTGCGCGGCCAGAACAACGTCCAGGGCGCCTCCGATGCCGGGCTGATCCCGATGGTCTTCCCCGACTACCGGCCGGTCGACGATCCCGCAGCCCGCCTCGCCTTCGAGGCGCTGTGGGGGGCCGAGCTCGACGCCGAGCGCGGGCTCACCGTGGTCGAGATCCTGGATGCCGCCAGGACGGGGCGCATCCGCGGCCTCTACGTCATGGGCGAGAACCCGGCGATGTCGGACCCCGACGCTCTCCACGCCCGCGAGGCGCTCGCCCGCCTCGAGCACCTGGTGGTCCAGGACATCTTCCTCACCGAGACCGCGTTCCTCGCCGACGTCGTGCTGCCGGCCTCGGCCTTCCCCGAGAAGTGCGGAACGTTCACCAACACCAACCGGCAGGTCCAGCTCGGCCGCGCCGCCCTGCCGCTGCCCGGCGACGCCCGCGAGGACTGGTGGATCATCCAGGAGCTCGGCCGCCGCCTCGGCCTCGACTGGCGCTACCACCACCCGCGGGACGTGTTCGCCGAGATGCGGGGCGTGATGCCGTCGATCCGCGGCATCAGCTGGCGGCGGCTCGAGCAGGAGGGCGCCGTCACCTATCCCTGCGCCGACGAGACGGCGGCCGGGGAGGAGATCCTGTTCGCCGACGGCTTTCCGACCGCGAGCGGCCGCGGCCGGCTGGTGGCGGTGGACTTGCTGCCACCCGACGAGGCGCCGGACGCCCGCTATCCGCTGGTGCTCTCGACCGGGCGCCTGCTCGAGCACTGGCACACCGGCGCCATCAGCCGCCGGTCGGCGGTGCTGGAGGCACTCGAGCCGACGCCGACGGCGAGCCTCAACCCGAACGAGCTCGCCCGCCACGGCCTCGGGCCCGGCGACTGGGTTAGGGTGTCGACCCGGCGCGGCGCCGTCCGCGTCCGGGCGCGGGCCGACCGCGATGTGCCCGAGGGCGTGGTGTTCATGCCGTTCTGCTACTGGGAGGCGGCCGCCAACCTGCTGACCAACCCCAAGCTGGATCCCGTCGGCAAGATCCCCGGGTTCAAGGTCGCCGCCGCCCGCATCGACCGAGCCGCCCCATGACCCGGCCGGCGGCCGGCGGCAACCGGCCAAGAGAGGCGCGACGGGCTGCGGCGGCGCGGGCCCGCTGCCCGCGTGCGAATCGGGCGCTCCAAGAATGCTCCGCGGTCGCCTGTCGACGCGAACCGGCCTATTGCGGCGCGAACGGGTTCTTGCGCTGGGGGCCGGTGAGGAACGGCGCGCGCGGCGCCGAAGCGCCGGCAGCCGGCCCGAAGGCCTGCGTCAGATAGTCGAGGAACCGCTCCCGATCCTCGCCCTCGAGCGGCGCCATGTTGTGCCGTTCGGTCATCCAGGTCAGCGTCGCGTCCCATCGCTCCCGCGTCATCGCCTGGTTGCGCACCAGCCGCGACGAATGGCACGCCGTGCAGAAGTAGAACACCTCGTCGCGGTGCTCGCCGGGCGGAAAAACCGTCGGCTCCTCGATGACCTCCTGGGCCGGGGCCTCCGGCGCCCACAGCGCGGCGACGGCGACAATCATCGCCGCCGCGCCGGCGGCCCACGGGTAGGCCGTCACGCCTCGACCAGCACGGCCACCCGATGGTAGGCGTTGGCGCCGTAGCCCTGAGGATTCCAGTTGGCGGCCGCGAACGGCTGGCTGTTGCCGGCGGAATCGACGGCGCGCGCCCAGATCTCGTAGTAGCCGTACGTCGGCAGCGTGACCGTCGCCGCCCAGTGCTGCCAGGCAAACGGATTCGCGGGCGCCTCAAGCTTCGCGGCTTGCCAGGTCTGCCCGAAATCGATCGACAGCCAGACCTCCCTGACCGCCAGGTCGCCGGCCCACGCGTGACCACGCACGTTCAGCGCGCGCGTTCCGGCCGGCGGCCTGCTGCCGTCGGCGGGCGAGGTGATCACCGAGCGAACGGGCATCGACTCCAGCACCCGGAACCCTTCGCCCTTGCTCTCGGAGCCCGGAACCATCGGCACCGTGGGCACGCGATAGGACGTTCCCTTCATGCCCTGGCCGTCGTGCTCGACATCCCGGATCCAGATGCGGTTCAGCCACTTCTGACTGGCGGAGCCGGACCAGCCCGGCACCAACAGACGCAGCGGCGCGCCGTGCACTGCGGGCAACGGCTCGCCGTTCATGGCGAACGCAAGCAGCGTATGCGGCTGCATCGCCTTCTCGATGCGGACGCCCCGCGAGAGAGTCTGTTTCGTCGGGTCGCCGGATAGATGCGGGTCGACGCCGAGGTGAGCCGTGTACTTGGCCGACGGCTTCAGGCCCACGGCGGTCAGCACGTCGGCGAGACGGACGCCGGTCCATTCGGCACAGCCGACCCCGCCCGTGGTCCACTGGTTGCCCCGTGCCGGCGGCACGAACTGGGCGCGGCCGTTGCCGCCGCACTCCAGCGTCAGCTGATAGGTGACCTGGGGGAAGCGCTGTTTGAGCTCGCCCAGCGTGATGCGCAGGGGAGCGTCGACCTCGCCGTCGACGGCCAGTTCCCAGCCGTCGGCGTCCGTAGGCGGGTCGGGGACCAGGCCGTTGTTGCGAATGAAGTGCTTGTCTGTCGGGGTCACCGCGTCGTCGAGGAGGTGGGCCGGTGTCTCGGCCACCAGCGGCTTGTCGCCGAGCACGACGAGGTCGGATGACTTGCCCGGCAGGTTCAGCTTGCCCTCCTGGGCCAGCGCCGCGGGGACGTATCCGCCCGGCATGAAACGGCCGAACGGGATGGCGGCGCCAACGGCCGCCGCCAGTGTCGCCAGGGAAGCGCCCTTCAACACCCCGCGCCGGCCGACGACCAGGGCGTCGGCACGCTCAGGGTCGTCGGTGTAAAGCTCATGCAGCCCGCGTACCTTGCGCATCTTTCCCTTCCGAAAGCGCGGCCGGCATGCTTCAGCCCAGTCTCAGCGGCAGTTGTTCTGCCGGTGCGCCGATCCGCTCAAGCCGGCCATGGCAAGCGGTTCCCCGCCGCTCTGTCGGCACCGAGCAGTATAGCCTTGCCGAGACGGGGTCACAACAAAGCGCCGCCTCGAGTGTCGATAGCACGGGATACGTCCGGCGTCGTGAACAGAGCATCTTTCCGCTTTCGGATCCGCTCGGAGGAGGGGGTGGCGATGGGACGGACGGAGCAGTTCCAGGGGGGTCCGCCCGATGAACTTCGAGGAGCGGTACGGCCGAACCCCAACCGACCCCGAATCGGATGGCCTCCCGTGCGGACAGGATACGCCTTCCGGAATGGCGGAAAGACGTTTCGCGGATCGGCGTGGAGCGGGTCGGGACAGCGCCGAGTCGTCGGCATCGTCGTCATGAGTCGCTCTCCCCTGCCGAGGTGCGCGGCCCGCGCGCGCTGATGAACTCGCCGTGCGCCTGGCCGTGGCGCGGTGCGACTGGAGCCGGACTTGGCGCGATCACCGGTCTCCCCTCAGCCTTTGGCGAACAGCCACCAGGTGAGGTTGTCGAGGCCGGTGATCCGCTTCCAGGCGAAGCCGTAGGCGACGGTGCTGAGGTCCGGGAACTGGTCGAGCCAGAAGCCGCCGAAGTCGCGCTTGAACAGGGTGTCGTCGTGGCCGCGGTAGGGAACGTGCTCGGGCTTGTCGGAGAAGTACTCGATGCAGATGATCCAGCGCCGGGCACAGCGGTGGATCTCGGCGACCGAGGCGGCGAGATCGTCGGGATCGATGTGAATCAGGACGCCCGAGGTGAAGGCGAGATCGGCGCCGCCGTCGGGGAGATCGATCGCCAAGGCCGTTCCCTTGCGAACGTCGCCGGCGGCGACGATGCCGTCGGCCACCAGGATGCCGCGCGCCTTGTCGTTGGGCTCGACGGCGAAGAAGCGGGCGTCGGTCAGCACGCGGAGCGCCCGCAGGTTGATGCCGAGATTGGCGCCGACCTCGAGGACGGTCGCCGGCGGCGCGCTGAGCATGTGGCTCAGGATCTCCGCCCAGAGAGCGACCCGCGCCCGCAACCGCTCCGGCGTCGCGGCGTTGCGCTCGGTGTAGGCATCGCCGAAGGCGCCCCGCCAGAACTCGATCTGGGCCGCACTCGCTCGGGTCATGCTGGGTGGCCGGGGTCCATTGCCGTTGCGGGTCGGTCACGGCAAACGCCCGGCGAGCGGCCGAAACGCTGAGGAACCTCCCCCTTCGACCCGTACCGCCCCGCGCCACGCTGCAAGGCAGCGCCTGCCGAGGAGCCGCGTCGTCCGGATGACCGAGGGTCCCGCGGTCGCAGGCGAGCCGGACATCGCCACCGACGAGACTACCGCACGCGTCCGCCGACGGCCACAGGGTTTTTCGGATGGGGATGACGGCGACCGGCAGCGCGCTCAGCGGATGAAGTCGGCGCGATCGCGGACGCGGCCGGCGGCGAAGCGGTCTCGCCACCAGTCCACGGTGCGGGCGAGCCCGTCCTCGAGGGTGGTCCGGGGCGCCCAGCCGGTGGCGGCGGCGAAGCGGCGGCTGTCGGCCATCAGAACCCCGACCTCGGAGGTCGCCGGCCGGTTCCGCGCCGTCTCTTGCGCCACCGGCTTTCCGGTCGCCACGACCTTGCGGATCGCCTCGACCACCTCGCCGATGGTGACGGCGCGCCCGGTGCCGCTGTTGTAGACGGTGCCGTAGGCGAGGCCGTCGGCGGCACCGATCCGGAGAAAGGCTTCGGCGGCGTCGGTGACGAAGGTGAAGTCCCGCTTCGGCGACAGGTCGCCGACGCGAATCGCCTCGCAGGAGGGATCGAGCGCCTGGCGGATCGCCGACGCGATCACCGCCCGCTCGCTCTGCCGCGGCCCGTAGGTGTTGAAGGGCCGCAGGATCACCGCCGGCAGACCGAAGGAGCGGGCGAACGCCTCGACCAGCATGTCGGCGCCGATCTTGGAGGCGGCGTAGGGCGATTGCCCCTGCAGGGGGTGGCTTTCGTCGATGGGCACCCGCCGGGCGGTGCCGTAGACCTCGCTGGTCGAGGTGTGCACCATGCGCTCGAGCCCGTGCGCTCGCGCCGCCTCGAGGACGTTGAGGGTGCCGACGAGGTTGACGTCGACATGGGAGCGCGGTGCGTCGTAGGAATGGGGGATGGCGATCAGCGCCGCCAGATGCATGCAGATCTCCTGGCCCTCGAGGAGGCGGAGGACGAAGCCGCCGTCGCGGACGTCGCCGCGCACCCGCCGCACCGAGTCGCGGATCGGCGGGTCGAGATCGTCGAGCCAGCCGTGGCTGTCGAGGCCGGTATAGAGCGCCAGCGCCGTGACCTCGGCGCCCGCCTTGACCAGCGCCTCGACGACGTGGGAGCCGATGAAGCCGTCGGCACCGGTGACGACGACCCTGCGCCCGCTGTAGCTCACGGTGGTCCCCCCGTTTCGCGAAGCCGATGTCCTGCATAGCCGCGCGACGGCGCCCGATCAAGCGCGCCGCCGAACGGCGGATGGCAGGCGCGGCGTGCGCTGAGGGCAACGTTCACGCCGTGAACAATTCCCCTTGACGGTCCGCAAGGGAAGAGGCTAAGCAGACCCCGTCGGCCCGCCCGGGGATGGGCGGGGACAGCGCCAACCGCGCGAGGTTTCGACGGCACGGGGAGCACCACCACCCGGCCTGCGGTAGCATAACCGGAGCTTCCATGTCCGGCAGGATTCCGCTCAGCGTTCCCGATCTCCGCGGCCGCGAGGCCGAGCTGCTGGTTGCCTGCGTGCGCCAGAACTGGGTGTCGTCGGCGGGACCGGAGGTCGTCGCCTTCGAAGGGGCGATGCGGCGGCTGACCGGGCGCCGCCATGCCGTCGCCACCGTCAACGGCACCGCGGCCCTGCATCTGGCGGTGCTGGCGGCGGGCGTGAAGCCGGGCGAGCGCGTGATCGTCCCCGACTGGACCTTCGCCGCCTCGGCCAACGCCGTCGCCCATGCCGGCGCGGTGCCGGTGTTCGTCGATGTCTCCGAGGACGACTGGGCCCTCGACCCGGCGCTGGTGGAAGACGTGCTGGCCGGGGACCGGTCGGTGCGGGCGGTGATCGCCACCGACCCCTTGGGCCACACCGCCGATCTCGAAGCCCTGGCGCGGATCTGCGGCGGGCGCGGGGTGATGCTGATCGAGGACGCCGCCGGCGCCATCGGCGCCGCGGACCGCGGCCGTCCGTCCGGCAGCGGCGGCGACATCGCCGTCTTCTCCTTCAACGGCAACAAGACGGTGACCGCCGGCGGCGGCGGCATGGTGGTGACCGACGACGAGAGGGTCGCCGGCCTCGTGCGCCACCTCTCCACCCAGGCCCGCCTCGGCCGCGACTACCTCCACGACAGGGTCGGCTTCAACTACCGGATGACCAACCTCAATGCCGCGGTCGGTCTCGCCCAGCTCGAGCGCCTCGAGGAGATGGTGGCGGCCAAGCGGGCGATCGCCGCCCGTTACGACGCCGCCTTCGCGCCGCTCGCGCTGCTGACGCCGATGCCGCGCCCGGCGCGGGGCGAGAGCTCGTGCTGGCTCTATTCGGTGCGCCTGCCCGAGGAGGAGGCAGCCCGTAGCCTGGTGGCGGCGCTCGACGCGGCC
>CAYQSU010000024.1:0-42667 GCA_964420325.1 uncultured Rhodospirillaceae bacterium | reverse complement strand
GAATGCTGGACCGGTCGTCCCGGCCGGCCGAAGCCCGCAGGTCAACCACCCCGTCTGCCCCCGCGAACCTAAGGCACCGTCGGCCCATCCGTCCGCAGGACCACAGACTTGCGGAAGAACATAGGACCGGACAACGGCAATGTCAAGAACATTTTCCTAAAAGACCGAGCGCCGACACGCCGCGTCGTCGGCCGCAGCGGCCTCGGCAGCCGGCAACAGCGCGACGTGGCGGCGGTGCTCCCGCTATCGATGCCGCACGGGAGCGGCGCGGCAGCGCCCGGTCAGGCAGGGGCGATGGCGGACCCGTCGTCGATCATGAGCGTGCCGCCGGTCATCGACTCGATCTCGACGGTGCCCGGAACGACGGCGAGCTCGACCAAGGGGGACAGGCTCGCGGTGTCCGGGTGATGGACGTTCGGCTGAACGATCCGAACCGAAGCGATCCGGCCGCGCCGGATCCGGTACTGGAAGCTCTGCTCGATGACGCCGGTCTCGTGGTGGCGGTGGAACAGGTGCAGGGTGAGGTCGATGCTGTTGTTGGTCCGACCGGCCTCGAACAGCCACGGGGTGCTCTTGCCGAGGCGGAGCACGAAGCGGGCGGGGCGCCACGTTCGCTGGCTGGTGTAGCGGCTGGAGCCGGGGATGCCGCGCGCACTGATCTCGAGAGCAGCCTCGAACTCCGAACACTCGAGCCAAGCCGAGACGTCGGTCTCGCCCTGATTGTTGTGGGTGGTGTCCTCGCCGAACAGGATCGGCGCATCCTCGCCTGCGGCTTGGATCAAGAGGTGGCTGTTGAAGGCCATAGTCGCTTCTCCCCTTTGTTGGACCCGGGCATCTTTGCGGCGTCGCCTTCGGGCAGGATGCAGCATAAGCCGCCGCCGCCCGTAAACCCCTGGTGTTTCATCGAGGGGCCTGCACCGCGGGGCCTCGGATAGACGTGGCGATCGTGTGCGGGGCCGGGACCTGTGAAACCCCGCATTCGATCATCAACCGTTCGATGGTTCCGGAGCTGTCGGAGTCGGGTCGATCCTGATCGTCTCGAGTGCGTGGTCGGAGACTCCGCGAACGTCGCCCGTCGTTATCCGCTTGCCGTCCTCCGCGTGGTTGCTGCCGAGCCGATCCCTTGCAAAGGCTCGCCTGATGAGCACGGCCTCGTCGCCATCCCGTCTGCACGCCGGAGGTCCGCAACCAAGGCCGGGTGAACGGCAACGGAGATTCTGAGGCGGGCCGCGCTCTCGTTTGCTAGAAAAGGAGGGACGCGGGATCTTGGCGGAAGAGGTGGCAAACGATGCGCGTTGCAGCAGAGGGCAAGGCGGTCGGCAACGTCCTGGACTGGGCCTTGCGCGACGAGTGGGCGGAGGAGTGGTCGTGCGTGTTCGCGGAACACCTGGCGCCGGTTTGCGAGGACCTCGACCTCGCGCCCGAGGCGCTGGAGTCCGCCCTGGGTTCCGACGGTTTCGGCATCGCCTTCGCCTGCGCCATGGAGGATTTCCTCAGCCGCAGCGTCGGCGAGGACGGCCGCAACATCGTCGATGATTACCTGAAACGGCGGGGCTGGCGGGAGAGCGGGGCCGCCAAGACGTACCTGCGCGCGCTTCGGGCCTCGGTGATGAGCCTCTACGAGGTCGTCGACCTCGCGCCAGGGAAGCATCTTGTCCTCCGCGATCTGATCCGTGGTGGCGAGCCGGTGCGGGTCGACGAGCGGCTCGGCTCGCAGACGGCGGCGCGCTGGGACCGGATGGCGGTGCGGGTTCTGTCGGTCGCCGGCAAGCGCTGTCTCAGCGGCGGCGCGCTCTTGCTTCCGCATGACACCGTCCCCGCGCTGCTCGACGCGATCGACAGGGCGGCGAAACGGGAGAGAGCCGCCGCCAAGCGACGGGCCAAGCGCACGGGCGGGGCGGCGGATGTTTCCCTGGAGACGTTGAAGGTCGAGATGCTGCCCCGTCTCGCGCCGATCTTCACCCGGACGTGGCTGGTGTCCAACCTCGGCCGGCTCTCTCAACCGCCGCCGCGTTTCGTCAACTTCGACGGCCACGACATCGTCTTCGCCGAGATCCGCTATCCGTTGCTGCCGGATGCCGCCCTCGAGATCGAGCGGCGTCTCGATGCCGCCCCCCTGATCGAGCGCGACGGCGACGATGTGCGGGAGTGGACCTGGCTCCGCGGCGGGGAACCGCCGGGCGTGGCCCCGACCGAGGGGGCACGGCGCGCGTTCGCTTCCGATTTCGGAAGCGACGACGGCCGCTGGACGTTCGCCCGCATCGTGCTCGAAGCCGAGACGCTCCTTCTCACCTGCAACTCGCGCGAGCGCGCCGACCTGGCCACGACGAAACTCGCCGGTCTCTTGGATGGGCTCATCGGCCAGCCGCTGACCTCGATGCAGACGGCGGAGCAGGCCATGGCCGAGAGCGATGCGAAGCGAAGCGGGGAGAAGGCTGCGCCTGAGACGGTTCCGCCCGAGATCGCCGGCCCCTTGCTCCGGCAGGTCCTGGATGACCACTACCGGGGGTGCCTCAAGGAGCCGATCGGCATGCTCGACGGCAAGACGCCGCGGCAGGCGGTGCGCAGCAAGAAGGGCCGGCAGCAGGTCGTCGCCTGGCTCAAGCATCTGGAGAACGCTGCGGCCAGACGGGCGCAGCTTGATCCGGCGGCAGCCTACGACTTCTCCTGGATGTGGGAGGAACTCGGCATCGCCGATCTGCGCGAGTGAAGGGCGGCCTCGGCGGGGGGCGCGAGGGCGGGTCAGCCGGTGCGGACGTGCTCGGCGATCGACCAGAGGCCGATGGCGATGAAGCCGAGGCCGGCGACGAGCTTGAGCGGGACGGCGTCGAGCAGTCGGGCGGCATAGGTGCCGACGGCGACCGCGAGTGCGGTCGACAGGATGAGCGCCAGCGCCGCGGCGAGGAACACCAGGAGCGGGCGGGTGCGGCCGTCGGTAGCGAACAGCAGGGTGGCGAGCTGGGTCTTGTCGCCGAGCTCGGCGAGGAAGACGGCGGCGAAGATGGTGGCGAGCCTGAGCATGGAGGGAGGCCTCGACGGTGGCGGCGCCCACGATCGGTGGCACATCGAAGCACGGCGCGCAAGCCGGGGCGCCGGCGGCGCGCCTCGGGCGGTCATCCGCGGACGACGAGGGCGACGCCGAGGACGGCGACCGCCATGCCGGCGAGCGCCGTCGGTCCCAGCGTCTCCTCGAACATGAAGAAGCCGAGCAGCGCGGTGACCGGCGGCACCAGGTAGAACAGGCTCGCCACCTTGGCCGCCGCACCCCGACGGATCAACAGGTGGAGCAGGGTGATGGCGCCGATCGACAGCACCAGGATCAGCCAGCCGAGGGCGAAGGCGAACTCGGCGGTCCAGGAGATCGTCATCCGCTCCCAGAGGAGCGCCGGCAGGAGCATCACCAGCGCCGCGGCGGCGAACTGGATCGCCGAGCCGGTGCGGAGATCCATGGCCTGGCCATGGCGCTTCTGGTAGAGCGTGCCGGCGGTGATGCCGAGGAGCGCGGCGACGGCGAAGCCCGCGCCGGCGAGCTGGCGGGCATCCAGCCGGAGCTGCTCGGTGACGACGAGGGCGACGCCCACGAGGCCGATGGCGAGCCCCAGCCACTGGCGCGCCGTCACCCGCTCGTGCAGGTAGGGGCCGGCGGCGACGGCGGTGATGATCGGCTGCAGGCCGACGATGAGGGCGGTGAGGCCGGCCGGCACGCCGCGGTCGAGCGCCGAGAACACGCCGGCGATGTAGACGCCGTGGATCAGCACGCCGGCGACGGCGACGTGCAGCGCCGCCCGCGGGGAGGCCGGCCAGGGCGCGCCGGTGACGAGCGCCGCGGTGGCGAGGAGCGCGGCGGCGATGCCGAAGCGCAGCGCCAGGAAGGTGAACGGCTCGGCATAGGGCAGGCCGAGCTTGCCGCCGATGAAGCCGGTGCTCCATAACAGCACGAACAGCGCCGGCGCCGCGGCGATCCAGGAACGGCCATCTCTGGCCCGGCTGAGGCCGAGGTCGGTCATGCGTTCGGCTCCTTGCGCGGCGACCGGAGGCTAACGGCTCTGGGCGGCGGGCACAACGCGGGATCGGCTTATGAGCACTCCGCCGCGAACGGCACGACGATGACGATCGAGGGCGCTGCCGGGCGGGCCGGCCGAGGCCGGCGCGCCGCCGCCGCCGCCGGCCTCGTGCTCGCCCTCGCGCTCGCCTACGCCGGCGCCTGGGCGGTCGTCGCCGGCGAGCTGACGACGGCGGCCGAGCACTGGATCGACGAGCGCCGGGCCGAGGGCTACGCGGTGCGCGCCGACCGCCTCGACGTCGTCGGCTTCCCGTTCGATCTCCGTCTCGAGGTCCCGGATCCCGCCATCGCCGCGCCGCCGGCGGCCGGCGGCTGGACGTGGTCGGGCCGCCGGGTCGTCGCCCGGGGCGGCCCGTTCGACTGGAGCCGGCTCCGCATCGACGTCGAGGGCGAGCAGACGCTCGAGCTGCGGGTCGCCGGGCGGTGGACGCGAATGAACGCCACCGCCGCCCGCTTTCGCCTCGAGATCGCGGCGGGCGGCCCGGCCGCCGCCGGCAGGCTCACCGTCGAGGACCTGACGGTCGAGGACGAGGACGGCGAGGCGGTCAGGGTCGAGGCCCTCGCGGGCGAGCTGGTCGAGGTCCGGGCGGCGGGCGGTGCGGGCGCGGGCGAGGTGCGGACCTTCGCCCTCCGCGCCGAAACCGTCGCGCTGCCGGAGAGCCTGGGGCTCGTCCTCGGGCATGAGGTCAGCCATCTGGCGATCGACGGCCGGCTCGCCGGCCCGGTCGGCGGCCGGACGGTGGCGGACGCGCTCGGCCGCTGGCGGGCGGCCGGCGGCAGGCTCGAGGTCGAGCGCCTCGATGTCGACTACGGGCCGGTGCTGATCGCCGGCGACGGCACGCTCGCCCTCGACGGAGACGACCAGCCCGCGGGCGCCTTCAGCCTCCGCGTCTGGGGACTGCCCCGGGCCCTCGATGCCCTGGTCGCCGAGGGGCTGATGGGCCGGCAGGAGGCCGCGGTCGCCAAGGTGGTACTCAGCGTCCTTGCCGAGGACGCGGGCGACGGCGGACCCAGGGTGGTGCGGGTGCCGCTGGTGCTCCGGGACCGCTGGCTGCACGCCGGTCCGGTCCGGCTGTTGCGGCTGCCCACGGTGCGCTGGGCCGGCGCCGGCGTTTGAACAGGGCGGCAACGTGTCGTACGCTGGCACGAGGGAAGTGAGGGATCCGTTCGCATGACGCGCGCACTCGCACTCGCCGTGCTGGTCCTCGCCGCCGCCTGCGGGCCGGCGGCGCCGGGCGCGGCGTCCGAGCGGCAATACCTCACCGGCCAGCTGCTGGTGGCGGCACCGACGATGGGCGATCCCAGGTTCGCCGAGACCGTCATCTACATGATCAGCCACGACGCCGAGGGGGCGATGGGGCTGGTCGTCAACCGGGCGCTGGGCACCGGTCCGCTGGCCCTTCTTCTGAAGACCCTCGGCGTCGAGCCGAAGGACGCCGCCGGCAGCGTCAGGCTCCTCTACGGCGGCCCGGTCGAGCCCGGCCGCGGCTTCGTGCTGCACTCGGCCGACTTCTCCGGCTCGAGCACCCGCATCGTCGGCGGATCGGTCGCCGTCAGCTTCGGCACCGACGTGCTCGAGGCGATCGCCGCAGGCGCCGGGCCGGAGCGGAGCCTTATCATCCTCGGCTATGCCGGCTGGGGGCCGGGCCAGCTCGAGGGCGAGCTCGCCCGCGAGTCCTGGCTGACGGCGCCGGCCGACGAGGCGCTGATCTTCGCCGACGACCTCGACGACGTCTGGCAGCGCGCCATCGCCAACGCCGGGCTGTCGCTGTAGGGGTGCCGGCGGGCGCGGGTCAGGCCTGCTTGGCCTCGACGACGCCCCGGCGGATCTCGCGGGTGCGGGTGAACACCTCGAACAGCCGCTCGCTCTCGCCCCAGCGGATCGCCCGCTGCAGCGCGGTCAGGTCCTCGTTGAACCGCTGCAGCATCTCGAGGACGGCGTCGCGATTGTTCAGGAAGACGTCCCGCCACATCACCGGGTCGGAGGCGGCGATGCGCGTGAAGTCGCGGAAGCCGCCGGCGGAGTAGCGGATGACCTCGCGCTTCAGGTGCTCCTCGAGATCGGTGGCGGTGCTGACGATGGTATAGGCGATCAGGTGCGGCAGGTGCGAGGTGAGCGCCAGCACCTTGTCGTGATGCCGGGCGTCGAGGATCTCGACGGTCATGCCCGAGCGGGTCCACAGCTCGGCGATGCGGGCGACCGCCCGCCCGTCGGTGCCGGACGCCGGCGTCAGCACGCAGAAGCGGTCCTGGAACAGCCCGGCGAAGCCGGCCTCCGGGCCGGAGTGCTCGGTGCCGGCGATGGGGTGGCCCGGAACCAGGTGGACGCCCTCGGGGAGGTGCGGGCCGACGTCGCGAAGGACGCACTCCTTGACCGACCCGACGTCGCTGACGATGGCCCCGGCCTTCAGCCCCGGCGCCATCGCCTCCGCGATCGCGCCGTAGACGCCCAACGGCGTGCACAGCATCACCAGATCGGCGCCCTCGACCGCCTGGCGGGGGTCGATGGTCGTCGAATCGGCGAGCCCCAGCGCCCTTGCCTTGTCGAGGGTGGCGTGGCTGCGGGCGCAGACGGCGATGTGGCCGACGAGGCCGTCGCGGCGCATGACGCGGGCGAGCGAGGAGCCGATCAGGCCGATGCCGATGATCGCCGCCCGCTCGAACAGGAGTGCCGTCGGGGCCTCGGCCATCGCTCAGGCCATGAACTCGGCGAGCGCCGCCGCCGTCGCCCGCATCTCGTCCTCGCGGCCGATCGTCACCCGGAGGCGGTCGGCAAGCGCGTAGGGCTCCATGCGCCGGGCGATGATGCCGTGCGACTTGAGGAACGCGTCGGCGGCCTGAGCGGTGCGGTTGGAGACCGTCGGAAAGCGCACGAGCACGAAGTTGCAGACGCTCTCCGGCACGTCGAGGCCGATCCCTCTCAGCGCGTCGGTGAGCCACCGGCGCCACTGGTCGTTGTGCCGCCTCGCCTCGTTGACGAAGGCGACGTCGTCGAGGGCGGCGAGCCCGGCGGCCTGCGCCGGCGCCGAGACGTTGAACGGGTTGCGCACCCGGTTGAGGACGTCGGCGACGGCGGGCGGGCAGTAGGCCCAGCCGAGGCGCACGCCGCCGAGGCCGTAGATCTTGGAGAAGGTCCGCGTCATCACCACGTTCGGCCGCTCGGCAACGAGACGGTCGCCGGCCTCGTAGTCGTCGTGGTCCATGTACTCGGCGTAGGCGGCGTCGATGACCAGAAGCACGTGCTCGGGAAGGCCGTCGGCAAGGCGGCGGAGCTCCCGCGCCGGAAGGTAGGTGCCGGTGGGGTTGTTGGGATTGGCGAGAAACAGGATGCGCGTCCGCGCCGAGACGAGGTCCAGGAGCGCGTCGACGTCGGCGGTGAAGCGCGTCTCCGGGGCGGCGACCGCGGTGGCGCCGCTGGTCCGCGCCGCGATCGCATACATCAGGAAGCCGTGGCGGGTGTGCAGCACCTCGTCGCCGGGCCCGGCGTAGGCGCGGCATACCAGGCTGATCAGCTCGTCCGAGCCGGAGCCGCAGACGATCCGGGCCGGATCGAGGTCGGCCCGCCCGGCGATCGCCCGGCGCAGGTGCGTGCTGGCGCCGTCGGGGTAGCGATGGATGGAGGTGGCGGCGTCGATCATCGCCGCCACCGCCTTCGGGCTCGGGCCGAGCGCGCTCTCGTTGGAGGCGAGCTTGATCACCCGGGCCAGCCCGGGCACCTCCGATTCGCCGCCGACATAGGGCGTGACGTCGAGGATGCCGGGACGGGGAGCGAGGGCGCTCATCGCCTGTGGCTCTCGGCAAGAGCCGGGCGCGCGCCCGTGTCGTCGCGGACGGCGGCCCTTTCCGGGCCGAGCTCCTCCGCCGTGAGGGGCGAGGCATAGGCGCCGAGACGGATGAGCGGGTTGACGCGGTCGCCGAGCGCCTCCGCGAAGGCGGCGAGGCGGCGATCGCCGGGCTCGACGAAGCCCTCGACCTCGGCGAGGTAGAACCACGCGCTCGGTCCCTGGCCCTCGTGCCACGAGGCGACGAAACCCGGAGCGAGCCCGGCCTCGGCAAGCCGGGTGCGGAGCTGATTGAGGCCGAGCCGAACCTCGGTGTCGACGGCAAACAGCGACCGGTCGCGCCCGGTCGGCGTCGGCGCCACCGGACAGATCGCCAGCGCCTCGCGTCTGCCGCCGAGCCCGTTGCCGGGCCCGGCGAACGGCAGCCGGGCGATGATCTTGGGCGCCTCGGGATTGGCGGTGACGAGATGGCGCCACCACGGGTCCTTGTCGTCCTGCTGCGGCAGGGGCAGGACGCCGACGACGGCATCCTGGCGGTGGACCGCCTCGATCACGGCGCGCACCGAGCCGTGCCGCGTCATCGGCGTGAACAGGCCGAAGTGGTCGCGGGCCAGGTCCCAGTAGGCGCCGTCCTCACCCGGCATGTAGACGGCGACGGAGAACGGTCCCTCGAACGCAAGCGTGGCGACGATCAGCTGCCGCCAGATGGCCGCCAGCTCGCGCTTCGGAAACGGCCCTGAGTGGCGCCGCATCAACCGATAGAGGATCTGCGCCTCGCGCGACGGCCGAATCTTGACCGTGGAGCCGCGCTTGAGATCGCGCACGGCCTCCACCAGCGCGGTGCGGCGCATGATCAGGTCGTGGATGGCGTCGTCGATCGCGTCGATCTCGCGCCGAACGTCCGCCAGGGCCTGGTCTTCGTCCATCTGAGCAATCCGGAAGGCTCGGCTCCGCGGTCTCGTGGGGGCGGCGCCGAAGAACCGCTAGTGATAATCGGGCGGTCCGGCAAAAGCAAAGAAAACGTTGACAGTCCGGAGCGCCGAACCTAGCTAAGACCGCCCGTCGTCCGAGGTCTGCGAACAGGAAATGATCAAGCCGCGGAAGCCCGTTGCCCTGGTCTCCGGCGAGGATGACTATCCCTTGCCCGGACACCGGACCTTCCTCGCTGCGGAGCGCCCGCTCCGGCTCGAGTGCGGCGTCGAGCTCCGCAACTTTCCCGTCTCCTACCAGACGTATGGCCGGATGAACGAGGACAGGTCCAACGTCGTTCTCGTCTGCCACGCGCTCACCGGCGATCAGTTCGTCGCCGAGCCCCATCCGATCACCGGCAAGCCGGGCTGGTGGGACGTCATCGTCGGCCCTGGCAAGCTCCTGGACACGACCCGCTACTGCGTCCTCTGCGTCAACGTCCTCGGCGGCTGCATGGGCTCGGCGGGCCCGAGCGAGATCGACCCGGAGAGCGGAGAGCCGTGGGGGCTTCATTTCCCGGTCATCACCATCGCCGACATGGTGCGGGCGCAGGCCTTGCTTCTCGATGCGCTGGGCATCGACCAGGTGTTTGCGGTGATCGGCGGCTCGATGGGCGGGATGCAGGTCTTGGAGTGGGCGGCGCTGTACCCGGACCGCGTGTTCGCCGCCATTCCGATCGCCACCGCCGCCCACCACAGCGCCCAGAACATCGCCTTCCACGAGGTCGGCCGCCAGGCGATCATGGCCGATCCCGACTGGTGCGGCGGCGACTACTGGCGCTACGGCAAGACGCCCCACCGCGGCCTCGCCGTGGCGCGGATGGCCGCCCACATCACCTATCTCTCGGAGGCCAAGCTCACCGAGAAGTTCGGACGCCAGCTCCAGGACCGCGACAAGGTGACGTACGGCTTCGAGGCCGACTTCCAGATCGAAAGCTACCTCCGCCACCAGGGCATCAGCTTCGTCGAGCGCTTCGACGCCAACTCCTATCTCTACATCACGCGCGCCATGGACTATTTCGACATGGCGGCGCGCTACGGCGGCGTGCTGGCCAACGCGTTTCGCGGCACGAGCGTGCGCTTCTGCGTGATCTCGTTCACCAGCGACTGGCTGTATCCGACGGCGGAGAGCCGGGCCATCGTGCACGCGCTCAACGCGGTCGCGGCCAACGTCAGCTTTGCCGAGATCGCGTCGAACAGCGGCCACGACGCGTTTCTCCTGGAAGAGCCCGAGCTGTGGCGCGTGCTCGGCGGCTTCCTCAAGGGGGCCGCCCAGCATCGCCGCCTGGCGCCCCCCGGCGAATGAACAGAGCCCCCAGGCGGCCGATCCGCCCCGACCTGTTGCTGATCGCCGAGATGATCCCGTCGGGCTCGCGGGTGCTCGACGTCGGCTGCGGCGACGGCGCCCTTCTCGACCATCTGGTTCACGCCAAGGGCGTCGACGGCCGCGGCATCGAGCTCTCGACCCAGGGCGTCAACGCCTGCGTGTCCTCGGGGCTGCCGGTGATCCAGGGCAACGCCGAGACCGACCTCTTCGACTACCCCGACACCGCCTTCGACTACGTGGTGCTGAGCCAGACGCTGCAGGCCATGCACCAGCCGAAGGTGGTGCTGGAACAACTGCTCCGCATCGGCCGCCGCGCGGTCGTGTCGTTTCCCAACTTCGGGAACTGGCGGCTTCGCCTCTTTCTTTTGTTCCGCGGCCGCATGCCGGTGAGCGACGCCCTGCCGTACACGTGGTACGACACGCCCAACATCCATCTCTGCACGATCAACGACTTCGTCGGCCTGTGCGAGACCATGGGCATCGTCATCGAGCGCAGCGTCTGCCTCGATTACAACGGCACGCCGCACCGATTCGGCCGTCACCTCGGACTCGCCAACCTGCTGGGAGAGCAGGCGGTCTTCCTGTTGCGGCGCTGAGCCGTGGCGGCCACGGTCGATGCCGTCGGGGGCGATCTACAACTGGTGGGCGCACTCGCCGGCAACGACGCCCACGCGCTCGTCTGCGGCTTGCTCAGGCGCCACCGAGGTCCGAGGGTGGCCGGTATGCACGGTCTCGTTGGCCGCCCACACGAAGGCGGCGACGACGGCGGCGAGGAGAATGGAGACGATGATGGCGAGGAGACCCGGAGCGGCGGACGGCGCCGCGGCGTTCCACAGGTCTCGCGAGCGAAGGAGCATGGCTTGACGGCCTCATGTCGTTGACGTCGGCGCCGCGATCGGGACGCCCTGTGGCCACTATGACCCATTTGGGTCTAAGCGCAAGCGGATTTTCCTGTTTCGTTCCTTCTCCGCCGGAATCAAGAGGTTGGCCGGGGAATCGCGGGAGTCGTCGCCGGCAGGCCTTTCGTCGTCGAGTACTCGAAGTGCAGGGCCTCGCCCGGATGGACCAGCGGGAAGATGGCGTGGGCGGCCAGCGCCGCCTCGGCGAATCCGCTGAGAATCAGCTTCAGCTTGCCGGGATAGCTGGCGACATCGCCGATGGCGAACAGCCCCTTCCGGCTGGTCTCGCAGGTGGACGGCTCGACGACGATGTGGTCGCGGTCGAGCGCGAGACCCCAGCCGAGGACGGGGCCCAGTGTCATCGAGAGACCGTAGAACGGCAGCAGGACGTCGGCCTCGATGCGCCGGTCGTTGCCGTCGAGATCGCGGACGATGACCGCGTCGAGCCGCTCATCCGTTCCGTCCAGGGCCTGCAGCTGAAAGGGGACGACGAGGTCGATGGCGCCGGCTGCCGCAAGGTCGTGAAGCCTGCGCACGCTCTCCGGCGCCGCGCGGAACTTGGGGCGACGGTGGACGACGGCGACGCGGGCCGCCACCTCGGCCAGCGACAGCGCCCAGTCGACGGCCGAATCGCCGCCGCCGGCGACGACCACGCGCCGCCCGCGGTAGTCGTCCCGCCGCTTGACCAGGTACTGGACGCCTCGCCCGGGCGGCATCGCCTCGAACCGTTCGGCGCCTGCGAACGGCAGCCGCTTCGGCTCGAAGGCGCCGACCCCGGCGGCGATGATCACCGCGCGGGCATCGATTCGGGCGCCGTTGGCGGTATGCAGCTGCCACCTCCCGCCGCCCATCCTGTCCAGGGTCTCGACGCGGTCGCACAGTCGATAGACCGGCTCGAACGGTGCCGCCTGCTCGAGGAGCCTGGTGACGAGGTCGCCCGCCATGATGCAGGGGTATCCCGGGATGTCGTAGATCGGCTTCTCGGGGTAGAGCGCGGTGCATTGGCCGCCGGGATGGTCGAGCGCGTCGATGACCACGCAGGACATGTCGAGCATGCCGCACTCGAACACCGCGAACAGGCCGACGGGGCCGGCGCCGATGATGGCGACATCGGTGGACGTGCTCGCTTTCGACATGGAAACTCGTGATCCGGAAGCTATGATGCCGGCCGTCGTTGGATGGTTGTTAACATGAAGGCCGTCCGGCCGGGCCGCAAGGGGCGTGGCGGCGCGCCGGCCGGCGACCGAGGCCGCGGGGTCCGGCGCGCCGCACGCAGGAGGCCGCCTTCCTCAACTCCATGGTCATGCAGGTGAGCGCCATCGCCGAGGTCGATCTGCCGGATGAGACGGCCACCCTCGCACTCGCGGGCAAGCTCGCTCGCGCCGCGCGCGTCGGCGACGTCGTGGCCCTGTGGGGCCGCCTCGGCGTCGGCAAGACGGTGTTCGCCCGCGGCTTCATCCGCGCCCGCTGCGGCCCGGTCGAGGAGGTGCCGAGCCCGACCTTCACCATCGTCCAGGTCTACGACCCCGTCGAGCCGTACCGGGGGCCGGTGTACCATTTCGACCTCTACAGGCTTTCCGCACCGGAGGACGCCTACGAGGCGGGAATCGAGGAGGCGTTCACCGAGGGGATCTCGCTGATCGAGTGGCCGGATCGCCTGGGTGATCGGTTGCCGGCAGAGCGCCTCGACGTGAGGCTGCGCATGGGCGCCACGCCGGACCGCCGCCACGCCCGGCTCGAAGGCCGGGACGACTGGCCGGGACGGATCCAGGATCTCGGCCTTGCCTGACCGCCCTGCCCTCGTCAATGCCTTTCTCGAGGCCCATGGCTGGCGCTGGTCGGACTCGCAGCCGCTGGCCGGCGACGCCTCGTTCCGGACCTACCGGCGGCTCACCGACGGGGCTCGCCGTGCCGTGCTGATGGATGCGCCGCCGCAGCACGAGGACGTGCGCCCGTTCGCCCGCCTGGCGAGGCACCTTCGCGCGCTCGGCCTGAGCGCGCCTTCGATCCTGGCCGAGGACCCGGTCGCCGGTCTGTTGCTGATCGAGGATCTGGGCGACGACACCTACACCCGCAGGCTTGCGGCCGGCGACGACGAGGAGAGCCTGTACGCGCTCGCCGTCGACGTGCTGATCCACCTCCACCGTGTCCCGGAGGGACGGGTCCTCCCGGCGGGGATTCCCTTCTATGACCACGAGCGGCTGCTGCAGGAGGCCCATCTCTTGACCGACTGGTACATGCCCGAGGTGCTGGGGAGACCGACCGAGCCGGCGGCGCGGCAATCGTATGCGGACGCCTGGCTCGAGGTGTTCCCCGCCGCCCACGCCGCGCCGCGGACGCTGGTGCTGCGCGACTTCCACGTCGACAACCTGATGCGGCTCGAGGGCCGCGGCGGCGTCGCGGCCTGCGGGCTCCTCGATTTCCAGGACGCGGTCGCCGGGCCGGCGGCCTACGACCTGATGTCACTGCTCGAGGACGCGCGACGGGACATCGATCCCGGTCTCAAGCGCCGCATGCTCTGCCGCTACCGCGAGGCGTTCCCCGACCTCGACTGGATCGCGTTCGAGACGGTGTTCGCGATTCTCGCTGCGCAGCGCCACGCCAAGGTCATCGGCATCTTCACCCGGCTCTGGCGCCGCGACGGCAAGCCTGCCTATCTCCCGCACATTCCGCGCGTCTGGCGGCTCCTGGAGGCCGCCCTCGGTCGTCCGGCGCTGGGAGCGGTCGCCGCCTGGTTCGACCGCCACCTGCCGCAAGCGGCGCGCCGGGCTCCCGCCTGCGAAGGGGCTGCGATCTGAGCATGGGCGGAACGGCCGGCCGGGTGCGGCGCGCCATGGTCCTCGCGGCAGGCCTCGGCGAGCGCATGCGGCCGATCACCAACACCATCCCGAAGCCGCTCGTTCCCGTCGACGGACGCACCTTGCTGGATCGCGCCCTCGACCGCCTGGCGGAGGCCGGCGTCGAGGAGGTGGTCGTCAACGTCCATCACCTGGCCCAGAAGATCGTTGACCATCTGGCCGGCCGCGCCGCACCGAAGGTGCTGATCTCGCACGAGGAGCAGCGTCTCGAGACCGGCGGGGGCGTGGCCAAGGCGCTGCCGCTCCTGGGCGACGACGCATTCTTCGTCGTCAATGGCGACGCGATGTGGCTGAACGGCCCCTATCCGGCGCTCGAGGTGCTGACCGGCTCCTGGAACGACCAGCGCATGGACGCCCTTCTGCTGCTGCACCCGACGGTCGAGGCCTACGGCTATCACGGCGACGGCGACTTCGTTGTCGATGCTGTCGGCCGGCTGTCGCGGCGTCCCGAGCACAGCATCGCTCCCTACCTGTTCACCGGCATCCAGATCCTCCACCCCCGGTTGTTCATCGCGGCGCCGGCAGGGGCGTTCTCCCTCAATGTTCTGTACGATCGGGCGATGGAGGTGGAGCGCCTGTTCGGGCACCTTCACGACGGGAAGTGGTTCCATGTCGGAACCCCCGGCGATCTGACCGTCGTCGAGGCGTACCTGACGGCCCAGCATTCGGGCGTGCGGCGGACGTGACCGGGAGCTGGCCGCGGGCGGCGGGTCCGCCGAGCGTCTTCACCATTGCGACGGGCGTGCCCTTCGTCGACGCGCTCGCGGCCGGCCTTCGCGCGCGGTGCGGCGACGACCCGCAGGCGTTGACGCGAGTCCGGGTGCTGCTTCCGACGCGGCGCGCCTGCCGCGCGCTGACGGACGCCTTTCTCAAGCAGAGCCATGGACGGCCCCTTCTCCTGCCGCGGCTGACGCCGATCGGCGACATCGACGAGGACGAGCTCGCGTTGACCGGGTTCGGCGACGACGAGCTCGGTGCCAACATCTCGTTGCCGCCGGCCGTTCCGGCGCTGCGCCGGCAGCTCCTTTTGGCGCGTCTGGTCGCCGCCATGCGCGGCGATGACACGCCGCCGGACCAGGCCGCCCGGCTGGCGGCCGAGCTGGCGCGGTTTCTCGACCAGGTCCACACCGAAGGCCTGGAGTTCGCGCGCCTTGCCGACCTCGTGCCGGAGGAGTTCGCGCGGCACTGGCAGATCACGCTCGAGTTCCTCTCCGTTCTCACGGTCGAATGGCCGAGGGTCCTCGAGGACGAAGGCGCGATCGATGCCGCCGACCGGCGCAACCGCCTGTTGCGGGCCCAGGCCGAGGCATGGCGGACCCGGCCGCCCGCAACCCCGGTCATCGCGGCCGGCTCGACCGGCAGCATCCCGGCGACGGCCGAGCTGCTCGGCGTCGTCAGCCGCCTGCCGCAGGGATGCGTCGTCCTCCCCGGTCTCGATACGAGCGCCGACGACGAGACCTGGGAGGCCTTGGAGCCCTCCCATCCCCAGTACGGCATGGCGCGCCTCCTCGAGCGGCTCGGCGTCGATCGGCGCAGCGTCGCACCATGGCCGGCTCCCGGCATCGCCGCCAGGGCTGCCGAGCGGATCGCCCTCGTCAACGCAGCGCTCAGGCCCGCGGCCACGGCGGACGGCTGGGCCCGCGATGGGCTGCCTTCGCCGCACGCCCTGGAAGGGATCACCCGCGTCGACGCCGCGGCGCCGGAGGAGGAGGCGCGCCTGATCGCCCTCCTCATGCGCGGCACCCTCGAACACCCGGGGAGAACGGCGGCGCTGGTCACCCTGGATCGGGGTCTGGGACGCCGCGTCGCGGCGGAGCTGGCGCGCTGGTCGGTCGAGGTCGACGATTCCGCCGGCACCCTGCTCGTCCACACCCCGCCCGGGGCGTTCCTGCGGCTGACGGCGAGAGCCGTCGTCGATGAGCTGGCCCCGGTTTCGCTACTCGCCTGCCTCAAGCATCCGCTGGCCGCCGCAGGGCTGACACCGGCGGCGTTCCGCGGCCGGGTGCGGGCGCTCGAGAGGCGCGTTCTGCGCGGGCCGAGGCCGGCACCGGGACTGAGCGGCCTCGAACACGCGGTGGCGGGCGCCGAGCCGGGCCTCTCCGATCTGATGCAGAGGCTGAATCATGCGCTCGCGCCCCTCGCCGACGTGGTCGCCCGCGAGCGGGCGACGCTCCGCGATCTCCTGCATGCCCATGTGGCGACCGGCGAGGCCCTCGCCGCCACCGACCAGCAGCCCGGAGGCGAGCGGCTGTGGAGCGGCGAAGCCGGCGAGGCGGTCGCCGCCTTCGTCTCCGAGCTCGACGAGGCGGGTGACGATGTCCCGGCCTTGGCCACCCGCGTCTATCCGACCCTGCTCGACGCGCTGATGGCCGGGCGAGTGGTGCGCGCCCGCTATGGCCGGCATCCGCGTCTCGCCGTGTGGGGACCGCTCGAGGCCCGGCTGCAGTGCGCCGACGTGATGATCCTCGGCGGTCTCAACGAGGAGACGTGGCCGCCCAAGGCGGTGGCGAGCCCGTGGATGAGCCGGCCGATGATGAGGGACTTCGGGCTGCCGCTGCCGGAGCGGCGCATCGGACTCTCGGCCCATGACTTCGTGCAGGCCTGCGGCGCTCCCGAGGTGTGGCTCACGCGCTCGCGCCGCGCCGAGGGCACGCCGACCGTCGAGTGCCGCTGGCTTCTCAGGCTCGGCAACCGGATCGGCGTCGCCGATGCCGGTGTGCTGACGACGGGCGGGCGGCAGTGGCTGGCGTGGCAGGGACTCCTCGACGAGCCGAAGGTGCCGGTCCAGGTCTTGCCGCCGGCGCCGACGCCGCCGGTCTCGGCCCGCCCGCGGCGCCTGTCGGTGACCCAGGTCGAGACCTGGATGCGGGATCCCTATGCGGTCTATGCCCGCCATGTCCTGGGGCTCCAGGCCCTCGACCCCCTCGACGCCGATCCCGGGGCGGCCGAGTACGGCCAGTTCGTGCACCAGGCGATCGACCGGTTTCTCCAGGAAAGCCGGGGGGATCTGCCGGGGGATGCGGTCGATGCGCTGCTCGCCGCCGGCCGTGCGGCGCTCGGCGCGATGCTCGACCGGCCGGGCATCTGGGCCTTCTGGTGGCCGCGGTTCGAACGCATCGCGGGGTGGTTCGTCGATGCCGAGCGGGAGCGGCGTTCGCGGCTCGATCGCACCCACAGCGAGGTCCGCGGCCGCCTGGTGTTGGACGGCCCGGCCGGCCCGTTCGAGCTCACCGCCATCGCCGATCGGATCGACGTGCTCACCGACGGCAGCCTCGCCATCGTCGACTACAAGACGGGGGCGCTGCCGAGCGCGGACGAGGTCTCCGCCGGCTTCGCGCCGCAGCTGCCGCTGGAGGCGGCGATCGCCCGAAGCCAAGGCTTCGAACCCGTCGATCGGGCGCCGGTCTCGAGCCTCGAGTACTGGCGGCTTCGCGGCGGCACGCCCGCCGGCGAACGGAAGGCGCTTGCCGGCGATGTCGAGGCGCTGGTCGACGCCGCGCTCGACGGGTTCCGGAACCTGGTGGCGGCGTTCGACCTCGCCGACACGCCCTATCGGGCGCGGCCACGGCCGTCGGCGGCGCCGCGCTACTCGGACTACGAGCACCTGGCCCGGGTCAAGGAATGGTCGGCCGGCGCCGAGGGCGACGACGAATGAACGACGTGCCGAGCGCCATCGTGGACGCCGACGCCGGCCAGCGCGGTGCCGCCGATCCGACCGCGTCCGTCTGGGTGACGGCCTCCGCCGGAACCGGCAAGACCAAGGTGCTGACCGACCGCGTGCTCAACCTGATGCTCGCCGGCACGCCGCCCCAGCGCATCCTCTGCATCACGTTCACCCGCGCGGCCGCCGCGCAGATGAGCGCGATCATCGCCGATCGCCTCGGCACATGGGCCGGCGCCTCGGCCGGGGAACTCGACCGCCAGCTGCTCGGCGTTCTCGGCCGGGCTCCCGAGGACGGCGAGCGGATGCTGGCGCGCCGCCTGTTCTATCAGGTCCTCGACACGCCGGGCGGCATGGCGATCCAGACCATCCATGCGTTCTGCCAGTCGATCCTCGGCCGCTTTCCCCTCGAGGCCGGCGTGCCTCCGCATTTCTCGGTGCTGGACGAGCGGGATGCCGAGGAGCTGAGAGCGGCGGCGCGCGAAGACGTGCTGGCTGGGGCTCGCCGCGACGGCGGCGCGCTGGCCCGCGCGCTCGCCGAGGTCACCCGTCACGTCGAGGAACTCGCGTTTACGGAGCTCCTGGCGGCGCTGGCGGCGGAGCGCGGCCGCCTGGCCCGGTTCCTCGGCGAGAGCGGCTCGGTCGAGGCCGCGGTCGCCTCGCTGCGCGCGGTCCTCGGACTGGCGGCCGGCGAGACCGCCGAGAGCGTCGTTGCGGCGGCCACGGCGGAAGGCGCGTTCGACGCCGCCGAGCTGCGCCGGGCGGCAGGCGCCCTGGAAGCGGGAAGCGATACCGACCGCGGGCGCGCCTCGGCGATTCGACACTGGCTGGAGGCGACGCCCTCGGTCCGCGCGGAGGCGTTCGACGCCTACGCGTCGGTGTTTCTGACGGCAGCGAACCCGCCGCGGATCCGAGAGAGGCTGATCACCAAGAAGGCGGCGGCGGCTGTGCCGAACGCCGCCGCCGCCCTCGTCCGCGAAGGCGAGCGGGTCCTCGAGGCGGTGATGCGCCGGCGGGCGGCGGCGACGGCCGCGGCGACCGCCGCCTTGCTGGTCCTCGGCGAGGCGCTGCTGACGGCCTACCGGCGCCAGAAGGAGGTGCGGGCGCTCCTCGACTACGACGACCTGATCGCCTGCACCTGCCGGCTTCTCGAAGCGGAGGGCAACGCGCCGTGGGTGCTCTACAAGCTCGACGGCGGCGTCGACCACGTGCTGATCGACGAGGCCCAGGACACCAGCCCCGAGCAGTGGCGCATCGTCCGGGCGCTGACCGGCGAGTTCTTCGCCGGCGAGGGCGCGAGGGAGAGGACGCGAACGGTGTTCGCCGTCGGCGACGTCAAGCAGTCGATCTTCTCGTTCCAGGGCGCCGATCCCGACGCGTTTCTCGCCAATCGCGACTGGTTCGGCGGCAAGGTCCGCGCCGCCGGCGGGGTCTGGCGCCCGATGTCGATGCGCATCTCGTTCCGCTCGACGCGGGCCGTGCTCGCCGCCGTCGATGCGGTGTTCGCGAACCCGGCCGCCGCCGACGGCGTGGCGCTCGACGGCGACATCATCCTGCATCAGGCCTATCGACAACAGGACGGCGGGCTGGTGGACGTGTGGCCGCCCCTGGCGGCGCGCGAGACGGACGCGCCGATCCCGTGGCGGCCGCCGATCGAACGCGTCGCCGGCGATTCGCCGGAGGCCCGGCTGGCGCGCCTGGTTGCCAGGCGGATCGCCCGAATGACCGACGGCAGCGACATCCTCGAGTCGGCGGGCCGTCCCGTTCGGCCGGGCGACATCATGGTGCTGGTGCGACGGCGCACCGGGTTCGTCGAGGAGCTGGTGCGGTCGCTGAAGCTCCTGAAGGTGCCGGTGGCGGGGGTCGACCGGATGATCCTCACCGAGCACATCGCGGTGATGGACCTGATCGCGCTCGCCCGCTTCGTCCTTCTGCCCGACGACGACCTGACCCTGGCGACGGTGCTGAAGAGCCCGCTGATCGGCCTCGACGAGGACCAACTGTTCCGGCTGGCCTACCGCCGCAGGGGCAGCCTGTGGGCGGCGCTCCACGACAAGGCCGGCGAGGATGAGGGTTTCGCCTCCGCCCGGTCATCGCTCGCCGAGCTTCTGGCGCTCGCCGACCTGGTGCCGCCGTTCGAGTTCTTCGCCCGCGTCCTCGGACCGCTCGGCGGCCGGCGCCGGCTGCTCGCCCGGCTCGGCCGCGAGGCCGAGGACCCGCTGGCGGAGTTCCTCGACCTCGCGCTCTCCTTCGAGCGCATCCACGCGCCCTCGCTCGAGGGATTCCTCGCCTGGCTCGAAGGCGGCGCCGTCGAGATCAAGCGGGACCTCGAGCAGGGGCCGACCGACACCGTCAGCGTGATGACCGTGCACGGCGCCAAGGGGCTGCAGGCGCCGATCGTGATCCTCGCCGACACCATGCAGGTGCCGAGCCGGGGTCCCCGGCTGCTGTGGCCGCGGCGGCCGGACGGCGCCGGCGAGGTGCTGGTGTGGCCGCCGTCGCGCGAGCACTCCGAGCCGGTGGCCGAAGCCGAGCGCGACCGGCTTGCGGCGCGGCAGCGCCAGGAGTACCGCCGCCTCCTCTACGTCGCCATGACCCGCGCCCGCGACCGCCTCATCGTCTGCGGCTGGCGGGGCAGGCGGCGCGAGCCCGACGACTGCT
This sequence comes from uncultured Rhodospirillaceae bacterium, assembly GCA_964420325.1. Classification (GTDB taxonomy): domain Bacteria; phylum Pseudomonadota; class Alphaproteobacteria; order Rhodospirillales; family Defluviicoccaceae; genus CAYQSU01. The sequence continues at coordinate 22,448 of CAYQSU010000024.1, read as the reverse complement.
GGTATCATTTGATCCGCCGGGGGATCGAGGACGCGGGACCGGAGATCGGCCTCGAGGAGGTCGAGGATGCGTTCCTTCTGGCCGCGCCCGAGACCGACGACGCCCGCGTTCTGCGCGTGGTGTGTCGGCAGGAGACCGTGCGGGCGACCGAGGCCGCACCAGCGCTGCCGCGGCTGCTGCCCCTGCCGTCGTGGGCCGGGCAGGCGGCCGGTGCGGAGCCGGAGCCGCCGAGCCCACTGGTGCCGTCGCGCCCCGCCGAGGACGAGCCACCGGTGCGCTCGCCGCTCGGCGCCGACGGCGGCCGCCGCTATCATCGCGGCCGGATCATCCACCGCCTTCTGCAGAGCCTGCCGGACGTGCCTGCCGGCGATCGCGAGGCCGCGGCGAGATCATGGCTGGCGCGGCCCGTCCATCGCCTCGACGCCGCGGCCCGGGACGAGATCGCAAGGGAGGTGGTCGCCGTTCTGGAGCATCCGGAGTTCTCCCAGCTGTTCGGCCCGGGAAGCCTCGCCGAGGTGCCGCTCACCGGCGAGATCGCCGGCCGCGTGATCTCGGGCCAGGTCGACCGGCTGATCGTCCGGCCGGAAACCGTGACCGTGCTCGACTACAAGACCCAGCGGCCGCCGCCGCGCGAGCCGTCGGCGGTGGCGCCCTTGTACCTCAAGCAGATGGCGGCCTATCGCGCGGTGCTCGGCGCCGTTTTCCCCGGGCGATCGATCCGCTGCCTCCTCGTGTGGACCGACGGCCCCAGGATCATGGCGCTCGACGACGCGCTCCTCGACCGTTACGCGCCGGCCGGCGCCTGAGGCGAGAGGGTGAGGACGACCTTGCCGGTCGAGCGCCGGGCGAGCAGCTGGGAGAGCGCCTCGGACGCCTCAGCGAGATCGAAGGTGCGGCTGACGTGGGGCCTGAGCCGGCCCTCGCCCAGCCACGCGAGCGCCTCGGCCATCGACCGCACCATCTCGTCCGGGGCCAGCGTCCGGTGCTGCCCCCAGTAGTAGCCGATGACCGTGATGTTCTTGACCAACAGGATGTTGGCCGGGATCTGCGGCACCGTGCCGCTGGCGAAGCCGACGACGAGGATGCGGCCACCCGGCACGGTGCAGCGGAGCGAGGCGTCGAACGCGGTCCCGCCGACCGGATCGTAGACGACGTCGACGCCGCGGCCGCCGGTGATCTCCCGAACCCGCTCGCGGATGTCCTCGGCACGGTAGTCGATCAGGTGATCGGCGCCGTGCTCTGCGGCGATCTTCAGCTTGTCCGCGCCCCCGGCTGTGGCGATCACCTCGGCGCCGATGATCTTGCCGATCTCGACGGCGGTGAGACCGACCCCGCCGGCGGCGCCGTGGACAAGCAGCGTCTCCCCCCCGCGGAGCCGAGCCTTGACGGTGAGTCCGAAATGGGAGGTGCCGTAGGCGACCGGGAACCCCGCGGCGGTGACGAAGTCGACGCCCGCGGGCAGAAGGAACACGTCGCGCGCCCGCGCCACCACCTCCTCGGCGAAGCCGCCGTAATCGACGCAGGCGAGCACCCGGTCGCCGGGGCGGCATCGGGTCACGCCGTCCGCGCACTCCAGCACCTCGCCGGCGACCTCGAAGCCGGGGCTGAAGGGGAACGGCGGCCGCTCCTGGTACTTGCCGGCGATGATCAGGGTGTCGCCGAAGTTGATGCCGGCGGCGTGCACGCGGATGCGCACCCCCGCCGGGATCATGGCGGGCGGCGCGACCGCGGCGACGACCAGATCCGACGGCTCCCCCCACTTCTCGCAGACGACGGCGCGCATCGCTGAAATCGCTCCTTGAGTGCCGACGGGGTTTTTGCCCAACTTGCAGGCAGCCCGTCAACCAGGACGATGGACAGGCCATGCGCGGCTACTTCGGCATCGGCGTCGAGGGGATCACCAAGGCGATGAACGTGGGGAGCCTGTTCCGCTCCGCCCATGCCTTCGGCGCGAGCTTCATGTTCACGGTGGCCGCCGTCTATCCGCGGCTCGCCGGGGGCCGCGCCGACACCTCCGATGCCCAGGATCAGGTGCCGTTCTACGAGTTCCCCGACCTCCCGTCGCTGACGCTGCCGGCCGGCTGCGCGCTGGTCGGCGTCGAGATCCTCGACGATGCCGTCGCGCTCCCGAGCTTTCACCACCCGCGCTGCGCCGCCTATGTCTTCGGGCGCGAGCGGGGCGGGCTGTCGCCGGCGCTTCTGGCGCGCTGCGACCATCGGATCCGGATTCCGACCCGGTTCTCGCTCAACGTCGGCATCGCCGGCGCGATCGTGATGTATGACCGGCTGCTCAGCCTCGGCCGCTTCGCCCGCCGGCCGCAGAGCGCCGGCGGTCCGGTCGAGCCGCTGCCGCAGCACGTGTTCGGCGGCCCGCGGCTCCGCCGCCGGATGGATCGGTTTCGCGTCCCGCCGCCGGCGGAAGAGCCGTCTTGAGGCGCTCCGGTCTTCAGCCCGGCCAGCCGGCGGCGACGCGAACCGATCCGACGCGGGCGCCGGTGGTGTTGCGCACCGGCATGTCCTGAAACGCGGCGATCGCCTGCTCGGCACGCCGGCCGAGGGCGCCGAAGCGGATCAGAAGCGCCGCCATCGCCGCCTCGGCCGACCGCTTGGCCCCGTCGTCGATCTTCAGCGCGATGCCGAGGCCCCGCTCGATCAGCGCCGCGACAAGGACGCCCTCGGCGCCGCTCTTGGCGATCAGGGCGCCCTCGGCCGCTTCGATCGCCACGGTGTCGAAGCGGCCGGAGCCCGCCACCAGCTCGGGGTGCGCCGTCATCGCCCGCACCACGCGGCGGACGGCGCCGGCCCTGAGGCGCCCGAGCCCGCTCGGGTCGGCGAGGCGCGCCATGGCCTGGGCCAGCGCCCGAACCGGCATCGCGAACACCGGCACGCCGCAGCCGTCGACCGCCACGTGCTCGGCGGCGAGCTCGATGCCGCCCATCTGCGCCACCACACGCTTGACGCGGAGCTGCACCGGGTGAACCGGACCGGCGTAGCCGCGGGTCGATTCGCGGAGGAAGAGCGCGGTGGTCAAGAAGCCGGCATGCTTGCCCGAGCAGTTGTTGTGGAGGGGCGAAGGCTCGTGGCCGCTTTCGATCAGGTCCCGGGCGGCGGCCTCGGACAGGGGGGCGTGGGGTCCGCAGGCGAGATCCCGGTGCCCCAGGCCCAGCCGCGCCAGCCACTCGCCGACCCGCGTCACGTGCAGCGGCTCGCCGCCGTGAGAGGCGCACGCAAGGGCGACCTCCTCGTCGCCGAGGCGGAAGTGGTCGGCCGCGCCGGTCTCCAGAAGAGGCAGCGCCTGCAAAGGTTTGGCGGCCGACCGTGCGAACACCGGCCGGTCGATGTCGCCCCAGGCGGCGACCACCCCACCGTCGGGGGCGAGCACCGCCGCGGCGCCGCGATGGACGCTCTCGACGAGAGCGCCGCGGATCACCTCGACCATCACCGGGTTGCAGTCAGCCATCGACGCAGCCAGCATCCTCGTCTCGGCGCCAGTCGCGATGTCTGCCACGCCGAACCCCGGCTTGGCAACGCCGGCGGGTTGGCAAGAGCGGTCGCCGCGGTTATGGTGTGGCGCCATGAGGATGATCCCGACCGTACGTCTCTTCGCCCTCGTCGTCCTGCTCGCCGGCGTTGCAGGCGCGGCCGGCGCCGAACCGCGGCCGATCGGCACGTTCAGGGATTGGACGGCGTTCGTCGACGAAGGCGGCAACGCCAAGATCTGCTACGTGGGCAGCGTGCCGAAGAAGGCGGAGGGAGCCTACACCAAGCGCGGCGAGACTTACGTGCTTGTCACCCATCGCCCCGCCGACAAGACGTTCGGCGAGGTCAGCGTCGAGGCGGGGTACGCGTACAAGAGCGGCAGCGAGGTCACGGTCGTCATCGGCGGCCAGAGCTTCCGTTTGTTCACCCAGAACCGCGGCGACGGCAACGGCAACGCCTGGGCCTACGACGCCCAATCCGACAAGGCGGTGGTCGAGGCCATGAAGAAGGGCAGCGAGTTGGTGGTCAAGGGGACCTCGACGCGGGGGACCGAGACCACCGACACCTACTCGCTCCTCGGCTTCAGCGCGGCGCTCGACGCCATCACCAAGGCGTGCGGCGGCTGAGCCCGTCCGCCGCCCTCGTTCGCCGATCGTCGATCCCGTTGCCCCTCAGGGCGCCATGACTTCGCCGAGATGGTCTGCGAGCTCGTGGACCGGGATCTTGGTCAGGTCCTTGTTCAGCTCCGCCGTGACCAGATCGCGCAGCTTGCCGGAGAACTCCGCCCGAAGGTCGCCCAAGGCCTTGGGCGGGGCGACCACGACAAGACGGTCGAAGCTGCCCTGCTTGCGCGCAGCCTCGAGAATCTCCGCGATCCCCCGGCTGAAGGCCTGCGCCTCGTAGCGGCGGGGATCCGTCGGCGGCTCCATCGCGTGCCTGCCGACACCGGCGCTGTCGAACGACCGGCCCGGCCGGTCGCTGGAGATCTCGCGCCCGGGCAGGTTGGTTCCGATGAACTCTTGATTGAGGGCCGGTTTCAGGCCCTTGCCGACGCCTTCGTTGACGAACAGTCGGGCGCGCGAGCCGTCGGCGATGAGCACCCAGGTGATGATCTTCGGCACGGTGCTGATCCGCAAATGGTTGGCGAGGACGTCCAGCTTAGACGAGTGCGCCGCCGATCGAAAGCACCAGACGCCGGCTCGGCGCCGCTTAGGCTTTCTTAAGGCGCCTTGGCTATGCTCCCGGTCAAGCAAATCATCGAGGAAAGGACGCCGGGACGGCGATGCAGCCAGCCGAACGACCTTCGACCGCGAGCCGACCATCCCTCGAGACCGCGAGCGCCGACGCCGGCCGTGCAGGCCGCAGGCTCACGGTCTCCGACCTGCCGCCGGCGGACACCGTGCGCTGGGTCGTGCGCCGCAAGGCGGAGGTGGTCGCCGCCGTACGCATGGGGCTGATCACCCTCGACGACGCCTGCAAGCGCTATGCGCTCTCGGTCGAGGAGTTCCTGTCCTGGCAACGCAAGCTGGAGCGGTACGGCACGGCCGGTCTCAGGGCGCGCACCGTGCGCGAGCCCTGAGCCCGCTCGCGGCTCGCCGCCTCCCCAAACGGGGCGGCAATTATTTCCTGGCTTAACCAGTTGTTCACGCTGCCGACCTTAGGGTCCCGGTCGAGAGCGCGCGTTGCTCGCCAACGCTGCCAGCCGAGGGATCGACATGGACGCAGTCTTGCACGTCGTGCGCAATCTCGGTGCTCCGCGGCTCGCGATCATGGCCGGGGCCACGGCGGCGCTCGTCGGCGTCTTCATCTGGGTTTTGTCGCGGCTGGCCCAGCCGGAGTACGCGCTCCTCTACGGCGATCTCGACATGGCGGACTCCGCCGCCATCGTCCAGAAGCTGGAAGCCGACGGCACCCCTTACGAGCTCCACGACGGCGGGCGATCCGTTCGCGTGCCGGCCGACCGCGTGCCGCGGACGCGGCTCAAGCTCGCCGACGAAGGGCTGCCGTCCGGCGGCTCCGTGGGCTACGAGCTGTTCGACAGCACCGAGTCGTTCGGCACCACCAATTTCATGCAGAACGTCAATCTGGTCCGCGCGCTGGAGGGCGAGCTGGCACGGACCATTCGCTCCATCGACGGCGTCCAGTGGTCGCGGGTGCATCTGGTGCTGCCGAAGCGGGAGCTGTTCAGTCGCCAGCGCGAGGAACCCAGCGCGTCGGTGGTGCTGCAGATGCGCGGCAGCAGTCGCCTGGGCCAGGCCCAGGTGCTGGCGATCAGGCATCTGGTGGCGTCGGCGGTGCCGGGACTGACGCCGGCCCGGATCTCCGTCGTCGACGACAAGGGGACGCTGCTGGCCGGCGGCTTCGAGGACGTGGACGCCGGCACGGCCCTCAACCAGAAGGCGGAACAGCACCGGCTTGGCTTCGAGAGCCGGCTGGCGCGGACCGTCGAAGGGCTGCTCGAGCGAACCGTCGGTCCCGGCAAGGCGCGTGCCGAGGTCTACGCCGACATGGACTTCGACCGCATCAACACCTCGGAGGAGATCTTCGATCCGGATGGCCAGGTGGTTAGGTCGACGCAGAGCATCGAGGAGCGGGCATCGAGCAAGGAGGGCGCCGTCAACCCGCCGGTCAGCGTCGCCACCAACCTCCCCGACGCTCAGCTCGCCACCGCCGACGGCGAGAACGCCGAGGCCAGCGAGAACCGCACCGAGGAGACCGTCAACTACGAGATCTCCAAGAAGGTGATCAACCACGTCCGCGAGGCCGGCATCGTCAGACGTCTGTCGGTGGCCGTGCTCATCGACGGGACCTACGGACCCGGCGACGACGGGGCGCTGACCTATCGGCCGCGGTCCCAGGAGGAGCTGAACCTGCTGGCGACCCTGGTCCGCGGCGCGATCGGCTTCAACGCCGAGCGCGGCGATACCGTCGAGGTCATCAACATGCGCTTCGCCGAGCCCGCTTTGGGCGAGCAGGAGCCGCTGGAGCTGTTCTTCGGGCTGACCAAGAACGATCTCCTCCAGCTCGCGCAATACCTGGTGCTGATCGTCTTCGCGCTCCTCGTCATCCTCCTCGTCGTGCGGCCGCTGCTCACGCGCGCCCTCGAGGCGATGCCGGTGCCGGCCACCGGGCCGGCCGGAGAGCTGTTCGGCGGGCAGGGGGCGACGCCCGCCATCGCCGGGCCGTCCTCGTCCGGTCTGCCGGCGATCGGCGACGCCGCGCCCGGCGACGGCGAGCTCGAGGAGATGATCGACCTCGAGCGCGTCGAGGGCCGCGTCCGCGCCTCGGCGGTGAAGAAGGTCGGCGAGATCATCGACAAGCATCCCGACGAGGCGCTGGCCATCATCCGCACGTGGCTGCACGACGAAGGCTGAGAGGATCGAACGATGGCGCGGGTGAACGACGACTATCGCCAGCTCACGGGGCCACAGAAGGCGGCGATCTTCATGCTGGCGATCAGCACCGAGCAGACGGGCAAGCTGTTCGAGCGCATGGACGACGAGGAGATCCGCGAGCTGTCGCAGAACATGGCCAATCTCGGCACCGTCAACGCCGCCGTCGTCGAGCGGCTGTTCGTCGAGTTCGCCGATCAGCTGTCGTCGGCCGGCTCGCTGGTCGGCTCCTACGAGAGCACCGAACGGCTGCTGACGAAGTTCATGGAGGGCGACCGGGTCACCCAGATCATGGACGAGATCCGCGGACCGGCCGGCCGGACGATGTGGGACAAGCTCGGCAACGTCAACGAGTCGGTGCTCGCCAACTACCTCAAGAACGAGTACCCGCAGACGGTGGCGGTGGTGCTGTCGAAGATCAAGCCCGACCACGCCGCACGGGTGCTGTCGATCCTGCCCGAGAACTTCGCCATGGAAGTGATCATGCGCATGCTGCGCATGGAGCCGGTGCAGAAGGACATCGTCGACCATGTCGAGCGGACGCTGAGGACGGAGTTCATGACCAATCTCGCCCGCACGGCACGCCGCGACGCCCACGAGATGATGGCGGAGATCTTCAACAGCTTCGACCGCAGCGCCGAGAACCGGTTCATGACGGCGCTGGAAGAGCGCAACCGCGACTCCGCCGAACGCATCAAGCAGCTGATGTTCACCTTCGAGGATCTGGTGCGGCTCGACGCCAACGCGGTCCAACAGCTCCTGCGGCGGATCGAGAAGGACCAGCTGGCGCTCGCGCTGAAGGGGGCGTCCGAAGCGGTGAAGACGCTGTTCTTCAAGAACATGTCCGAGCGTGCCGGCAAGATGATGAAGGAGGACATGGAGGCTCTCGGTCCGGTGCGCCTGCGCGAGGTCGACGAGGCGCAGGCCGCGATCATCGCCACGGCGAAGGCTCTGGCCGAGACCGGAGAGATCATCATCGCCGGCGGCGGCGACAAGGACGAATTGGTCTACTAGAGGGTCCGCCGATGTCGCCGGTCGCCAGGTTCCTGTTTGAACGCAGCTTCGATCCGATCGAGCTGGCCGAACCGCCGACGCTCCTCGAGCCCGAGTGCGCGGCGGATGCGACGGGTGCCGAGGGGCATCAAGACGAACCGGTTCAGCCGCAGTTCAGCGAAGAGGACGTCGACCGTGCCCGCGCCGAGGGACACACCGAAGGTCGCGCGGCGGCCGCCGCCGAGGCGGCCGCGGTGATCGCGGCGCGGACGGCGGACGCCCTGGAGGCGATCGTCAGACGCCTGGAAGAGCTGGCAAGGGACCGGGCCGCCGACGAGGACGCCAAGGCCCGGGACGCGGCCGCCGTCGCACTTGCGGTGGTGCGCAAGCTCTGGCCCGGTCTGGCACGAACGACGGCGCTCGCCGAGATCGAGCGGGTGGTGGCGACGGTGATGGCGCGCCTGCGCGCGGATTCCAAGCTCGCCGTGCAGGTGAACGAGGACCTCTGCGACCTGGTGGCCGGGCGGCTCGGCACGATCGCCGACCGGCATGGTTTCGCGGGTGCCCTGGTGGTGACCGGAGACGCATCGATCGCCCCCGGCGACTGCCGCGTCGTCTGGGACGGAGGCGGCGCCGTCCGCGATAGCGAGCGGCTGTGGCGGCTGATCGACGAGGCCGTCGGCCAGCGTCTCGGCGAGACGCCGGCGGCCGACGGAGCCCCGAACGCGCCGAATGACCCCGGCGTCATCGTCGAGCGCCGGCGCGAGCCGATGCCGGCGTCCGTCGACAGCGAAGCTTAGACCGAAGGCATTCCCGCCGAGAGACCTGGGAGACAGCGATGGCCGAAGACAAAAACCTGAACCTCGAGGAGCTGGATGACGGCTCCGGGGACGGACCGCAGGACCGGGGTGCGCCGAAGGCGGAGAGCGAGCTCGCGGCCAGGATCAATCCCGACGTTCCCGACAGTCCGCGCAGCGCCCAGGACCTGGAGGCCGTCTACGACATTCCCGTGCAGGTGGCCGCGGTCCTCGGCAAGGCGACGATGGAGGTCAACCAGCTGCTCAAGCTCGGCCGCGGCGCCGTCGTCGAGCTCGACCGCAAGGTCGGCGAAGCGATCGACATCTACGTCAACAACCGGCTGGTCGCCCGCGGCGAGGTCGTGGTCGTCGAGGACCGGCTGGGCGTCACGATGACCGAGATCGTCAAGGGCGAGCGGGGCTGAGGACGGCGCGATGGCCGACGCCAAGACGATCGCTCCGGCGGCCGCCGACGGCGGCGAGGCGAGCCCGCGGCCGGCCGTCGACCTGGCGACGGTGGTCGGCCTCGCGTGCGGTCTCGGCCTGATCGCGATCGCCATCGTCGTCGGCGGCAGCCCGCGAGCGTTCGTCAACGGGCCCTCGCTGCTGATCGTCCTCGGCGGCACGTTCTCGGCGGTCACCATCTGCTTCTCGCTCGCCGACGTGGTGGCGAGCCTGCGCCTTGCTTCGCAGGCGGTGTTCCTGAGCGTGCGCGATTCCCGCGACGCCGCCCTGCACGTCCTCGAGCTCGCCGACACCGCGCGCCGCTTCGGCGTCCTCCGCCTGCAACGGAGCCTGCCGGAGCTCGCCCGCCATCCGTTTCTCCACAAAGGCGTTTCGCTCGCGGTCGACGGCATGTCGGGAACGGCGGTCGAGGCGATCATGACCCAGGACCTCCAGGCGACTGCGGCCCGCCATGCCGCGGGTGCGGACGTGCTGCGCAAGGCCGCCGAGTATGCCCCGGCGATGGGCCTGATCGGCACCCTGATCGGCCTCGTGCAGATGCTCGCCAATCTCGACGACCCGTCGAGCATCGGGCCGAGCATGGCCGTGGCCCTGATCACCACCCTGTACGGCGCGATCCTCGCCAACCTGGTGTTTTCGCCACTGGCCGCCAAGCTCGACCGCAACGCCGCCGAGGAGACTCTGGTGCACCAGATCTATCTGCTCGCCGCCGTCTCGATCAGCCGCCAGGAGAACCCGCGTCGGCTGGAACTGCTGATCAACAGCGTGCTGCCGCCCGCGCGGCGCGTGCAGTACTTCGACTGAGACGCCAGGAAAGGAACGGGCATGCGGCTTCTGATCATCGGCGTTCTCGACGGACACATCGGCACCGCCAGCCGGATCGCCCTCGATCGCGGCGCCAAGGTGCTGCAGGCCGACGATCTGGCGTCGGGTCTCGAGGTCCTGCGCTCGGGGCAGGGCGCGGACCTGGTGCTGATCGACGTCAAGCTCGACGTCGGCGCGCTGATGCGCAGCCTCGCCTCGGAGCGCATCGCCATTCCGGTCGTCGCCTGCGGCATCGGCAACGACACGCGGGCGGCGGTCGCCGCCATCAAGGCCGGAGCCAAGGAGTACCTGCCGCTGCCGCCCAACCCCGAGCTGATCGCCGCCGTGCTCGCAGCGGTGAGCGAGGAAAGCGATGCCTTCGTTTCCAGGGATCCCTTGATGCGCGAGCTGCTGGCCCTTGCCGACCGGATCGCGCCGAGCGATGCGAGCGTGCTGATCGCGGGCGCGTCCGGCACCGGCAAGGAGGTGATGGCCCGCTACCTGCATGCCAAGAGCCGGCGCGCGGACCGGCGCTTCGTCGCGGTCAATTGCGCGGCGATTCCGGAGGCGCTGCTCGAGTCGGAGCTGTTCGGCCATGAGAAGGGCGCGTTCACCGGCGCCGTCGCGCGCCGGATCGGACGGTTCGAGGAGGCCAACGGCGGCACCCTGCTCCTGGACGAGATCAGCGAGATGGACATCCGGCTGCAGGCCAAGCTCCTGCGGGCGATTCAGGAGCGCGAGATCGATCGCGTCGGCGGCTCGCAGCCGGTGAAGGTGGATGTGCGCATTCTGGCGACGACCAACCGTGATCTGGAGATCTGCGTCGCCGACGGCCTGTTCAGGGCCGATCTGTTCTTTCGCCTGAACGTCGTGGCTCTGCAGATCCCGGCGCTCAAGGACCGGCCCCAGGACATCGGCGTGCTGGCGGAGCATTTCACCCGCAAATACGCCAAGGCCAACGGTCTGCCCGCCGCGGAGCTGACCGCCGAGGCCCACCGCCTGCTGCTCGACCATGACTGGCCCGGCAACGTCCGCGAGCTCGAAAACACGATGCATCGCGCCGTCCTGATGGCGGACGGGGCGCGGATCGGACCGGAGGCGATCAGCCTGGGCGGCAGGAGCTTCGGCCGCGACGGGGACGTTCGTGCTGCGGCCGCCGGCGACGGCGAGGCCGGCCTCGTCGGGCGGACGGTCGCCGACGTCGAACGCGAGCTGATCATCGACACCCTGCATCATTGCCTCGGCAACCGCACCCATGCCGCGACCATCCTCGGCATCTCGATCCGCACCCTGCGCAACAAGCTCCGGCAGTACAAGGGGGAAGGGATTGCGGTGCCGATGCCGGGCGAAGCGAACGGGACGGCGCCCAAGGAGGAGCGGGCGCCCGCCCGCTGAGGCCCGGCGATGGCTGACGGAACATCCCGCCCGATATCGCCGGCCGATCTGGCGTCGGATCTGCGCCAGAGGCTGCTCGGCATCCTCAAGCGCGGCGACATCGGGCTCGCGCTTGGCGTCATCTCGATCCTGGTGGTGCTGATCCTGCCGATGCCGCGGTGGCTTCTGGACGTCTCGCTGGCGTTCTCGATCACCTTCGCCGTGCTCGTGCTGATGACCGCGCTGTTCGTCGAGAAGCCGCTGGAATTCAACGCCTTCCCGACGGTGCTGCTGCTCGCCACGATGGTCCGTCTGGCGCTCAACCTGGCGTCGACGCGGCTGATCCTGGCGAACGGCCACGAAGGACCCGCCGCCGCCGGTCAGGTCATCCAGGCCTTCGGCGGCTTCGTGATGGGCAGCAACTTCGTCATCGGCATCATCGTCTTTGCGATCCTGGTGATCGTCAATTTCGTGGTCATCACCAAGGGCTCGGGGCGCATTGCCGAGGTCGCGGCGCGCTTCACCCTGGATGCGATGCCGGGCAAGCAGATGGCCATCGATGCCGATCTCTCGGCCGGGCTCATCAACGAGGACGAGGCCCGGGCGCGGCGCAGGTCGCTCGAGGACGAAAGCAGCTTCTACGGCGCGATGGACGGTGCGGCGAAGTTCGTCCGCGGCGATGCCGTCGCCGGGCTCCTGATCACCTTCATCAACGTCGTCGCCGGCATGATCATCGGCGTCGTCCAGCAAGACCTGTCGTTCTCGGTGGCGGCCGACACCTACATCCGCCTCACCGTCGGCGACGGCCTGGTGACGCAGATCCCGGCGCTGATCGTCTCCACGGCCGCGGGCATGGTGGTGACCAAGGCGAGCGTCGCCGAGACGGCGGACAAGGCGCTGTTCCGCCAGTTGGGCGCCCATCCGAAGGCGCTCGGCCTGTCGTCGTTTCTGCTCGCGGCGCTGGCCGCCCTGCCGGGCATTCCGATGCTGCCGTTCCTGCTCTTGTCGGCGATCACCGGCGGCCTCGCCTGGTCGGTGCATCAGGGGCACAGGCGCCAGACGGAGGAGGCCGAGAGCAAGGCGAAGGCGGAGGTCGAGGCAGTGCCCGCGCCCGAAGAGCCGATCGCCACGGCCCTGCACATGGACCAGATCCGCCTGGAGCTCGGGTACGCGCTGCTGCAGCTCGTCAGCGGCAGCGGCCAGGATCACCATCTCACCGAGCAGATCCGGGCGCTCAGGCGACAGCTGGCCGCGGAGATCGGTTTCGTCATGCCGAGCGTCCGCATCCAGGACAACATGCAGCTGCCGGCGAACGGCTACGTCATCCGCATCAAGGAGATCGAGGCCGGGCGCGGCGAGCTCAGGCCGAACATGCTCCTGGTCATGGACCCCCGCGGCGAGGACATCACCGTCCCCGGGGAGAAGACCAAGGAGCCCACCTTCGGGCTTCCTGCCGTGTGGGTCGACATCCAGCATCGCGAGGAGGCGCTGTTCCGCGGCTACACCGTGGTCGACGCGGCGACGGTGATCACCACCCACCTGACGGAGCTCGTCAAGGACAACCTCGCCGAGCTCCTGTCCTTCGCCGAGACCCAGAAGCTGCTCGACGAGATGGGGAAGGATCACCAGAAGCTGATCGCCGACCTGATCCCCAACCGGATCACCGCCGGCGGCGTCCAGCGCGTGCTGCAGAACCTGCTCGCCGAGCGGATCTCCATCCGCGATCTCGCCACCATTCTCGAGGGGATCGCGGAAGCCTGCGGTCACAGCCGCAACGTGCTGACCATCACCGAGCACGTCCGCAGCCGCCTTGCCCGCCAGATCAGCGCCATGAACACCGGCGAGCAAGGCTACATCCCGCTGCTCGTGCTCGGTCCGGCCTGGGAGCAGGCGTTCGCGGAGGCGCTGACCGGCAGCGGCGAGGAGCGCCAGCTCTCGATGCCGCCGAGCACGCTGCAGGAGTTCATCGGCGCCGTGCGCACCGCCTGCGACCGGCATGCGCTCAGGGACGAGAACCCGGTGCTGCTGACCAGTCCCCTGATCCGTCCGTACGTGCGCTCCATCGTCGAGCGCATTCGCCCGGCAACCGTGGTGATGTCGCAGGGCGAGATCTTCGCCAAGGCGCGCATCAAGACGGTGGGACAGATCTAGCCGGAGGAGCCGCGAGAGATGCGTCCGAAGACCTTCACGGCGGCGACGATGACCGAGGCGATGGCGGAGGTCCGCGCCCGGATGGGGGAGGATGCGGTCATCCTCTCGACCGTGTCGCTCGAGGACGGAAGCGGAGTGCTCGTGACCGCGGCGATCGAATGGCCGGATGCCGAGCCGGCGCTCCCGGACGACCGGATCGCCGACGACCTCGACGCCGGCGAGGCGAGCGAGGAGGTCCGTCAGGCACTGGTTCACCATGGCACGCCGCCGCCGCTCGCCGAGAGGCTGGCCAAGGTGGCGGCGGCGTTCGCCGCCGACGGCCCGCTGATGGCCCTCGCCGGGGCCTTCGACGCCGAGTTCGGCTTCTCGCCGTTCGCGGACCAGGTCCGCTCGCGGCCGCTGATGATGGTGGGGCCGCCGGGGGCGGGCAAGACGCTGTCGGTCGCCAAGCTGGCCACCCGGCAACGCCGCCTGGGACGCAAGGTCTCGGTCGCCACCATCGACACCCGGCGGGCCGGCGGCGTCGAACAGCTCGAGGCCTTCACGCGCATTCTCGGCATCGAGCTGGTCACGGCCGACGCTCCCGAGACGCTCGCCGCAGCCCTCGAAAATCCGGATGGACCGGTCTACATCGACAGCTTCGGGATCAACCCCTTCGACGAGGGGGAACTCGCCCAGCTCGGCGCCTTCATCCAGCGCGCGGCCGCCGATCCGGTGCTGGTGCTGGCCGCCGGCTGCGACGTCGTCGACGCGACGGACACCGCCCGGGCGTTCGCGGCGCTCGGCGCGCGAAGGCTGTTGGCGACGCGCGTCGACCTGGCGCGGCGGCTTGGCGGCCTCCTGGCCGCCGCCCATGCCAGTCGCCTGGCGTTTTCCGAGGTCGGCGTCGGCGGCCGGGTGGCCGGCGACCTTGCCCCGATCAATCCGGTGTCGCTGGCACGTCTCGTGCTCCCCGACGCCGCCGACGCAAACGAGCAACCCGCTTACATAGAGGCAGCCGGATGACCGTCATGCCATTTCTGCCGCAACGGCCGAGGTCCCTCGCTCGAAGCCGGAACATCATCGCCGTTGCATCGGGAAAGGGCGGGGTCGGCAAGACCTGGTTTGCCGTCACCCTCGTCCACGCCTTGGCGCGCGCCGGCGGCAATGCCCTCCTTTTCGACGGCGACCTCGGGCTTGCCAACGTCGACATCCAGCTCGGCCTGATGCCGAAGCGCGACCTCGGCGGGGTGCTCGCCGGACGCTTCTCCCTCGATCACGCCGTCCTCCGTTTCGACGAAGGCGGGTTCGACATCATCGCCGGCCGATCGGGCTCGGGTCAGCTCGCCTCGCTGGCACCGAGCCGGCTCAGCATGCTGTTCGACGGGCTCGCGGCACTGGCGCAGTCCTACGACTGGGTGGTCATCGATCTCGGCGCCGGCGTCGACCGCACCGTCCGCGAGATCATCCGCCAGGCCGGTTCCTGCATCGTCGTCACCACCGACGAGCCGACCTCGCTGACCGACGCCTATGCGTTCGTCAAGGTGACCCACGGCGAGGTGGCGCCGCCGGACCTTGGCATCGTCGTCAACATGGCCGCATCGCGACGCGAAGGCGACCGCACCCACGCCACGCTGAACCGGGCGTGCGAGGGCTTTCTCAGGATCTCGCTGCCGCTGCTCGGCGTCGTCCGGCGCGACCCCCGGGTGCGCGATGCCATCCGCAGCCAGGCTCCGATTCTCAGCCGGTTCCCGACCTCGGACGCCGCAGCCGACGTCGAGGCCATCGCCAGGACGCTCTCCGACGCCGGGGCCGAGCCGACGCGCGCCGAGGACGTCGGCTGACGGCAGGGCACGCGTCCCGTGGTGGCGGTTCCGCCGGCGTCGCCGTGGCTGTCGGCGCTCGCGGCTGCAGCGCCGCCGGCGACACTGGTCGTGCCGGCGCCGGCGCCGGAGTTGCTGCGTCTTCCGGCGGGCGGCCGGCTGACCGGGGTCGTCGTCGACAGCAGACCCAACGGAGAGGTCACGCTCAGGACCGAGCTCGGGCTCGTCGTCGCCAGGGCACCGGCGACGATCGCCCGGGGGACGACGATCGACCTGATCGTCCAGACGCGGACGCCGCGGCTGCTGCTGGGCATCGCCGTCACCGGTCGCGCCGACGGGGCCGCCGCTGCGGCGCCTTCGCCGGGTTCTCCGTCCGCTGCTGCGGCGTCGGCGCCGGCTGCGCGGGGCGAAGCGCTGGTCGGCGGCGCGGTATTGAGCGCATGGCTGCCGAGATCGGCACCGGTGCCGGCGGCAGGGTCGCCGGCCGGCGCACGGGCCCTGCCGGCGCAAGGCGGTCTCGGCGGCACCGGCTATGGCACGGCGAACCCCGGGCTGCCGGTCGCCGTCCGCATCGTCGGCGTCGGCGCGGCGGCCGTCGCCCCGGGATGGCCGGCGCCGGAGGCGGCGCAGGCCTCGCTCGCTGTCGGCACCACGCTTCATGGCGTCATCGCCTCGGCCCGGGCCGCGGGCCGGCCGGTGCTGGCGACGCCGGCGGGGCCCCTCGTTCTGGCGACGTCGGCGGCGGTTCCCGCTGGCACCGCGGTCACCGTGGAGATCGTTGATCTCGTCGCCGCCGGGGCGTCCTCGCGGTCGGCGGCGGCGATTCCGGGCGGGTCCCCGGCGGTCGGCGGCGGGCCACCGTTCCCGGCCCTGGGGGAGGCGCTGCGGGCGCTGGCGGGGATCGAGCCCCGAACCGCCCGGCAGGTGGTCGAACAGGTCCTCCCTCAACCCGGGCCGCGGTTCGCGGCATCAGTCGTGTTCTTCCTGGCCGCGCTTCGCGCCGGGGACGTCGCGAGTTGGCTCGGCCCGTCCGCCTTCGCCGTGCTCGGGCGGACGCACCCCGGGACGGCGTCCAGGCTCGGCGAGGAGTTCCGCGGCCTCGCCCGTGTCGCCGAGGACGGGCGCGGCGATCCGTGGCGCATCGTGGAGGTGCCGCTGGCGACGGGTGAGGGCGTGGAGCGGCTTCGTCTGATGGTCCGAAATGACCGGAGGCGGCGGGAGGGGACGAGCCACGGTTCGCCCGAAGGTGCGCGGTTCGTCCTCGATTTTCGGCTGAGCCGACTGGGTCGGACCCAGCTCGACGGGCTGTTTCGCCAGCAAGGCAGGCGGCTCGACCTGATCGTGCGCACCGAGCACGCCCTCTTGCCGCAGATGCGGGAGGACATCCGGACGCTGTTTCGGCGGCTCGGCGATCAAGCCGGGCTGTTCGGCAGTGTCGGTTTTCAGACGAAGCCCGAGAGCTTCGCCGGACCCGCCGACGAGGGGTCCCGGTCCGCAGGCATCGGGCTCGTCGTCTGAGCGGGTCGACGCGGCGCTCCCTCTCGGGACGCTAAGGCAGGCTTTCCACCAGTGCCTGGATCGCCGTTCTCTCGGTGTCGTCCTTGGCGAGCTCGAGGGCGGTGTGGTAGTGGACGCGAGCCGTGTCGAGGTCGCCGCGCTCGGCCGCGTCCATTCCCAGCCACACGTGCGATTCGGCGAGGGCGAAGGCGAACTGCTCGTCGAGCTCGCGGTAGATGTCGTGAAGGTCGGGAAAGGTTCTGTTCTCGAACGCGAGGGCGATGCGCTTCCGGTTCTCCGCGGCCACGACGACGACGCGTTCGCGAAGCTCGCGCGCACTTCGCCGGTTGGCCGTGGCCGTGAGGACCGCGGCCATGCCGCTGAGATCCTTCACCAGAACGTGCTCCATCTGCACGAACAGGAGCGGGATCCGCTGGTGCAGCGGGGCATAGCGGGCTTGCAGCTCCTCGATCCGGGTGATCGACTGTCTGTAGAGGGCCATCGCCTGGGGTGCGTTGCCGGTGACGTAGCCGGAACCATCGTCGTTGAAGAACGCCTGCGCGGCATCGTCGGACTCCTGCAGCGACTGCTCGTAGACGACGCGGTAATCATTGACGAAGGTCTGGTAATCGACGTCGAGCTCGTCGAGAACCGAAGCCTCGTCGGCGGCGCCGAACGTCGCCGCCAGGGTGCCGAACACGGCCATCAGCAGCGAGGCGGCGACGATCAAAGGGGGCAGCGCGCCGCCGGTCAGCGAGCGCAGCGCCCTCTCGGCCGGCCGCCTGAGGGCGCCGGCGCCGCGGTTGGGGACCTCAGCGTCCGACGCCATGAGGTGAGCCGTCCCGCCGATGACGCTGGGCGCCGATCTCGTCGAGGATCGCCTGCTCGCGACGAGCCTCCGCCTCGGCACGGCGGCGGTCGCGCCGCTGCTGCGCCAGCTCCAGCTTGCGAAGCTCCCGGTGGGCGGCGTGCACGGCATCCTGGGCCGGCCGGACCTCCGCCTCCGCGTTGGCGAGGGCGCTGGCGAGCTGGCGGTCCTGCTCGACGGCCCTCACGGCATAGCCAGCGTAGGCGGCATGGACGACCGCGTCCGCGTCGCGAGCGACCCGCTGCTCGCGATCGAGGGCGAGAGCCAGCTCCCGCCTGCGAGCCTCCAGGTCGGCGATGCGGCGGATGACGCCGGCAAGCCCTCGCTGCCGCTCATCGACGGCCATCTTGGCGAGGCGGATCAGCGGTCTCAGTTCCTGGGTCATGGGCCAGTCCTGGCACGCGTGTCATCCGATCGCCCGCCGGTCGCCGGTCCGCCGTCGGCCGCGTTGAGGATGGCCTCCAGCATCGGATAGACGGAGGCGAGATCGGTTTTCTCATCTTTCCGCTGGCGGAGGAAGGCTTCAATGGCCGGATAGTGGCGAATCGCCTCGTCGACCTGGGGATCGCTTCCCCGGCGGTAGGCGCCAAGGCGGATGAGCTCGGCCATGTCCTCGTAGGTGGCGATCAGGCGGCGGGCGCGATCGATGATGGCGTTCTCGCCCTCGGTGTTGCAGGCCGGCAGCGTCCGCGACACGCTTCTCAGGACGTTGATGGCCGGGTAGCGTCCGCGTTCGGCGATGCTGCGGTCGAGAACGATGTGGCCGTCGAGAATGCTGCGCACCGCATCGGCGATCGGCTCGTTGTGGTCGTCGCCCTCGACCAGCACGGCGAACAGGCCGGTGATGCTCCCCCGGCCCTCGGCGCCGGGCCCCGCCCGCTCCAAGAGGCGCGGCAGCTCCGCGAACACCGAAGGCGTGTAGCCCTTGGTCGTCGGAGGCTCCCCCGCCGAGAGCCCGATCTCCCGTTGCGCCATGGCGAACCGGGTGACGCTGTCCATCAGGCAGAGGACGTCCCGGCCGCAGTCGCGAAAGAACTCGGCGATGGCCATCATGGTGTAGGCGGCTTGGCGGCGCACCAGCGGCGGCTCGTCCGAGGCGGCGACGACGACGACGCTTCGCGCCATCCCCTCCGGCCCGAGGTCGTCCTCGATGAACTCCCGGGCTTCCCGTCCGCGCTCGCCGACCAGGCCGACGACGCTGACCTCCGCCTCGGTGTTCCGGGCCATCATCGACAGGATCGTCGACTTGCCGATGCCGGATCCCGAGAAAACGCCCATGCGCTGGCCCTTGCAGCAGGTGAGAAACGCGTTCAGCGCGCGGATTCCGAGATCGATCTTGCCGCTGACGCGTCCGCGTCGGTGCGGCGGCGGCGGCGAACCCCGGACCGGGTAGGGATGGGGGCCGAGCGGCAGCGGACCCCTGCCGTCGATCGGCTGGCCGAAGGCGTTGATGGCTCGGCCGAGCCAGTCCGGATGCGGATGGATGACCGGGCCCGCGGTCAACGCCTCGGCCCGACACCCGGGACCGATGCCGTCCAAGGTCCCGAACGGCATCATCAGGGCGCGACCGTCGCGGAAGCCGAGGACCTCGGCCGAGATCTCCCGATCGCCGCGTCCGACGATACGGCAGTGGTCGCCGACGGAGAGCGAGCCTTCGAGCCCCTCCGCCTCGACGACCAGGCCGACAACGCCGGTGACGCGCCCGAACACCGTCACCTCGGGGATGTGCCCGAGCTCGCGGACCAGGGCCTCGACCGGCGCGCTGGTCATGGGCTCCTCGGCGGGCGCGCGCAGGACGGCGCGCCGGAAGCCTTGTGGGCGATGTCTCTTCGGTGCACTCTCGCCGTGATGCCGGTCCTTTCGGGCGGCGTGCGACGAAGCCAGGCGCCGAGCCGGAGAGCCGACGAGGCCTGAGGGAAGCGATGCGCTCGCATTAGATGTATTTTTCAGACATTAACAATCTTCGCTTGCAACCCACCTGGGGGGCGTGTATACACGTATCAAGGTTAACGATCATTGAGCACAATGAAAGGTTGCGACGATGCGCGTCCTCTTGGTGGAAGACGACCCGACCACGACCCAGGCCGTGGAGCTGATGCTGAAGTCGGAAAACATGGTCGTCGACTCGACGGACCTCGGCGAAGACGGCTTCGAGATCGGCAAGCTCTACGACTACGACATCATCCTGCTCGATCTCATGCTGCCGGACATGGACGGTCTCGAGGTCCTGCGCAAGTTGCGGCGGGCCCGCGTCGAGACCCCGGTGTTGATCCTGTCCGGCCTCAGCCAGCCGGAAAGCAAGGTCAAGGGCCTCGGCGACGGCGCCGACGACTACCTGACCAAGCCGTTCAACAAGGCGGAGCTGATCGCCCGCATCCACGCCATCGTTCGCCGCTCCAAGGGCCACGCCGAGTCGCTGATCAAGACCGGCCGGCTGACGGTCAACGTGGCGGCGCGCTCGGTGGAGGTCGACGGCTCGCCCGTGCACCTGACGGGCAAGGAGTACGGCATGCTGGAGCTGCTCTCGCTGCGCAAGGGGACGACGCTGACCAAGGAGATGTTCCTCAACCATCTTTACGGCGGCATCGACGAGCCGGAGCTCAAGATCGTCGATGTCTTCATCTGCAAGCTGCGCAAGAAGCTGATGGCGGCGACCGGCGGCGACAACTACATCGAGACCGTCTGGGGTCGCGGCTACGTGCTGCGCGATCCCGTCGACGGCCAAAACACCGGCACGGCGGCCGCCGCGTAACCGCGGGCGGCCGCTCTCCACACGGAATCTTAACCCTGCGGGCCTAGGCTTCGCGGCAAGCGGTGACGGCGGAAGGGGCGTCGCCCTGCCCCGCCGCCGGTGTCCTTGAGGCGAGCGAGACCGAACATGCCCGATGACCACCACGTCGACGTGATTGCCAGCCGCGCGCCAGCCGAGACGACCCGGCCGCCGTTCTCCGAGCCTCGCTACTATACACTGCCGATCTCCAACTATTACGACCTCGCGATCGATCTTGCCGGGAAGTCCGTGCTGATCACCGGCGGCACGGGATCGTTCGGCAAGCGCTTCGTCCGCACCGTGCTCGACCGCTACGACCCGAGGCGGCTGATCATCTTCTCCCGCGACGAGCTCAAGCAGTTCGAGATGCAGCAGGAGCTGAGCAGCGCGCGCTATCCGAGCCTCCGCTACTTCATCGGCGACGTGCGCGATCGCTCGCGGCTGGAGATGGCGATGCGCGATGTCGACTACGTCATCCACGCGGCCGCGCTCAAGCAGGTCCCGCTGGCCGAGTACAACCCCACCGAATGCATCCGCACCAACGTCCTCGGTGCCGAGAACGTCGTCCAGGCGGCGATCCGCAACGGCGTCAGGAACGTCGTCGCGCTGTCGACCGACAAGGCGGCCAATCCGATCAACCTCTACGGTGCCAGCAAGCTCGCTTCGGACAAGATCTTCGTCGCCGCCAACAACCTCAGCGGCAAGGGCGGCACCCGCTTCTCGGTGGTGCGCTACGGCAACGTCGTCGGCTCGCGCGGCAGCGTCATTCCCTTCTTCCAGAGGCTCCGCCGCGAGGGCGCCGAGTTCGTCCCGGTAACCGATGAGCGCATGACCCGGTTCTGGATCACCCTCCAGCAGGGCGTCGACTTCGTGCTGTCGTGCCTGAAGATCACCCGCGGCGGCGAGATCTTCGTGCCGAAGATCCCGAGCATGCGCATCCTCGACCTGGCGACGTGCCTCGCTCCCGGCCTTCCCACCCGCGTCGTCGGGATCCGCCCCGGCGAGAAGCTGCACGAGGTGCTGATCACCAGCGACGACGCGCGTTCCACCGTCGAGCTCAAGGACCGCTACGTCATCCTGCCGGCGTTCAAGTTCTGGTCCGACGACGATCGGTTCGCCGACGTCGCCGCCGGCACGCCGGTCAAGGACGGATTCGTCTTTTCCAGCGACCGCAACGACGACTGGCTCGATGGCGGGCGGCTGCAGAAGATGCTGAGGGAGCTGGCCTAGCGCCGATGAACGCGATCGACCGGTGGCACCGGGCGGCGCTGCCCGGCGCCGCGGGCGTCATCGTCCTGGCGTGCTCTCCCATGGTCCCCGATCCCGCGCTCCTGCTGCGGCCGCTCGCCGGTCGCAGCGTGCTCTCCCGCACGATCGAGCGCGCCCGGGCCGTCGAGGGCGCAGCCGTCGTCGGCTGCCTCGTCGCCGAGGGCCGGGCAGGCGATGCGATCGCCGGTGAGGCGGCCGCCTCCGGCGCCGAGCCGGTCCGCGCGCCGGCCGGGGACGTTGTCCCCGACGTGCTTGCGGCGGCGCGGGCGCTGTCGCTGGCCATCGTCGGCCTGCTCCCCGCCCACGCGCCGCTCGTCGATCCGTCGGTTTGTGCCGCCGTGCTGCGCCTCCTTCGCGAGACCGGCGCGGACCTCGCCGCCAACGATTTCGCGCCCGGCTGGCCCCGCGGCCTCGAGTGCGAGGCCCTGACGGTGGCGTGGCTCGAACGAGCCGCAGGCGACGCCTCGGCGCTGGCCGACCGGCCGGCCATGACACCCGATGTCCGCCCCGACGCCGACGCCCATTGGGCGCACCTGCCGATGCCGGGCGGCAACGCCGGCGGGCTCCGCCTCACGGTCGAGACCGACGCCGACCTGCCCGTCCTCGCCGGCCTGATCCGGCGCCTTCCCGCCGGTCGCGCGGGATGGAGCCATCGCCAGGTCGTCCGCCACGCCGCCGACTTGCCGGCGCTCTGGTCGGGCGGCACGCCGAAGCCCAAGGCGGCAAGGCGATGGCCGGCGGACGGGCGCGCCTTCAGGCAAAATTAAGCATGAGCGACGTAGCCTT
>CAYQSU010000023.1:39932-44498 GCA_964420325.1 uncultured Rhodospirillaceae bacterium | reverse complement strand
GACCGGCGTGAACGGCACGCACGCCTGAAGCTTCGGGTAGTAGCGGCCGCCGGCGCGCTCGAACGCGTCGGCCCAGCTCCAGTCGAACACGTACTCGCCGTAGGAATGGCTCTTCAGGTAGAGCGGCACGCAGCCGACCAATGCGCCGTCGTCGGCGAAGGCGGCGAGATGCCGGGGCATCCACCCGGTCTCCGCGGCGACGCTTCCCGACGCCTCGAGCGCCCGGAGAAAGGCGTGGCTAACGAAGGGGTCGGTCCCGCCGGCGCAGCCATCCCAGGCGTCGGCCGAAACCGCGTCGATCGCCGACAGCACCCGGACCGTCCGCCGCCCGCGGCCGTCAGGCATCGCCCGCCCGCGCTGTGCCGGCACCGATCATGAGCAAGATCTTTGCAGCGGGGCGAGGCGCTTCAAGGGGAGACGGCGGAGGGACCAGGGGGGGGAGCCTCTTCCGCGAGCGCGTTCGATCGGCCGGTCGCCTCTCGGACCCGTGCGAGGAGGGCGTACTCGGGCGCCAGCATCTCCCGCGCCGCCGCCAGCTCGGCGTCCGCGGGAGCGATCCTCTGCACGAATTCGCGCTCGCGCCGCTCGTCGAGCGGCAGGCCGAGGCGCTCGCCCAGGCACCGGATGTCGTCCGCGAAGCTTTCGGTGAAGCCGACGGCATCGCAGGCGAGGACGCCCGCCGCCGCCTCGTCGACGTCGAAGCCGGGCGAGAACGTGTAGAGCTGGCGCAGCAGATGCTCGCGCGGGATGCGCGCGAGGAAATCGGCGAACGTCCGCCCGAGCCAGCCGATCTCGGCCTGGAGGCCGGAGAGAAACGGCTCCCGAGCGCCGGCCCCGGGATCGTCGCGCGCCCAGATCAGGTAGCGGTAATGGGAGAGGACGCGAGCCAGAGGATCCCTCAGAACGGTGACGGTGAAGGTGTCCTCCGGCAGCCGGAGAGCGTGAGCGGGGTGGTGCGAGTTGGCGAAGAAGTAGGCGCCCTGGGCGATCAGGCCTGGGTCGTTGCGGACGAACACGTAGCCGTCTCGGACCACCCGCTGCCGGCGGCCCATCTGTCGGAGATCGAGGCCGGCGAGCCCCCAGAACGCCGAGTTCAGGCTGGTTCCAGCGGTCTTGCGAATGTGGTGGTGGTAGATGCGGCGGTAGCGCCCGGCGATCGCGTAGGCCCTGACGGCGCGGCTGACCCTCCAGTCCGTCAGCATCGTGGCGATTTCGGAGAGCATCGGCGGCTATCCCGGGTTCGGATCGGCGCACGGGCTCTGGGATGGTCGGCGGGCAACCCATGCGAAGGCGCGGAAGTATGACGGCGGCGCGGGCCGTTCGCAATGGCCGGTTGCACGCAAGGCCGGATCGTCCCCCCGCCCGGGATCACTCCCTGGTGCCAGGCCGTTCGCCGCCGCCACCGCCTTCGCCCGGCATCGCGGTCTTGCGGGCGACGCGGCGGGCGACCGCATCGATGTCGACGATGCAGCGGACGTGACGGCCCCGGGCGACCTCCTCGACCCTGTCGCTGGCCGTGAACGCGAAGGTGATCCGGCGGCCGTCGATGGCGGTGATCTCCGCCGAGATGTCCACCGTCGCGCCGAGGAGCGCCGGCGCGACGTGATCGATCTCGACGCGGGCACCCACGGTGTCCTGTCCCGGCGCGAGGCGGGGCAGGAGGAGATCGCGGCACATGAACTCCATGTCGTTGACGATGCCCGGCGTGGTATAGACGCGGAAGGCGTCGCAGAGGAAATCGGTGGTGCGCGGAACGTCGACGACCACCGAACGCCGGGCGTGGAGGCCGACCCGCAGCGAGTCGGTCATGGCGGCCTCTTCGCTGTCGTGTACAACCCCCGACAATGGCATGAAGATGATGATGAGAGAAATCGCAAGTTCACCGATCCCCACCGTTGCTCTGGCCGTGGCATGGTTCGCACTCTCCGGACCCGGGGCGTCGGCCGTGGAGCCGAAGCCTGTGCTCGCCAGGGACGGCATGCTCGAGGCTCACAACCGGGTACGGGCGTCGGTCGGCGTGCCGCCGCTCGCCTGGTCGGAGATGCTGGCGGGCGTGGCCCAGGCGAGGGCCGAGAGGCAGGCGGCCGAAGGCTGCCGGATGCAGCACGATCCCGAGCAGAAGTGGTACGGCGAGAACATCCTTTGGGCGAGCGCCCTCGTCTATCGCCGGGCCGGCGATGTGGACGCAAGCGGGGCGGTGCGGACGGAGGACGTTCGCGCGGTCCAGAAACTGACCGCCGAAGACGTGGTCGGCGCCTGGGCAGAGGAAGCGGAGTGGTTCGTTGCCGCCGAGAACCGGTGCACGGCGCCCGCGGGCCGGACCTGCGGCCACTACACGCAGCTCGTCTGGAGGGACTCGCGCGAGGTCGGATGCGGCATGGCGGTCTGCGGCGACTCCGGCCAGATCTGGGTCTGCAACTACAAGCCGCAGGGCAACTACGTCGGCCGGCGCCCGTTCTGACCGCGAGATCGCGACGCCGCGTCGACCGGCCGCTGGTTGAGGCGAAAGCCCTCAGCCCTCGGTTCCGAGAGCCGGCACCGGGGCGGCCGGACCGATGCGCCGGCGGCCGTCGAGACGGTCGAGCTCGCTCTCGAGGCGTCGCTGGCGGGCCGTCAGCGCTTGGCGTTCGAGGCTGAAGCGGGTGTATCTCGGATCGCCGCGAAGCGCGTTCTCGCGGTCGATGCCGGTCAGGGCCGGGAGGCTCCGCTCGATGGTCCAGAGCTCGCGATCGATGGTCTCGAGGCGGCCCTGGATGGCCCTGAGATCGCCGTCGATCCCGGATCGCCCGCCCGGCACCGCCGAGGGCGATGCGTCCGCGCCGAAGCCGCCCTCGAACGGCCGGGCGCCCCGCGAATGGCGTCGGTGGCCGATCGGGCGATCGACGGGGTCGATGCCGGTCCCGGCTTCGGGCGTGCTGGGCGCTTCGGCGGCGGCCTCGCCGGCGGGGGAACCCGGGTCCAGCCTCGGGTCCGGAAGCCGAGACGAAGCACAGGCGATCAGCGCCGGCGCGCCGGCGACGAGCAGGGCGACGAGGAGCAGCGCCCGCCCGGTCAGCGGCAGATCCTGGACCCGTGCGGCGCCGGCATGTCGCCCGGCGGTTGGAAGCCGTTCGGCCCGTACCCGGCGCCACCGCCACGGCAGTCGGTCGTCGCCGGGCCGCGGACGGCGGAGACGGCGGCGCTCCACAGATCGTAAGGCTTCTGCACAGGCGGCCACGCCCCGTCGGCCGGGGCGGCGCCGTGGTCGACGGTGGAGGCGCCGAAGCTCGACACCAGCGACGCGGATCGGGGCCGTTCGCATCCAACCAGCGCCTTCACCTTCTTCACATAGGCGACGGTCTCGGCATAGGGCGGGATCCCCTGATGCCTCTCGACCGCCTTCTCGCCGGCGTTGTAGCCGGCGAGGGCCAGTGACAGATCGCCGCCGAAGTACTCCAGGAGCCAGCGCAGATACTGGATGCCGCCGCGGATGTTGTCGGCAGGATCGAACGGGTTTCGAACGCCGAACCGGTCCGCGGTCTCCGGAATGAGCTGCATCAGACCCTGCGCGCGCTTCGGGGACACCGCCTTGACGTCGAAGTTCGACTCGACGGCGATCACTGCCAGCACCAGCCTCGGCGCGAGATCGTACTTCGGGGCCAGCGACTCGACGAGCGAGGTGAGCCATTGCGGCGCCCGCTCGAGCACCGCCGCCCGCGGCTCCGGTTCGCAGTCGTCGGCGTGGAGGGCCGCGACCGGTGCGCCCGCCGCGTCCCGATCGAGGACGAGGCGGCCGCCGGTGTCGCGCCGCAACTCTCCCGACTTCCACTGCGATTTCGCCGCGGGCAGGGTGACGGCGGTGCGGCCATGGTCGGTGACCGGCATGGTGGCGTGAACGGGGCCGGCGCAGAGGATCAGCGCACCGATCACGAAGCCAGAGAAGCCACCAGCCGACGACCGTCTCATGTCCCTTCTCTACCCACCGCGAACGCCGCTTACGGCGTCTTCTTCGCAATTTTCGTTCCAGCGGCGCAGAACCACGCCGATTCAACACCATACCTGCCAGCAGCCGCGGCAGTGAGGTGTCGTGCGGCCGTTTCGTTGGCACGATTGTAAAGGCGTTTGACAGGGGAAATCCACCCCGGATCGCGGCGCCGGACGAAAACACAAAAACTTCAATTGGTTACGGAATCCGCCGGGTGTCAAATCCGGCGACAGTCCGGGGCCGGGCCGGCGCCGGCCCCGAACGCCAAAGTGGCTCCGGCCGCCCGGCCAGAGCGAACGGCCGGGCGGGATCCGTGGGTCAGGCCCTCTTTATCAGGATGTCGCGGATCTCCTGGAGCAGGACCTCCTGGCGTGGGGGCTCGGGCGGCGCCGCGGGCGCCGGCTCGGGGGCGCGCTTCAGGCGGTTGATCTGCTTGACCAGGATGAACACGGCGAAGGCGACGATGACGAAGTGGATCATCGTGTTGATCAGCACGCCATAGCCGATGACCGGCGCCCCGGCCTGCTTTGCCGCCGCCAGCGACGGGTAGGCCTCGCCGGTGAGATTGATGAACAGGCTGCTGAAATCGACCTTGCCGAGGA
>CAYQSU010000023.1:0-39832 GCA_964420325.1 uncultured Rhodospirillaceae bacterium | reverse complement strand
GGCGAGCCGCCGCCGTGCAGGCTGATCACCGAGTACCAGCCGGCGGTGTCCGACGCGGTGAGATCCTCGATCAGACGGGCGACCTCGCGGCGGTGGGCGGCTGGGATGTCCGGGCGCCCGGCCAGCGTCGCCGCGATGTCGCCCGCGGTCGCGGGGTTGTGGTCCTCGTCCGGCCCCGGCAGCGCGACGATGAGGCCACCGGAGACGTAGTGGGCGAGCCGCTGCATGTCGTAGATCTGCGTCGCCAGGAGGAGCTTGCCGACGTTGGCGAACACGGGTTCGGGCATGACGTTGCCGGCCGGGTCCGCCACCGCGTAGACGGAGGCGGCGACGCCGCAGGCGAAGAAGCCCTCGACGATCTTGATCAGCTCGACCATGGCGTCGCGGATGTGCGGGGTGCTCTCGGGGCCGACGCCGTTGGCTTCGCTGACCAGGACGCCGGCGCCGATGAGGAGGTCGCCGAACCCGGCGCGTGCGCCGATGCAGCTGTGGCGGTGGTGGTTGGCATAGGTCGTCGCGAGGTGGCGGCAGTGCCCCCATTCGCCGGCGAGGAACACCCGCTCCCACGGCACGACGACGTCGTCGAAGTGGACGACCGCCGTCGACTGGGCGTAGCGGGCGCTGAACCGGGCCCCGCGATAACCCGGCCGGCCGGCGGGCCGGGCGACCATGGTGACGCCGTCGGCGTCGACGGGAACGGCGCAGCAGACGGCGAAGTCGGCGTCCTCACTCAGCATCGATCGGCACGGCATGACCAGGAGCTCGTGCACGTAGGGAGCGCCGGTGACGATGGCCTTGGTGCCGCGGATGACCAGGCCCTCGGGTCGGCGCTCGCGGATGTGGACGTAGACGTCGGGGTTGGTCTGGGCGTGCGGCCTAAGCGACCGGTCGCCCTTGCCGTCGGTCATGGCGATGGCCAAGGTCAGGTCCTCGTCCTGGACCCGATGGATGTAGGCGAGGAGACGCGCGTGGTAGTCGGTGCCGCTGTCGGCATCGACGCGACGGCTGGTCTGGAAGATCGAATTGAGGCCGTCGTGGGCGAGGTAGCGCTGGGCACAGCCACTCTCGCGGCAGACGACGCGCACCGCTTCGAGCTTGTAGAGGAGGTCGCGCGCCTCGCGGTTGATGTGCAGGAGGCGATTGGTCTCGCGCCCGCTCGAGTGCTGGGTCGCCACCATCAGCGTCCGCAGCTCCGGCCGCAGCGCGAAGTCATAGGTGACGCCGATGGCGTTGATTCCGGCCTCGAGCAGCGGCTCGTCGGCGACCGAGGCGACCTCATGGCCGTTGACGAAGACCTTGGGGCGATAGCGCCGAAGCGACTCCCGGTAGTCGGCTGCCGACATGAACATGGCGGGCGGTCTCCTCCTCTGCGGCTTCGATCGGGCCGGCGGTCGCACATCGTGCCGCCGACACACCCTTGGCAAACCGATGGGTCATGACGATACTGCCGCTTCGGAGCGCGCCGCAACGGGGAACGAGGACGTCTTGGCAACGGTGGCAACCGCGGGCGACTGGCAGCGCCGGCACCAGGTGCTGGCCACCTGGCTTCTCTGTGTCGCCGGCATGGTCTTCGTCATGGTGGTGATCGGCGGTCTGACCCGGCTGACGCAGTCGGGCCTGTCGATGGTCGACTGGCGGCCGATCACCGGCTGGCTGCCGCCATTGTCCGAGGCCGAGTGGCAGGCGGTGTTCGCCGAGTACCGGAGGTACCCGGAGTACCAACTCAAGAACGCCGGAATGACCCTTGCCGAGTTCAAGGGCATCTTCTGGTTGGAATACATCCACCGGCTGTGGGGGCGCCTGCTCGGCGTGGCGTTCGCGGTTCCGTTCGCGGTGTTCCTCGTCAACGGCTGGGTCAAGGGACCGCTGGTCGTGAAGCTGGTCGCCATGTTCGTGCTCGGCGGGCTGCAGGGCGTACTGGGGTGGTTCATGGTCAAGAGCGGCCTCGTCGACCGGCCGGACGTCAGCCAGTACCGGCTGACCGCCCATCTTGGCGCCGCCATCGTCATCTACGGCTACGTCGTCTGGGTGGCCCTCGGCCTGATGCGCCAGCGCCGGCCCGAGCGCGCCGGACCCGGCCCTTGGCGGCAGGCGGCGGCGCTGACCCTGCTCGTCTTCGTCACCAGTCTCTCCGGCGGGTTCGTCGCCGGTCTCGACGCCGGCTACGCGTACAACACGTTTCCGCTGATGGACGGCGAGCTCGTGCCCGGCCACCTGTTCTCCACGACCCCGGCCTATCTCGCGCCGTTCGAGGACGTGACGACCACGCAGTTCGTGCATCGGGTGCTGGCGCTCGTCACGCTGTTCTCGATCGTCGCCTTCTGGCTTCGTGCGCGCCACGGGGTACCGACGCCGCGGGCGCGGCTGGCCGTCCACCTGCTCGTCGTCGCCGCCCTCGTCCAGGTGGCCCTCGGCATCTCGACGCTTCTCCTTTACGTGCCGGTGGCGTTGGGAGCTTTGCACCAGGCCGGCGCGATGGCCCTGTTCACGGCGGCGCTGTGGGCGACGTTTGAGCTGCGGCCGGCGGCGGCGGGCGCGGCCGAGGCCAGGCTCACATCAGCCGTCGGCAGACTGACGCCATCCTGACCAGATCGACGATCGAACCGGCGCCCATCTTCTGCATCAGGCGGCGGCGGTGGCCTTCGACGGTCCGTTGGCCCAGCCGCAGCGCTTCTGCGATCTCCCGGACGGAACGGCCGTCGACGACGAGGTCGAAGATCTCGCGCTCGCGGGGCGTCAGGTCCTCCATTCGGGCAAGGATCTCCCGGCTCCGCGCATGCCACTGCCGCCATTCGGCGTCGAGCCCGACCGACTGGCGCACCCGCTCCAGAAGCTCGTCGTTCCTGAACGGCTTCTGCAGGAAGTCGACGGCGCCGGTCTTGATCGCCCGGACCGCGGTCGGGACGTCGCCGTGGCCGGTGATCATGATCACCGGCCTACTGTCGCCCTTCGCTGCCAAGCGCTCGAGAAGCTGGAGGCCGCTCATTCCCGGCATCTGCAGGTCGAGGACGAGACAGCCGGTCCGCTCCCGGTCGTAGCGGCCGAGGAACTCCTCGGCGCTCGAGAACTCCTCGGTCGCGTATCCCGCGCTTCTCAGAAGGAAGGACAGCGAGCTGCGGATGCCGACGCTGTCGTCGACGATGAACACGGTCGCCCCGTCATGCGGCATGTTTCGCTCCCTCCAGCGGCAGCGTGAACTGGACGCTGGCGCCCCCCTCGTTGCCGGTGCCCGCGCGGATGCGGCCACCGTGGCTCTCGACGATGGCCTGGCAGATGGCGAGGCCCATGCCCATGCCGCCCGGCTTGGTCGTGAAGAACGGCGTGAAGACGCGCTCCCGGATGGAGGCGGGAAAGCCGTTGCCGCTGTCCTCGACGCTGACGTGGACGCCCTCGCCGTCGCAGGCGGAGCGGACGACGATCCGGCGGTCCGATCGCCCGCCGGCGCGCACCGCGTCGAGGGCGTTCTTCAAGAGATTGAGAACGACCTGCTCGACCTCGACGGGGTTGACCGCAACGGGGACGTGGCCCGGGGCGAGATCGAGGGTGAGGGCGACCTCGCCGCGCTCGAACTCCGTCCTGATCAGGGCCACTGCCGCGCCGATCACCTGGTTGATGTCGACCACCGAGCGCTGGTCGGGGGTGTCGCGAACGAAGCCGGCGATGGTGCGGACGAGCTCGCTGGCACGCTCGGCCTCACGGCAGGCCTCGTTCAGCGCGCCGGCGAGTTCGCGGTCGGCGTCGCCCCGCGCCTCCAGCCGCAACAACACGCCGCGGCAGTAGTTGACGACGGCGGCGATCGGCTGGTTGACCTCGTGGGCGAGCGCCGCGGCCATCTCGCCGATGTCGGCGATCCGCATGTAGCGGGAGAGCGCATGCCGGACCTCGCGCGCCCGCGCCTCGGCCCGGCGCAACGGGGTGACGTCGCGACCGACCAGGAGGGCCGCGGCGGGCGCGTGACCGCCGTTGGCCAGCGGACGGACCGAAACGGCGAGCGACCGGTCGTTCCAAGCGAGCTCGGCGCGGCGCTCGGCTTGGCTGCCGAAGGCCTCCTCGATCAGGGACTGGAGCGGCTCGGCGGCGGTGCCGCCGAACGCCGACGCGACCGTCCGGCCGACGAGCGCGGGGACCTCGGCCCCGAGCAGGCGGGCGCCCTCGGCATTGATCGCGACGACGATGCCGGGAGCGATGACGACGGCGACCAGGTCGTCGACCGCCTCGGTGAGCGCAGAGGCGACGACGCGGCCCCGTCGGCCGAGGCGGCGGAGGCGCGACGCCTCGGTGACATCGACCAAGACCTCCAGCGTCTCGCCGCCGTCGATGATCCATTTCTCGGAGACGACGCGCCGTCCGCCCTCGAGGTGGTGCCGGTCATGGCCATCGGGCTCGCGGGCGCCGTCGCCGGCGTGAGCGATCGCGGCCGGCGCCGCGTCGGGAAAGAGGCCGGCGTAGCGGCCGTTGCAGAGGGCGAGATCGCCGTCCTTGCGACGGAGCGCGATGCCGGCGGGGACGGAGCGCAACAGGGCGTGCAGGCGGGTCCGGCTTGTCGCCAGCGCGCGCTCCGCCGCGTGCCGGGCGGTCACGTCGACGACGGTGACGAGGATGCCCGAGGCCGAGCCGGGGCCGCCGCCGAGCGCGGCGCCGTCCAGCTGCCACCAGCGATCCTCGTTGCGCGCGCGCATCCGGATCTCCCAGCTCGCGGGAGCAGACGCATCGAGACAGCGCTCGAGACCCGTCTCGAGCGCGCCGACGGCGTCCTCGGGGAACACCTCGTCGGCGGCCCTGCCGGCGACCGGCGCCGCGATGGCCAGGGCCTGCGAGAGGCGGTCGTTGGCGGCGACGACGATGAAGCGGGCGTCGGGTCCCGGGACGACGACGAACGCCGGCAGCGCCAGCGCCGCGACCAGTGCGGTGGCATCATCGCGGTCGAGGCACCGCGGCGCGCTCTCGAAGCGGCTGTGCATCGCGCCGGCCTACGCTGGCATAAGGCGAAACCGGCGACAGCCACTCGCCAAGCGGCAGGCGCGCAAAGGCACTGTCCACAACTTTATGGTTGGCATCCAGGTTCGCTTCACAACAGGTGGTGTGAGCACATCGAAAAAGCACACGTTATCGGAGCGATTGCAACCTCGTTTGCATGCCGGGCCAACCTCCTTGAGTTCAAACGGGTTTTGCCGCCGGCGTCGGCGAACGCGCCGTGCCGGTCGCCGCATCCACCACCGAAGAGGGCAGAATCGCAGGCGTCGTCGAAGGGTGTTCCCGGCGTGCCCGACGGCCGCCGGCGCCGCCTACGCCAGGGTGGCGAACAGGCATCCGTAGCCGGGCAGATCGACCGTCCGGCCGGCGATCCGGCCGGTGCTGCAGGCAGGATCGAGGGCGACCGCGTCGGCGCCGAACGACAGCTCCGAACTCCGGGGCTTTGCTCCCAGGTTGAACACGCAGAGCAGGCGATCGCCGGCCCCGCGCCGCTCGAAGGCGAGCACGGGCTCATCGGCATCCAGGAAGCGGATGTCCCCGACGATCAGCGCCGGACGGCGCCGTCGCCAGGCGAGAACGCCACGGGTGAACTCCAGCACCGAGTCGGTGCGGCCCTGCTGACGATCGACCGCAAGGGGCAGGTGCCGGGGGTCGACGGGAAGCCAGGGGTCGGTCGCCGAGAAGCCGGCGAAGGGTGCCTCGGCGGCCCACGGCATCGGCGTCCGGGCGCCGTCGCGCGCATGATACTCGGGCCAGAAGCGGATGCTCTCCGGATCCCTCAGCCGTTCGAAGGGAACCTCGGCCTGGGGGAGGCCGAGCTCCTCGCCCTGGTAGAGGAAGAGGGTGCCGCGGAGGCAGGCGAGCACGGCGATGAGAACCTTGGCGAAGGCTTGCGGATCGGCGCTGCCGTCGCCCCAGCGGCTGACGACGCGCGGCACGTCGTGGTTGCTGAACGCCCACGACGGCCAGGCGTCCCGGCCGCGCTCGAGATAGCCCTCGACCACGCCGCGGGTGTGGGCGGCGCCTCTCGCCTCGCGAAGGAACTCGAAGCTGTAGGCGGTGTGGTAGCGGTGCGGGCCGCGGGTGTAGTCGATCATGGTGCCGATGGGATCGTCGCTGGCGATCTCGGCGACCGTCATCGCGCCGGGATAGCGATCGACGAGGGCGCGGAAGCGGGCGACGAACTCGAGCGTCTCCGGACGGTTGCGGTTGTAGAGCTGGCGCTGAAGCCAGTAGGGCTTGACCGGGTTGGGATGCGGCGATGCCGGGTTGTCGCGCAGCAGCGGGTCGTGGCAGAAGAGGTTGGCGACATCGATGCGGAAGCCGTCGACGCCGCGCTTCAGCCAGAACTCGGCAGCATCGAGAACGGCGGCCTGCACGTCCCGATTGTGCACGTTGAGGTCGGGCTGCTCCTTGAGGAAGTTGTGGAGATAGTACTGCCGCCGCCGGGGCTCCCACTCCCAGGCCGGGCCGCCGAAGACCGAGAGCCAGTTGTTCGGCGGCGTGCCGTCGACGCGCGGCTCCGCCCACACGTACCAGTCGGCCTTGGCATTGCTGCGGCTGCCGAGGCTCTCGCGAAACCACGGATGCCGGTCGGAGGTGTGGGAGTAGACCTGGTCGATGATCACCTTGAGGCCGAGACGATGGGCCTCGGACAGCATGCGGTCGAAGTCGTCGAGGCTGCCGAAGATCGGGTCGACACCGCAGTAGTCGGCGACGTCGTAGCCGAAATCCTTCATCGGCGACGGGAAGAACGGCGAGATCCAGATGCCGTCGACGCCGAGGCCGGCGACGTACGGGAGCTTGCGCAGGATCCCGGCGAGGTCGCCGACGCCGTCGCCATTGCCGTCGCAGAAGCTGCGCGGATAGATCTGATAGATCACCGCACCGCGCCACCACTCGGCCATCACACCCCTCCCTTCGTCTCGAGCGCACTTGGGATGGGCCACTCTACCAGCACCAGGAGGACGACAAAGCCGGAACAGGACCGCCCGACCCGTCCGGGGCGTTCACATCGGCTGTGCCGTCGTCCGCTGTTGCCGGGACGTAATCTTGACACGAGAGGACTTCGGCCAGGGCCATCGCCGCCTCCCGCGGCACCAGATCCGCCGCCGATCAAACCAATCCCATTTGCGATTTCCGCTTCTGGACGATCGGGTTTGCGTCCTGTACATTGCGCCACGGCGCCGCTCCGCCGGATCGGCCCACGAGACAGAGAAATCGGCTTATGGGAGGATTGTTCATGAGCTTCATGAGGAGAACTTTCGTCGTTGCCGCTGCGGTGGGCCTGCTGGCCGGAGGAGCCCTGGCGCAGGACCGCTCCGGCTGGCCAACCAACATCACCGTCGGCACGGCGAGCCAGGGCGGCACCTACTTCATCTACGGCAACGGTCTCGCCGGCTACATCAGCGAGAGCCTCGGCATCGGTGCCTCGGGCGAAGTCACCGGCGGCCCGGTGCAGAACGTCACCCTGGTTCAGCTGGGGGACCACCAGCTGGGTCTCGTCACCATGGGGCCCGCCTATGATGCCTGGATCGGCAAGAGCGAGCTGGCGCCGGGTGTCGAGCACCGCGACATCCGGGCGCTGTTCCCGATGTACCAGACGCCGTTCCAGGTGGTGGTGCTGAGGAACTCCGGCATCACCTCGGTCTCCGGCCTCAACGGCAAGCGCGTCGGCGTCGGCCCGGCCGGCGGCACGCCCGGCACCTATTGGCCGCGGTACTTCCAGACCCTCGGGCTCAAAGTCAACGTCAGCTTCGCCGGCGCCGCCGACGCCGCCGGCCAACTCAAGGACGGGCTGATCGACGCCTTCGCCTTCGCCGCCGGCGTGCCGATCTCGGCGTTCGCCCAGCTCGCGGCCGAGAACGACGTGCTGATGTTCGGCTTCACCCCCGAGGAGCAGGCCAAGATCCTTGCCGCGCATCCGGAGATGGCGCCCTTCGTCATCGCCTCCGGCACCTATCGCGGGCATGACTACGATCAGCCGACGGTGAGCCTCTGGAACTTCGCCATCGCCCACAAGGATCTGCCCGAGAGCCTCGCCTACGAGATCACCAAGCTGGTGCTCGAGAACAACGATCGCATGCGGCAGATCCATGCCACCGCCGCCGAGACGATCCTGGAGAACTGGGACAAGAACACGTTCCTGCCTTTCCATCCCGGGGCCGTACGCTACCTCGAGGAGAAGGGCCTCACGGTTCCGGACGACCTCAAGGGCTGACCGCCCTCAACGGTGCACGACCGGTCGCCGGCGCCCCGCGGGCGCCGGTGCTCCGGGCGGAGTGAGGCGAGAAGACCGCGGACGCAAGCAAGACAGAAGCAAGAGAAAAGCAAGACAAAGAAACAAGAGCAAGTTGGCAGTGCAGGAGGGAGTTCAAGATGAGCTCACAGACTGGCGAGGCCGGCGCGTCCAGCGCCGGGCCCGAGACGAGCAACGATCCGGCCGGCAAGGTTCTGGCCCAGGGCGTTGACGTCGAGCCGCTGGCGTTCAACCAGCGAGAATTCAAGGGCACCCTCGGCTATGTGGCCTTCGCCCTATGCATCGCCTTCACGGCGTTCCACATCGGCGTCATGAACCTCTATCCGCTGGAGACCTGGACCTACCGGCTGATCCACGTGGCCGGCGGCCTGGTGCTCGGCTTCATGTTGTTCGCAGCGTTCGCGGTGACCGATGCGGCGGAACCCAAGCGGCGGCTGTCCTTGCTCGAATGGCCGCTCTTCGCGCTTTCGGCGGCCGGCGTCGTCTACGGCTTCGGATGCCTCGCCTATGCCTGGGGCGGCTGGTGGCTCGCCGGCATCGTCGTGCCGCCGCCGTTCGTCTTCCGAACCTTCGGAGAGCCGCTGCTTGCCGGCACGGTGCTTGCCATCGCCTCGGCCTGGATCTTCCGCGACAACCGAAGGGGCGGTCTGCATTGGGCCGATGTCCTGCTCGCCATCGCCGCGGTCACCGTCTGCGCCTACATCATCTTCAACGTCGACATGCTGCGCCTGCGAGCCGGCACCGCCATGGCCCAACCGGGCGACTTTCTCGCGGCGCTGGTCGGCGTCCTCCTCATCCTCGAACTGACGCGGCGCGTGGCAGGTGTGCCGCTGGTGGTCATTGCCAGCATTTTCATCGCCTACAGCTTCTTCGGCCCCTATCTGCCCGGGCTCCTCGAGCATCGCGGCTACACGTGGACGCGCTTCTTCACCTACGTCTACACCGACCAGGGCATCCTCGGGCCGACGACGGCGATCTCGTCCACCTACATCATCCTGTTCGTCACCTTTGCCGCCTTCCTGCAGGCCTCCAAGGTCGGCGACTACTTCGTCAACTTCGCCTTCGCCGCGGCCGGCCAGGCGCGCGGCGGGCCGGCCAAGGTGGCGGTGTTCGCCTCGGGCCTGATGGGCACCATCAACGGCACGTCTGCCGGCAACGTGGTATCCACCGGCTCGCTGACGATCCCCTTGATGAAGCGCGTCGGCTACAAGCCGCAGACCGCGGCGGCCATCGAGGCGGCGGCCTCGTCCGGCGGCCAGATCATGCCGCCGATCATGGGTGCCGGCGCCTTCATCATGGCGGAGATCACCGGCATTCCCTACACCGAGATCGTGGTGGCGGCGATCATCCCGGCCGTGCTCTACTTCGCCTCGGTCTACTTCATGGTCGACCTGGAAGCGACGAAGCTCGGCATGAAGGGCCTGCCGCGCAGCGAGCTCCCCGAGTTCCGCACGTTCCTCAAGCAGATCTATCTGTTCGCGCCGGTCGTGATCCTCATCTACGCCCTGTTCTCGGGCTACTCGGTGATCCGCGCCGGCACGCTCGCCATGATCTCGGCGGCGGTGGTGAGCTGGCTGACGCCGTACAGGATGGGGCCGAAGGCGATCCTCCGCGCCTTCGAGCTGGCGGCGAAGATGTCGATCCAGCTCGTCGCCGTGTGCGCGTGTGCCGGTATCATCGTCGGCGTCATCGCGCTGACCGGCATCGGCACCCGGTTCTCGGCGGTGCTGCTGGCGATCGCCGAGCAGAACCAGCTCCTGGCGCTGTTCTTCGCCATGTGCGTGTCGATCGTGCTCGGCATGGGGATGCCGACCACCGCGGCGTATGCGGTCGCCGCCTCGGTGATCGGGCCGGGCCTGATCCAGCTCGGCATCCAGCCCTTGGTGGCGCACTTCTTCATCTTCTATTTCGCGGTGATGTCGGCGATCACGCCGCCGGTGGCGCTGGCGGCCTATGCCGGGGCGGCACTCGCCGGGTCGGAACCGATGCGCACGTCGGTGGAGAGCTTCAAGATCGGGCTTGCGGCGTTCGTCGTGCCATTCATGTTCTTCTACACGAACGCGATGCTGATGGAGGGACACTGGCTCGAGATCGTCCACGTGTTCGTCAGCGCGTCGGTCGGCATCTATCTCCTGGCAGCGGCGGTGCAGGCCTGGTACTTCGGCCCGCTCAACTGGATCCTCCGTGGCATCCTGTTGGCGGCTGCGCTGGCGATGATCGAGGGCGGATGGCTGACGGACGTCATCGGCGTCAGTGTGGCGGGCTCGCTCTACCTTCTGCAGAAGCGGTTCGTCTCGACGCGCACCCTGGCGCGTGGTGCCGACTGAGGCGGGGGCGGCACGGCCGGCACGAGGCGAACTCGAAGCAGAGGGTCGGGATCGTCCGGCCCCCGGGCGCCGCCCTCAAGGGTTGGCGGGTCGACGGCCTCAGCTCGCGCGGTGCAGCCACCAGTAGGTCAGATTGATCGAGTAGACGGGGCTGTAGTGGGCGAGCTTTTCGGTTTCGAGGACGCTCGCCAGCTGATTGTCGAGCGCGTAGGTCTGTCCGCCGACCGAGGCGACGACGATGGCGTGGCCGATGCCGAGCCTGCGGTCCTCGACGGCGACGATCCTCAACTCCTGGTCGGTCCAACCTAGACGCTTCAGGGACAGGTACTTGACGATCGCGAAGTCCTCGCAGTCGCCCGACCTGGCGAAGAACTCGCCGGGCGTCGCCCAGTGGTCCTTGACCCCCCAGTTCGTCTCGTCCGGCACGTACTCGCGGGCATTGACGTAGCGGTTCACGGCATCGAGCTGGTGCCAGCGGTCGGCCTGGCGGATGCCGTCGAGAAAGGCGTTCCATTCGGCGTAGGCGCAGGCGACGCCGGCGGCGGCGTCACACTTGGCCGCCTGAGCCGCCTCGGCGGCATAGCGGGCCAGCATCTCGTTCCACTTCTTGAAGCGCCGGAGATCCGTCGACCGCACCTCGCGGGTGTTGAAGAGGCCGGGCTCCGCCGACTCGGCCGCGGCCGGACGCGGCGCGGCCGCGATGACGACGACGAGACCCGCGATCAGGGCGCCGATGACGCCCCGGACCGGGCGGGCGCGCCGGCGGCGACGGGGTCCGGCGGGAACGGGGCGATATACATGCATTCCGTGTATTCCTGATGTTCATGCTTTCTAAAGTAGTATTGTGCTACCACATCCGGGTTGTTGTTGCAACCGTCACTCAACTAACACGAGCATAAAAATGCAAGAAAAAGTGCCCGCTGACGTCCAGCGAACGCGTCTCCAGCGGGCGGATCGGATCATCCTCGGAACGATTGCGGGTCTGATGACCAGCCTCGTCGTTGCCGGCGCCTTCGCCATCCAGGCTTTCGAGGATCAGACGGCCGTCCCGGCCGAGCGCGCCGCGGTCGAGGCCGGCGCTTCGGGCCGGCTGGCGGTGGCCCGCTAGCGGGGCTTTCGGGGGGGCTTTCGGGGGGGCTTTCGGGGGGGCCTCGCGGCCGGGCCTGGCACGCGGCGGCGATGTCGGGCGTCAGGCCGGGCGAGGCCCGAAACCGGCGGTCCCGCTGAGGGCTAGAAGGCGGTCCGCGCCGTCACCGTCGACAGGAACTGACCCACCGACCCGGCGCGAAGCAAGCCCACGGCGCATGCCAACTCGGGGTCGTCATCGCCGCCGACCGCCGGGCAGGTCTCCGCGCTGATCTCGGGGCGCCCGAGCCGCGATGCGTTGCCGTTCGCCGGCAGGGCACGCGGCAGATCGGCCTCGCGCGCGGTGGCTGCCGGTCCATCGGCAGCCTTGAGGACGATGTCCGGCAGGACGCCGCGCGCCTGGATGGTTTCGCCGGAGGGCGCGTAGTAGAGCGCGGTGGTGAGCTTGAGCGCGCCCTCGGCCGGCAGCCGGATCACCGTCTGCACGGAGCCCTTGCCGAACGACGGGCTCCCCATGACGAGCGCCCGTCCGTGATCCTGAAGGGCGCCGGCGACGATCTCGGACGCCGACGCCGATCCGCCGTTGATCAGCACCACCATCGGCAAGCCACGGGCGAGGTCCCCGGGCTGAGCCCGGAAATCGCGCGACTGCGTCGCGTCCCGTCCGCGCACGGACACGATCACGCCGCCGTCGAGAAAGGCGCTCGCCACCCTGATCGACTGGTCGAACAACCCGCCGGGATTGTTGCGAAGATCGAGGACGATCCCGTTGGCCGACGGGCCGAGGCGATCGAGAACGTCGGTCATCGACGCCTTCAGACCCTCGAGGGTCCGTTCGCTGAAGCTGACGATGCGGACATATCCGGTGTTGCCGTGCACGCGCCAACGCACCGGCTGGATGGCGATGACCGCCCGCGTGATGCCGAGATCGAACGGCTTCTCGGCGGCCCTCTGCACACGCAGATTGATCCTGGTTCCCGGTTCGCCGCGCATCGCGCGAACCACCTGGGTCAGCTTCATCTCCGCCACCGGCCGGCCGTCGACGTGGGTGATCACGTCGCCGGGCCTGATGCCCGCGCGTTCGGCCGGGGTGCCCTCGATCGGGGCAATGACCTTGATGCGTCCGTCGTCCTGCGTGACCTGAATGCCGAGACCGCCGAACTCCCCGGTCGTCGCGAGCTCGGCCTCCCGCAACTCGTCCGGGTCGAGGTAGGCGGAGTGGGGGTCGAGCGCGGCGGTCATGGCGTCGAGTGCCTTCTCGACGAGCGCGTCGCCGGCGAGCGACCTGGGCGCCGGCTCGTCCTTGACGACGCCGGCGATGGCGTCATCGACCAGCCGCTCGTCCGAGACCGGATGGACGTAGGCGCTGCGGACGCGCATGTACGCATCGTGAAACTGGCGAAGCTGGCGGCGGTCCAGTGGATCGGTCGCATAGGTGTCGTACACCGCATCGAAGCGGGCGAGGTGAAGCGCCGCGTCGGCGGCGAGCGTCGCGGCGTCGGCGTCATGGCGGCTCGTCCCGGGCGCCGCGCCACCGCTACAGCCATGCAACGCCGGCAGGGCCACGCCCACCGCCAGCGCCACCGCCAGCACACCGACGCGAAGGCACGGCCACCGTCGCACCCTGTTCGACTCCCCATCGCTCCGGGCTGCCACCGCGAAGGCGGCGTCGAGCCACGGCAGACCTCAGGCACCCGGCCACCTGACACCGGCCATCATGACAGATATGGTCCCCGCCCACCAAGCGGCAAGAAACAAGAAAGAAGACCGCCGCGAGGCGAGCGGTTCCGTCGGCGACGGTCCCCCGCCCCCTCGGATTGCCGGCGTCGGCGCCGACGACGATCCGCGGCGCGGTGGACGTCGAGGATCGGGTCTCAGTCTGCGGCGGACGGCCACAGGCCTTGTGCCAGGGCGGCGTTGCGGAGCCGCTTGCGCAGCTTGTCCAAGGCCCGAGCCTCGATCTGTCGGACGCGCTCCCGGGAGATGCCGAACTCGTCGCCGAGGCGGGCGAGGCTGGTCGGCTTGTCCCGCGCCATCCGCTCGTAAAGGACGTGGCGCTCGCGAGGGCTGAGGCTTGTCATCGCCTCGTCGACCAGCGCCTTGCGCTTGCGGCTCTCGTCGGCGCGGACGAGCGCAGCTTCCTGATCCTGGTCGGGGTCGGCGAGCCGTTCCTGGCGCTCGAGTCCCGGATCGTCGCCGCCGCCGGCCGGGCCGTTGAGGGACAGGTCGCGCGCGCTCATCAGCCTGCTCACCCGGATCACGTCGGCCTCGGAGACGTCGAGCGCGCGGGCGATCGCGGCAACCGTCTCAGGCTGCATCTCGCCGGCTTCGGCCACGCCCAGCCGGGCCTTGATGCGATGCAGGTTGAAAAAGACCCGCTTGTGGCTCTCGGAGGTGATCACCTTGACGATGGATATCGAGTCGAGGGCATGGCCGCCGATGGCGGAGCGGATCCACCAGACGGCGTAGGTCGACAAGCGGACGCCTCGGGACGGATCGAAACGGTCGATGGCGCGCAACAGTCCGAGATTTCCCTCGGAGACGAGGTCGGCGATGGGCGTCCCGTACTTGACATACTGACTGGCGATCTTCAGGACCAGCCTGCGGTAGGTCCGCAAGAGCTGATCGGCAGCCTCGCGATCGCGATGGTCTCGCCATCGGGCGATCAAGTGTCGCTCGGTCTCGGCATCGAGAATGGGAGGCCGGGCGGACCCGGAGCCGGCGGCGCTGCGCGGGTGGCGATCGCTCCGGCGGACCTGCGGACTGAACGGCAAGCGTCTGGAAAGGGCTGTCATCGTCGGCTCTCCGCGGCAGCGGCCGGGGACTTGCCCGGCCTCGGGAGGAACATAATAGGAACATTGTGCGCCCTTTGCAAGACAATCGTCCGATTCGAGGGAATATGTTCTTTTGAACGGATCATCGGCCTGCCCGGCACGCGGCGCCGCCGGCAGCCATGGCGAGCGCCGGGCGGAGCCCTGGGCGCTCGTCCACAGACAAGGGCGTTCAGGGAGTTGAAAGTTTCAAAAAGGTTACGGTATAGTTGAAGCTGAACTTCGAAGCAGGACGCAGGGCCTAACCAACCGGCAACAAAAGCTCAGGCCTGCGCGAGGAAACGGAAGGTGATTGGCGATGGTGTTTGCCGAAGAGCAGGGCGGCGGCATCGGCAAGGGGGTCGGCCCAACGGCATCGGCGGAAGCGATGACGGGCACGGTCCATGCCGCCCCGTCCGGGGCGGCGATCGGGGCGCCGAGGGCGAGCCTCGATGCTCGCAGCGACCGCGGCTGGCTGGGCATGGTTCTCTGTGCGGCATCGGCGGCGGTGACGATCGGGGTACTGGCGCTGATGGCCGATTTCGTCCTCTCCCGACAAGGTGCGGACCTCGGCACTCGTGGACCCGTCGGTCTCCGAGGTCTCGAACCCGCGTCGGGAACGGCCGACGACAGATAGAGCGAGGCCTCGCTCGGGGCCATCGGAGCTTCGGTCGTCGAGCCCGATGCGGACGCGCGCTCCCCCGGCCTCGCCGCGGCGTCGAGCGGCCGATGCCGGACACGGACACGGTTGCTCCGCAGCGATGAAGGACGAGGGCAGTTGAGACGGGAATACCTTGAGCTTACGCGCTCGATCGAGCGTCTGCACCGGCGTTTCCTGGACGTTCTGCGCGCCGAGCTGAACCGCCTCGGCGTCCGCGACGTGAACGGCGTTCAGGCCTTGCTGCTGGCGAACATCGGCACCGAGGAGATCTCGATCCGGGACCTAGTCGAGCGAGGCTACTATCAGGGTTCCAACGTCTCCTACAACATCAAGAAACTGTCCGAGACCGGCTACATCCGGCAACGCCGATCGCCGCACGATCGCCGATCGGTGACGATCGCCTTGACCGACAAGGCCGTCGCCTTGGTCGAGCACGTCCGCGCGCTGGAGGAACGCATCGCCGACCGACTGGCGCAGCACAAGGTGAGCGTCGGCGAGATCCAGTCCGTCTCGCATGCGCTTCGGCGGGTCGAGATGACGTGGACCGACTACATTCGGTTCGGCGGCTGACCGCCGGCGCCGGTCGAGATCGCCCGCTATCCGCGGCTCCGGCGGCCGAACAGCGGCAGGGCGAGGGCGTCCGCGATCGACGCCCCGAGGCGGACCGAGAAGCCTTGCGGGGCATCATAGGCGAGAGCGCTCTTCTGCGCCTCCGCATCGGCGCCGAAACCCGTTGCGACCAGCATGCCGCCGGCGAGCCCGGCGCGATATCCGGCTTCGATGTCCCGGGGGTGGTCGCCGACGATCCACGATGAGCCGAGATCGAGGCGGAGCCGGCGCGCCGCAGAGAGGAGCATGCCGGGGCTGGGCTTTCTCGCCGGATGGTCCGGAGCGTTGAAGGGGGGCCTCGCCTGCGGATGGTGGGGGCAGGCGAAAACGCCATCGACGTGGGCACCGCGGGCTGCGAGATCGCCGAGAATGCGGGCCTGCACGGCGATGAAGTCCGGCCAGCCGAAGAGGCCGCGGCCGAGTCCGGACTGGTTGGTGACGATGACCACGGCGATGCCGCGGGCATTGGCCGCCGCGATGGCCGTTGCCGCCGACGAAAGCAAGCGGACCTCGGACGCCGTTCTCAGGTAACCGACCTCCGCGACGATGACGCCGTCCCGGTCGAGGAAAAGGGCCGGACGCGGCGCCGTCGGACGCGGGGGGCGCAGGACCTGCCGCCACACGCCGTCGACGCCGATTTCGGCACCTTCCGGAAAGTCCGTCGGCGCCATCGAATGCCATCGCCGCCCGGCCGCTTGCGGGCCTTCCGTCATGGCGGGCCCGGTCGCGCCTGCAGTCGGCGACGGCCGGCCGCTAGGTCGAGGTCTCGTGCGAACCGCACAGGCAGAGACCGACGATGCCGACGATGGTGATGGCGATGAACAGGACCTTGGCGGCGGTCATCGGCTCGTCGAGCCAGACCATGCCGACGACCGAGATCACGGCGATCCCGACCGCCGACCAGACGGCATAGGCGATGCTGATGGGGATGGCCTTCACCGCCAGCGCCAAGAAGACGAAGCTGGCGGCGTAGGCGGGGAAGATCACCAGCGAAGGGACGAGGTGCGCGAACCCGTGCGACAGCTTCAAGGAGATCGTGCCGACGATCTCGAAGAGGATCGCCAGACCCAGGAACGGCCACGCCATCGGTGTCGCCTCCCCTCGTCTACCGGCCGACGCGGCGGTGCCGGACGCCGACGCCGTCGCTCGGACCGGCGTCGGTCAGATCATGTAGGGGCTCTTGTAGCTTTCCAGAACCTTGATGTAGTTGGCACGCTCGAAGGCGCTCGGATCCGCCACCTTCTGTTGGCTCATCGACCCCTTCATCTGCTGCACCGACTCGTAGTCCCGGCGGTCCATCCATTGCGTCAGGTCGTTGACGAGGGTGCTGGCGTAGCCGGCACCGTGTCGCAACAGCGCCGAGGTCGTCATCACGACGTCGGCTCCGGCCATGAGGTACTTGATGACCTCCGCCGCCGTTTCGACACCGCGGGTTGCCGCCAGGGAGCTATTGATGCGGCCGTACAGGATGGCGATCCACATCAGCGGCAGGCGGATCTCGCTGGGGCTGCTGAGCTCGAGATTCGGCGTGACCTCGAGCTCCTCCAGGTCGAAATCCGGTTGCAGGAAGCGATTGAACAGCACCAGCCCACCAGCGCCGGCGTCGACGAACCGCTTCGCCATCTCGCCGATCGAGCTGAAGAAGGGCACCATCTTGACGGCGACGGGAACGGAGACGGCCTTGGCGACCCGCTCGACGATGTCGACGTACCGGTCCTCGACGGCGCGTCCGCCGATCGAGACC
Organism: uncultured Rhodospirillaceae bacterium; assembly: GCA_964420325.1. Taxonomy (GTDB): domain Bacteria; phylum Pseudomonadota; class Alphaproteobacteria; order Rhodospirillales; family Defluviicoccaceae; genus CAYQSU01. Next base: position 22,362 of record CAYQSU010000023.1, on the reverse strand, counting down.
TCCGCCGGGATGTAGAAGATGTTCAACTCGAGCGCCTTGGCTCCGGCGTCCTGAATCTGCCTGGCGTATTCGGTCCAGCCGGCGTTGGTGAGGCCGTTGAGGCTGCCGATGATGGGAACATCGCAGGCCTCCGAAGCTTGCCGGACAAGATCGAGATACTGGTCCGGGCCGACGGTGTACTCCTCGACCGCCGGAAAGTAGCTGAGCGATTCCGCGAAGCTCTCGGTGCCGGCCCCGGTCAGGTGCTCGAACGCCTCGTTCTCGTAACGGATCTGTTCCTCGAACAGCGAGAACATCACCACCGCCGCGGCCCCTCCGTCCTCGAGCCTCTTGATGCCATCCAAAGTAGCAGAGAGCGGTCCCGCCGATGCAACGATCGGGTGCTTGAGGTCCATTCCCAGATAGCGCGTGCTGAGATCCATAGCCCTGTTCCCTCCGGTCTCGACCGGTCTCGGTCGTCGTTTTGGCCTGCCCGCATGGCGCTCGGACCCGGCATCGTACCAGGCCCGGAAGCTGGTTCCGAGGGGGTCTTCAGGCTTTGGCCATGGCGGCCATCTCCTCGTAGAGCGCCCACCTCCGTTCCACCGCCTTCTGCGCCATCTCCATCAGCTGCCTCGCCTCCTTGGGATTGGTCCGATAGAGCATGCGATAGCGGAGCTCGTTCTCCGCGTAATCCTTGAACCGGATCGTCGGACGGGGCGAGTCGAGCGAGAACGGGTTCTCGCCGGACGCCCGAACGTCGGGGTTGTAGCGGATCAGCGGCCAGTAAGCGCTGTGGACGGCACGGCTCTGCTGGTCGAGGCCGTGCTGCATGTTGATGCCGTGCGCGATGCAATGGCTGTACGCGAGGATCAGGGAGGTGCCTTCGTAGGCTTCGGCCTCGCGGAAGGCCAACAGGGTCTGCTGCGGATTGGCGCCGAGAGCAACGCGGGCCACGTAGACGTTGCCATAGGAGATCGCCTGGAGCGCCAGATCCTTCTTGCCGGAGCGCTTGCCGGCGTTGGCGAACTTGGCGACGGCACCGATCGGCGTCGACTTCGACGCCTGTCCGCCGGTGTTGGAGTAGACCTCCGTGTCCAGCACCAGGATGTTGACGTTGCGGCCGATGGACAGGACATGATCGAGGCCGGACGAGCCGATGTCGTAGGCCCAGCCGTCGCCGCCGACGATCCAGATGCTGCGGCGAACCAGATGGTCGGCGATCGTCAGGAGTTGTTTGGACGTCATCGACGGGATGTTGACGAGCGCCTTCTTGAGCTCTGCGACGCGGGCTCTTTGCTGGCGGATCTGCGATTCGGTGCGTTGGGGTGCCGACAGGATAGCGTCGACGAGCTCCCCGCCGATCTCGTTGCGGAGCGCCAGCAGCAGTCTCTGCGCCTCCGCCAGATGCTTGTCGGCGGCGAGCCGCATGCCGAAACCGAACTCGGCATTGTCCTCGAACAGGGAGTTCGACCACGCGGGACCGCGCCCCTCCTCGTTCACGCTCCACGGCGTCGTCGGCAGGTTGCCGCCGTAGATCGAGGAACACCCCGTCGCATTGGCGACCAGCATGCGATCCCCGAACAGCTGCGAGACGAGCTTGACGTAAGGCGTCTCGCCGCAGCCGGCGCAGGCTCCCGAGAACTCGAAAAGGGGCTCCAGAAACTGCACGCCGCGAACCGTCGAGAAATCGACGCGGGAGCGGTCATTGGTGGGCAGCGTCTCGAAGAAGTTGATGTTCTCCCGTTCCTGTTCGACGATCGGCTCCTTCCAGGTCATGTTGATCGCCTTCTTGCCGGTCTCCTCCTTGCTCTTGGCCGGACAGACCTCGACGCAAAGCGAGCAGCCCGTGCAGTCGTCGACGTAGATCTGCAAGGTATACCGGGTCTCGGGGAAGCCTCGCACGTCGATCGGCGCCGATCTGAAGGCGTTCGGCGCGGAGGCGAGTTGGCTCTGGTTGTAGAGCTTCGATCGGATGACCCCGTGCGGGCAGACGAAGCTGCAGTTGCCGCACTGAATGCAGATGCTCGGCTCCCAGAGGGGGACGAACTGCGAGATGCCGCGTTTCTCCCACCTGGTGGTGCCGCTGGGGAACGTGCCGTCGATCGGCATCGCGCTTACGGGAAGCTCGTCGCCCTTGCCGGCCATCATCTTGGCGATGACCGTCTGGACGAACTCGGGCGCCTCCGGCGGCACCACCGGCCGCAACTCGATGTTGCTGGTCGGCCGTGCCGGTATCTTGACCTCGTAGAGATTGGCCACGGTGTGGTCGACGGCCTCGAAGTTCTTGCGGACGACCTCTTCGCCCTTCTTGCCGTAGGTCTTCTCGATCGAGGTCTTGATCTTGGCGATGGCCCGATCGCGGGGAAGGACGCCCGAGATGGCGAAGAAGCAGGTCTGCATGATGGTGTTGATGCGTGTACCCATCCCCGTCTCGCGCGCGACATTGGCACCGTCGATGACGAAGAACTTCAGGTTCTTCTGGATGATCTGTTCCTGGATCTTGCGCGGAAGCTTGTCCCAGACATCTTCCGGGCCGTAAAGACTGTTGAGGAGGAAGGTCGCTCCCGGCGCGGCACTCTCCAGGACGTCCATCTTCTCGATGAAGCTGAACTGGTGACAGGCGATGAAGTTGGCCGATTGGATCAGATAGGTCGAGCGAATCGGTTCGGGTCCGAAGCGGACGTGCGACACCGTCTGCGAGCCGGACTTCTTGGAGTCGTAGACGAAGTAGCCCTGGGCGAAGAACTCGGGGTCCTCGCCGATGATCTTGATGGTGTTCTTGTTGGCCCCCACCGTGCCGTCGGCCCCGAGGCCGTAGAACATCGCCCGGAAGACCGACGAGGGTTCGGTGCTGAACGACGGATCGAAGTCGATATTGGAGCGGCCGACGTCGTCGACGATCCCCACCGTGAAGTGGTTCTTGGGCGTCTCCTTCTTCAGCTCGTCCAGCGCCGCCTTGACCATGGCGGGCGTGAACTCCTTCGACGACAGGCCGTAGCGGCCGCCGATGACCGTCGGCATCGTCTTCATCGGGAGCCGGCCGCGGCCCGCCGCCTCGGCCAGGGCGACGACCACGTCCTGATAGAGCGGCTCCCCGGTGGCGCCCGGCTCCTTGGTGCGGTCGAGGACGACGAGGCCGCGCACTGTCTTCGGCAATGCGCCGAGGAAATGCTCGGCCGAGAATGGCCGGTAGAGATGGATCTGGATCAGGCCGACGCCTTCGGCCCGTTCCGTGAGGAACTCGACGGTCTCCCTCGCCGCCTCGGCGCCCGAGCCCATGAGAACGACGAGGCGTTCGGCGTCCGGTGCGCCGAAGTAGTCGAAGGGCTTGTAGTGCCGGCCGGTCAGCGCCGCGAACTTGTCCATCGCCTCCTCGACGATGGCCGGAACCCGTGCGTAGAAGGGGCCGGACGCCTCGCGTGACTGGAAATAGACATCGGGATTCTGCGCGGTGCCGCGAATGAACGGATTGTCGGGGTTGAGCGCTCTCCTTCGATGGGCGAGCACGAGATCCTCGTCGATCATCTGCCGCAGCACGTCGTCGGGGAGCAGGGTGACCTTGTTGACCTCGTGCGAGGTGCGGAAGCCGTCGAAGAAGTGGATGAACGGAATGCGCGCCTGAAGGGTCGCCGCCTGCGCCACCAGGGCCATGTCATGGGCTTCCTGGACGGAGCTCGAGGCGAGCTGGGCGAAGCCGGTGGCCCGCACCGCCATGACGTCGGACTGGTCACCGAAGATCGACAGGCCCTGCGCCGCGAGGGCGCGGGCGGCGACGTGGAAGACGGCGCAGGTGAGCTCGCCGGCGATCTTGTACATGTTGGGGATCATCAGCATGAGCCCCTGAGAGGCGGTGAAGGTCGTGGTCAGCGCGCCGGCCTGCAGGGCGCCGTGGACCGCGCCGGCAGCACCCGCCTCGCTCTGCATCTCGACGACGTCCGGCACGTTCCCCCAGATGTTGGTCCTGCCCTCGCTGGCCCACTGGTCGGCGAGCTCGGCCATCGTCGACGACGGCGTGATCGGGTAGATGGCACAGACCTCGTTGACCCGGTAGGCGACGTGGACCGCGGCCTCATTGCCATCGATTGTTGTTACGTCTTCTGATACCGCCATTCTCTATCTCCCTTGCCCGGACGAGCGCCGGTGTGCGCGACGTCACACCGCCGCCGGTCGAGCGGGCCGATCCGTCACTGTCACGATGCCCGGCGAGATCCCGACGCTAGGTCGCAGCTCCGGGTTCAGGAATCATCTCGATAGCATGGCAGGGGCACTGCTCGAAACACACGGCGCACCCGGTGCACCGGTCGTAGTTGTACTTGTAGCGCTTGCCGGGCCCGAGCTTGATGATCGCATCCTCGGGACACGCGCCGTAGCAGCCGTCGCACTCGAAGCAGTTGCCGCAGGACAGACATCGCTTCGCTTCATAGACGGCATCCTTCTCGGCAAGCCCGTGAACGACCTCCTCGAAGCTCGTTGTCCGCTTGAGCGATTCAAGGTGCGCCTGAGGCCGCTGAGCGGCATCGGTAAAGAACCACAGGTGCAGCTTCTCGAAGTTCGCCAGATCGCTCTTGGGCGGCTTCTGGTAGCTCGCGTGGCGCAGATAAGCATCGATGGCGCGTGCCGCCCGCTTGCCGTGACCGACGGCGATCGTGACGGTCCGCTCCGAGGGCACCATGTCGCCCCCGGCGAAGACCCCTTCGTGGCCGGTCATCATGTTCTGGTCGACGACGACGGTGCCGTCGTTCTTGAAGGCGACGCCGGGGACCCTCCTCAGGAACCTGGTGTCGGTGTCCTGGCCCAGCGCCAGGATGAGATCATCGGCCTCCAGGGTCTCGATGCGGCCGGTCGACCGGGGCCGGCCGTTCTCGTCGATCTCCATCTCCTCGACCGTGAAGGTCGTCTGCTCGATCGATTTGATGGTCCGGAGCCAGTGGATCTTGACCCCCTCCTCGATGGCTTCGTCCGCTTCGAACTCGTGCGCCGGCATGTGCGCGCGATCGCGGCGATAGATGATCATCGGTTCGTGGCCGAGGCGCTTCGCCACGCGCGCCGCATCCATTGCCGTGTTGCCGCCGCCGTAGATCGCGACCCGGCGGCCCAGCTTCGGGGTTTCCCCGGTCTCGACCGACTTGAGAAACGTCAACGCGTCAAGGATCTTGCCGGCGTCCCGGGCCGGGATCTCGGTCCGTTTCGACAGATGGGCGCCGACGGCAACGAATACCGCGTCGAAATTGCCCGCGCCTTTCTCTGCGACCAGGTCCTCCACCTTGTGGTTGAGGACGATCTTCACCCCCATGTTCTCGATCCGCCGGATCTCGCCCTCGAGAACGTCGCGGGGCAGGCGGTAGGCGGGAATGCCGAAGTGCATCATGCCGCCGGCGAGCGGCCCGGCCTCGCGGATCTCGACCGCGTGACCCATCATCGCGAGGTGGTGGGCGGCAGACAGCCCGCTCGGCCCTGCGCCGACGATCAGCACCCGCTTGCCGCTCGGCCGCGCCAGATGCCGGGGCATCCATCCTTGCTCGAGCGCGCAATCGCCGAGGAAGCGCTCGACGGCGTGGATGCTGACCGACATGTCCAGTCGGCCGCGGTTGCAGCTGTCCTCGCACGGGTGGTAGCAGACGCGACCGTGCACGGCCGGCATCGGATTGTCCTGAAGGATGGTCTCCCAGGCTTCCTGAAAGCGCCCCTCTTGGGTGTGCGCCAGCCATGCCTGGATGTTCTCGCCGGCCGGGCAGGCATTGTTGCAGGGAGGGAGCAGATCGACATAGATCGGCCGCTGGGTTCGAAACGGTCCCGTCTGCCGCTTGCGGGCGAGATCCGGAGGCGTGGTCAGGTCAGCGGGTTGTTGAGGCATGGGATTTTTCTCCTCCGCGGCGTCGATGGCTGCCGTTCGCCACTGGCGGCCGAACCGGTCGGACTCCGAAGCGGAAAGGCCGACGGCCCGACCCTCTTCCGAACATCAGATCCGCCGGAACGATGCCCGCCGAGACCGGTGGGCGCGCCAAGCCGTGGACCGGGCACGTTTGGCATGCGGCGTCAGCAACCGTGATGGCCTAGAACCCAATTCGTAAGCAGCGACGGCCCCGCAGTCGATGTCCCTCCCCAGCGAACGTTGGCTCCCCGACATCATGGCAGGTTGTCGATGAGGCGGCACGATAGCTCGCTTCCTCATGCTCGGCAAGGCCGTCACCGCCTGCGGGCGCGCGCAATTCCACAGAGGAGGCTCCAGGGTTTTGCAAGCCTCGCGCCAATCCGCATCAGCGGGCGTGGTCGAGATCGCTTCGCCGCCGTACGCCGATGAAAAAGGGTTGGCGGCGGTGATCGGCGCGGCTATGACTCCGACCGAGTGGCCCGGCCGGTCCGAACGCAGGCTCGCGGCCGGATCGCGATCGCCGCGGGACCATCGGTTCGCGAAACCATGACCGGCACGATCTGGCATCTTGCGCTGGCAACCGCGCTCTTCGTCGGCAGCCACATGGCCCTTTCCGATCGCCGGGTCCGCGGTCCGCTTGTCTCGAGGGTCGGCGAGCGGCCGTTCCAAGGGTTGTATTCGCTCCTCGCCCTGGTTCTCCTGATGTGGATCGCCGGCGCCTACAACGATGCACCCGTCGTCGACGTCTGGATACCGGGATCAGGCTTTCGTCACCTCTCCCTGGCGATCATGCCGTTCGCCTGCATCCTGCTCGTGGCCGGCGTGACGACGCCCAACCCCACGGCGGCGGGAGCAGACACCCGGCGACTGGCCGAGAGCGGACCCGTGGGCATCCTCAAGGTGACCCGTCATCCGGTGATGTGGAGCTTTGCGCTCTGGGGGGTGGCACATCTGCTCGCGAACGGAGAGGCCGCGGACATGCTGCTGTTCGGCGGCATGACGCTGCTCGCTCTCGCCGGCGCTCTCGCCATCGACGGCAAGAAGCGCGCCGCCTTCGGCGCGGCGTGGAAGGCCTACGAGACCGCGACCTCGTTTCTGCCGTTCGCCGCCATCTTGAGGGGCCGGGCCCGCGTCAGCCTCGGCGAGATTGGCTGGTGGCGGCTCCTGGCGGGGCTGGCGCTGTATGCCGTGCTCCTCTTCGCCCATGAATGGATCTTCGCGGTGTCGCCGCTGCCGGGCTAGGCGAGCGCGAAGATCTCCTTGGGCTCGGCGACGCCGCGCAAGGCATGGACGCCGAGGGAGACAAGATCGGCGGGAACGACGCGGGCGACGGATCCCGAGACGAGGACGGGCCGGTCGAGGAGCTTGCACAGGCCCTCGATGCGGGCGGCCTCGTTCGCGGCGGCGCCAATCACCGAGAACTCGAGACGCTCCGCAACGCCGATGTTGCCGTACAGAACGTCCCCGAGATGAAGACCGATGCCGAAGCCGATCGGCCGCTCGCCGCGGGAGACGCGGTCCGTGTTCACAGCCTCCACGCGCCGCACGGCATCCCTTGCGGCCGAGAGAGCCGAGTGGCAAGCGCGAACGTGCTCGGGGCATTTCTCCGGATGATCGGTGATGCCGCCGATCGGGAAGATGGCCAGCGCGGCGTCGCCGATGAAGCGAAGAACCTCGCCGCCGTGGGCGAGGACGGCGCCCGCCATGCACTCGAAGTAGTCGTTGAGAAGAGCGAGGAAGTCGCTCCTGGGCATCCGGTCGGCGAGTTGCGTCGAGCCGCGCAGGTCGGAGAACCAGAGCACCGCGTGAATGTTCTCGCCGTCGCCCCGTCGGATCAGCCCCTTCAGCACCCGCTCGCCGGAATGCTTGCCGAGATAGGTGTCGAGAATGGTCCTTGCCGTGCGCCGCAGGGCATGCGTCTCGAGGACGTGTGACAACACGGGCAGCATCCCGTCGATCGTCTCCAGCTCGGCGGCGGTGAAGCCGCCGGGCCGATCGCAGGCGAACGTCACCGCGTTGATCTTGCCATCCGAGAACACCAGCGGCATCGCGACATAGTCGGTCACGCCCTGGGCTTTCAGCTCATCGAGGATGGGAAAGTCGACGGCCGAGCCGGGGCCGTCGAGCCTGCGGCGCACCGCGCCGGCGCCTTCGAAGATGGCGACATAGGGGCTCCTGAGATAGGCCTCGGTCTGAAGGATCTCGTGGGCGGGCAGGAACTCCTCGACCTCGTCGGTCGGACGCAGCCAGGTGTAGGTCGTGCCCAGGAACTGCGGATGCAACAGGCGAAGCGACACCCTCATCCGGTATAATGGGATGCCGTTGGCGAGCATGGCGTTGCAGAGGCGGTGGACGACCTCTCCGGGTTCGGCGATGTTCCAGCCCTCGGCCAGCAGCCAAGCAACCACCGGATTCTCGCAAGGCGGCAGGCGTTCGAGACGCGAGGCAACCGGCTCCGCAACGGCGACGGCGCTCATTCTCATCTCCCTGTCGGTTCCTCGCTCCTATATACGATGCACGGCAGAAGGACACCACGGACAGTCCGCGGTGGGGGGCCGGACGCGCAGAGGAGTGGACGAGACGTGCCCGTGATCGAAGCCATCGAGAATCTCCACGCCGAGATGACGGCGTGGCGGCGGCATCTGCACGCTCATCCGGAGATCGCCTTCGAGGAGGCGGCGACGTCGGCATTCGTTGCCCAGCGCCTCGCCGCGTTCGGGCTCGAGGTGGACCAGGGGCTCGCCAAGACCGGCGTGGTCGGCACACTGACGACGGGCGACGGTCCGGCGATCGCGCTGCGCGCCGACATGGACGCGCTGCCGATCGCGGAATCGAATGCGTTCGGGCATCGCTCGACCCATCCGGGCAAGATGCACGCCTGCGGCCACGACGGCCATACCGCGATGCTCCTCGGTGCCGCCCGTTATCTCTCCGAAACACGCCGATTCCGCGGCACGGTTCACTTCATTTTCCAGCCCGCGGAGGAGAACGAGGGCGGAGCCCGGGTGATGATCGAAGACGGCCTGTTCTCGCGCTTCCCCGTCGAGGCCGTGCACGGCATGCACAACTGGCCGGGGCTGCCCGCCGGCCACTTCGCCGTCCGCACGGGGCCAATGATGGCGTCGTTCGACGTCTTCGAGATCGCCGTCATCGGACATGGCGCGCACGCCGCGATGCCGCACCTCGGCATCGATCCGATCGTCGCGGCGGCGCATATTGTCACGGCCCTGCAGACGGTGACCAGCCGCACCATCGATCCGCTGGATGCCGCGGTGGTGTCGGTGACGCGCATTCATGCCGGAGACACCTGGAACGTCATTCCCGATCGAGCGGTTCTCGCCGGCACCACCCGGGCGCTGCGGCCGGAGGTGCGGGACGCAATCGAGGCCGGCGTGCGACGCATCGCCGAGACCGTCGCGACCGCCCATGGCGCGGGCATCGAGCTGCGATACGAGCGGCGCTACCCGCCGACCGTCAATGACGCGGCCGAAGCCGAGCGGGCCGCGGAGGCGGCGGCGCGGGTGGTCGGCAGGGAGCACGTGCTGCGCGAGTCCCCGCCGTGCATGGGCTCCGAGGACTTCGCCTTCATGCTCGAGCGACGGCCCGGCTGCTACGTGTGGATCGGCAACGGCCCCAGAGAAGGCGGGCGCACCCTTCACAATCCTCGTTACGACTTCAACGACGACATCTTGCCGGTGGGGGCAAGCTATTGGGCGACGCTGGTCGAGAGGGTGTTGGCCTAATCGGAACAGCGGCGCCCGCTCGCCCCTTGGTCAGCGCGGGACGCTGACAAAGGCAAGGGCGATGAGGCCGAGAAAGGCGACGACGATGAACAGGCCGGCGAGCCTCTTGCGCGTCGGCGAGATGGCCGGGCCCCAATCCTTCGCGAGGCGTTTCTCGAGGTCCTCAAGTTCGTTCTTGTCGCTGGTCACGGCGGGATGCTCTCCCAGTCTCTCGTGTTGGTGATTGCGTGCCGGAGCGAAAGGCGTTGACGCTCTCTCAGATACCGCAACCCTGGTGCCTCGGGCAATCGGCCTCGCGCGCACCTCGGGGCAAGGGCCGGCGCCCATGCCCGCATCGCGGACCCGAGGCGAGGCATCCGGAACCAACGGAGGATCGGACATGACCGGCAACAGGAGCGAGAGAATCACCTTCGAGGGGGCCGACGGGAGAAGCCTGCTCGCGGCGCGGCTCGACCGGCCCGCCGGCCCGGCGCGCGCGTACGCGCTGTTCGCGCACTGCTTCACCTGCAGCAAAGACATCTTCGCCGCCTCCCGCATCGCCGAGGGACTGACGCGACAGGGCATTGCGGTTGTCCGCTTCGACTTCACCGGCCTCGGCGCGAGCGAGGGCGAGTTCGCCAACACCAACTTCTCGTCGAACGTCGGCGACCTGGTCGCCGCCGCCGACTGGATGCGCGCGCATGCGGAGGCGCCGAAGATCCTCATCGGCCACAGTCTCGGCGGTGCCGCGGTGCTGGCCGCGGCGGCAAGCGTTCCCGAGGCAGCGGCGGTGTGCACGATCGCCGCCCCGGCCGATCCGGGACACGTGCGCAACCTGTTCTGCGGCTCCTTGGAGGAGATCGAGGCGACGGGCGAGGCCGAGGTGCAGATCGCCGGCCGCTCCTTCCGCATCCAGAAGCAGTTTCTGGACGACATCGCGGCCGGCACCCTGGGCGAGCACATCGCCGGCCTGAAACGGGCGCTGCTGGTCTTCCACGGGCCCTTCGACCAGGTCGTCGGGATCGACAATGCGACCCGCATCTTCGTCGCCGCCAAGCACCCGAAGAGCTTCGTCTCGCTCGACGATGCCGACCATCTGATCAGCCGGCGCGAGGATGCGCTCTACGTCGCCAACATCATCGCCGCCTGGGCCGGCCGCTACATCGGCGCGGAAGAACCCGAAGAGGTCGGCGCCGAGACAACGAAGCCGGCGGGCATCGAGACGCCCCCGGACATGGTCACCGTTGCCGAGACGGGCAACGGCAAGTTCGCGCAGTTCGTCTCGATCGGCGGGCGGCATCGTCTGTCGGCCGACGAACCCGTCGCCTACGGGGGCAACGACGCGGGACCGTCGCCCTATGATCTCCTCCTCGCCGGTCTCGGCGCCTGCACGACGATGACGCTGCGCATGTATGCCGACCACAAGAAGATCCCGCTCGAGCGAACGGTGGTGAGGCTGAGGCACGACAAGATCCACGCCGAGGACTGCCGCGAGTGCGAGACGAAGACCGGCAAGATCGATCGCATCCAGCGCGAGATCGAGATCGTGGGCGCGCTCGACGAGGACACGCGACGACGGCTGCTCGAGATCGCCGACCGCTGCCCGGTCCACCGCACCCTGCACTCCGAGGTTCTGGTCGCGACCACGATCCGGTCATAGCCGGGTGGTGACCTCCTCGGCAAGCGCCTGGATCTCCCTGGCCGCCGGGCTGCCGCGGGCGGTCTCGAGGACGGTGAGCCCTTCCAGCATGCTTGCCGCGAAGGCGATGCGGTTGCCGATCATGGCATGGGCGACCGGCAGGCCGTCCTGGCTCAGCTTCTCGCGCATGAGGTCGACGACCTTGCCGCGGGGCGGCACGCGGTTGAGCACCAGCAGCACCGGCACGTCGGTGCTGCGGGCGAGATCGAGGGTCGGCTGGGTCGCCCACAGGTCCATGGGGCTCGGCTGGATCGGCACCAGCACGAGGTCGGCGGCGCGCACGGCGACGCGGGCCTCGGTCTCGGCGTGCGGCGGGCTGTCGATGATGGCGATGTCGTGGTCTCGGCCGAGGCGGGTGAGTTCGTTGCCGACACGCCAGCCGGCGACGGCGACCACGGTGAGCGGGTGGGGGATCCGCGCGCCCGCGCTGCCGCGCGCCCGATCCCAAGCCGAGAGACTGCCCTGGGGGTCGATGTCGATCAGGGCGACGCGCTTGCCGGACGTCGCGTAGGCGACGGCAAGCTGGGCCGCGAGCGTCGTCTTGCCGGCACCGCCCTTCTGTTGCGCGATGGTCAGGACCTTTGCCGCCATGGTCGACGTCTCCCCCTCGGCCGCTGTCACGGCCCGATGCCCCTAAAGAGCGCAAGGCTAAGCGCGCGTGATCGATTTGCAAAGGGCCGGACGCAGGATTTCAGTGGAAATCCCGGGATTGGACGTCGAAGCGGGCCTCGTCGGCGGCGCGACCGGGGACGGCGTCGGCGGCGAGGGCGCCGAGAAGACCGCTCAGATCGCTGAGCCTCTCGGCGAGCAGGTGGACCACCTCTCCCTCCCGCTGCACCGGACCCTCGGCGGCGAGCAGCGTGGCGCTCAGCACATGCTTGCGGAACCGTTCAAACACCTTGGGCCAGATGATCAGGTTGGCGTGACCGGTCTCGTCCTCGAGGGTGACGAAGATGACGCCGTTGGCGCTGCCCGGACGCTGGCGGGTGATCACGAGGCCGGCGACCCTGGCGCGACGGCCATGCATCAAGTCGCGCAATCGCCCGCTGTCCAGGTATCCCTTGCCCTCGAACCGGGGACGGAGAAGGGCCAACGGATGCGCCCTGAGCGAAAGCTTCAAAGCCCGATAGTCGTCGAACACCTGCTCGCCCAGCGTGGCCGCGGGGAGCCGCACCTCGGGCTCGCAACCAGGTTCCGGCGATGGCACGGCGCCGAACAGCCCCGGCAACGGTTCGCCAAGGCCGCGGACCGCCCACAGGGCGTGGCGTCGATCGAGGCCCATGGAGGTGAAGGCATCGGCCCGGGCCAGAATCGCGAGGACGGGAGAGCCGAGGCCGGTCCGCCGTTGCAGCGCGGCGACGGTGTAGAAGCCTTCGGTCCGGGCCGCCACCAAGGCCGTCGCATCCCGGGCCGCCAGGCCCTTGACCTGGCGGAACCCCAGTCGCAGCGCCATGCCGCCGGTCGATCCCGGAGCCGCCTCCAGCGTCGAGTCCCGGTCGCTGACGTTGACGTCGACGGGACGCACATCGACGCCGTGCCGGCGGGCATCGCCGACGATCTGGGCGGGAGCGTAGAACCCCATCGGCTGGCTGTTCAGGAGCGCGCAGGCGAAGGCCGCCGGATAATGGCACTTGAGCCACGCGGACACGTAGACGATGAGCGCGAAGCTGGCGGCATGCGATTCGGGGAAGCCGTAGTCGGCGAAGCCCTCGATCTGCTTGAAGCAGCGCTCGGCGAACGCGGACTCGTAGCCGCGGGCCTGCATGCCGTTCAGGAACTTGTCCTTCAACCGGCCGATCGTCCCGGAGCGGCGGAACGTCGCCATCGCCCGCCTGAGGCCGTCGGCCTCGGTCGGCGTGAAGCCGGCGGCGGTGATGGCCATGCGCATCGCCTGCTCCTGGAACAGGGGCACACCGAACGTCTTTCCCAGAACCTCCTGCAATTCCGCGGACGGATACTCGACCGGCTCCAGCCCCTGACGCCGGCGCAGGTACGGATGCACCATGTCTCCCTGGATCGGCCCGGGCCGGACGATCGCCACCTCGATCACCAGGTCATAGAAGCTCCGCGGCTTGAGGCGCGGCAGCATGCTCATCTGCGCCCGGCTCTCGACCTGGAACACGCCAACCGAGTCCGCCCGGCACAGCATGTCGTAGACCGCCGGGTCCTCGGCCGGCACGGTGGCGAGGGTGAGGCTCCGGCGGTGATGCTTTTCGATCAGCTCGAAGGCCTTGCGGACGCAGGTGAGCATGCCGAGGCCGAGGATGTCGATCTTGAGGATGCCCAGGGCGTCGAGATCGTCCTTGTCCCATTCGATCACGGTGCGGTCGGCCATCGCCGCATTCTCGATGGGCACGACGTCCGAAAGCGGGCTCCGGGTGATCACCATGCCGCCGGTGTGCTGCGAGAGATGGCGGGGGAAGCCGAGCAGCTCGCCGGCAAGGTCGATGACCATCCGCACCGTCCGGTCGCCGGGATCGAGACCGGCGGTGCGGAGATCCTCGTCGCCGACCTCGGTCCATGACCGCCGCCAGAACCCGCCCTGCAGCGCGACGACGGCGTCTTCCGAAAGCCCCATGACCTTGCCGACCTCGCGCAGGGCGCTCTTGGTCCGATAGGTGATGACGGTCGCGGTCATGCCCGCCCGCTCGCGGCCGTACTTGCGATAGACGTACTGGATGACCTCCTCGCGGCGCTCGTGCTCGAAGTCGACGTCGATGTCGGGCGGCTCGTCGCGCTCGGCGCTGACGAAGCGCTCGAACAGGAGGTCGATGCGGGCCGGATCGACGGCGGTGATGCCGAGGCAGTAGCACACCGCCGAGTTGGCGGCCGAGCCGCGGCCCTGGCAAAGGATGCCCCGGTCGCGGGCGAAGCGGACGATGTCGTGGACGGTGAGGAAATAGGGGGCGAAGGCGAGCGAGTCGATCAACGCCAGCTCGTGCCGGATCTGCGCCCGGACCTTGGCCGGCAGGCCGGAGGGGTAACGTTCCTCTGCCCCGATGCGGACGAGGCGCTCGAGTTCTTGCTGGGGCGTGCGGCCGCACCCGACCGCATCGACGGGATACTCGTAGCGCAGGTCGTCGAGCGAGAAGGCGCAGTCCCCGGCGATGTCGACGGTGCGCGCGACCGCATCCGGATGGTCGCGGAACAGCCGGGCCATCTCGGCGGCCGGCTTCAGGTGGCGTTCGGCGTTGGCGAACAGCCGGAAGCCGGCGTCGTGGATCGTCAACCGCTCGCGGATGCAGGTGAGAACGTCCTGCAGCGGCCGGCGGGAGGCGGTGTGAGCATGGACGTCGTTGGTCGCCACCAGGGGCGTGCGGTGAGCCAGGGCGAGGTCGGCGAGCGCCGCCAGCCTCTGCCGGTCGTCGCCGCGATAGAGGCAGGAGGCGGCAAGGTAGACGCGGTCCCTGAAGTCGGACTTCAGGGTCGCGAGAGCCGCCTCGAAGCCGGGGTCCGGCTGCGACGGCGGCAGTGCCACCAGGACCTGGCCCTCGCCGTGGGCGAGAACGTCGGCGAGCCGGATCCGGCACGCGCCCTTGGGCGCTCGGCGGCGACCGAGGCTGATGAGGCGGGAGAGGCGGCCGTAGGCGACGCGATCGGTGGGCAGGGCGAGCAGGCTCGGGGCGTCTTCGAGGTCGAGACGGGCGCCGACGACGAGCCGGATCCCGGCCTCTCGGGCGGCGATGTGCGCCCGCACCACGCCGGCCAGCGAGTTGCGATCGGTGAGGGCGATGGCCGCGAGGCCGAGAGCGGCGGCGGTGGCCGCCAGCTCCTCCGGGTGCGAGGCGCCGCGCAGGAAGCTGAAGTTGCTGGTGACCTGAAGCTCGGCGTACGCGCTCACGGGAACAGCCCGTGCAGATACCAGCGAGGAGGAACGCCGGGACGATAGAGACCTTCCCGATAGACCCAGAAGCGGCGGCCTTCGGCATCTTCGATCCGGTAGTAGTCGCGGATGCGCGAGAGCCGGTCGGGATCGTGCCCGCCGTCCACCAGCCACCATTCGGGGCCGATGCGCTCGGGGCCCTCGGCGGCGATCACCCGATGCTGAGCGCGGCCGCGGCGAAACATCACCGGCGGCCCGTCGGGAACGGGAGCGATCGCCTCGATCGGCTCCGGCGAGGGGAGGAGGTCGAGGGGCCGGGGCCGGCGCGATCGTTCGTCGTCCTCTGCGCCGCCGGCCGCCGCGGCGCCGGCGACGGTCACGGAAAGGGCGGGAAGGGCTCGGCAGGCCCGCTCTGGGAGATGGCTCGCCTGCGGCACGAGACGCACCACGCGGCCCGGATGCAGCCGGTTGCTGAGGCGGTCGACGAGCTGGGCGAGGCTTTCCGACCGGCTCTCGCGCGTCTCCGTCAACGTCATCTGGACGGCGCCAAGAGCCTCGACCACCGCCGCCGCGAGGCGGACCGCCTCGATGCCGAAGCCGACGTCGACGGCATCCAGCTTGTCACCGAACAGGCGCGCGAGATGCCGGGGATCGCGTGTCGGCCGGCCGGTGCCGATGGCGGCGCGGACGACGGTGCCGTCGATGCGGTAGAAGGCGAGATCGAGCCGCCGGGCCCCCTGGTGGCTTGCCGCCAGCCGGTCGCACAGCGCTTCGAGCAACCGGCGGGTCGCCCGCGCGATGTCCGCAGCCTGCTTGACGGGCTCGGCAAAGGCAAGGCGCGCCGTCGTCGCCGGCACCGGGCATCGCGGCGACAAGGGCTCGTCGATCCGCCCCAGGGCCTGGTCGAGACGTCTCGACAGGAGCTCGCCGAAGCGGGCGGCCAGCGCCTGCCTGGGCAGCGGCAGCAGGTCGCCGATGCGGTGGAGGCCGACCTGCCCGAGCGCCTCGACCGTCGCCGGCGCGAGCCGCAGCCCGGCGACCGGAAGCGAGGTGAGCGCGTCCTCGCCGGTGCCGCAGGGAACGACGACAGTGCTGGCAGACGCGAAGCGGGCGAGCGCCCAGGCGGCGCCGGGGGTGTCGGCCACCGCACCCCGGGCGGCAAAGCCGAAGCGCCGGAGGCGTCCGACGATCTCGTCGAGCATCGCCGGCTCGCCGCCGAACAGGTGGGCACAGCCGCTCGTGTTCAGCCAGAGGCCGGCCTCGCCGCCCGGGCGACCCGCGCCGCCGGTGTTGTCGTCCACCGCCGTCCATGGCGTATAGCAGCCGCACCAGTCGGCCAAGGCCTCCAAGGCCATCCGGTCGGCCCGCGGATCGGCCGCGACCGCCGCCAGATCGGGCACCAGGGCGCGCGCCTCGGCGAGCGTCAGCCCCGGAACGACCCCGTTTTCGGCCGCCGCCGCGCTCGCCGCGACGATGCGCATGCCCCCCTGCGCCGTGGTGACGGTCGCCAGAGGGAGATCGGCGGCAGGCCTAGACCCCGGCGACCGCCGCCACCCTCGGTTCAGCCGGTCGGTGGCGAAGCGCGGCAGCCACAGCGAGAGCACCCGTTTCATCATGCCATTCCAGGAGCCAACGTGCCGATCCCGGGAGAGTGCCCGGTGGGCGAGATGCATCACCGCAGGCAAGGACGCCGACCCTGAAGCGCAGCAGCTCGACGTGCCAACGGCACCGAACGCGATGGCCGCGGAGCGCCGCGGACGGATCGTCGGTGGCGACGCTGGGAGCAGACCAGACCCGCCAGCGCGTGACCGCCGGGCTCGAGCCGACGGCGGACCCGAACGGCCGCAGCAGCAGGGCGGTGGTTCCGGCTCTTTCGGCGGCAAGCTGCAGGCGGCGGAGGGCGATCGGTCGGTGCGAGGCGACTTCTCCCAGAACGGCAGCCACCGCTCCGCTCCTCAGGCCCTCCTCCATGGCCCAGAAGGCGTCGGTCTCGGTGCGGGCGCGGACGACGATCAGGCGGGCCGCGTCCAGGCCGAAGGCGGCGAGGCCGGGACCGTAGGGACCGTCCGGCCGGCGTCGACACCAGACGACGACGCCGCTGCGATCCGCGAACCGGGCCAGCAGAACAGCGGAGAAGCCGACGGCGGCGGCGCTCGCGTCGGCGGCGGCCACTTCGTGGAGGCCGCCGCGGGGAAGACCGCCCCACGGCAGGGCGGCATCGATCGCCTCGAGGTTCAGGGGGAGCACGGCCGGTGCGGCATTCGGCCGCAGGCCCTGCCCGCCGAGCCTCCGAATGGCATCATTGAGGCGGGCGATCAGAGCCGGATCGGGGCGAGACGGTCGGTCGGAGGAGAGCATGGAAAGAGCAGCCGGAACCCATAACGGACACTTTATGTTCGTTCTATGTTCTAAACCACGGGACGATCCTCCGTCAAGACCGAGGCAGCGTGGTTCGCGGCACCGGTCGCGACGCCGCCTTGTGGTCGCGGTCGCGATCACTATGATCCGAGGCCGGGCGTTTCCGGAGCCACGACGATGACCGGCCACGAGCTCCTCACCGTCGAGGAGATGTACAGAGCCGATGCCGCCGCCGCGGCAAGCGGCATCGCCAGCCTGGCGCTGATGGAGGCCGCCGGCACCGCGATCGCGCGCGAGATCCGCCGACGCTGGCGGCCACGGCGCACGGTCGTCCTCTGCGGTCCCGGCAACAACGGCGGCGACGGCTTCGTCGTCGCCCGCCTGCTCGCCGGGCGCGGCTGGCCCGTCGCCGTCGGGCTCCTCGGCGACGTCGCGACCCTCAAAGGCGATGCCGCGGTCAACGCCGCCCGGTGGAGCGGCCGCATCGAACCGCTCGGCCCGAACCTGCTCACCCATTCACCGCTGGTCGTCGACGCGCTCTTCGGCGCGGGGCTGGCGCGACCGCTGGAAGGCCTCGTCGCCGACGTGATCGAGCGGGTCAACTCGGCCGATCTCGACTGCGTCGCCGTCGACATCCCGAGCGGCGTCCACGGCGACAGCGGCCAGATCCTCGACGTGGCTCCCCGGTGTCGGGCGACGGTGACCTTCTTGCGGGCGAAACCGGGTCACCTCCTCTTGCCCGGACGCGAGCGTTGCGGCGAACGTGTGGTCGCCGACATCGGCATCCCCGAGGCCGTCCTGGCACTCATCGCGCCCCGCACCTTCGCCAATGGCCCTGCCGTGTGGCTTGCCTCCCTTCCCTGGCCCGGACCGGACAGCAACAAGTACACGAGAGGGCATGCGGTCGTCGTCGGCGGCGAGCGGATGACCGGGGCCGGACGCCTCGCCGCCGAAGGCGCGCGCCGCGCCGGGGCGGGGCTGGTCAGCATCGCGACCACTGCCGGCGCCTTTCCGATCTATGCGACGGGCCGCCCGGGCACCATCGTCGCGCCCGTTCTCGACGGCGGCGCCTTTCAGCCCTACATCGCCGACCGGCGCCGCCACGCGGTGCTGATCGGTCCGGGGGCCGGGCTTGGCGAGGAGACCCGGGAAAGGGTCCTGACCGCGCTCGACACGAACAAGGCATGCGTCCTCGATGCCGATGCGCTCACCGTCTTCCAGGACGATCCGCGATCCCTGTTCGATCGCATCCGCGGCCCCTGCGTGCTGACCCCGCACGAAGGCGAGTTTCCCCGGCTGTTCGAGGTTCGGCGCGACAAGGTCGGCCGCGCGCGCGAGGCGGCCCGGCGGAGCGGCGCGGTCGTGCTCTTGAAGGGACCGGACACGGTTATCGCGGCACCCGACGGTCGAGCGGCCATCAACCACAATGCGCCTCCCGAGCTCGCAACGGCCGGCAGCGGGGATGTCCTGGCGGGAATGATTCTGGGGCTGTTGAGCCAGGGGATGGACGCGTTCCTGGCCGCGTGTGCCGCGGCGTGGATGCACGGCGAGGCGGCCCGAACGATCGGTCCCGCTCTGATCGCCGAAGACATCCTCGAAGCGCTTCCGTTGACGGCGGCACGGCTGAAACGGCTTTGCGAGCCGTGAACCCGATCGCCCGAGTGGCGGACGCCGACGCGCGGACGGGACGATGCCGGCGCCGGCGGGCACCGCTGTCAACCCTCGGAATTGACAACCTTTGCGAACCGACTAGATTGTCGGCCTACACTCCCGGTCGTTTCGCAACGGACGCGGGCGTGGTGAAACTGGTAGACACGCAGGTTTTAGGTACCTGTGACGCAAGTCGTGGGGGTTCAAGTCCCTCCGCCCGCATCAGAACACTTCGAGTCGGGCACCCTCCTCGGCGTCGGACGGCGAAAGGCCTGAGCCGCCGGGGCATGCCGACGCGGATCCAGGGTCAGTGGGAGTCCGATGGAAGTCACCTTGGCGAAGAGTGAAGGTCTCAAGCGAGAATTCAGGATTGCCGTGCCTCGGGCCGAACTCGAGGGTCGGGTCGAGATCCGGCTGCGGGACCTGGCCCAGAGCGTTCGACTTCGGGGGTTCCGCCCGGGAAAGGTGCCCCTTTCGCTGCTGCGCAAGCGGTTCGGGGAGGCGGTCCGGAAGGAGGCCCTCGAGGAGACGCTCACAGAGACGTCGATGGCGGTGATGAAGGATCGGGATCTGCGGCCCGCCGGCCGACCGATCATCCAAGTCACCAAGAAAGAGACCGAAGACGACATCGAGTACCTGATGTCGCTGGAGGTTCTTCCGGACATCGAGCCGCCCGATTACTCGAAAATCCGGCTCGAACGCCTGGTCGCGGAGCCGAGCGAGGCGGACGTCGAAAAGGCGCTCCAGCGCCTGGCAGAGAGCTTCAAGTCCTTCGTCACGGTCACGGACCAGCGGGCGTCGAAGCAGGGAGACGTCGTCGTCATCGACTTCGTCGGCCGCGTCGACGGCGAGGAGTTTGCCGGCGGCCGGGCCGAGAACTACGAGCTGGAGTTGGGCGGCGGACACTTCATTCCCGGTTTCGAGGAGCAACTGATCGGTGTGGCGCCCCTCGAGACGAGGACGGTGACCGTCACCTTTCCGACCGACTATGCCGTGGCAAGCCTGGCCGGCAAGGAGGCCGCCTTCGACGTCAGCGTCAAGGAGATCAAGGAGCCGGTTCCCGCTCCCATCGATGACGCGCTCGCCGGCAAGCTGGGGCTGCCCGACCTCCCCGCACTGAGGGAGCGGGTTCGGAGCTCCAACCTCGAGGACCTCAAGGCGCTCTCGCGCCTGCGACTGAAGCGGTCCCTCTTGGACGCGCTAGCCGGGATGTATTCCTTTGACGTACCCGATGTCATGGTCGAGGTGGAATTCGAGAGCATCGTTCGACAGCTGGCAGCGGATCGTCGTGACCCTGGGGAGGAGGATGCGGACGCGCCCCAGGAGCCCCATGGCCATGAGCATGAGCACGAGCACGAGCACGAGCACGAGCACGAGCACGATCATGATCACGGGAAGCCATCAGCGGAGGCGGCCGCGGCCCGGTTGTCGGCGAAAGAGCGGGACGAGGCCCGGGCGATCGCCGAGCGCCGCGTTCGGCTCGGTCTCGTGCTCTCCGAGGTCGGTCGGCTGAACAACCTCACGGTGAGCAAGGAGGAACTGGGCCGAGCGATCGCCAACCACGCCTCGCGGTTCCCGGGACAGGAGCGTGCGGTCTTCGAGTATTTTCAGAAGAGCCGCGACGCGGCCAATGCCCTGGCGGGGCCGATCCTCGAGGACAAGGTGGTCGATTTCCTGCTCGAGATGGGAAGCGTCAGTGAGCGCAAGGTCTCGATCGAGGAACTGGTCCTGGCGGCAAACGACGAGGGAACCGCAGGGGAAGGGGGCAGCGCTGCCGGAGGTGAGGTCGAGGGGCGTGCGGCGAGCTCGCAGCCGAGATGACTGATCGGGCATGCGGGGCGAGTGCTTCGCTCCGTGCCGCGGCCTGGCGTCGAAGGCCGGCGCGCGTGCCTGCGTCCGGCGATTGCAGGCACGGCCAGGGACCCCAGATAAAGAGAGCGTGGTCGCGGCGCCCGGCCGCACACCGAGGGCACAGGGTGGATCATATGACAGGTTCGATTGATACGCACATGAATATGCTCGTTCCCATGGTGGTCGAAACCACCAGCCGAGGCGAACGCGCGTACGACATCTATTCCCGCCTGCTCAAGGAGCGGATCATCTTCTTGACGGGAGCGGTCAACGACGCCGTGGCCAGCCTGATCTGTGCCCAGCTCTTGTTTCTCGAATCCGAGAACCCGAACAAGGACATCGCCTTCTACATCAACTCGCCCGGCGGAATCGTGACGTCGGGTTTGGCGATCTACGACACGATGCAGTACATTCGCCCCAGCGTGTCCACCGTGTGCATCGGCCAGGCGGCCTCGATGGGCTCGTTGTTGCTCGCGTCGGGGGCCAAGGGCAAGCGGTACGCGTTGCCCAACTCGCGGATCATGGTGCATCAGCCCTCGGGCGGCGTCCAGGGGCAGGCCACCGACATCGAGATCCAGGCACGGGAGATCCTTGCGCTCAAGGCCCGCCTCAACGAGATCTATGTGAAGCATACGGGGCAGACACTCGACGTCATCGAATCGTCCCTCGAGCGCGACCGGTTCATGAGCCCGGAAGAAGCGCGGGACTTCGGCGTGGTCGACGAAGTGGTCGTCAGACGGCCGCGTCCCACCGAGGGCGATGCGCCGGGTCGTTCGTCGAAACCCGAGCGGTCCTAGCCTGTTCGCTTCGGCTCCGCCGCCGCTGCCGAAGCCGGCGGGGCTTGCCGCGCCCGCCTCGCGGCTCCGGGACCAAGGGGCTAAGTGTTTTTAACGGTTTTGTTTTTTTTGCGTTGTAGGATTCGGGCTCTAATGGGTAACATAGGCAATTGCTGTTATCGGGGAAGTGACCATGAGCAAATCCGCGGGTGGTGACTCCAAGAACACGCTTTACTGCTCCTTTTGCGGCAAGAGCCAGCATGAGGTCCGTAAGCTGATTGCCGGGCCGACGGTGTTCATCTGCGATGAGTGCGTCGAGCTCTGCATGGATATCATCCGCGAGGAGCACAAGACGAGCCTGGTCAAGTCGGGCGAGGGCGTGCCGACGCCGAGGGAGATCTGCAGCGTTCTCGACGACTACGTGATCGGCCAGGATCGCGCGAAGCGGGTGCTGTCCGTTGCCGTCCACAATCACTACAAGCGGGTGAGCCATAGCGGCCGGAGCAACGACGTCGAGCTCGCCAAGTCGAACATCCTGCTCGTCGGCCCGACCGGATGCGGCAAGACGTTGCTGGCGCAGACGCTGGCGCGCATTCTCGACGTGCCGTTCACGATGGCCGACGCGACCA
>CAYQSU010000022.1:0-44649 GCA_964420325.1 uncultured Rhodospirillaceae bacterium | reverse complement strand
AGCCGACGATGTGGTAGCCGCCGTCGACGTAGAGCGTGTCGCCGGTGATCAGCCGGGCGTAGTCGGTGGCGAGGAAGGCGGTCGCCATGCCGACGTCCTCGATCGTCACCAGCATCCGGCTCGGCGCACGGGCCGCCGCGGTCTCCATCAGCTCATCGAAGCGGTCGATGCCGGACGCCGCGCGGGTCCGGATCGGCCCGGGGGAGATCGGATGGACGCGGATGCCCTTGGGCCCGAGCTCGGCGGCGAGATAGCGCGCGGTGGCCTCGAGGGCGGCCTTGACCGGTCCCATGACGTTGTAGTGGTCGACCACCTTCTCGGCGCCGTAGTAGCTCATGGTGAAGAGAGCGCCGCCCGCCGTCATCAGGGGCTCGGCCAGCCTCGCCATGCGGATGAAGGAGTGGCAGGAGACGTCCATCGCCATCAGGAAGCCGTCGCGCGAGCAGTCGACGACCCGGCCGTGGAGGTCGTCGCGGGGCGCAAAGGCGATCGAATGCAGGGCGATGTCGAGCCGGCCCCAGCGCTCCCCGATCGCCTGGAACACGGCCTCGAGCTGGCCCTCCTCGCGGACGTCGCAGGGGAGATACAACGACGCCTCGAGCCGGTCGGCGAGCGGCTGGGTGAAGGTCCGGGTCTTCTCGTTGAGATACGTGATCGCGAGCTCGGCGCCGAAGGCGCGGAAGGCGAGCGCGCAGCCGTAGGCGATCGACTGGTCGTTGGCGATGCCGACGACCAGCGCCTTCTTGCCCTCGAGCGCGCCTTCCGGACCCTGGATGCGCTGGCGGAGATTCGCGAAGAACCTCTCGGTCGGCGTCGGCTCGCTCATGGCCTGGTCTCCCTCCTGGTTGGCCCGCGACCCCAACCCTGCGGCCGGTGCCGGCAACGAGGCACGCTCGCGGCCGTACCCGGTCGTCGTCCGCTCCGCGAAAGCGGCAACGCCCGTGCCGCCCGCGATGGCTCCCCGGCGAACGGTCGGAGCGCAATGCTGCACCGCAAAATTAAAGCAGAGACTGTTCGCAATTGCGAGATCTTTCTGCCGATGATAGGCTTTCCGATCCCGAGGCTGGCGCAGGAACGACCCGATGGGCGCGCTCTCCGTGAACGTGCAGGAGCTGACGAGCAACTGGTGGCACTATGTCGTTTCGTTGAACCGGGCCCTCGAGCGGGAGCGAGCGGAGTTCAAGGACAGCTGCCTGATCGCCACCGACATCGCCTTCAACGCCTCGGCCAAGAATCCGCTCGGCTGGAGCCAGCTGTTCGAGGTGCTGCAGCACAGCCAGGCGCTGGTCGGCCGCGGGCTTCTGGCGAACCAGGAGCAGCTCACCACGTTCGTGTGGGACCAGGTGGAAGAGGGGGTCAAGGCAACCGCGACGACCCTCCTCGGCGGCGAGGGCGAGGGGCTCGAGGCGTTCATGCGCCGCCAAGCCGAGGTGATGTCGGCGGTCGCCAACTTCAACGAGCAGATCGAAAACATCAAGGACGAGTTCGGGTTCCAGTTGAACACGCCGGATTACAAGCTCGTCGCCGAGACGCCATCGTTCCTGATGTACCAGGTCCTTCCCATCAAGAAGGGAGTAAAGGTTCGCGACGATTTGAAGCCCGTTCTTTTGGTTCCGCCCTACATGCTGGGTGTCAATATTCTGGCGTTCCTCCCGTTCGAGAACAAGAGTTATGCCCATGCTTTTGCCAACGAGGGCGTACCGACCTATGTTCGTGTCGTCAAGGACATCTGGGAAACCGAGGCGGTCCAGACCATGACCCCCGAGGACGACTGCATGCAGACGAGGGAACTCTGCAGCAAGCTCGTCGAGAAGCACGGCCAGAAGGTGACGCTGAACGGCACCTGCCAGGGCGGCTACATCTCGCTCATCAACATCCTTTCCGGCATGCTGCGGGATGTCTGCGACACGCTGATCTCCAACGTGACGCCGGTTGACGGAACGTACTCGGAGGCGATCAGCGGCATGCCGCAGCTGCAGAGTAACTTCGTTCTGTCGCCGATGCCCAATGGCAACATGGTCGCCAACGGCTACCTGTTGTCGCTCGGCATGCGCTTCGTCGCCATCGATCGGGAGACGCCGCTGATCACGGTCTTGAACCTGGCGAAGCTGCAAGAGGCCACCGACCTCAATCCCGGCAAGACGCCGGCCGCCTTGTACCGCTGGCTGCGCAAGGAACGGGTGCATCTGCCGCCGGCGATCGCGGAGATGAGTTCGATCACCTTCCAGCAGCCGATCGCCGCCGACGGCACCCTGCCGGTGCAGCTCTTCGGAAAGCCGCTCGCCATGCGCGACCTGGCCCCGCTGGGAACCAAATGGTATCAGAACTACGCCATCAAGGACGATCTGGTCACGCCGCCGTGCGCGTTGGCCGGCAACAGGTTCCTCGAAGGAACAGAGGTCGTCGAGACGGTGGCGTTTCCGGGCGGCCACGTCGCCATCCTGACCAGCCCCTACAGCAAGCGGTCACCGGTCAACGGCGCGTTCGTCGATGCCACCGGCAAGGACGCGCGCGGGCCCGTCGCGTTCCAGCTCGCGGTGTCCGCTCCGGCCGCGGGATCGGCCTAGGGTCTGACGGCGCCCGGCCCGAGCCTGCGGCCCCGGCCTCAGGGGTGGATCTCGATCGGGGTGCCGTCCTCGACGGCGGCCCAGATCTCGTCCATCGCGGCATTGCTGACGGCGATGCAGCCCTCGGTCCAGTCGGTCTGCTCCGCGTGGTACCGCACGGGGCGGTGGTTAGGCTGGCCGTGGATCATGATCATGCCGCCGGCAGGGACGCCGAGAGTCCGCGCGCGGAACTCGTCGAAGGCGTTGGGATAGGAAATGTGGATTGCCCGGTAGTACTGGCTGTCGGCCTTCCGCCAGTCGAGAACGTACTCGCCCTCGGGCGTCCGGCCGTCACCCTGCCGGTATTTGGGGCCCTTGGGGTTGCGGCCGAGGGCGATGTCGAAGGTCCTGAGCACCCAGTCGTTGTGGAGGAGGTGGAGCCGGCGCTCGCCCTTGAGCACGACGACCTTGGTGACCGCCAGGGTTGCCGGCGGCGAGGCCAGCGCCAGGTCAGTGTCGGCGCCGGCCCGCGATATCGACAGGGCGAGGACGAAGGCGGCAAGCAGGATGATCTTCGGCACGCGGGCTTCTCCTTTGCTGTCAACGCGTCCAGAGTACGCAACCGTTCGGCGAAGGCAAGCGCCTCGGCCGGAGCGTAGCCGGGATGCGTGACCGAGTTCTTAAACGGTGCGGGGCCGCCGGTCGGCAACAAGAGGCTCCAGGTAGCGGACGCAGCCCTGGAGCGTCGACAGCCTGGGGTAGTCGCCTTCGGGGATGTGGACGCCGAGCCTCCGTTCGAGAGTCAGCATCAGGTTCATGAAATCGACCGAATCGATGCCGAACTGGTCGTGAAACGTCCGCTCGGGTGCGAGCCTCCCCAGATCGGCATCGGGTGCCACCTCGGCCAGCGCCGCGAGGACGATCGATTGCAGGGCTTCGCCGGTCATCGCCGGCCAGTCTCGGCCCGGCGGACCGCATGTCAAGGACGAATGCGCGAGGCCGCGTCCCCGCCCGGCGCCTCCAGCGTCGAGGTGTCGCCCTCGGGCAGGCCGAGCGCGCGTGCCCTGATCAGCCGGCGCATGATCTTGCCGCTCCGCGTCTTCGGGAGATCCCGGGCGAAGGCGATCTCCCGCGGCGCGATCGCGGGCCCGAGCCGCTTGCGGGCGAGCGCCAGGAGCTCGCGGCCGAGGTCGTCGGTGGCGTCGAAGCCCTCCTTGAGCGAGACGAAGGCCTTGACCCGTTCGCCGATGACCGGGTCGGGGAGGCCGACGGCTCCGGCCTCGGCGACGGCCGGATGGCCCAGGAGGACCTTCTCGATCTCGAACGGGCCGACGAGGTGGCCGGCGGTCTTGATGACGTCGTCGCCGCGGCCGACGAACCAGAAGACGCCGTCGGCATCGCGGCGGACGATGTCGCCGGAGAGGTAGTGGCCCTCGGCGAAGCACCTGCGGTAGCGGTCGTCGTCGCCGACGTAGGCGCGGAACATCGAGGGCCAGCCGGCCCTGAGCGCCAGCTCTCCCCGGGCTTCCGGGTCGGCAACGACCTCGATGCCGCCGCCGGGGGTGCGGCGGACGACGGCGGCGTCGACGCCCGGCAGCGGCCGCCCCATGGCACCCGGTCGGACCGGCGTCCCCGGCCTGTTGGCGATCATGATGGCGCCGGTCTCGGTCTGCCACCAGGTGTCGTGGATAGGCTGTCCGAGCGCCTCCTCGCCCCATGTCACAGCCTCGGCGTGCAGGGGTTCGCCGACGCTGGCGATCAGGCGCAGCTGCGCGCAGGGGAACCGTCGGGCGAGCGCGGTCCCGGCCTTCATCAGCATGCGGATGGCGGTCGGCGCCGTGTACCAGACGGCGACCCGGTGATCCCGGAGAATGCGGTACCAGCGCTCGGGATCGAAGGGCGCGTCGTCGACGACGCTGGTCGCGCCCAGGGTCAGGGGTGCGACGATGCCGTAGGAGACGCCAGTCACCCAGCCGGGATCGGCGGTGCACCAGTAGACGTCGCCCTCGCGGAGATCGAGGGCGGCCACGGCCGTCTCGTGGTGGGCGACGACCGCCTGGTGGACGTGGAGGGCACCCTTGGGCGGGCCGGTGGTGCCGCTGGTGAAGTGCAGGAGCGCCGGGTCCTCGTCGGCGGTCGGCGCGATCTCGTAGCGATCGCTGCCGCGGGCGAGCAGGGACCGCCACGAGAGGGCGTCGTCGGTGTTCTCGTCCTCGTCGACGACCACGACGTGCCGGAGTGCTTCGAGCGACGGCCGAAGCTCCCTGACCTTGCGGCGGTAGAGGTCCGCGGTGGTGACGAGCACCCGGGCGTTGCCCTTCTCGAGCCGGATGCGGATCGGATCGGGGCCGAAGGCGGAGAACAGCACGCCGAACACGGCCCGCGCCTTCAGGCAGCCGATGGCGGCGACGTAGAGCTCGGCGCGGCGCCCCATCAGCGCGAGCACCACGTCGCCGGGGCCGATGCCGAGACCGCAGAGCGCGTTGGCGAAACGGTTGGAGAGCCGGGCGAGCTCGCCGTAGCTCATCTCGGTATCCACTCCGTCTCGGCCGACGAAGCGGAACGCGATCCGGTCGCCCTTGCCATGCGCGACGTGGCGGTCCACCGCCTCGAAGGCGATGTTGAGGCCGCGCCCGTCCGGCAGGCCGCCGAGGCGCCGCCGCGCCTCTTGCCAGATGCTCATCCCGCTCCCAATCAGCGTGGCAGCGCGCTAGTCTTGTGCGCCGCAGCATGAGGATGCCCGACGGTGACGATCCGCAATCTCGACCATCTGTTCAAGCCGAAATCGGTGGCGCTCATCGGCGCCAGCAAGACGCCCAACTCGATCGGCGCGGTGATCGCCCGCAACCTCTTCAACTCCGGGTTCGACGGGCCGATCATGCCGGTCAACCCGAAACACCGGGCCATCGAGGGAGTGCTCGCCTATCCGGATGCGGCGTCGCTTCCGGAGCCGGCCGATCTCGCGGTCATCGCGACGCCGGCCGAGACGGTGCCGGAGCTGATCGCCGCCCTAGGCGAGCGTGGCACCAGGGCGGCGATCGTGATCGCCGCCGGCTTCGGCGAGGGCGGCGACGAGGAGGGCAAGCAACGGCTGCAGTCGGTGCTGGATGCGGCGCGACCGCACACCCTGCGCGTCGTCGGCCCCAACTGCCTCGGCATCATGGTTCCGGGGGTGGGGCTCAACGCCAGCTTCGCCCACGTCACGCCTGCGGCCGGCGAGCTCGCATTCATCGCCCAATCGGGGGCGATGGTCACCTCGGTGCTCGACTGGGCAAAGGCGCGCGGCATCGGCTTCTCGCATCTCGTCTCGCTGGGCGACATGTGCGACGTCGATTTCGGGGACATGCTCGACTATCTCGCCAACGATGTCGGGGTCCGCGGCATCCTGCTCTACCTGGAGAGCGTGACCCATGCCCGCAAGTTCATGTCGGCGGCCAGGGCCGCGGCGCGCCTGAAGCCGGTGGTCGTCGTCAAGGCCGGCCGCACGGCGGCGGGGGCGCGGGCGGCGGCCTCCCACACCGGGGCGCTGGCCGGCATGGACCCGGTGTACGATGCCGCCTTCCGCCGCGCCGGCATGCTGCGCGTCGCCGACATCGGCGGCCTGTTCGGCGCCGTCGAGACGCTCGGCATGGCCAGAAGGCCCAAGGGCGACCGGCTCGCCATCGTCACCAACGGCGGCGGCATCGCGGTGATGGCCACCGATGCGCTCGCCGATCAGGGCGGCAGGCTCGGGGATCTCTCGGCGGAAACGCTCGCCGCTCTCGACCAGGTTCTGCCGCCGACCTGGTCGCACGGCAACCCGGTCGACATCATCGGCGACGCGCCGCCGGAGCGGTACGCGAAAACGCTCCGGATCCTGCTCGAGGACGCGGAGATCGACGGCATCCTGGTGCTGAACTGCCCGACCGCCGTCGCCTCCGGCACCGAGGCGGCCCAGGCCGTCATCGACAGTCTCGGCACCGGCAAGGCCTGCGTGCTGACGAGCTGGCTCGGCGAGGCCGCGGCCCAGGAGGCGCGGCGCCGGTTCGCGGAGCATCGGATTCCCACCTACTACACGCCTGAGCGGGCGGTCCGCGCGTTCATCGACATGGTCAGCTACCGGCGCAACCAGGACTCGCTGATGGAGACGCCGGCGTCGGTGCCCGAGGAGTTCGAGGCGGACGAGAAGGCGGCGAGGCGGGTCATCGACGGTGCCCTCGACGACGGCCGCGAATGGCTGACCGAGCCGGAGGCCAAGGCCCTTTTGACCGCCTACGGCATACCGGTGGTCCGGACCACCGTCGCCCGGGATTCGCGGGCGGCAGCGGCAGAGGCCGCCAGGATCGCCGGCCCGGTGGCGCTGAAGATCCTGTCCCGCGACATCACCCACAAGTCGGATGTCGGCGGCGTCGCCCTCGACCTGCGGTCGCCGGGCGCCGTCGAGGACGCGGCGGAGGCGATGCTGGTGCGGGTTCGCGACAAGGTGCCCGATGCCCGGGTCGACGGCTTCACGGTCCAGCCGATGGTCGAGCGGCCCGGCGCCCACGAGCTGATCATCGGCGTCGTCGAGGATCCGCAGTTCGGGCCGGCGATCCTGTTCGGCCACGGCGGGACGGCGGTGGAGATCCTCGGCGACACGGCGCTGGCGCTGCCGCCCCTCAACATGCATCTCGCGCGCGAGGTGATGAGGCGGACGCGCGTCCACGGCCTGCTGGAAGGCTTCCGCGGCCGGCCGCCGGCAGCGCTCGACGACATCGCGCTGACGCTGATCGAGGTCTCGCAGATGACGATCCAGCTCGGCGAGATCGTCGAGCTCGACATCAATCCGTTGCTGGCGGACGAGTACGGTGTGCTTGCCCTCGATGCCCGGGTCAAGGTGCGGCGGTGCAACGAGCCACCGGCGAAGCGCTTGGCCATCCGCCCCTATCCCAAGGACCTCGAGGAGGTCCTATCGCTGCCCGACGGGCGGAGCCTGCTGCTGCGGCCGGTGCGTCCCGAGGATGAGCCGGCCTTCCAAGAGCTGTTCTCCCGCATGTCGCCCGAGGACATCCGCATGCGCTTCTTCGCGCCGAAACGGTCGCTGTCGCATGCGGTGGCGGCGCGGATGACGCAGATCGACTACGATCGCGAGATGGCGCTGGTGGTCGCCGATCCGGGGGTGGCCGGCAAGAGCGCCGTCTACGGCGTCGTCCACATCCTCGCCGACCCCGACGGCGAGGCGGCGGAATACGCCATCATGGTGCGCAGCGACATGGCGGGGCAGGGGCTCGGGCCGCTCCTGATGCGGCGGATGATCGACTACGCGCGGGTGCGCGGCATCGGGGAGATCTTCGGCGACGTTCTGCGCGAGAACAAGCCGATGCTCAAGGTGTGCGAGCTGTTCAAGTTCTCGCAGAAGCAGAACCCCGAGGATCCCGGCGTCATCGAGGTGCGCCTCGTTCTCTGACCACGAGCTCGGGCGCGACCGGAACTCGGCGCGGCCTTGACGCAGCCGGCCGATGGCACCACAACAGTCGACGTAACGACGTTCCAGGGACGAAACGGGCCGCGAGGCGCATACCGGAGATGGGGGCGGGGCGGAGAGTGCTGATTTGCTCGCTGCTTGCGGGCTTCGTCGCGCCGGAGGTCGCGAACGCCCAGACCCAGCTCGACGCGTTGATGACGGCGGCTGCTGTCCATGCCGACAGGGGGGCGGTGGCCGCCCGCGCCTTCGACTATCCGGAAGCCTGCAAGTGGTATGCGCTGGCGACCGCGCTCGCGGGCGACGTCTACCGTGACCTGTTCGAGGGGGTGTCGCTCCTGCTTACCGCCGAGGAGCGCGCCGCCTGCATCGAGGCGGCACGCTCGTGGCGTCCGGAGGTGGAGCGTGTGGCCGAGGCCGCCAACCCGGAGGACTACTACGCGCCGGCCATGAGGCTTTCCGACGCGGACCTCCGCGAAGCGATCCACGAGATCATCAGCGGCAACGCCCGGCTGACCCAGGGGCAGGTGCGGCCGCTCCTCGAATACACGGACGAGGACCCGAATGCGCCGGCCAACGTCATCATGCTCTACACCGGCCGGTCGGAGCCGAAGGCGGGACGCGCCCGAGGCGACGACAAGGAGACCTGGGTGATCGAACACGTGTGGCCGAGGTCGCGCGGGTTCCCGGACCCGGCCCAGCCGGCAGCCACCGACCTTCACCACGTTCGCCCGGCCGAGCCGACGGTCAAGGCCGATCGCGGCGACAAGGACTTCGACTTCGGCGGCGATCCCCATCCCGAGGCGTTCGGCGCCCGCATGGACGCCGACTCCTTCGAGCCCCCGGACCAGGTCAAGGGCGACATCGCCCGCATGGCGTTCTACATGGACGTGCGCTACGAGGGCGGCGGCGACATGCCCGACCTCACGCTGATCACCGGCATCTCAGAACCCAACACGCCGACGCTCGGCCGGCTGTGCTCGCTGCTGGCCTGGCATGCGTCCGATCCGGTCAGCGACTGGGAGCGGCGGCGGAACGACCGCATCTTCGAGAAGCAGGGCAACCGCAACCCGTTCATCGACTACCCGGAGTGGGCGACGGAGATCTTCTCCGACGCCTGCAACTGAGCCGCCGGCAGCCCGGGCTGCGACCGCTCACCATAGCGCCCGGACCAGCCACAGCGTGAGGCCGGGAAAGAAGACCAGCAGCACGACGCGGGCGATCTCGACCATCAGGAACGGAACGACGCCGCGGAAGGTCTCGAGCATCGGCACGCCCGGCGCCAGCGAGTTGATGACGAAGACGTTGAGGCCCACGGGCGGGGTGATCAGGCCGAGCTCGACGACGATCAGCGCGATGATGCCGAACCAGATGGCGGTCTCCTCGGGCGTCAAGCCGAAGTCGAGGGCGATGACGATGGGGAAGACGATCGGCACCGTGAGCAGGATCATCGACAGCGAGTCCATCAGGCAGCCGAGCACCAAGTAGAACACCAGGATGACGCCGATGACGGCGTAGGGCGACAGCTCGGCCGCCCGGATCAACGCCGCCGCATCCATCGGCATGCGGGTCAGCGCCAGAAAGGCATTGTAGACCTCGGCGCCGAGCAGAATCAGGAACACCATTCCGGTGGTGGCGGCGGTGCCCTTGAGCGCATCAAGAAGCTGCCGGCCGCCGAGACCGCCGCGGGCAAGCGCAAGGACGCCGGTGCCGAGGGCGCCGACCGCGGCGCCTTCGGTGGGCGTGAACAGGCCGAGATAGATGCCGCCGATGACCACGGCGAAGATCAGGATCACCGGCCATACGCGGGCGAGCGACGCCAGCCGCTCGGCGACCGAGGCCTTCGGCGCCGCCGGCCCTTCCTCCGGATTGACCCGGACATAGAGGGCGACCGCGGCCATGAAGCCGGACACCGCGAGGCCGGCGGGCACCAGGGCGGCGACGAACATCTTGGCGATGTTCTGTTCGGTGAGGATGGCGTAGATGACGAGGATGACCGAGGGCGGGATGAGGATGCCGAGCGTGCCGCCCGCCGCCAGCGATCCCGTCGACAGCGCGCCCGAATAGCCGAAGCGCCGCATCTCGGGGAGCGCCACCTGGCCCATGGTCGCCGCCGTCGCCAGAGACGAGCCGCAGATGGCGCCGAAACCGGCGCAGCCGCCGATGCCGGCCATGGCAAGACCGCCGCGCCGATGTCCCAGCCAGACGTTGGCGGCCTGGAACAGCGCCTGCGACATGCCGGCGCGGGACGCAAACTGGCCCATCAGGATGAACAGCGGGATCACCGACAGCGAATAGCTGTGGAACAGGAAGTAGGGGCTGGTCTTGAGGTGATTGAGCAAGGGCATCGGCCCGCTCATCAGCGCATAGCCGAGGCCACCGACGGTGAGCATGGCGACGCCGATCGGAATGCGGAGCGCCATCAGCAGAAGCATCAGGGGGAAGCTGAGAACGCCGACGGCGAACGCGCTCACCGGCCTATCCCTCGTCGTCGATGCGGCGGCGCGACCTGAACTCCCGGAACGAGCGCCACGTGGCGTAGGCCGAGACCACGGCGAGGAGGCCGAGACCAAGGCCGCCGGCGACGAACCCCCACCACAGGGGCACCCGCAGCACCATCGTCTCCTCGGTGTAGGTCCGGAGGTCGACCCCGCCCAGCGCCAGCCGCCAGGTGAGGACGGCGGCGATCAGCGTCAGCAGCAGATTGCCGGCGCCCTCGAGGGCCGCCCGCGTCCGCGGCGACGCCCCTTCGGTGAAGATGTCGACGACGGCGTTGCCGCGCACCAGCTGGCAGTAGGGGAGAAAGGCGAAGACGGCGACGGCGCAACCGATCTCCAC
Organism: uncultured Rhodospirillaceae bacterium; assembly: GCA_964420325.1. Taxonomy (GTDB): domain Bacteria; phylum Pseudomonadota; class Alphaproteobacteria; order Rhodospirillales; family Defluviicoccaceae; genus CAYQSU01. The sequence continues at coordinate 33,825 of CAYQSU010000022.1, read as the reverse complement.
CAGCTCGAAGTCGCCGGGAACGGGACGGCCGAAGACCTCGCGGCCGAGCACCGAGGCGACGGTGACGAGCATGATGCCGAGGAGCGACACACCGCCCGCCGCCGCGACCGCGACCGCGACGCGGTGGAGGGCCCGGCCGACGGGACCGGGTCCGACCACCTCCGGAGGCGGCGAAGCCATCGCCTGCCAATCCCGGCGCGGGGACGCCGTCAGCGCGAGTGCTTCGCGATCAGCCCCTCGGCGGCCTCGACCAGCGCCTTGCCGTCATCGCCGGCCCTGGTCCGCTCGTCGATCCAGGCATCGATCACCGGCCGCGTCGCCGCCTTCCAGCGCTCGAGCTCGGCGCCCTCGATGACGATGAACGCGTCGCCGAGATCCTTGGCCGCCTGCCGGCCCGGCTCCTCGGCCCGGTCCCAGGCCTCGCCGACCGCGAGCGCCAGAGGGATGCCGGAGTTGTCGTCGATAACGGTCCTGAGGTCGGCGGCAAGCGACTCGTAGCGGGCCTTGTTCATCAGGAACAGGAACACGGCCGTATAGAGCCCGCGGTCGCCTCCGAACTCGGTGTGACTGTTGGTGAGTTCGTGGACCCGCAACGGGCGTGTCACCTCATACGGCAGCACGGCGCCTTCGACGACGCCGCGGCTGATGGCTTCCGGTACCTGCGGCACCGGCATGCCGACGGGAGTCGCCCCGAGCGCCGACAGCACCGAGTTGATCGGGCGGTTGGGAACGCGCACCTTGGCGCCCTCGAGGTCCTCGATGCGCTGGATCGGCCGGTCCTTCATATGGAAGGACCCGGGCGCGTGGACGTGGACCAGGATCGGATGCACGTCGGCCAGCTCGTTCTGCGCGTGGGTGAGGTAGAACTCGTGCGCCGCCGCGCTGGTCGCTCTCGCCGAGCCGGGAACGAACGGCAGCTCGAGGACCTCGAGCTTCGGGAAGCGGCCGGGCGTGTAGCCGGCAAGCGTCCACACCACGTCGACGACGCCGCCGCGCACCTGATCGAACAGCTGCGGCGGCTTGCCGCCGAGCTGCATCGACGGATAGATCTCGACCCGGATGCGCCCGTTCGATTGCGCCTCGAGCCGCTTCGCCCACGGCTCGATGAGCTGCGTCTGCGCCGTCGACGGCGGCGGCAGGAAATGGTGGACGCGAAAGACAACCTCTTCGGCCGCCGCCGCTGTGAAGCCCGCCGGTGATCCGGCCCAGCCGGCGAGCGCGGCTGCGACGGCAAGCACGATGCTGCGAAGACCCATGACGATCCCTCCCTTGTGCTCTCGTTCCCTCCCTCCCGCCCCCCGGCGCCGGATCTGGCCGCAGCGATTGCCCGCGCCTCGCGGGGAAAGGCGCATAACAATACCGATTTTTTCGCTGAAAGGCAGCGGCAAAGTGGCCGTCGAGGCGTCGGGCGCGTCAGCCGGCAGGGTCGCGGAAAAGCGCCAAGATGTCCGCCGGGAGAGGTGCGCCCTTGAGCCGGCCCGGATCCTCGGGGTGGGGGACGGCCCAGCACCGGGTCTCGATGCCTTCGGCGGCGAGGGTGCCGGCGTTGAGCACGCGATGCTCGACGCGGAAGACCTTGCCCTCCCACGCGACGACGCGGCTCTCGATCAGGAGGGCATCGCCGCGGCGCGACGGTGCGGTGAACCGGCACTCGGCGCCGAGGAGCGGCATGTTCACCGGCCCGTGGCAGGCGCGGATCCGCTCCCAGCCACCGGCCGCCACCTCGAACAGGTTCCACGCCGCCGCGTCGAACCAGCGGAAGTAGTTGGGATAGAAGACGATGTCGGCGGGGTCGCAGTCGCCCCAGGCGACGACGACCGACATCGTCGCCGCGAAGCTCATGGCGTCTCCTCCTCGATCAGGCGTCTCAGCTCGGCCTTGCGCACCTTGCCGGTCGCCGTGCGCGGCAGTTCCGGAACGACGCGGATCCACTTGGGCCGGCTGAACGGCGGCAGCCGCTCGGCGAAAAGGTGCTCGAGGGCCGCGGCCAGCGTTGCCCCGGCTGCCGGCGATGCGGCGACCGCGAACAGGGCGACACGGTCGAGCCCGTCCGGGTCGGTGGCCGCCGCCGCCGCCACCTGGTCGACGCCGTCGAGCCCTTGGGCCGCCTCCTCGATCTCGCTGAGGCTGACCCAGCGGCCGGAGATCTTCAGGCGATCGTCCTCGCGGCCCATGTGATGCCAGTAGCCGTCCTCGTCGCGGCGGAAGAGATCGCCGGTGGCGAACCAGCCGTCGCTGAACCGCGCCGCGGCGTCGCCGGCGCCGGGCCCGTAGCCGATGGCGGCGAAGGGATGGCGGACGAACAGGCGGCCGGTCTCTCGACCGACAAATGGAGCGCCGGCATCGTCGCGCAACTCGGCCGTGACGTCTTCGCAGGGAAGCCCGACCGATCCCGGCTTCGGCCGCGATGCCGGCGAGGCGAAGACGAAGAACACCGTTTCGGAGCAGCCGTAGCAGTCGAGGATCGCTCCGCCGGTCCGTGCCTGCCAGCGTTCGGAGATCGCAACCGGAAGGCGCTCCCCCGCCGAGACGAAGCGGCGGACCCGGCGCATCGGCGCGAGGCTTCGCTCCGGCAGGGCAAGCCACGCCCGGTAGAGGCTCGGCACCGAGAACACGACGTCGGGACGCGTCACCGCCACCAGCTCGAGGCTGCTCTCCGGGGTCGGCCAGTCGGGATGCAGGACAATGGTGGCGCCGAGCGCCAGCGGCGCCAGGCAGGCGTTGCCGAGGGCGTAGGCGAACGCGAGCCGGGAGGTGCAGAAGATCCGCGTGCCGGCGCCGATGCCGAGAGCGCCTCGGTGATAGGCCACCAGCGGTGCGAGCTCGCGATGGCCGAGGACGACGCCCTTGCTGCGGCCGGTGGTGCCGGAGGTGTAGAGCCAGAACGCCTCCTCCCGCGCCGGCGCCGCGTCGGCCGGAGCCGCGCAGCCGGTGACGCGAAGCGGCGGCGCCAGATCGTCCGCGGACATGCGCGCCGCACCGGTCGAGCCGGCGGCGCTCCCGCTGCCGTCCTCATCCTCCACCACGACCGGCGCGCCGGTCTCGGCGATCGCCCGATCGAGATCGGCGCCGGAGACGTGCCGGCCGAGGATGACCGGAACAAGCCCGGCGTGCATGGCGCCGAAGACCCCGGCGATCAGCCGCTCGGTGTCCCGCATCTGCAGGACCACCCGGTCACCGGGGGCGAGGCCCTCTGCGGTCAGCGCGGTGCCGGCCCGCACCACCAGATCGGCGAGCCCGCCGTAGGTAAGCGTCCGTCCTTCGCAGACGACGGCCGGGCTGCCGGCGAGCTCGCGCAGGCGATCGGGCGCAAAGATCTGCCGGGTGATGTCGGCCGATATCCGGGGGGTCCCGCCCGCCGGCGATGCGCTCCCCGGCATTCAGGTCACCGGCACGCCGTCCTTGATGACGGCGCGATGGTGGGCGCGATCGACCACCCTGTCGATGTCCTGCAACGGGTCGCCGTCGACGATCAGCAGGTCGGCCACGAAGCCGGCCCGGATGCGGCCGCGATCGGCGAGGCCGATGAGATCGGCCGCGTGCGCGCTGGCGGCGACGAGGGCATCCCTGGGCGTCATGCCGATCTCCACCATGTAGCGAAGCTCCGCGAGGTTGGAACCGTGCCGGTTGAACGGCGTCCCGGCATCGGTGCCCATGGCGATCCGGCCTCCCGCCTCGTGATACATGCGCACCGACCGGCGATGGCGGTCGGCGACCCGTTGCGCCTTGTCGACCGCGTGCGCCGGGATGCCTTCATCGGCATGGGCCAGGATCGCCTGCAGCGCCGACAACGTCGGGACGAGAAAGGTGCCCGCCGCCAGCATCTCGCTCAAGCATTGCTCGTCCATGAAGATGCCGTGCTCGATGGAATCGACGCCCGCCCGCACCGCGTTGAGGATTCCGCCCGCGGCCTGGGCGTGGCTCGCCGTGCGCCGATGGAACCGCTTCGCCTCGCCGATGCCGGCCTTCATCTCCTCCGGACCAAAGTGGGCGTCGCCGGGATCGACGCCGGGCGTGAGCACGCCGCCCGAGGCCATCATCTTCACCAGGTCCGAGCCGGCGTGGATCTGCTCGCGCACCGCCTTGATCACCTCGTCGCAGCCGTCCGCCACCCGCGCCCACTGGTGCCCGTGGCCGCCGGTCATGCAGATCACCCGTCCGGCAGCGCGGATCGTCGGTCCCGGGAACCGTCCGGCGTTGCAGGCGTCGCGAACGGCGAACTCGTGATAGTCCCGGCCGCCGCAATCGCGGATGGCGGTGACGCCGCCCCGCAGGGTCTCGATCGCGTGCTCGAGGGCACGCAGGGTGGCCGCGGCCGGCGCCAGCCGGGAGAGCCCGTCCATCGGATCGGCCTCGCCGTGGAGCATCAAATGCACGTGGCAGTCCATGAGCCCGGGAAGCACGGTGCCGCCGCCGGTGTCCACGCGCCCGCCGGCGAAGCCGTCGAACTCCGCCGCCGGCGCCAGCCGCTCGATGCGACCATCGCGGACCAGGATGGCGTGGCCGGGGAGGAGGGTCTCGCCGTCGAAGACCTGTCCTCCGGCGAACAGCGTGGCCCCGGCGTTGGTCATCCTATCGCTCCTAACATGCGGTGACCCGCCACCGCGTCGCGGGCGGGCAGGCGTCCCTCCTCGACGGCGTGGCAGGCGACCTCGCCTGCATCCATCGGCCGCATTCTCGGGGTCTCTCTGCGGCAGCGCTCGTCCGCGTGGGGGCAGCGCGGGTGGAAATGACAGCCGCTCGGCGGGCTGATCGGGCTCGGCACCTCGCCGGCGACCGGAATGCGCCTGCGTCCCGTCATCGCGAGATCGGGAATGGCGTCGAGCAGCATGCGCGTGTAGGGGTGGCGGGGATTGTCGAACAGAGCCGCCTTCGGCCCCCACTCGACGAGCCGCCCCAGGTACATCACGCCGACGAGGTCGGAGATGTGGTAGACGACCGCGAGGTCGTGGCTGATGAACAGATAGGTGAGGCCGAAGCGTCGCTGCAGGTCCTTCATCAGGTTGAGGATCTGCGCCTGCACGGAGACATCGAGAGCGGACGTGGGCTCGTCGCAGACGAGCAACTCGGGCCGGCTGGCCAGCGCCCGGGCGATGGAGATGCGCTGGCGCTGGCCGCCGGAGAACTCATGCGGGTACTTCTCGCCGTCGGCGGCCGAGAGCCCCACCTGCTGCAGGAGCTCGGCGACCCTGGCGGCCATCACGACGCGGTCGCCGAGCAGCCGATGGGCGCGGATCGGCTCGGCGACGATGTCGCGAACCCGCCAGCGGGGGTTGAGGCTGGCGTACGGGTCCTGGAAGATCATCTGCAGGCGCCGGCGGGTCGATGCCGTTTCCGCGCGGCTGGCGAAGGCGCGGAACTCGACGCCGTCGACCTCGACGCGGCCGCGGGTCGGCCGATAGAGGCCGACGACGAGGCGGGCGACCGTGGACTTCCCGCAACCGGACTCGCCGACGAGGCTGAACGTCCGGCCCTTGGGGATGGCAAAGCTGACGCCGTCGACGGCCTTGAGCACGACGCGCCTCTGCCGCTGCAGGATGCGAGCGAGAAGGGGCGGGGAGACATCGAAGTGCTTCGCGAGATCGATGGCCCGAACCATCGGCGCGTCCGCCTCCGGACCAACGGCGGGCACGGCTTCAGCCACGGCCTGCACGCCGTTCAGCCGTTGGGTCGTGGAGCCAGCAGGCCGCGCGGGACGAGCCCGCGGGCATCAGTTCCGGCCGCTCCCCGCGGCAGCGATCGAATGCCTTCGGGCAGCGCGGGTGGAAGGCGCAGCCCCCGGGGATCTCCGCGAGCCGCGGCATGGCGCCGTCGATCTGCACCAGGCGGGCCACGTCTCGGCCGACCAGCGGGATCGATCCCATCAGCCCGTGGGTGTAGGGATGCCGGGCGTCCTGGATGATGTCGCTTACGGGGCCGATCTCGACGATGCGTCCCGCGTACATCACGGCGACCCGATCGGCGGTCTCGGCGATCACGCCCATGTCGTGGGTCACCAGCATCACCGCCGTTCCATGTTCGCGGCACATCCGCTTCAACAGGGTGATGATCTGGGCCTGGATCGACACGTCGAGGGCGGTCGTCGGCTCGTCGGCGATGATCAGGCGCGGATTGGCGCAGAGCGCAAGAGCGACGACGACACGCTGCCGCATGCCGCCGGAGAACTGGTGGGGATACTGATCGATCCGTCGCGCCGCGGCGGGGATGCCGACCTCGGCCAAGAGCTCGACGGCGCGGCCGCGCGCGGCGCTCTCGCTCATGCGCGCATGGGTGCGGATGGTCTCCGTCAGGAGGCGGCCGATGGTGTAGAGCGGATTGAGGCTGGTCAACGGGTCCTGGAAGACCATGCCGATCTTGGCGCCGCGAAGCCGCCGCATCGCGTCGTACGACAGAGCCTCGATGCGCCGCCCCTCGAACCAGACGGCGCCGGCGGCGATCCGGCACGGCGGTTCGAGAAGGCCGATGATCGCCGCGCCGGTCAGCGACTTGCCGGCGCCCGACTCGCCGACGACGCCCAGCACCTCGCCGGCGTCGATGTCGAAGGACACGGTGTCGACGGCGACGAGCACGCCCGAGCGCGTCGGGATCTCCACCCGCAGCCCGTCCACCCGGAGGAGCGGGCGAGGGGCCTCGCGCCCCGCATCGGCGGCCGGCAGGGGCGCGCTCACCGCAGCTTCGGATTCAAGGCGTCGCGCAGCCAGTCGCCCAAGAGGTTGACCGCCAGGACGAGGATGGCCAGCGCCGCGCCCGGAAAGATGGTGATCCACCACTCGCCGGAGAACAGGAAGTCGTTGCCGATGCGGATGAGGGTTCCGAGCGAGGGCGCGGTGGCCGGAACGCCGACGCCGAGAAAGGAGAGGGTCGCCTCGGTGATGATGGCGACCGCCAGATGGATGGTGGCGATGACCAGCACCGGCCCCATGACGTTGGGGAGGACATGGCGCACCATGACGACGAGCGGCGGGACGCCGATGACGCGGGCCGCCTGCACGTACTCCTTGTTCTTCTCGACGAGCGTCGAGCCGCGCACGGTGCGCGCATACTGGACCCAGCCGGAGACGCCGATGGCAAGCACGAGGACGTAGAACCAGAGCTGGTCGTGCATCTCGCGCGGCAAGACGCCGCGCGCCACGCCGTCGATGAGGAGCGCGATCAGGATGGCCGGAAAGCTGAGCTGGACGTCCGCCACCCGCATGATGAAGGCGTCGATCTTGCCGCCGACGTAGCCGCTGACCAGACCGAGACCGACGCCGAGGACCAGGGCGAACGCCACCGACGCGGCGCCGACGCCGAGCGAGATCCGCGTGCCGTAGATGATGGTCGACAGCAGGTCTCGGCCCTGGTCGTCGGTGCCGAGCAGAAACCGCGGATCGCCGCCGTTCTCCCATACCGGCGGGGTGAAGGCGTCGAGCAGCTCGATGGTGGCGAGATCGAACGGCCGGTGCGGCGCGACCCAGGGGGCGAACACGGCCGCGCCGACGAAGCCGAGCGTGACGATGGCGGCGATCACGGTGACCGGCGAGCGCCGGAACGAGTACCAGACGTCGCTCGCGAAAAAGCGACGGAGGGCATCGGCGGTCCGCGCCGCGCCGTCCTCGACCAACGTTCCGCCGGAGCGCCCGATGGCCAAGTCCGAGCCTCTCTCAGAGGTGGCCCGCCGCCGTCGGCCGGTCGGCGCGGAGCCGCGGGTCGACCGTGTAGTAGAGAAGGTCGACGACCAGGTTGATGACGACGAAGAAGAACGCGATCAGCATCAGGTAGCAGGCCATCACCGGGATATCCACCGCATTGATCGACTGGATGAACAGCAGGCCCATGCCCGGCCACTGGAAGACACTTTCGGTGATGATGGCGAAGGCGATGATCGAGCCGAGCTGCAGGCCGGTAATGGTGATCACCGGCACCAGGGTGTTCTTCAGCGCGTGGCCGAAGTTGATCGTCCGGTCGGCGAGCCCGCGTGCGCGGGCGAACTTGATGTAGTCGGTGCGCAGCACCTCCAGCATCTCCGAACGAACGAGGCGCATGATCAGCGTCATCTGGAACAGTGCCAGCGTGATCGACGGCATGATCAGCGCCTTGAGGCCGGACGCCGTCAACAACCCGGTCGTCCACCAGCCGAGATCGACGACCGCGCCCCGGCCGAAGGTCGGCAGCCACTGCAGGATCACGCCGAAGACGAGGATGAGCAGGATGCCGATGAGGAAGGTGGGCAGCGACACGCCGATCAAGGACAGCGTCATGAGCATCCGCGATAGCGCGCCTTCGCGGTGGAGGCCGGTATACACGCCCATCGGCACGCCGACGGCAAGGGCGAGCAGCGCGGCGACCATGGACAGCTCCATGGTCGCGGGCACGCGCTCGCCGATGAGCTTGGAGACCGGTTGGCGGTGGCGGTAGGAGATGCCGAAGTTGCCCCGGGCGGCATTGGCCAGGAACCGGCCGTACTGGACGATGAACGGATCGTTGAGCCCGAGGGAGTCGCGCAGGGCGGCGCGCTCCTCCAGCGTGGTGTCCTGGCCGACCATGTTGTTGACGGGATCGCCGACGTAGCGGAACAGCGAGAACGCGATCAGCCCCACGGTCAGCATGACGACGAGGGACTGAAGGAGGCGAGCCGCGAGGAAGGCGATCATCGTGCGCACGAAGCCAGGCGGCGACCGGCGGGCGCCCAAGCGCCCGCCAGCGGATCCCCGGCTTCGGCCCTCACTTGACCACGACGTAGCGCAGATCGAACACGTTGTCGGCCCGCTGGGCGACCTCCACCTTCTCGCTCACCCCCCAGGACAGCGGCTGCTGGTGGAGGGGGATGTGGCCGACCTCGTTCTTGTGGATCGCGAACGCCTCGTCGATCAGCGCCTGCCGCCTGGCGGGATCGGTCTCGACCTGGATGAGGTCGGCAAGCTCGGTCACCCGCTGGTTGCAGTAACCGCCGAGGTTGAAGGCGCCCTTGCCCTCGCCGCGGCAGGACATCAGCGACGAGACGGGGTTGTGGCTGTCCATCGTCGACGGCGTCCAGCCGAGGAGATAGAAGCTGGTGTCGTAGTTGTTCTGGGCGAGCACCTTGGCGAAGTACTTGGACTTGGTCTGCGCCAGCACGTTCACCTTGACGCCGATCTTCGCCAGCATCGAGGCGGCGGCCTGGCAGATCCGCTCGTCGTTCACGTAGCGGTCGTTGGGGCAATCCATGGTGACCTCGAATCCGTCCGGATAGCCCGCCTCGACGAGGAGCTGTTTCGCGCGCTGCGGGTCCGCCGGCTCGCGCCGATCCATCGCCTCGGTCCAGCCGTTGATCTGTGGCGAGACCATCAGCGCCGCGGGCCACGAGGCGCCGCGCATCACCTTGTCGCGGATCGCGTCGACGTCGATGGCATAGAAGAAGGCCTCGCGCACCCGTTGGTCCTTGAACGGGTTCTTGCCCTTGACGTTGGAGTAGAGGAGCTCGTCGCGGGCCTGGTCCATGCCGAGGAAGATGGTGCGCGCCTCCGGTCCGGTCAGCGGCTTGACGCCGGCCGCCTTCTCCAGCCGCTCCCAGTCCTGCACCGGAATCGGAAAGGCCATGTCGACGTCGCCCGCGATCAGCGCGGCGACGCGGGTGGCGTCCTGGACGATCGGCGTGAACACGGCCTCGGTGACGTTGCCGGGCTTCTCGCCCCACCAGTTGGGGTTGGCGGCCAGCACCGTCCGGAGGTCCGGCTGGCGCTCCTTGAGAACGAAGGGACCGGTGCCGTTGGCGTTCAGGTTGGCATAGTTGCCTTCCCCGCCGCCCTTGACGTTGGTGGCGGCCGTTGTCTTGTGCTCCTCCGACCACTCCTTGTCCATGATGTAGAAGATCTCGAACTGCTGCACGAGGATCGGATTGGGCTGGGGGGTGATGATCTCGACGGTGTGCTCGTCGACCTTGCGCGCCTCCTTGATCAGCCCGGCGATGACCTTCATGTCCGAGCCCTCGGACTTGATCCGGTTGACCGAGAACAGCACGTCGTCGGCGGTGAAGTCGTTGCCGTTGTGGAACTTGACGCCCTTGCGCAGATGGAACCGCCAGACCGTCGGCTCGACGATCTCCCAGCTTTCGGCAAGGCTCGGAATCAGATTCATGTCCTTGTCGTACCGGACAAGACCCTCGTAGATGTTGCCCTGGAAGCCGAGGGTCAGCGTCTCGAACAGGCCATGAGGGTCCATGGTCTGGATGTCGCCCTGGAAGCCCCAGCGGAAGCTCTTCGCATCCGCGGCGGTGGCGGCCAGCATGGCCGCCGTCGTTACAGCGATCACGGCCGATCGACGGTGCATGATGGTTGTCCTCCCTGGTTGACTTCGGCGCCTGTCCCGGGTCGGGCGCACGCCAGTCATTGGTTGGTCCCGCCGCGAGCGACGGTCCGATGCCCATCAATCTAAACCGGTGCCAACACCCCTCACAAGCGGGTTGATGCCGGCGGGCGCCATTAGGCGTTGATCCCCAACGTGTTCTTATGGATCCGTCCGCCCTTCATCACCATCGCCACATGCTCGCCGGCACCCGACAGAAGCCGCAGGCTGTCGAGCGGATTGCCGTCGACCACGATGAGGTCGGCGAGCGCGCCGGCGGCGACGCAGCCGAGCTCGCCCTCGCGCCCGAGGAGCTCGGCGTTGACGCGGGTGGCGGACGCGAGGATCGAGCGCGGTTTCTGGACCTCCGAGCGAATGGCGAACTCGCTGAGCTGATGGGCGTGCAGGACGCCGAGCAGATCGGTGCCGAAGCCGATCCTGGCGCCTGCGACCTGCAGGTGCTCGAGCGCCACCAGCCCCGACTCGCGCACGTCCGCGAGCTTGCAAAGCGTGTGCTCGGGAACGCCGCTCTCGCGTCCCCAGCGATGCAGGGCGGCATACGTGGCCAGCGTCGGCACAACGAACGCGCCCTCGCCGGCGCAGAACGCCGCCGTCTCCGCGTCGATGAGGTTGGCGTGCTCGACCGACCGCACACCGCACGCGACCGTCCGGCGGATCGCCTCGGCGGTGTAGGCGTGGGCCATGACGTAGGTTCGCCAGGACCGCGCCTCCCAGACGATGGCGCGGATCTCCTCCTCCGAGTACTGCAAGACCCAGATCGGATCGGAAGGCGAGGCGATGCCGCCGGAGGCCATGATCTTGATCTGGGCGGCGCCCTTGCGCAGCTCGTCGCGCGCCGCCTGGCGCACGGCGTCGACGCCGTCGGCGATGCGGCTCAGCGTCAGGGTTCCCTGTCCGCACGCGCAGGCGCCGCCGGTGTCCGCGAGCGGCCGGAAGTCGCCGTGCCCGCCGGTCTGCGACAGCGCCTTGCCGGAGACGAACAGGCGGGGACCCGCGATCAGATCGGCGTCGACGGCCTGAGCCAGGCCGCGGTCGGCGCCGCCGGCATCGCGAACGCTGGTGAATCCCCGCTGCAGCGCGTCCTCGAGGAGCCGCCGCGCGTGCTGGTAGAGCAGCGAGCGGGGCATGGCGTCGATCCTGGCGACGTCGACGTCGACGGCGACGGCATGGAAATGGGCATCGATCAGGCCCGGCATCAGGGTGCGGCCTTCGAGCGCGACCGCCCGCGCGCCGTTCGCCCGGATGGGGCGATCCGAGACCTCCCGGATGCGCTCGCCCTCGACGAGGACGTGCATGCCCTCGCGCGGCTCCTCGCCGATGCCGTCCCACAGCAGCGCGTCCCGAAAGATCGTGCAACCCATGCTCCCGTCTCCCGCCGGCAGCGATCAACGCTGCCACCATAGCCCGACGGCCGGCCGAGCGAAATCGCCGCGGCGAGGCGGCGTCGGCGGCGCGCCGATGCGTCTCCCTGCACCGTGCCGATGACGCCCGTCGACGGGTTTTCGGGCCTTGCCGTTTCCGTTCCCTCCTGTATGTTGACAAAAGCAACATGCGGCGGAGAAAGGCAGCCATGACGCAGAGCGAGGCGCGGGTCGCGAGCGATGCGGACATCGCCGGGGTGCGAGCGTTCAACCGGTTCCATACCCGCCTCGTCGGCGCGCTGAACGAGCGACTGCTGGCTTCCGAGTACTCGCTGCCTCAGGTTCGCGTGCTCTACGAGATCGCCAATGCCGCACCGGGAACTCCGCCCTCCCAGCGTGAGCTTGGCGAAACCCTGCGGATGGATGCGGGCTATCTCAGCCGGATCGTCACGGGGTTCGAGAGCGAGGGACTGGTTGACCGGACGCCTTCGAGCAACAATGCCAAGCGGCTTCAGCTGTCACTGACCGATGCCGGTCGGGAGGTCTTCGCGAGGCTGGACGCGGCCTCGGCGGCGGAGGTCGCGACGCTCCTGGCGCTGCTCTCGGAGGCCGAGCGCCGGCAGCTTATCGGCGCCATGGCGCGCATTCGCCGCCTACTGGGCGATCGGACGGACGATAAGCCCTTCATCCTCCGCGATCCCCTGCCGGGCGATCTGGGCTGGGTCGTCCATCAGCAAGGCAGGCTCTACGCAAGGGAATACGGCTGGGACTGGACCTTCGAGGGGCTCGTCGCCGGGATCGTCGGCGCGTTCGTCGGGAATTTCATCCCAGAGAAGGAGCGGTGCTGGATCGCCGAGTGGGAGGGGGAGATCGTCGGATCCGTGTTCGTCGTCCGCCAGGACGACCACACCGCGAAGCTGCGCCTCCTCTACGTCGATGCCTCCGCCCGCGGCCGGGGTCTCGGTCGGCGCCTCATGGACGAGAGCATCCGGTTCGCGCGTGCGAACGGATATCGGCGAATGGTGCTGTGGACCAACGACGTGCTCGTCTCGGCGCGGCGCATCTACGAGGCGGCCGGGTTCGAGCTTGTGGAGGAAGAGCCGCATCACAGCTTCGGAAAGGACCTGGTCGGACAGGTCTGGGGCCGCGATCTGTGACCCTCGGAGGTCCGCCAGCGGCGGCGATCGACGGTCGAGACCCGGTTCCCTCGCGCCGCGGCATCGAAGTGGCGGATGGGGTGGGATTCGAACCCACGAGACCCTCGCGGGCCTGCCGGTTTTCAAGACCGGTGCCTTCAACCGCTCGGCCACCCATCCCTGAGCGAGGCCGCCGAGCCTAGCAAAGCCGCCGCGGGCGGGGTAGGGGGATCGCCCGTCGCGTCCCTGCCGCGTTTTCTTCGCCCGGCCCTCTACCGATGCCCCTTCGGGGAGCATATAAGAACGCGTGATCCGGGGCCACAGATCGGAGCCGATCTCATGTCGGTGCGTTGGGCGTTCATCGAGGAGCTCGAGGGCAGACGTGCGGTCGAGGGCTACGTTCCCGACAGCGGCGGCAGCCGGAGCGGCGTCACCGTCGCCAGCGGCGTCGATCTCGGCCAGCGCACGGCCGCGGAGATCGACGCTCTCGCCATCCCCGAGACGTTGAAACGCAAGCTCAAGCCCTACGCCGGCCTGAGGGGCGGCGCCGCCGTCGCCTTCCTCCGCGCCCGGCCGCTCGCGATCGACGCCGCCGAGGCGAAGGCTCTCGACCGGGCCGTCCGCGCCGAGGCGATGGCGGCTCTCGTCCGCGCCTACGACCGGGCGGTGGCCCAGGATCCGAGCCTTGCCCCCTTCGACGCCCTTCCCGAAGCGGCGCAGACGGTGATCGCGTCGGTGGCGTTCCAGTACGGAACCAACCTGTCGGCCCGCACCCCGCGGTTCTGGAACGCCGTCGTCACCCAGGACTGGACGGCGGCGGCGGCCGAGCTCGAGACCTTCGGCGACCGCTATCCGACCCGGCGAAGGACCGAGGCCGCGCTGTTGAAGACCATCCTCGTCTGAGCGCTCGCCGCACGGATCGCTCAAACTGCCGGAGGCCGAGATGACACTTGCGAGAGCCGTTGGAATCTGCGGCCGCTTCGGGCATTCTCGTGTCCGGGACCGTTCCCGGTCGCGCCGTGCAGCGAAGAGCTCGAAAGGGGTGGCCGCTTGCAGCCGAAGCCGCATTTTTGCCTGTTCGTGGCCGGCGCTCCGGACCGCACGCGGTTTGCTCGCGCGGCGGTGAGGCAGGCGCTCGAGCAATGTCTCGATCCCGATGGGTTCGATCTCGAGGTGTTCGACATCCTGCAGAATCCGGACATCGCCGACCGGCACCGGATCATCGCCACGCCGACCTTGATCCGCCAGTCGCCGCTGCCGGAGGTCCGCGCCATCGGCGACCTCACCAACATCAAGGCCTTCTTCTCGGCCTTCGGGTTGCGCTCCCGGGTCGCGCCGCGCTGACATCGGTCAGCTCGCCGCCTCCGGCGGGAACAGCCGGTCGAGCCGCTCCATCTCGGAGACGGCGATCTGTACCGGGTTGCCGGCGAGGATCCCGGCGACGTTGCGGAACGGTGCGCCGATGTGCATTCCCTGGTTGTCGATGACGAGCTCCCGGATGTCCTTGTCGTGGGCCGAGCCTCGCATCTTAAGCACGGTCATGCCGCGGCGCATCTCGCCGAACAGCTCGACGTAGCGCAACAGGATGATGCTGTCGGTGATCGACGAGATGTGGGTCTCGGTGACCGAGGAGCCGCCGGTGAGCGTCGGCGTCGTCGCCGTGAACAGGCCGGTGATCTCCTTGTGCTTGATGAACGAGGTGACGCCGAGGACGAACTCCCGGAAGCCCCTCAAGGTGGCGATGCGTTCCATGGCCGACAGGCTGTCGATGGCGATGCGGTGCGGCTTGAAGGTCTCGATGTGCTCCTTGATGCGGACGAGATGGTCCTCGAGGCTCGCCGATTCCGGATACTCGCAGACCACCCGGAGCCTGCCCTCCTCCTCGAGGCGGTCGAAGTCGGTTCCCCAGCCGATGGCATTGCGCCCGAGCTGTTCCCGACTCTCCTCGTAGGCGAACAGGAGGCAGCGCTCGTCGGCGGCGGCGCCGCCGTCGATGAAGTGGGTGACGAGCAGGGTCTTGCCGGTGCCGGTGGCGCCCGAGACGAGGATGATCGAATCCCGGTACAGCCCGCCGCCGCACATCTTGTCGAGCTCGGGATTGCCGGAGGTCACCCGGATGTCGCCCGACCGCTGCTTGAGCTCGATGGCCGAGATCGGGATCACGATCACGCCCTCGGCCGGCACGACGGTGAACGGGTACTCGCCCTTGCGGTGGGTGGTGCCCCTGAGCTTGAGGATCTCGATGGTGCGCCGGCGTTTCTCCTCCTCGAGCACGTTGCGCAGAATGACCACGCCGTCGGCGACGAACTCCTCGATGCCGTGGCGGGCGATCTCGCCGTACTCGTCGGTCCGTTCCGCCGTCAGAATCGCCGTCACACCGAGCTCGCGCAGGCCGGCGGCGACCCGGAACAGCTCGTGGCGCACGCGATGGCTGTCGACGAAGTGCCCGAACACGGCTCCGAGTGAATCAAGGACCACGCGGCGGGCACCGATCTTGGCCACCGCGTGCTCGATCCGCGCCAGGAGCGCGCCGAAGTCGAAGTCGCCGACCACCGTGACCTCCTGAGACGGGTCGGGCGCGGCGTCGACGAACGCCCACTTGCCCTCGGCCTCCCACCGCGCGATGTCCCAGTCGAAGGTCTTGACGTTGCGCCGGATGTCCGTCGGGTCCTCCTCGAAGGTGACGAACACGCCGGGCTCGCCGACCCGCCGGATGCCCTCGACCAGGAACTGGGTCGCGAAGATGGTCTTGCCGCTGCCGGCGCTGCCGGCGACCAGCACCGTGCGGCCTCGCGGTATGCCGCCGTCGGCGATGTAGTCGAAGCCGGGGATGCCGGTCGGAAGCTTCTCGACGACCTTGACCTCGGATGTCCCATTCATCTCTTCGCGTCCTCCTCTGACGTTCCCCTGACCGACAGATCGAGGCCGACGATCAGCCGCTCCCGATCCGAAAGGTCGCCGACGACCCGCCGCAACGGTGGCGGCAGCACCTTGACGAGGGTCGGCGTCGCCAGGATCTTCTCGTTCTCCGCGAGCTGTGGCCGCTCCAGCACGTCGATCACCACGAGTTCGTACACGTGCTCGAGGTCCCGCTCGCAGATGTCGCGAATGTTGGCGATCGCCGCCTCGGTCCTTGGCGTTCTCCCGGCGACGTAGAGCTTGAGAACATACTTTGTGCTCATTCCTCGCGTTTCCTCTTGATCGCCTCGGGGTTGCAGCGAACCGGGGAGCCCAGCGCCGGACGATCGGCATGCGGTCGGCGCCCCCAACTGAGCGTGCGATAGTAGCTGACCAGATTGCCGAGAAGCTGGCACATCAAGAGCCGGCCCTCCTGGACGTAGGCGCCGATTGAAATCGGGCCGTGGCCCCGCAGCCTGCCGTTCATCGCCACCTTGTGCAGCTCGACGACGTCGCGGGGACCGGCGCCCAGGGCGCCGAGGCGATCGGCGAGCCCGAGCAGCTCGGCGGTGACGTCTGCCGCGTCCTTGTCGCCCCCCCTCCTCGCCGCACGCTCGAGAAGGTCGCTGTACTCCTTTGTGAACAAGGCGAACTGTCGGGGTGCGAGCTGCTGCAGGGATTCGGAGCCCAGGCTGCGCGCGGTCACCATCATCGGCGCCGGCCCGCACATGCTCTTCAGGCGCACCAGCTCGTTGGTGGGGGACTCTTCTCGGTCGAGGCCGAGAACCTGCATCAGGTAGCGGTGGCGCTCGATGGCGTGGCGGATCGGCCGGCCGAGTCGGTCCGCCCCCCCTTCCGCCAAGGAGAGACAGTCCTGGACGCCGATCTGCAGGGCGCGCGCCGAGAACTGCGGATCGTCGAAGCGGGTGAGGGCGATCACCGGGGTTTCCGGAGCCGCCGTGCGGATGGCCCCCAACAGCCCGAACGCCGCGGTCTCGGGCGCTCCGAAGGTGACGAGAAGGACGTCGAAGGGCTCCGAGGCGAGTCTGGCCAGCGCCTCCGGCAGGGTCGCGCAGACGGCGACATCGCACCGCTCCGCGCCCGCCTCGGCGGCGAGGGCCGCGGCTCTCGCATGCGCATCCTCCGCGTTGTCGTCGATCTGGAGGACGTGCAAACGCTGTTTGCCCATCGACTTCCAAGCTGGTTGTCGGATACTTAACGCGTGCGTCCTTTTGGAGCAGAGATCGCCGGCATCGGTCAAGAGTGAATGCCAGGCGGGGGCCGAAACGGAAGCCCGAGCGGGCAGGTCGGCCATTCGCCCTTGGAACGCCGCGGACCGGGCAGGCGACTGCCGACAGGTTTGAGTGGGATTGCGGGATTGCAAGGCATGGGCCAGAGGCGCCTTCTGATCGTCGATGACGAGCCGCGTTTCGCGAAGCTGGTCTGCAAGGTGGCCGAGCCGCTCGGCTTCGATGTGGAAATCACCACGCACGGCCGAGACTTCCAGGAGGCGTACCGGCGGCGGACGCCTGATCTGGTGGTTCTCGACATGGTGATGCCGGATATCGACGGCAACGAACTCGTGCTGTGGCTCGTCGATCAGCGGTGCACGGCGGACGTCATCATCATCACCGGCTACAGCCCCGACTACGCGATCAATGCGCGACTGCTGGCCGAGTACAAGGGGCTGAAGTCGGTGAAGACGCTGAGCAAGCCGATCAGCGTCGCCCGCCTGCGCGCGGCCCTGGCGGCGACCGAGGACGCCGGCGAAGAGGATCCCGAGGCGGACGGCCGGCGGTGAACGGGCTGCAGACGCGAGGGACGCGGCGGTTTCTGCTTCTCAGCCTGATCATGACCGTCGTGGCCGGCGCCATCGGCGGCATCGCCATCGCCATTCTCTACGACACCGCGTATCACCAGGAGCGCCGCCGCCTCGTCGGTCTGGCCCACCGGCAATCCGGCCTGATCCTGTCGATCGACCGCCTCGAGCGCGAGACCGGACGGGGTCCGGTCGAGGCGCGCGCCGAGGCCCTGAGGCACGCGCGAGCTGCCGAGGAGGCCGCCAGGGGCATCGCCGCGGCCGGGGAGGGGAAGATCGAGGCGCCACCGGGCCATGCCGTCGTTATGGTCTTGGACTTCGCGAGCGCCGAGGCGACGGCGGATTCCGGGTCGACCGACGCCCCGGGCGCGGCGCTCCGCCTTGCCGCGCTGTCCGGAAGCTCCGGCGTCTACGTGGGGCCGGACCATCGCGGGGTCCGTGTCATGGCGGCGTATGAGCCGGTGCCGGATCTCGACATCACCGTCGTCGCCAGCATCGACATGGCGGCGCTCACTGCCCCGTTCGCCCGCGCCGGGACCGCGGTCGCCGCCATCGCGCTCCTCTTGATCACCGCCGGCTCGCTTCTGTTCTCGGCGGTCAGCGAGCCGATCGTCCGCCGGATCCGGGACAGCGAGGCGAGGTTTCGCGAACTCTTCGAGAACATGAAGAACGGGCTCGTCATCTATCAGGCGGCGGGCGACGCTGACCGGAGCCTGATCGTCAAGGACCTCAACCGGGCGGCGGAACGCATCTATGCCGTGTCGCGGGATCGGGTCATCGGCCGGCCGATCACCGAAGCCTTTTCGGGAGCGACGGCATCGCCGGTGCTGGACGCGCTGAAGCGTGTGGTCGGAACGGGCGAGCCGGAGATCCTCCCGGCTTGGTTCTATGTCGACGATCGGACATCCGGATGGCGCGAAAACTACATCTTCAGGCTGCCCACCGGAGATGTCGTCTCGGCGTTCGACGACGTCACCGAGAAGATCAAGGCCGATCAGGAGCTCCGCGAGAACGAGGCGCTGTGGCGCTCGGTGATCGAGATGCAGGCGATCGCGACGATCATCGTCGACAAGAACAACGACATCCGGTTCGCCAATCGCGCCGCCGAGGCCCTGTTCGGCCACCCGGCGAAGAACTTGGTCGGCGCACCGTTCGGAGTCCCCATCGTCGAGGGAGACGTTGCGGAGATCGAGCTGATCCGCGCCTCGGGCGGCGTCGCCTACGCCGAGATGCAGTCGATCCCGATACGCTGGCACGGCGAACAGCAGCACCTTCTGTTTCTGAGAGACATGTCGGCGGTGCGGCGGGCCGAGGGCGATCTCCGCAAGCTGTTCCAGGCGATCGAGCAGAGCCCTGCCTCCGTGGTCATCACCGATGTCGAGGGGCGGATCGAATACGTCAACCCGAAGTTCACCGAGGCCACCGGCTATACCTACCCTGAGGTGGTGGGAAAGAACCCGCGGATCCTCAAGTCCGGCGCCACGCCCCCCGAGGACTATGCCGCGCTGTGGAAGACGATCCGAGCGGGCAAGGTGTGGCGAGGCGAGTTCCGCAACAGGAAGAAGAGCGGCGAGCTGTTCTGGGAGCTGGCCGCGATCGCACCGGTGCGCGACGCGCGCGGCGACGTCACCCACTACGTCGCGGTGAAAGAGGACATCACCGATCGCAAGCTGAACGAGGAACGCCTGCGGCAGGCCGAGAAGATGCACGCCATCGGCGAGCTCACCGGCGGCATCGCCCACGATTTCAACAACCTGCTCGCCATCATTCTCGGCAATCTCCAGCTCCTCGAGGAGGTGGAGAGGGACAAGGACAAGCGCGAGCTGATCGCCGACTCCATCTGGTCGGCCGAACGCGGCGCCGAGCTGACCAGCCACCTGCTCGCGTTCGCCCGCCGCCAGCGCCTCGATCCGCGCGTGACCGATCTCAATCATGTCGTCCACGGCATGACGGACCTGCTCAGGCGGACTCTGGGCGAACGCATCGAGATCCGCGAAGCCCTGTGTGAGGGGGCGTGGAAGATCAAGGTCGACCAGGGCCAGCTGGAGAACGCGCTCCTCAACCTCGTCGTCAACGCCCGCGATGCCATGCCGGACGGCGGCGTGCTCACGATCGAGACGGGCAATGCCGTGCGCACGGCGGCCGAAGAGCAAGGGCCCGAGACCGTGGCCGCCGGCGACTACGCGATGATCGCCGTCCGCGACACCGGCTCGGGCATGCCGCCCGAGGTCGTCGAGCGCATCTTCGAGCCGTTCTTCACCACCAAGAAGTTCGGCAAGGGCAGTGGCCTCGGGCTCAGCATGGTCTACGGCTTCGTCAATCAGTCCGGGGGCCAGGTCACGGTCGAGAGCGCGGTGGGCGAGGGAACCACGGTCAGGCTCTGTCTGCCGCGGGCGGCGGCGGACGAGAGCGAAGCCGTCGCCGAGGCCCCGACCCGGAGGGTGCCGGGCGGCGGCGGGGAGGTGATCCTCGTCGTCGAGGACGACGCCCGGGTGCGGCGGACCGTCACGCGGGCTCTGCGCAAGGAGGGCTACCGCGTCGAGGAGGCGGCCGGCAGCGCCGAGGCGCTCAGGCGCATGGACCGACTTACCCGCCTCGACCTCCTGTTCACCGATGTCGTGCTCGGCGACAGCATGAACGGATACGAGCTGGCGAAGAGGATCCTCGATCTCCGGCCGCGCACCCGGGTTCTGCTCACCTCCGGCTATGCCGAGGAGGCCGCAGGGCCGTCCGCACCGTCGCCGCCGGAGTTCGCGCTCGTCCCCAAGCCCTACCGCCTCGAGATCCTGTTGCGCCGGATCCGCGAAGCCCTCGATCGCACCGAGGCGTGACGCCGTGGCGCCCGCGCCGGGCGGGGCCTATATCAATCGGCGCGGCGCTGAGGTATCCTGACACGCCAGCCCGGGCTTGGGACACGCCGACAAACTGCCATGAGCGACAAGCTGCTCACCTTGATGCTTCAGCAGATGGTTCAGATCATCGCCGCGCACGCCTACCATGCGCGCGAACAGATCGGCAAGGAGACGCTCGACGAACGGGTCCTCGCCGCCATGGGCAGGGTGCCGCGCCACGAGTTCGTGCCGCTGGAGCTGGCCGCGTACGCCTATGCCGACCAGCCGCTGCCGATCGGCTGCGACAAGACCATCTCCCAGCCGTTCATCGTCGCCCTGATGACCGATCTGCTGGAGATCGGGCCGTCCGACCGGGTGCTCGAGGTCGGCACCGGGCTCGGCTATCACACCGCCGTCCTCGCGCAGCTGGCGAGCGAGGTGTACAGCGTGGAGATCATCGAGGAGCTGGCGGAACAGGCCAAGAAGCGATTGGATCCCTTCGGTTACGCCAACGTGCGCACGCGCATCGGCAACGGCGAGTACGGCTGGCCCGAGCATTCGCCGTTCGACAAGATCGTCGTCTGCGCCGCAAGCGAGCTGGCGCCGCCGATGCTGATCAAGCAGTTGAAGTCCGGCGGGCGGATGATCGTGCCGACGGGCCTGCCGGAGTCCCAGACGCTGACGCTGGTCGTCAAGAACGGTGAGGGACGGGTGTCCACCCGGGAGGTGCTGCCCGTGCGCTTCGCGCTGATGGAAACGGCGCACTAACGCGGCAGGGACCGCCGCGGCGGCTGATGCCATCCGGGAGAAACCGGCTCAGGCCGGCTGCGGATCGGCCGCCGGCAGCCAGCTGTGGCCGTCGCCGCACCGGGCCGTGCCGGCGGCGTGGTGCACGCGGGGTGTGCCGCGGCGATGGCGGACCGCCGCCTTGAGGTCGACGATGTCGTCGACCGCGACCCGATCCCTGACCATGAGCAGGGTGACCATCGGGTCCGCGAGCAGCTCGGCGAGCCGGGGTTCTCCGAGCCAGAGGCCCCGGATCGGGCTCGCGGTCGTCATCGTCATGCTGCCGGGGCGAATTCCGTTCACGCGGCGGCCTCCTTGTCTCTCTCTTCGCCATTTCGCAGAGGAGAAATACCCCCGAAACAGCTTTACTATGCCTGATTTCGCTAATCCAATCAATACATAATATAGGTGGCGTTACGACAGTATTTTGTTTCTTGTTTACATAAAATTTTAACAAAACCGGACTCGGCGCATGGTTGATGGATCGTCGCTTCCGGCTTCTCGATCTCCGCCTTCGGTGGGCGCACGCAGCACCCATGTCGGGACGACGGCGCCTGCGTGTTGCGTCGCGGCGGCCGTGCGCGCTATCACCCGGTCATGTTCTTCCTCGTCTCGAAGCTTCTCGGGCCCCTGCTCAGGCCGAGCGTGTTGTTGCCGTTCGTGCTCGCCGCCGCGGCCCTTCTGTTGTGGACCCGGTGGCGGCCGACGGGGCGTCTCCTCGTCACCCTGACCGCATTCGCGGTCCTGGCGATCGCGGTCCTGCCCCTCGGATCCTCGCTGATCGTCCCTTTGGAAGAGCGGTTTCCGCATCCCGCGGCGCTGCCGGCCCGCGTCGACGGCATCGTCGTGCTCGCCGGCCCGGTCGACATCGGCGTCTCCGAGGTGCGGGCGGAGGTGGCGTTGAAGGACACGGCCGAACGGCTGATCGCCGGAGTCGCGCTGTCGCGACGCTTTCCGGAAGCACAGGTGGTGTTCTCCGGAGGCACCGGCAGCCTGCGCCGGCCGGACCTCAAGGAGGCCGAGTTCGCCGCCCGCGTGTTCGCCGCCCTCGGCGTTCCGGCCGAGCGCATGCGCTACGAGAACCAGAGCCGGAACACCTTCGAGAACGCGGTGTTCTCGCAGCGCCTGGTCCAGCCTCGGCCCGGGGAGGTGTGGCTCCTCGTGACCTCCGCCTTTCACATGCCAAGGGCGATGGGGTGCTTCCGCCAGATCGGCTGGGAGGTGATCCCTTATCCCGTCGACTACCGGACCACGGGCCGGAGCTACTGGTGGCCGCCCTCGGTGAACCTGATGTTCGGGCTTTCGAGCCTCGAGCTCGCCCTCCACGAGTGGGTCGGCCTCGCCCTCTACCGCCTGACCGGACGGACCGACGTGCTGTTTCCGGCGCCTCGAGGTTGACAAGCGCCGGCGAATCGGGGCACTGGCAACCGAGCACGCGGGACTCCGTTCGATGCGGATGTCGACGACGGGTTAGGGGACCGGTTGCGGTGAAGGGTGCATATCGGATGATGCGAGCGACGGCCGTTGCGTTCGTTGTTGCCGCCGCGCTGACTTCGGCCTCGCCGACGACGGCGACGGCGACGGCGTTCGATGACTGGCTCGAGGCGTTTCGCAGCGAGGCACTCGGCCGCGGCATCACCGCCACCACCTTCGATCGCGCCTTCGCGCGGGTCGAGCCGATCGCCCGCGTGATCGAGCTCGACCGCCGCCAGCCCGAGTTCACCCAGACCTTCTGGACCTATCTGGACAAGCGGGTGACACCGGAGCGCATCGATCGCGGCCGGGCGCTGCTGGCCCGGCATCGGGCGCTGCTCGAGCGTGTGCAACAAAGCTACGGCGTGCAGCCGCGCTTCGTCGTGGCGCTCTGGGGTCTCGAGAGCAACTACGGCGACCATACGGGCACCTACCCGCTGGTCGCGGCGCTGGCCACGCTCGCCCACGATGCCCGCCGCAGCGACTTCTTCCGCGCCCAGCTCTTCTCGACGCTGGAGCTGATGCAGCGGGGCGACATCCCGTTCGACGCCGAGGGCTCGTGGGCGGGCGCGATGGGGCAGCCCCAGTTCATGCCCACCACCTACCGGGATTTCGCCGTCGACTTCGACGGCGACGGCCGGCGCGACCTGTGGAACAGCCTTCCCGACATCTTCGCGTCGGCCGCCAACTACCTGGCGGCGGCGGGCTGGCAGGGCGACCGGACGTGGGGCCGCGAGGTCCGCCTGCCGGCCGGTTTCGATTACGCGTTCGCCTCCCTCGAGGTCGAGAAGCCGCTGGCCGAGTGGCAGCGCCTCGGCGTCCGCAGGACCGACCAGGGTCCGCTGCCCGCCGTCGCCATCGAGGGCTCGATCGTGCTGCCGGCGGGGGCCACCGACGGGCCGGCACTGCTCACCTATCGCAACTTCCGCGCCGTGATGGCGTGGAACCGCTCCATCCTCTACGCGATCGCCGTCGGCCACCTCTCCGACCGCCTGGCCGATGGAGCGCCGTTCGCGGCGGTGCGGCCGGTCCGCGAGGTGCCGCTGTCGGTGGCGGACGTCACCGAGATGCAACGGCGCCTGGGCGAGCTCGGATATGACGCGGGGGAGGCCGACGGCGTCGTCGGCGCCAAGACCAGGAACGCCATTCGGACGTTCCAGCAGCAGGTGACGGTGCCGGCCGATGGCCATCCCACCCCGGACCTGCTCGAGCGGCTGCGCCGGGCGTCCGGGCAATGACGGTGAGGACGGCGGCGGCGAACGCCGACATCCGCGTCGCAGTGCTTGTCATCCTTGGTCTCTTTGTCGCCGGTTGCGCCGAGTCGCAGTTCGCGGCGCAGGGCACCAAGGACCTGACCCGCCCCGGCAGGACGAGTCCCGCCTACAAGGTCGGCAACCCGTACCAGATCGGCGGGCGCTGGTACTACCCGAGAGAGAACTTCGACCACGTCGAGGAGGGCATCGCCTCCTGGTACGGCTCCGACTTCCACGGCAGGAGCACCGCCAACGGCGAGCGCTACGACATGAACGCGTTGACGGCGGCACATCCGACGCTGCCGCTGCCCAGCATCGTCCGCGTCACCAATCTCGAGAACGGCCGCAGCCTCAAGCTTCGCGTCAACGATCGCGGGCCGTTCGTCGAGGGCCGGGTGATCGACGTGTCCCGGCGGGCGGCGCAGGAGCTCGGGTTCAAGAACCAGGGCATCGCCCGCGTCCGTGTCGAGATCGTCGCGGACGAAAGCCGGGAGATCGCCGCGCGGCTGACGGGGGGCGGACCTCCGTCGACGCCGGTGACGGGCGGGATCGTCCCGGTGAGCTACCGGCCGTCCAACGTCGTGACGAGCGCCCCGGCGCCAGCACTCTCCGCCGCTCGCTCCGGCGAGGTCGGACCCTCTTCTTCCGGTTCCGGCCTGTACGTCCAGGCCGGCGCCTTCACCTATCGGCGCAACGCCGAGCAGGTGCGAGAGCACCTGAGCAGGCTCGGCCCGGCCAGGGTCAGCAGCGTCGAGAGGGACGGCCGCGAGCTCCACCGCGTTCGCATCGGACCGATGGTGTCCCGGCGCGAGGCGGATGCGCTGTTGGCGGTCGTCGTCGCCGCCGGCTATCCGGGGTCGCGGGTTGTCCCCGATTGCGCGACATGCTAGTCGAGACCGCTCACCGTTTTGTCGCCATGACGACCGGACCCAACGGAGGCGCCATGCCGGCCGACCGCCGCACGGGATCATGTTCAGGACCTTTGGCACTCGCGCTCACGTTCGCACTGCTTGCGCCGGCACCCGCACTGGCGATCGAGACCCAGGCCCGCGAGGCCATCCTCGTCGACGCGACGACCGGGGGATCGCTCCTCGAGAGGAACGCCGACGAGCCGATGCCGCCTTCGTCGATGAGCAAGATCATGACCGCCTTGATGGTGTTCGAGAGCCTGCGCCAGGGGCGGATCCGACTCGACGACACGATGACGGTGAGCGACAACGCCTGGCGCAAGGGCGGTGCCAAGAGCGGCGGCTCGACCATGTTCCTCAACCCCGGGCAGACGGTGACAGTCGAGGAGCTGTTGCGCGGGATCATCGTCCAGTCAGGGAACGACGCCTGCATCGTCATCGCCGAGGGTCTCGCCGGCAGCGAGGACGCGTTCTCGGCCGAGATGACGCGCTGGGCCCGCGAGCTGGGACTGCAGCATTCGGTGTTCAAGAACGCGACGGGATGGCCCGATGCGGAGCACGTGTCGACGGCCCGAGACCTCGCGCGTCTCGCCCGGGTGACCATCGAGAAGTATCCCGAGTACTACCACTACTACGCCGAAAAAGAATTCATGTTCAACGGCATCCGCCAGGGCAACCGCAACCCGCTCCTGTACAAGGACACCGGCGGTGACGGCCTGAAGACGGGGCACACCGAGGCTGCCGGCTACGGCCTCACCGCTTCGGCGGTGCGCGGCGACCGCCGACTGATCATGGTGCTCAACGGGCTCCCCAGCATCCGAGCGCGGACCGAGGAGGCGGAGCGCCTGATGGCCTGGGGCTTTCGCGAGTTCGACAACTATGCGCTCTTGAAGGCGGGTGAAACCGTGTCCACGGCCGAGGTGTGGTTCGGCGAGAAGGCGAGCGTCGGGCTCCGCATCGAGGACGATTTGGTCGTCACGCTGCCGCGCAAGAGCCGGGCGAGGATGACCGTCACGGTCCGCTACGAGGGTCCCGTTCCGGCACCGATCGAGGAAGGCCGGCCGATCGCGATGCTGCGCGTCACGGCGCCCGACGCCCTTCCCGTCGAGGTGCCGCTGGTTGCCGCCGAGGCCGTTGAGCGCCTCGGCTTCTTCGGTCGGCTGTTCGCCAGCCTGCATCAGCTCGTGCTGGGACAGATCGCGCCTTCGGCCGGGACCGACGGGTGAACCGCGGACGGTTCGTCACCATCGAGGGGGTTGAGGGTGCGGGCAAGTCGACGCAGGCGCGGCGGCTGGCGGAGGCGCTCCGGGCCGCCGGCAGGACGGTGACGCTGACCCGCGAGCCCGGTGGCTGCCCCGGTGCGGAGCGGATCCGGGAACTCCTGCTGTCGACGCGGCGTGACGGGTTCCTGCCGCTCACCGAGGCGCTCCTGCACTACGCGGCGCGGCGCGAGCACACGGACAGGGTCATCGTCCCGGCGCTCGACGGCGGGTCGTGGGTGATCAGCGACCGCTTTGCCGATTCCACCATGGCCTACCAGTCGTACGGGCTCGGGCTCGGGCGTCCGCTGGTGGAGCGTCTGCACGACATCGTGCTTGGAAGCCTCGCGCCCGATCTCACCCTCGTTCTCGATCTTCCCAGCGACAGCGGGCTCGAGCGGGCGCACGGACGCGGCTCCGGCGACGACCACTACGAGCGGCTCGGCGCCGACTTCCATCGCCGCGTGCGCGAGGGCTTTCTCGACATCGCCCGCCGGGCGCCGGAGCGATGCGTCGTCATCGACGCCGGCAGCAGCGTCGACGCGGTGCAGACGGCGGTGCAACGGGCCGTCGCCGCGCGGCTGGGGGTGCGGCTGTGAGGGCATCGGCTCCGGGCCGGGCCGCGTCCCCGGGCTGGCCCGCACCGCGGGCGAACGACCACCTGGCGGGTCAGGGCGACGGCGAGCGGGCGCTCCTCGACGCCTACGCGGCGGGCCGGCTCCCGCATGCCTGGCTCATCACCGGCGAGCGCGGCATCGGCAAGGCGACGCTCGCCTTCCGCTTCGCCCGGTTTCTCCTCGCCGCGGAGCCGCGGGCGGGGCCGGGGGAGGGGGCAGGGCCGGCGCTCTTCGCCTTCGATGCGGCCGGCGACAGCGAGGCCGGGGGCCTCTTCGTCGATCCAGACTCGCCGGTGTTCCGGCGGGTGGCCAGTGGCGGCCATGCCGACCTGATCACCATCGAGCGGCGCGCCGACGACAAGAGCGGTCGCTTGAGATCGGAGATCGTCGTCGAGGACGTGCGCGCGGTCGCCCCCTTCCTCGCCCATACCGCCGCCGAGGGCGGCTGGCGCGTCGCCGTGATCGACGGCGCCGACGAGATGAACCGCAACGCCGCCAACGCGCTGCTGAAGGCTCTCGAGGAGCCCCCGGACCGCTCGCTTCTGCTGCTCGTGTGCCACAATCCGGGGCGGCTGCTGCCGACCATCCGCTCGCGCTGCCGCCGCCTCGCCCTTCGGCCGTTGCCGAGGTCGACCGTCGAGACGCTGCTGGCACGCTATCGTCCGGACCTTGCGCCGGCGGAGGCGGCCGAGCTGGCCGGGCTCGCGGGCGGCAGCATCGGCCGGGCGCTGATGCTCGCCGAGCACGACGGCCTCGCCCTCCACGCCGAGGTGGCGAGGCTCTTCGCCGCCCTGCCGGAGCTCGATGCCGCTGCCCTCGACGCGCTCGGCGACCGGGTCGCCAAGGGTGGGGCGGATCCGGTGTTCCCGCTCGCCGTCGCCTTTCTTCGCGGCTGGCTGATGCGCATCGTCCGCTTCGCCGCGACCGGCGGCGGACCGGGAGAGCCGGCGGCGGACCGGGCGGTCGTCGAGCGGCTGGCGCGGGCCGCCGGTCTTGATCGCTGGCTCGAGGTGTGGGAAAAGGTGCACAGTCTCTTGGCGCGGGTCGACAGCGCCAACCTGGACCGCAAGCAGGTCCTCTTCGACCTCTTCTTCAGTCTCGAGCGCGCCGCTCGGTCGTGACCGAAACGGCGGCCGGGCTTGAGCCGCGCGAGGACGCGAGCGATGGCAGGGCGCACCGCCTTCTACGTGACCACGCCGATCTACTACGTGAACGACGTCCCGCACATCGGTCACATGTACACGACGCTGGCCTGCGACGTGCTGGCCCGTTTCAAGCGGCTCGACGGCTTCGACGTCAAGTTCCTGACCGGCACCGACGAACACGGCCAGAAGGTGGAGAAGGCGGCGCGGAGCCAGGGCATGGAGCCGCAGGCATTCACCGATCGTGTCTCCGCCAACTTCCGCGACCTCGCCCAGGTGATGAACTTCTCCAACGACGACTTCATCCGCACCACCGAGGAGCGCCATCGGCTCGCCTGCCAGGCGCTGTGGCGGCGGCTGGTCGAGAACGGCGAGATCCATCTCGGCAGCTACGCCGGCTGGTACGCGGTGCGCGACGAGGCATTCTATGCCGAGAGCGAGCTCGGCCGGGGGCCGGCGGGCGAGAGGCTGGCGCCGACCGGTGCGCCCGTGGAGTGGGTGGAGGAGCCGAGCTTCTTCTTTCGCCTCTCGGCCTGGCAGGACCGCCTGCTCAGGCTCTACGAGGACCATCCCGACTTCGTGCTGCCGCGGACCCGCTACAACGAGGTGGTGAGCTTCGTCAAGGGCGGGCTCCAGGACCTCTCGGTGTCGCGGACGACCTTCAAGTGGGGGATCCCGGTGCCGGACAACCCCGATCACGTGATGTACGTGTGGCTCGATGCGCTCACCAACTACATCACCGCCGTGGGCTATCCGGACACCGGCTCGACGGCGTTCGAGACCTACTGGCCGGCCGACGTGCACATGGTCGGCAAGGACATCCTCCGCTTCCATGCCGTCTATTGGCCGGCGTTCCTGATGGCCGCCGGTCTCGAGCCGCCGAAACGGGTGTTCGCCCACGGCTGGTGGACGGTCGAAGGCCAGAAGATGTCGAAGTCGCTGGGCAATGCCATCGACCCGCTGCATCTGGTTGAAACCTACGGTGTCGATCAGGTGCGCTTCGTCATGCTGCGCGAGGTGCCGTTCGGCAACGACGGCGACTTCTCCCATCGCTCCGTCCTCCAGCGCATCAACGGCGAGCTCGCCAACGAGTTCGGCAACCTGGCGCAGCGGGTGCTGGCCATGATCGCCCGCAACTGCGGGGGCAGGGTGCCCGAGCCGGGTGCGCCGACCGCCGAGGACGAAGCGCTGCTCGCCGCCTGCCGGGCGCTCCTCCCCGAGATGCGCAGGAGCATCGAGGTGCAGGCGTTCAGCGAGGCGATCGAGACGCTGTGGGCGGTGGTCCGCGCCGCCAACGGCTACGTCGACCGCCAGGCGCCGTGGGCGCTCCGCACCAGCGATCCCGGGCGCATGGCGACGGTGCTCCACGTTCTGGCCGAGACGATCCGCCATCTGGCGATCCTCGCCCAGCCGTTCATGCCCGCCGCGGCCGGCCGCATGCTCGATCAACTGGCAGTCGGCGCCGAAGCGCGCGGCTTCGCGGCACTCGGCCGGGAGGGTACGCTCGTTCCCGGCACGCCGCTGCCGCGGCCGGAGCCGGTGTTTCCCCGTCTTGCCGAGGCCCCTGTGGGCGAAGGGTCGTGACGACGCTCGTCGACAGCCACTGCCATCTCGATTTCCCCGATTTCGCGGACGAGCTCGATGCCGTCGTCGCCCGCGGCCGCGAGGCCGGCGTGGCGGCGGTGCTCACCATCTGCACCCACGTGAGCCGGTTCGCCCGCGTCCTCGCCGTCGCCGAGCGCTTCCCGGACGTCGTCTGCACCGTCGGCATCCATCCCCACGAGGCGGCGCACGAGCGGGAGGTCGACGAAGACGAGCTGGCGCGGCTCGCCCGGCACCCGAAGGTGGTCGGCCTCGGCGAGACCGGCCTCGACTACCACTATCAGCACAGCCCGCGCGAAGACCAGGAACGGAGCTTCCGCGTTCACGTCCGGGCGGCGCGCGCGACCGGGCTGCCGCTCGTCGTGCACGCCCGCGCGGCCGACGCCGACATCGCCCGCGTGCTCGCCGAGGAGCACACCCGGGGCCCGTTCACGGGCGTCTTGCACTGCTTCAGCGCCGGCCGTCAACTCGCTGAAACAGCACTCGAACTCGGCTTCTACATCTCGTTCTCCGGGGTCGTCACCTTCAAGAAGGCGGACGCGCTGCGGGAGATCGCCCGCGAGGTGCCGCTCGACCGGGTCCTGGTCGAGACCGACGCGCCCTACCTGGCGCCGGTGCCGAAGCGGGGCCGGCGCAACGAGCCGGCGTTCGTGCGCCACACCGCGGCGGAGCTGGCCCGCGTTCGCGGCATGGATGAAGACCGTCTCGCAAAAGCCACGACGGAAAACTTCTTTCGTCTGTTCACGAAGGCCACGGTCTTGCGCCATCGGGCGGCCGGCCCGGACCGATGATAATTTTCCATAATATACCTTATGCGACAAATGCTCGCGCCCGGTGCGAGCCATGAGCGGCATCGACCGGCTCCTCGAGATCATGGCCCGGCTGCGCCACCCCGAGCGCGGCTGTCCCTGGGATCGCCAGCAGACGTTCGCCACCGTCGCCCCCTACACCATCGAGGAGGCCTACGAGGTCGCCGACGCCGTCGAGCGCGACGATCTCGCCGGCCTCAGGGACGAGCTCGGCGATCTCCTGTTGCAAGTCGTGTTCCACGCCCGCATGGCCGAGGAGCTGGGTGCCTTCACGTTCGCCGACGTGGTCGCCGCGATCGCGGACAAGATGGTCCGCCGCCACCCGCACGTCTTCGGCGACGCCGTCGTCGCCACCGCCGCCGCCCAGACCGAGGCCTGGGAGCGCCACAAGGCGGCCGAGCGCGAGCGCCGGAGCGCCGGCGGCGAGGTCCCGGCCGGCGTGCTCGCGGGCATCCCGCTGGCGCTGCCGGCGCTGATCCGCGCCTGGAAGCTGCAGAAGCGCGCGGCGCTGGTCGGCTTCGACTGGCCCGAGGCCCGGGCCGCGCTCGCCAAGCTCGACGAGGAGACCCGAGAGCTCCGCCGCGAGATCGAGGGTGTCGCCGACGCGCACCGCCTCGAGGACGAGCTCGGCGATCTCCTGTTCTCGGCCGTCAACGTCGCGCGCAAGCTCGGCATCGATCCCGAGAAGGCGCTGCGCCACGCCAACGTCAAGTTCGAGCGCCGGTTCGGGCGCATCGAGGCGATGCTCGCCGCCGCCGGCCGGCGGCCGGAAGAGACTACCCTCGACGAGCTCGACGCGCTCTGGGAGCGGGCCAAGACCGAGGAGGAGCCAACGAAGGATTAACCGGAGGCCGGCTACCGTCGGCCGATGGTCCGGCGCCTTCCCTCCGCTGTCGGTCGCCTGACGCTTGCCGTCGCGGTGGCGGCGGCGGTGGCCGCCTGCTATCTGCCGGTCCGCTTCGATGCCGAGGCGGTGATCACCCGCACCGGCTACTACGACCTCTCCTTCCGCGGCCGCATTGCCTGGCTGCCGCTGGCCCGCGAGCTGCGCGAGCGCCGCATCGGCCAGGCCGAGGAGCGGGAGAAGGTCCGGCGCATCGAGACCGATCTCGAGCGCGATTCCGCGACACGCTCGCTCCGTTACGCCGGCAACGGCCAGTTCGACATCGACTGGCGCCGGTCGGGCGATCTGTTCCGGGTCGGCATGGTGTCGTTCGTCCGCCGCAACGAGAGCATCTTCCGCATCAAGTACGTCGCCACCACCGGCCACATCACCCTCGAGGGCCGTTCGCTCCGTCCCGAGCAGGCACGGGACCTCGCCCGCTACGGCCTCGGCACCGAGGGCGAGCTCAAGGTCAAGACCGACGCCGCCGTCGTCGACCACAACGCGCTGCGCGTGGTCGCGGTCGGCCCCAGCGAGCGCGTCTACGTCTGGCGCATCCGCAGCGCCGCCGACCCCGCACCCCGCCTCGTCCTCGCCGTCCGCTGACCGGCCGCCCCGGCGCTTGCCGCCGGCCCTGCGTCCTTGTCACACTGGCGCGTTCGAGGCAGGAACGCGGGGAGCCCGGATGGCGGGTCCGAGACGATCACGACGAGCGGCCGGCGGCGCCGGGCCCGCGTTCGCCGTCGAGGTCACGATCGCCGCCATCGGCGCCCGCGGCGACGGCATCGCCGACGACAACGGCCGCCGCCTCTACATCCCGCTGACGGTGCCCGGCGACCGCGTGCGGGCGCGGCCGCTGCGGCGGCGCGGCGATGGCGAGGCCTGTGCCCTCGAAGAGATCCTGAGCCCCGGCCCCGGCCGCACCCGGCCCCCCTGCCCTCATTTCGGCCGCTGCGGCGGCTGCGCCCTCCAGCATCTCGCCGACGACGCCTATGCCGCCTGGAAGGTCGACCGCCTCGTGGCGACGCTGGCGCAGGCCGGCATCGGCGGCTTCGACCTCGCGCCGCTGGCCTGCACGCCACCCCAGGCCCGCCGGCGGGCGAGCCTCGCCGCGCTCCGCCCCGCCTCGGGTGCCGCCGCCGTCGTCGGCTTCAACGAGCGCGAGAGCCACGCCGTCGTCGATCTCGCCCGCTGCCCGGTGCTGCATCCGGCGATCGAGGCGCTGATCCCTGCGCTTCGACGGCTCCTCACCGACCTCCTCGCCCCGGGCGAGCGGGCGCAGGTGGCGGTGAGCCGCCTCGAAGGCGGCCTCGACGTCGTCGTCGGCCGCGCGCGGGCACCGGACATGGCCGCTCGCGAGCACCTCGCCGCCTTCGCCGCCGATGTCGACGCCGCCCGGGTGTCGTGGCGGCGGCCGGAGGACCCGGCGGCCGAGCCGGTGGCCCAGCGCCGACCGGTCGGCGCCCGCTTCGGCGGCGTGTTCGTGGCGCTCTCCCCGGGCGCCTTCGTCCAGGCGAGCGCCGAAGGCGAGGCCGCCCTCGTCGCAGCGGTGCTGGCCTCGCTCGAGAGCGCCGGGACGGTCGCCGACCTCTACGCCGGTGCCGGCACCTTCACGCTCCCCGCCGCCGCGGCCGGGATGCGCGTGCACGCCGTCGACGCCGACGAGGCCCTCGTCGCCGCCCTCGCCGCCGCCGCCCGCACGCTGCCGGCCGTCACCGTCGAGGCCCGCGATCTCTGCGCCCGGCCGCTCGCGGCCGCGGAGCTCGCCCGCTTCGATGCGGCGATCCTGGATCCGCCGCGTGCCGGCGCCCGCGCCCAGGCGGGTGAGCTCGCGCGCTCGGCCGTGCCGGTGGTCGCCGCCCTCTCCTGCCGGCCGGAGACGTTCGCCCGCGATGCCCGCATCCTCTCGACCGGCGGCTTTCGCCTGGAGCGGCTCTGGCCGATCGACCAGTTCCTGTGGTCGCCCCACCTCGAGCTCGCCGCCCTGTTCCGCCGCTGACGTTGCCGATCCGTCCACAAACCTCTGTGACCCGGTTCACAGACAAATCTCCCCAAATGAGTTAGAGTGTTTGCAACTGAAACGAACTCGCGCTTTGAACGCACGAGGGAGGAGCCCGCCATGGCAGCCGAATCGCCGTCGCCCCCGGGCCGGACGTCGAGAACCCTTGTCGCCGCAGGCCTGATCGCCGTTCTCACCCTGCCGGCCGCCGTTGCCGGCCCGGCCCTGGCCCAGAGCCGGTACGATACGCCCTCTCCGACGCCTGGCACCGACGACGTGACGCCGCCGGAGCGGAGCGAGACGCCCGCTCCGGAACCGCGGAGGCCGCGCGTCGGGGTCGACATCGGGCCGCTGTTCGAGCTGATCCGGCGCGGCCTCGAGGACGCAACCGAGCCTTCCCGTCCCGCCGATCGCGTGCCGCCCGCGGTCGAGCCGCCGCCAACCCGCGAGCCCGGCACGGTCGAGCCACCGGCCTTGCGGGTGCAGATGCCGGAGCTGACCGGCCTCGATCCCGCGGCCGCCCGCGACCGGCTCCTCCGCCACGGCGTGCCGCTCGACCGCGTCGACTGGCTCGACCGCAGCGGCGACCGGCCGCGTCCCCGCGTCGTCGGCCAGACGCCGGCGCCGTGGAGCCTGTTCGATCCCCGGCGCGAGCGCGCCGCCGTGGTCCTCGCCGCCCCGGCCGCGCGGGCGCCCCAGGCCCCGCGCATCTTGCCGCCGACGCCG
>CAYQSU010000021.1:0-44688 GCA_964420325.1 uncultured Rhodospirillaceae bacterium | reverse complement strand
TTCAACCAGCGATGCCTGCCTCGCCTTTTTCAACAGAGAAGGGGACAT
Source organism: uncultured Rhodospirillaceae bacterium (assembly GCA_964420325.1). Taxonomy (GTDB): domain Bacteria; phylum Pseudomonadota; class Alphaproteobacteria; order Rhodospirillales; family Defluviicoccaceae; genus CAYQSU01. Next base: position 44,640 of record CAYQSU010000021.1, on the reverse strand, counting down.
CGCCCGGGAGATCGCGGTCATCGGCCGACGCGACAGCGCCTTCATGGCACGGTCAGCGAGAGCGGCCGGCCTGCCGTTCAGCATGGTTGCGGTCTTCACGGGATTCCCCGCGTCCTCGATGACCGGATGATCGGCTTCGCGGCCTTCGCCGGTCCGTCGGCGCCGGCAACCTCGCCCATGACGGGCGCGTCGCACGGATCCCGGTGGGCCATGTCGAACGGGTGCGGCTGAAGATCCTCGGGCGCGCCAGGCTCATCCCGCCCGACGATCCGCCGGTCGTTCGGCGCCTCGCCGTCCCGGGCAATCCGGCGACCATCGAACGCGGCATGGTCATCGCGATCGAGGCGTTCGACCGGAACTGCCGACAGCACCTGACCCCCGCGGTGTCCGATCGAGGGGTCGCGTCCAGGGGCGAACGGCAAAGGCGCCCCGAGGGCGCCCGTCGCGCCAGTTGATCCGGTGTGGGAGCGTGATGAGCGTGCCCGATCGGCCGCAGGTCCCGGATCGGCGGCACCGGGACGTCGCCGGGACGGCGGCTCGGCGCCGGATCCGAGAGGTCCCCGGCCGCCGCACGGCGGTGTCCGCGGTCGGCCCGGCCCGCCGAAGCTGAGTGGTCAGACAGTCCCGTCTGCCTTCGCCGGCCCTGGCGCCGTGCCGGCCCATCAGACTGCCGGCCGCAGAGGTGCGGGTGAGCATGGTCCCGGCCGATGGCCGGGTGAAGTATCGCGGATGTCAAGAGGTCAGGTCCGGCCCGGGAACGACGAACACCCGCGGCGACGTCCGTGCCGGTTCGCACGGCGTCGGCTTGGCGTGCCACTGTGGGAGCGGCGCAGGCTCAAACGAGAGCCGCCGCTCTCACGTTGCGGGACCGCCTCCGCAGTCCGGGCCCAGCCTCTGGCCCGGCGACGAACGCCGGGCGGGGCGGCCCCCGGTCTCCCTGGGATCGGACCGCTCGCGGGTGATCCTCTTCACGAGGTCCCGGGTCTCGATCTCGGGTTCGACGCCGAGCTCCCGGGCCAACACGGCCTGGCAGCGGGCGAACTGCTTCAGGGCGAGGGTCCGATTGCCGCTCTCGGCGTAGATCGCCATCAGGTGCCGATGGAGACCTTCGTCGAGCGGATCGATCGCCAGGGCACGAAGGCAGAGCATCCGGGCCGCATCCGGCATGGCCGCCTCCACGGTGGTCTCGATCAGCCGCTTGATCGCCAGCAGGACCATCGTGCGCAGCCGCTCCCGCTCGACGATCAGCCATTCCTCGAACGCGTAACCGGCCGGAGCGAGGCCTTGCAGAAGGTCCCCTTGATAGAGCGCGACGGCGGCGGCAAGCGCGTCCGGCGTGCCCCGGTGAAGAAGGGCCCCGAAGTCCACCGCATCGACGACGATCCTGTCGGTGAGCAGGGATACGCCATCGCCGCGGCAGTCGAGTGCGCTGGGCCCGCCGCAGCGGAGGCTCCTGCGCAGGGCCATGAGGCACTGGCGGAGGGAGCCGCGCGCCCGCCCGGGATCGGCGTCCTCCCAGAAGAGGGCCGCAAGATGCTCGCGGGAGTGCCCGCGATCGCCGTTCAGCGCCAGGTAGGCCAGCAGGGCCGCCGCCTTTCGCGAGGTCAGGCCGACGCGCTGGCCGTGACAACCGCGGAGTTCGAACCCGCCCAGCACCCGCAGACGAGGTTTCGGCATGTCATCGATCCTTCTCCCTCCGCCCCATTTTGGGGGTGCGAGTGAGTCGCACCCTACCCGTGCGCCTCAGGCGAAACAGTGAACTCGTTCACAGAGGCCGCGGTCTTCCGGAAAGACGACACAGTCGCCCTCCGCTTTCACGCAATGTTGACGCGTTCGCTGACGGCAGGATCACGCCGACGCCGGCATCCTGGCGCTCTCATCGATCCCAGCGGGCTGGCCGCCGGGAGGAGAGAACAGGAGAGAAGAGATGAGGAAGCTTGGACGCATGTCTCTGCCGCTGGTCGCGGCAGTGTTCACGAGTGTTGCCGCGATGTCGTCGTTGTCCGGTCCGGCACGTGCCGAGGATGGTCCCAACGATGCCAAGCGCTATCCCGGGTCGATGTGCGTGCGCTGGGCCGGGCCTCAGCCGGTCCTGGACTTCAGCTCCATCTACAATCCGTCGAACTCGGCGGTCACGCGGGTCGATTGTCCGATCGTCAAGGACCGGCCGTATCAGAACATGAGCAGCGCGAACGTGCGGTTTCTCAACCGTCACCCGACGCAACTGGTGTCCTGCTATCTGACCAGCGTCGTCCGCACGACGACGGGGTGGACGCAGACCAGCGTCCTCCGCAACGCCGGCCCCGGCCTGGTGACCTTGGCTTATCCCGCACAGGCTCGGGCGAGCGACTTCGCCCACTGGTACTTCTCGTGCTCGATCCCGCCGCGGTCGACCACGGGTCCGACCCACCTGCTATCCTACTACACGAACGAGAACTGACCGGCCTCCATGGATCAGGGGATACAGCCATGCTGCGCAGAAGAGAGCATGTCATCCCCTTGGGGCTAGCCTTCGGGCTAGCCCTGGGGGCGGTCCTCGTGGCATCGCGAATGCTGCCGGAGCCGGGCGGTCCCGGCCCAGAGACCGCGGACCCGCCGCGGGCAGCCGCGGCCGAGACGGTGCCCGGCGCCGCCAAGGCCATCGGCCGCGCGCGGGCCGAGAGCGACGACACCGGTGCCGGGCGGCCGTCGTCCGCCGACAGCGACCGGGAGCTCGGCACCCTGAAATCGGCCGTGGCGGGGATGCGGCGGGATCTCGGGGCGATCAGGCAGGAGGTGGCGTCCCTGGCGTCGAGCCAGGATGCGCCGAGCGACTGGGACGCGGCCGGCGACGAGGACCGGGAACCGGCGGACCTGGACGATCTGGAGCGGGCGGAGGAGGCAACCCGGGCCGTCCTGCACCGGCTGGCGAGCCGGCTCAACGGCGAACGGGTCGACCACCGCTGGGCCGGCGAGGCCCGGTCGGCGATCCGGGAAACGATCGCGGCCAATGAGGGGGCAGGGGTGATGATGGTCGACGCCAGCTGTGGGGCGACGCTCTGCCGAATCGACCTCGTTCGCGACGGCTCTTCGCCCGCGGAGCCGCATCCGGCCTCGATCCTTGACCTGGTGCCCTGGCCGGCGTCTGCGCTCGTGCACGTGACCGACGGCGGCGAGGTGGTGCTGTTCGTCGCCCGCGAGGGGTTCGACCTGCCGGAGTGAGCGGCGCGCCCGGTCCCGCGCCGCCGCCCGTAGCGCCGAGCCGTTCCGGCCGGCGCTCGGCGGCGCGCCGCCGCCTGCCTGCCGGCGGCGGGGCGTCAGCAGTCGTCCGTCACTCGAGAGCTGGCCGCGGGCGGGGTCGGAGGAGGTCGATGCGCCCGGCTGGGCGCGGACCGCCAGGGCGCAGCCGCGGCGGCTCTGGCGGCCACCGATCATACCACCAGATGGGGGATCGGCGGCGTCCGACATCAAAATCTTGTTGCGCACGATCCGGCCACCAGATATCGTCCGGCCTGGCCTCGAGGCTACGCGATGTTGTGTCCCGCCCGGACCGGCCGCGGACGCCGAGAGGAAGGCAGGGGAGCCGTCCGGGGCCGGGAAGCGTGCCCGCGAGCCGGCCGATGACTTGGGAGGCAGTTGCAGAGCCATGCGCATTCGCCGTCTGTTTACCGATGCCGAGACCTCGCCCTACGACGCGATTGCGTGGCGGACGACGTCGAGCGAGATCCGCAACCCCGACGGCTCGGTGGTGTTCCGCCAGGACGGGATCGAGGTGCCGGCCGCGTGGTCGCAGGTGGCGGCCGACGTGCTCGCCCAGAAGTACTTCCGCAAGGCCGGCATCCCGGCCCACCTGAAGGCCGTCGACGAGCCGGGCGTGCCGGCGTGGCTCGCCCGGCGATGCGCCGACGAGGCGGCGCTTGCCGAGGACGAGCGGTCGGGCGGCGAGGCGAGCGCGCGAGAGGTGTTCGACCGGCTCGCCGGCACCTGGACCTACTGGGGCTGGCAGGGCGGCTACTTCGACGAGGAGGACGACGCCCGCGCGTTCTTCGACGAGGTCCGCGCCATGCTCTGCCAGCAGATGGGCGCGCCCAACTCGCCGCAGTGGTTCAACACCGGCCTCCACTGGGCCTACGGCATCGACGGCCCGGCCCAGGGCCATTTCTACGTCGACCCCGAGAGCGGCGAAGTGCGGCCGTCCGCCTCGGCCTACGAGCGGCCGCAGCCGCACGCCTGCTTCATCCAGGGCATCGCCGACGACCTCGTCAACGACGGCGGGATCATGGACCTGTGGGTGCGGGAGGCGCGCCTGTTCAAGTACGGGTCCGGCACGGGCACCAACTTCTCGAAGCTGCGCGGCGAGAACGAGCCGCTCTCGGGCGGCGGCCGCTCGTCCGGGCTGATGAGCTTCCTCAGGATCGGCGACCGGGCCGCCGGTGCCATCAAGTCCGGCGGCACCACGAGGCGGGCGGCGAAGATGGTCGTCGTCGACATCGACCACCCCGACATCGAGGAGTTCATCGAGTGGAAGGTGCGCGAGGAGCAGAAGGTCGCCGCGCTCGTCGCAGGCTCCCGGGCGGCCAACTGCTGTCTCAAGGCGGTCATGGCCGCCTGCCGTTCGGGAGCGAACGGCGAAGCGGAGGCGGCGTTCGATGCCCGGCGCAATCCGGAGCTGAGGAAGGCGATCATCGAGGCCCGCCGGGCGATGGTGCCGGAGAGCTATGTCCAGCGGGTCGTCGAGCTCGCCCGCCAGGGCTGCACCGACGTCGACTTCCCGCTGTTCAACACCGACTGGGACGCGGACGCCTATCTCACGGTGTCCGGCCAGAATGCCAACAACAGCGTCCGCGTCTGCAACGCGTTCCTCGAGAGGGTGCGCAGGGGCGGCGAGTGGGAGCTGATCCGGCGCACCGACGGCAGGGTGGCCAAGCGGGTGCCGGCCGAGGCGCTGTGGCAGCGGATCGCCGCCGCCGCCTGGGCCTCCGCCGACCCCGGCCTGCAGTACGACACCACCATCAACGAGTGGCACACCTGCCCGGCGAGCGGCCGCATCAACGCGTCGAACCCGTGCTCGGAGTACATGTTCCTCGACGACACGGCGTGCAATCTCGCCTCCCTCAACCTGCTCGCCTTCCAGCGCGAGGACGGCTCGCTCGACGTCGCCGGCTTCGAGCACGCGGTCCGGCTGTGGACCATCGTCCTCGAGATCTCGGTGACGATGGCGCAGTTCCCGTCGCGGGAGATCGCCCGGCGGTCCTACGACTTCCGCACGCTCGGCCTCGGCTTCGCCAACATCGGCGGCTACCTGATGGCCGCCACCATCCCTTACGATTCGGAGGCGGCGCGGAGCATCTGCGGTGCGATCGCGGCGCTGATGACGGGCACGGCCTATGCCACCTCGGCCGAGATGGCGGCGGCGATGGGGGCGTTCCCGCGCTTTCCCGAGAACCGCGAGGCGATGCTGCGGGTCATCCGCAACCACAGGCGGGCGGCGCTCGGCCGCTCGCGCGGCTATGAGGGGCTGTCGTTGCCGCCGGTGCCGCTGGCGGCGGCCGGCAATCCCGATCCGGCGCTGGTGCAGGCGGCGCGGGCGGCATGGGAGCGGGCGCTGGCGCTGGGCGAGAGCCACGGCTTCCGCAACGCGCAGACGACGGTGGTGGCGCCGACCGGCACCATCGGGCTGGTCATGGACTGCGACACCACCGGCATCGAGCCCGACTTTGCCCTGGTCAAGTTCAAGAAGCTCGCCGGCGGCGGCTACTTCAAGATCATCAACCGCACGGTGCCGGCGGCGCTCGCGCGCCTGGGCTATGCCGACCGCGAGATCGAGGCGATCACCGACTACGCCGTCGGCCGCGGCAGCCTCAGGGGCGCACCTGCGATCAATCCCGCGACGCTGGCGGCGAAGGGGTTCACGCCGGACGCCATCGAGCGGGTGGAGCGGGCGGTCGCCGACGCCTTCGACATCCGCTTCGTGTTCAACAAGTGGACGCTCGGCGAGGGCTTCTGCACCGAGACGCTCGGCCTCGATGTGGCCCGGCTCGACGATCCGGCGTTCTGCCTCCTCACGGCCCTCGGCTTCGACCGCGAGACGATCGAGGCGGCCAACCGCTACGCCTGCGGGGCGATGACGGTGGAGGGGGCGCCGCACCTCAAGCCCGAGCATCTCCCGGTATTCGACTGCGCGAGCCCGTGCGGGCGCACCGGCACCCGGGCGCTCTCCGTCGAGAGCCACATCCGGATGATGGCGGCGGCGCAGCCGTTCATCAGCGGCGCCATCTCCAAGACCATCAACATGCCGCACGCGGCGACCATCGAGGACTGCCGCGGGGCCTACGAGCTCGCCTGGACGCTGGGGCTCAAGGCGACGGCGCTCTACCGCGACGGCTCGAAGCTGTCACAGCCGCTGGCGGCGAGCCTGCTCGACGCCGCCGATCTCGCCCTGGAGACCGCGGACGAGCCGGCGGCGGCGCCGACGGAGATCGTCACCGAGCGCATCGTCGAGCACGTGCTGTCGGTGGCGAGGCCCGAGCGCGCCGGACTGCCTAGCCGGCGCAAGGGCTACACCCAGAAGGCGACGGTCGGCGGCCACAAGGTCTACCTGCGGACCGGCGAGTACGAGGACGGCCGGCTCGGCGAGATCTTCATCGACATGCACAAGGAGGGCGCGGCGTTCCGCAGCCTGATGAACAACTTCGCCATCGCCATCTCGATCGCGCTGCAGTACGGGGTGCCGCTCGAGGAGTTCGTCGAGGCCTTCACCTTCACCCGCTTCGAGCCGTCCGGCGTCGTCGAGGGCAACGATTCGATCAAGATGGCGACGTCGATCGTCGACTACATCTTCCGCGAGCTCGCCGTCTCCTACCTCGACCGCAACGACCTCGCCCACGTCGAGCCGAAGGACCTTGAGCCCGACGGCCTCGGCCGCCGTGAGGGTGAGGGCCAAGCGGCGCGGGCCAGCGAGGATCCGATCCCGTTCGTCCGCCGCTTCGCCAGCAACGGCTACGTCCGCAGCCGCTTCCGCGTCTATCGCGGGACGAGGACGGGTGGCGACGGCGAGGCGCTGATGCCGGTGGCGCTCGCCGCCCGGGCCGCCGACGCCGGCTTCGGCGACGGCCTCGCGCTCGCCCACCCGGCCGGTCCGGGGACGGCGATCGCCGACGATGCCTATCATCTGCAGCGGACGGCGCTGCTGCAGGGCTACGAAGGCGATCCCTGCAGCGAGTGCGGCAACTTCACCCTGGTGCGCAACGGCACGTGCCTCAAGTGCGTCACCTGCGGCGCGACGACGGGCTGCTCGTGATGACCGGGTTTCCCGCCCCGATCCTCCCTGGGAAACTTCGGGCCGGTCCCGGGACCGCACGGTCCCGGGGCCGCCTGCCTTGTCCGCCGCGCTGGCGCTGCGGCACCGGGGAAGGGTCTCGGGTTTGAACACCGGGTGGCGATTCGTCGGCACCCGCTTCCGCGCGTTCCTCGCCGTCCTCGAGCCGTGCGCCGAGGAGCGGCTGGCACTCACCGCCGCCGTCCGCGGCGTCGCCGACCTGCTCGGCCGGCGCTTCGCCGAGCCGCGGGCCGGCACCGCCGCCGCCGGCCATCGCCTCGTCGGCGGTCTCGCCAAGGGAACGGCGATCACGCCCGTCGCCGCCGCGGACCTGCTGTTCCCGATGCCGGCACGCTGGCGGCCGAGCGGCTCCGCCACTGCGGCCTGCGCGCGGGCGGCGCTGTGCCCGCTGCTCGACGAGGTGACCGCTCTGTTGAGCCGGCGCTACGGCGGCGTCGGCGTCGATCGCGACGGCTGGCTTTCGGTCGCCGTCGGCACCGGGCCGGACGGTTCGCCGATCGGCGTTCGCGTGCTGCCGGCCTTCAGTCTCGCCTCGGGCGGCTACCTCGCCCCGCGCGAACGCGGCGCGGCGGCTGCGGCCGGGCCGTGGCGCCACCTCGATCCGGAGGCCGAGCGCCGCGCGCTCGATGCCGCCGACGCGGTGAGCGGCGGCCAGGCGAGGGCGCTGGTGAGACTGCTGAAGGCGTGGCGGCGGGCGCGGACGGTGGCGCTGGCGCCGCTGGCCCTCGAGCTGCTGGCCGCCGAGTTCGTCCGCGTCTGGCTCTATCCCCGCCGCAGCGCCCACTTCTACGACTGGATGGTCCGCGACTTCTTCTTCTGGCTCTCGGCCCAGCCGGGCCGCCGTCTGCTGGTGCCGGGGAGCCGGGAGGCGCTCGACATCGGCGGCGCGTGGACGGGCGAGGCCGAGCGCGCGTATGAGGCGGCGGCGGCGGCGGCCGATCTCGAGCGCGACAACGCGGACGGCCGCGCGCTGGCCGGCTGGCGGGCGATCTTCGGCCTCGGCTTCGGTGCCGGGACGACGCCGGCGACGGTCCAGGGGCTGCCGCCGGCATCGGCCGCCGGCATCGGCCGCGCCCGGGCGCAAGGGCGCTGAGGAGGCGCAGGCGCGCCGCCTAACCGGGATCGCCGTGGCGGATGCAGACCTTGCCGAAGTGGTGTCCGGCCTCGAGGTGGGCGAACGCCGCCGGCACCTCGTCGAAGCCGAACACACGGTCGACCACCGGCTGCAGCCGGTGGCGGGCGATCGCCCGGCTCATCGCCTCGAAGTCGTCGCGCGATCCCACCGTCACCCCCTGCAGCCGGAGGTCGCGCATCACCACGAGCGGAAGCGCGACCGTCGCCTCGGCACCGGAGAGCACGCCGATCAGGCTGATCCGGCCACCGGTGCGTACCGCGCGGATCGACCGCGCCAGCGTCGCGGCGCCGCCGAGCTCGACGACGTGGTCGCAGCCCTCGCCGCCGGTCATCTCCTTGACGGCGCGGTCCCAGTCCGGGGTGGTCGCGTAATTGATCACCTCGTCGGCACCGAGCTGGCGGGCGCGGGCGAGCTTGTCGTCGCGGGACGAGATCAGGATCACCCGCGCGCCCATGATCTTGGCGAACTGCAAGGCGAACAGGGCGACGCCGCCGGTGCCCTGGACCAGCACGGTGTCGTCGGGGCCGACGCCGCCGTGGGTGGCGAGCGCCCGCCACGCGGTGACGCCGGCGCACGGCAGGCACGCCGCCTCCTCGTCCGAGAGGTGGTCTGGAACGAGGGCGACGCCGTGCTCGCCGAAACACCGGAAGCGGGCGAGCACGCCATCGAGCGGGCCGCCGAGGGTTGCGGCCATCTTGGCCTGACGGGCCTCGCCGCCGAACCATTCCTGGAAGAACAGCGGGGCGGCGCGATCGCCGACACTGAACCGGTGGACGCCGTCGCCGACGGCGACCACCTCGCCGACGCCGTCGGAGACCGGGATCAGCGGCGTCTTGACCCGGGGCCCGTAGCCGCCGCGGATGACGAGGGTGTCCCGGTAGTTGAGCGAGGCCGCCCGCATCGTCAGCATTACCTCGCCCGGCCCCGGGCGCGCGAGCTCGCGCTCGCCCTTGGCCAGATGCTCCGGTCCGAACGCGTCCTCGAGCTCCCAGACCTCCATCCCACGCCTCCCTTTGCCGGCATCCGCCGCAGACCACGGAACAATAAGCGGAGTTCGCGGCCGAGGGCCAGCCCGCGGCGAGGCGCCGCGGACGCTGGCGATGGTGAACGTCATCAAGGAATGGTAGGATCCGCCGATGGGTGTACGCGCGGCGTCCCTGTTGCTGGCCGGCCTCTTCTCGGCACTGCTTCCGCTGTCGGTTCCGGCGGAAAGTCCCCGCTATGCGCCGGTCGGCGGTGACGCCCGACAGCTGGCGCGGGAGCTCAGGGCGCTGATCGAGGAGGCCGAGCGCGCGCGGGCCGCAGACCCGCGATTCCTCAAGGACCTTCGCGAGCTCGCCCGTCGCTACGACGCGCCGTTCGTGGCCGACGTCCTCTACGACGATTTCTCGGACGGCGACTTCACGCGCAATCCGGCGTGGAAGGTCATTGCGGGCACGTTCTGGGTGGAACGGGGCTACGGGCTGCGCAGCACGGTCGATGCCCGGTCAACGGTGGGGGACAAGGCGCTGAGCAGCGAGGAGGTGGCCAAGCAGCTCCTGGGGACGCTCTTGCAGCAGGCCCTAAAGCAGAAGGGCGACGGCGGGCAGCCGGCGGCGGATCGCGCGGCGATCCATGTTCCCGGCCGGTTCGCCAACGCCTTCGAGCTTCGCGCCGAACTGACGTCCTGGCGCGAGCAGGGCCTGTTGCAGATGGGGCCCTATGCCGGAGGCGATCCCGGCACCGGCTACCGGCTGGCGTACTGGCCCGGCGTCGCCCCGGGCCTGCAGCTGATTCGCACGTCCGCCGCCGGTTCGGCGGTGATCGCCTCCTACGGCCAGCGGCTCAAGCTCGAGGACCAGCGCGTCCACGTCGTCGAATGGAGCCGCAACGATCTCGGCGAGATGACCGTCGCCGTCGACGGCCGGCCGCTGATCCAGGTCACCGATCGCTCCTTCACCGGCCCGTTCGACGGGTTCTCGCTGGCCAATCTCGGCGGTGATTTCATCCTCGGCCGCGTCTCGATCCGCGCCGCGCCCTGAACCGGCCCCGGTTGCTGCCGCGCGCCGTCGCTAGCCCGACGCCGGTGGAACGGCATGCGAGTGCACGTTCGCCGCGCCATGGGCGCCGAGAATCCGCGTCGCCTCGGCCTCCTGTTCGCGGTCCTCCGTGCGCACCCAGAGGATGACGCTTCCGGCCTCGACCGAGCGCACGAAGTCCTCGGAGTGAGGCTTCGCCGTCACGTCGTCCAGGATCTCCTTGATGGCCATGCCGCCGACGGCCGCCCCGATGACCGCGGCCAGCGTGGCGGCCATCGGACCGCCGGCGAGAAAGATCGCACCCGAGGCGACGAGGGAGCTCTCGTAGCGGGCCTCGCCGACGAGGGCGGTGAGGACCTCTCGCCAGGTCTTTTCCGGCCGCTTGGCGACATCGATGGACTCGTGCGAGGCCAGCACGCTCAACTCGGCGCGCTCGAAGCCGGCCTGCATCAGGGCGCCAACGGCAGACTCGAAGCTCTCGCGATCGGCGAACAGCCCGATGACTTCGCGCGGGTACGTCGGGGGAACGGGCTCCGCCAAGGCTCCTCCTTGCATGGCGAGGCCGCCATATATCATCACCGTTCACGGGGTGCATAGTCCCAAGCGACGCCGCCGTGATACTGTCGTGACGCGAGGAAGGGGATTCGAACCGGTGTCCGCCACCAATCCGACCGCACGGCAACGGCCCGCGGGCCCGTCGTCGCCGTCCGGCGCCGCGCCGGACGGCTCCGCACCCGACGGCGCGCCGACGCCGGTGATGGCGCAGTATCTGGCCATCAAGCGGGACCATCCCGATTGCCTCCTGTTCTATCGGATGGGCGATTTCTTCGAGCTGTTCTTCGACGATGCGGTGCAGGCGGCCGGCGCCCTCGACATCGCGCTCACCAAGCGCGGCCGCCACCTCGGCGAGGACATCCCGATGTGCGGCGTGCCGGTCCACAGTCACGAGGCCTATCTGGCGAGGCTGATCCGGCAGGGGTTCAAGGTCGCCATCTGCGAACAGACGGAGGATCCCGCCGAGGCGAGGAGGCGGGGCGGCAAGGCGCTCGTCCGGCGGGACGTGGTCCGGATCGTCACCGCCGGGACCTTGACCGAGGACACGCTGCTCGATTCCCGCCGCCACAACTACCTCGCCGCCTGCGCCGAGGCCGGCGGCGCTCTCGGACTCGCCTGGGCCGACATCTCGACCGGCGACCTGGAGACGCAGCCGGTCGACGGCCGCGATCTCGAGACCGCTCTTGCCCGGTTGGAGCCGGGCGAGCTGATCGTGCCTGAGCCACTGCTGCAGCGGCCCGGGTTCCCGGCGATCGCGAACGCCTGGCGGCAGCGTCTGACGCCGCTGCCCGCGAGCCGCTTCGACAGCGTCAACGGCCGCCGGCGCCTGGAGGCGCTCTACGGCGTCGGCAGCCTCGACGCCTTCGGCGCCTTCGAGCGGGCCGAGATCGCCGCCGCCGGCGCCCTCGTCGACTACATCGCGCTGACCCAGAAGGGAAGCCTGCCCCGCCTCGGCCGGCCGCAGCGCCTGACCACAGGCTCGGTGATGGCGATCGACGCCGCGACCCGACGCAATCTCGAGCTCACCCGGTCTCTCGCCGGAGAGCGGAAGGACAGCCTGCTCGGCGTCGTCGACCGTACGGTGACAGGGCCGGGCGCTCGGCTGCTGGCGGCGCGCCTCACCGCGCCGCCGACCGACGTCGAGACGATCAAACGCCGCCTCGACATGGCCCAGTTCTTCGTCGACGACCCGCGGCTCCGGCAGGCCACCCGCGAGATCCTCAAGCGCTGTCCGGACATCGAGCGGGCGCTGTCCCGGCTCAGCCTCGGCCGCGGCGGACCCCGCGACCTCGCCGCCGTCCGCGACGGCCTCGCCCTCGCGGCATGGCTTGGCGAGGAGCTGGCTGCCGACGGCCTCTCGGGGCGTCCGCACGATCTCGATGCCTGCTTGAGCGACCTCGGCCACCATGGACCGCTGGTCGATGTGCTCTCCCGCGCGCTTGCCGCCGAGCTTCCCCTGTTCGCCCGCGACGGCGGGTTCGTCGCTGCCGGGTACCGCGCCGACCTCGACGAGCAGCGGCGGCTCAGGGACAACGCGAGGCAGCTCATCGCGCGGCTGCAGGCAAGATACGTCGCGGAGACCGGCGTGCAGGCGTTGAAGATCCGCCACAACAACGTGCTGGGCTACTTCATCGAGGTCCCCGCCAAGCAGGCGGCGAGGATGCCGTCGGCGGCCGCCGCCGCCTTCATCCTCCGCCAGAGCATGGCGAACGCGGCGCGCTACACGACGGTCGAGCTCGGCGATCTGGAAGCGCGCATGGCGCGCGCCGGCGACGGCGCGCTTGCCATCGAGCTGGCGGTGTTCAATGACCTCGTCGGCGCGGTGACGGCGGACGCCGAGGCCATCGCGCGCGCCGCTTCCGCCCTGGCCGCTCTCGACGTCGCCGCGGGCTTCGCCGACCTCGCGGCGGACGGCGGCTACTGCCGACCGGTAGTCGACGACAGCCTCGAGTTCGACGTCCAAGGCGGCCGCCATCCGGTGGTCGAGGCCGCCCTCGCCCGCGACCAGGAGAGCACCTTCGTCGCCAACGACTGCTATCTCGCCGCGGGACACCGGCTGTGGCTGATCACCGGCCCCAACATGGCGGGCAAGAGCACCTTCCTCCGCCAGAACGCGATCATCGCGCTGATGGCACAGGCCGGTTCCTTCGTGCCTGCCGATGCCGCACGCATCGGTGTCGTCGACCGCCTGTTCTCGCGGATCGGCGCCGCCGACGAGCTCGCCCGCGGACGCTCGACCTTCATGGTCGAAATGGTCGAGACCGCCGCCATCCTGCACCAGGCCGGGCCGCGCGCCTTCGTCATCTTCGACGAGATCGGCCGCGGAACGGCGACCTTCGACGGTCTGTCGATCGCCTGGGCGGTGGTCGAGCACCTGCACGAGGTCAATCGCTGCCGGGCGCTGTTCGCCACCCACTATCACGAGCTGACCGCGCTCGCCGCCAAGCTCGATGACCTCGCCTGCTACACGATGCGGGTCAAGGAGTGGCGGGGGGACGTCGTGTTCCTGCACGAGGTGGCAGCGGGCGCCGCCGATCGTTCCTATGGCGTCCACGTCGGTCAACTGGCCGGACTGCCGGCGGCGGTGGTGGCGCGGGCGGAGGAGGTGCTGGCGACGCTGGAGATCGGCGAGCAGTCGTCGGCGATTGCCCGGCTTGCCGAGGATCTTCCGTTGTTCCGGGCCGCCGAGCGGCGAACCAGGCAGGCACCGCCGCCGTCGGCCGTGGAGGCGGAGCTCCGGACGCTCGATGCCGATGCGCTGACACCGCGGGCGGCCCTCGAGCTCGTCTACCGCTGGAAGGAGAGCGTGAGGTAGGACGCGCCGGCGGGCTTTGCGACGAATAGGTGCAGGTGCCGAGCGCGCACTATATAACCAGTCCTGTATGAAGGGTGACGTGTCGGAGGCGTCATGGTTCGCGTCAGCAGTCCCCGCAAGATCATCGATCGCCGTGCCCTGGTTCGCGAGCTCGAGGAGCAGGTGTCCTGGTCGCCCTGCAGCACGCAGACCCGCGGCAATTTCGTCCAGATCTTCAAGGCGGCGCTCTATCGCGGCGTCGGCGAGATCCGCCGGCGATTCGAGGAGGACGGGATCAACGGGGCCGCGGTGGTGCATGCCGATGCCTATCTGGTCGACCAGGTGGTCGGGACGATCTACGAGTTCGCCCTGACGCACGTTTTCAAGGACGGCGGCGCCGGAACGCCCCAGGAAATGGCGATCGTCGCGACGGGAGGCTACGGTCGGGCCGAGCTGTCGCCGTTTTCGGACATCGATCTGATGTTTCTTTTGCCGGATCGCCCTGCAGCGAGCCACGGCGACATCGTCGAGTTCATGCTTTACCTGTTGTGGGACATGGGCCTCAAGGTTGGGCACGCGACCCGCTCGGTCGACGACTGCGTCACGCTCGCCAAGCAGGACCTGACGATCCGCACCAGCCTTCTCGAGGCGCGGTTCCTTTGGGGCAACGAAGCCCTTTTTCAGACCTTCGATAAGCGGTTCTTCGGCGACGTCGTCTCGGGGACCGGCAAGGCCTTCGTCGAGGCCAAGCTCGCCGAGAGAAACGCGCGCCATGAGCGAATGGGCGATTCGCGGTATGTCCTCGAGCCCCACATCAAAGAGGGGAAGGGTGGTCTTCGCGACCTGCAGACGCTGTTCTGGATCGCGAAGTATCTCTACAAGGTCAAGGACATGGGCGAGCTTGTCGACCGCGGCGTGTTCACGCCGGCAGACGCCCGCCACTTCCGCCAGACCCAGAATTTCCTGTGGACGGTTCGCTGTCACCTCCACTATGTCACCGGCCGGCCCGAGGAACGGCTGACCTTCGACACCCAGGAGGTGATCGCCAAGCGCCTCGGCTACCGCAGCAGCGGCCGGCTGCGCGGCGTCGAGCGCTTCATGCGCCACTATTTCCTGATCACCAAGACGGTGGGCGATCTGACGCGGATCCTGTGCGCGGTGCTCGAGGAGCAGCACCGGCGCTCACGGTTCCTCTTCCGCCTGCCGTCGCTGTCGTTCGGGCGGCGGGCGCCCGAAGGCTTCCGGGTCGACGGCGACCGCCTGACCGTGGCCTCCGCCGACGCCTTCGCCAAGGATCCCGTCAAGTTCCTCCGCCTCTTCCACGAGGCGCAGCGCATGAACGTGGACGTGCATCCGAACGCGCTGCGCCTGATCCGCCAGAGCGTCGGCCGGATCAACGGCGCGCTGCGCAGCGATCCGGAGGCCAACCGCCTGTTCCTGGAGATGCTGACCTCCGCCAACGATCCGGAGAAGACGCTGCGCAGGCTCAACGAGGCCGGCGTCTTCGGCCGCTTCATCCCCGACTTCGGGCGCGTCGTCGGCCAGATGCAGTACGACATGTACCACGTCCATACCGTCGACGAGCATACGATCCGGGCGATCGGCATTCTCAGCAGGATCGAGCAGGGCCGGCTCAAGGACGAGCACCCGACCGCGAGCGAGATCATCGGCGAGATCAACTCGCGGCGCGCCCTCTATCTTTCGGTCCTCCTCCACGACATCGGCAAGGGCCGGGGCGGCGATCATTCAGAGATCGGCGCCCAGATCGCGTCGTCGCTGTGCCCTCGCCTCGGCCTCGACGACTGGGAGACGGAAACGGTGTCGTGGCTCGTCCGTCACCATCTGCTGATGAGCCGGGTCGCGTTCAAGCGCGACATCGATAACCCCAAGACGGTGAGCGACTTCGTCGCCGCCGTGCAGTCGCCGGAGCGGCTCCGCATCCTCCTGGCGCTGACCTCGGCCGACATCAGCGCCGTCGGCCCGCGCATCTGGAATCCGTGGAAGGCCGGGCTTCTGAGCGAGCTGTTCTACCGGGCGCTGGAAGACATGGAGATGGAAGGGGGCCAGCCGGCAGAGCGGCGTGCCGCCCGCGTCGAGCGGGCCAAGGCCAGGCTCAGGGAGCGGCTTGCCTCCTGGGACCCCGTGACGCTGGAGACCTACATCGTACGCGGGTACTCCGACTACTGGCTGGCGTTCGACACGGAGACCCAGGCCCGCCATTTCGAGATGATCCGGGAGGCCGAGAGGCAGAAGCGGTCGCTGTGGATCGAGGTGCGCCAGCAGCCGCAGATGGAGGTGACCGAGCTCACCGTGTATGCGCCTGACCACCCCGGGCTGTTCGCGCGCATGGCCGGCGCGCTGGCGCTGACCGGTGCCAACATCGTCGACGCCAAGGTGACGACGCTCGCCAACAGCATGGCGCTCGACACGTTTCGCATCCAGGACGCCATGGGCGGGGCGTTCGAAGGCGGCGAGCGGCTCGAAAAGCTGAAGACACGCATCGAGGCGTCGGCTTCGGGACGGATCTATCCGGCCCGGGAGCTGCGCGTGGTCCGTGCGAAGGCGCTGCCGAGCCGCACGCGCGTGTTCAAGGTGCCGCCTGCGGTGATCATCGACAACGGCGCCAGCCGCACGCACACCGTCATCGAAGTCAACGGCCGCGATCGGCAGGGATTCCTGCACGACGTCACGTCGATGCTCACCGCCCTCAACCTGCAGATTTCGAGCGCCCACATCTCGACCTACGGCGAGAGGGTCGTCGACGTGTTCTACGTCAAGGACGTGTTCGGCCTGAAGATCGAGGACCAGGCGAAGCTGCGACGCATCGAGCGGCATCTGCTCGAGGCCATCTCGGGACCCGAGCCCGAGCTCGCCTCCTCGCCGAAGACGGCGGCGGCGGAATAGCGCCGAGGCGAGAGCCGGCAGCCGGAATCCCGACCGCAACCCAGCATGCGTCTTTCGCGCTCCATCGCCACCGTCGGCGGCATGACCATGGTCAGCCGCGTGTTCGGCTTCGTGCGCGACATCCTGGTCGCGAACGCGCTGGGGGCCGGCCCCGTCGCCGACGCCTTCTTCGTCGCCTTCAAGTTTCCGAACCTGTTCCGCCGGCTGTTCGCCGAAGGCGCGTTCACGGCGGCGTTCATTCCGATCTTTGCCGGGGTGCTGGAGACCGAGGGACGGAAGGAGGCCGAGCTGTTCGCCGAACAGGCCCTGGCGACGCTGTTCTGGGCGCTCCTGGTGATGGTCCTGGCGATGGAGGTGGCGATGCCGGTCGTGATGATCGTCTTCGCCCCCGGCTTCCTCTCCGATCCGGAGAAGTTCGCGACCACGGTTGAGTTCGCGCGGATCGTCTTTCCCTATCTCCTCTGCATCTCGTTGGCGTCTCTCTATGCTGGCGTCCTCAATTCGTTCGGGCGCTTCGCAGCCGCGGCGGCGACGCCCATCATCCTCAACCTCTGCTTGATCGCGGCCATTCTCTGGCTCGCTCCGGTGACGCCGACCCCGGGCCATGCGCTCGCCTGGGGCGTCGCCGGTGCCGGCGCACTGCAGCTCCTGTGGTTGCTAATCCGCTGCGGGCGAGCCGGCGTGTGGCTGAGGCTCAGGCGGCCGCGGCTGACGCCGAGGGTCCGCAGCCTGTTGTGGCGGGCGCTGCCGGTGGCCCTCGGCGCCGGCCTCTATCAGGTCAATCTGCTCATCGACACGATGATCGCCTCGCTCCTGCCGTCGGGGTCGGTGTCCTACCTGTTCTATGCGGACCGGGTGAACCAGCTTCCGCTCGGCGTGGTCGGCGTCGCCGTCGGCACCGCCTTGCTGCCGATCCTGTCGCGGCAGGTACGCGCCGGCAGCACGACGGCCGCGCATCACAGTCAGAATCGAGCGCTCGAATTCGCGCTGCTGCTCACCCTGCCCGCGGCGGCGGCGCTGATGGTCATCGCCGAGCCGGTGGTCGCGGTGCTGTTCCAGCGGGGCGCCTTCGACGTTGCGGAAACCGAGAAGACCGCCGCGGCGCTGACGGCGCTGGCGGCGGGACTGCCGGCATACATGCTGGTCAAGGCCCTGACGCCCGGCTTCTTCGCCCGCGAGGACACGGCGACGCCGGTGAAGGTCGCCGCCGTCGCCGCCGTGGTCAACGTCATCCTCAGCCTTATCCTGATGCACCCCCTCCTGCACGTCGGCATCGCCGTCGCCACGGCGGTGTCCGCCTGGGTCAATGCCGGGCTACTCGCCGTTATCCTCCGCCGGCGCGGCTTCCTCGTCGTCGACGAGCGACTGCGCCGGCGCATCCCCCGCGTCGTTCTCGCCAGCGCCGTGATGGCAGCGGTGCTCGGCTTCCTGGCGTGGGGATTCGCCGACTGGCTCGCCGCCGGGCAGGGCCAACGCATTGCGGCACTTGCAGTGCTCGTGGTCGGCGGGCTGTTCGCCTTCGCCGCGGGCGCGCAGCTCTCCGGGGCAGCACGCTGGAGCGAGCTCCGCGGCATGATGCGTGGCAGCGACCCGGCTTGACCGGCACCGCCCGAGCGGCCATAAACCCGCGCGTCACAGACCACCGAGGCCTTCCTTCAGGCGATGAGACGGATCTTTTCGGGCATTCAGCCGACCGGAAACCTGCATCTCGGCAACTACCTGGGTGCGATCCGCAACTGGGTCCGGCTGCAGCGCGAGTTCGACTGCCTGTTCTGCGTGGTCGACATGCACGCCATCACCGTCTGGCAGGACCCGTCCGAGCTCAGGGCGAACACGCGCGAGACGGCGGCCGCCGTGCTGGCGGCGGGCGTCGATCCGCACGCCAACATCCTGTTCGTCCAGAGCAGCGTTCCCGGCCACGCCCAGCTGGCCTGGGTCTTCAACTGCGTCGCCCGCCTCGGCTGGCTCAACCGCATGACCCAGTTCAAGGAGAAGGCCGGCAAGCACCGCGAGAACGCGTCGGTGGGTCTGTTCGCCTACCCCAATCTGATGGCGGCGGACATCCTCCTCTACAAGGCGACCCATGTTCCGGTCGGCGAGGATCAGAAGCAGCACCTCGAGCTCACCCGCGACATCGCCCAGAAGTTCAACGGCGACTTCGGGGTCGAGCTGTTTCCGATCGTAGAGCCGCTGATCCTCGGGCCGGCGACCCGGGTGATGTCGCTGAAGGACGGCAGCAGCAAGATGAGCAAGTCGGATCCGTCCGACTACTCGCGCATCAACCTGATCGACGACGCGGATACCATCGCGCTGAAGATCCGCAAGGCGCGAACCGATCCCGACCTCCTGCCCGATGCGCCCGAGAGCCTCGACCTCCGGCCGGAGGCACGCAACCTGATCAGCATCTACGCGGCGCTGACCGACTCCGATCTCGCCTCCGTCTGCGCCCGCTTCGCCGGGTGGTCGTTCTCCGATTTCAAGAAGGAGCTGGCCGACTGCGCGGTCTCGGTGCTGGCGCCGCTCGGCGAGGAGGTCAGACGGCTGCGCGGGGAGCCGGCCTATGTCGATCAGGTGCTGAACGACGGTGCCGAGAAGGCGAGGGCGCTGGCCGAACCGGTGCTGCGTGAGGTGTTCGACGCCGTCGGGTTTCTCGGCACGGCATCGAGCGACGTCTTGATCTCGCCGATGGCCTCGACCATGTGATAGGCAACGGCGCGAGCGCGCCAATGCGTTGCCACAGCGGGGTACGAAAGCGATGTTCATTCAGACCGAACCGACGCCCAATCCGGCAACCTTGAAGTTTTTGCCCGGCTGCGTCGTGATGGGGGCGGGGACGGCCAACTTCACAGGTCCGGACGAGGCGCGGCGGTCGCCGCTGGCACTGAGGCTGTTCGAGATCGACGGCGTCGCCGGGGTCTTTCTGGGGCATGACTTCGTCACCGTGACCAAGATGGCGGACCGCGAATGGGCGACCCTCAAGCCGATGATTCTCGGAGCCATCATGGATCACTTCAGCTCGGGGGCAGCGGTCATCTCCGAGGGGCCGCCGGACGCGGCTGCCGACGAGGCGTCCGACGACGACGAGGTGGCACGCCAGATCAAGGAGCTTCTCGATACGCGCGTGCGGCCGGCGGTGGCCCAGGACGGCGGCGATATCATCTTTCGCGGTTTCGAGAACGGTGTCGTCTACCTGCACATGCAGGGATCGTGCTCCGGATGCCCCAGCTCGACGGCAACTTTGAAGCACGGCATCGAGAACATGCTCCGATACTACGTTCCCGAGGTCGTCGAGGTCCGCCCCGTCGACTGGTAGGCCCTGGCGGTCGCAGGCCGAACACGCTCGCCTCAGGGATCGGCCGACCTTCGATGAAGCCTGCGCCATCACCTGAGAGGCTGCGCCGGCGACGGCGCCGGGCCGAGTCCGTCGGCCGGTGAACATCCTGGCGATGGACACGGCGACCGCTGCGTGCTCGGTCGCCGCCTGGCATGACGGCGTGATCGTCGCCCGGCGGCTCTCGGCCATGAGCCGCGGGCACGCCGAAGCGCTGATGCCGATGGTGGCGGCGGTGGTTGCGGAATCGGGGCTCGGGTTCCGCGACTTCGAGCTGATTGCCGTGACCGTCGGCCCGGGTGCCTTCACCGGCATGCGCGTCGGGCTGGCGGCCGCGCGCGGCATGGCATTGGCGGCGGGGACCCCGTGCTTCGGCGTCACCACCCTCGAGGCCGTGGCGGAAGCGGTGCCGCGCCAGCGCGACGACGAACGGCCCTTGCTCGTGGCCTTGGACACCCGCCGCGCCGATGTTTTCGCCCAGCTCTTCCGGAGCGACAACACCCCCCTGAGCTCGCCGACCGTCCTCGGAGAACAGGCGTTGGCAAGCTTCGTTCCGACGCAACCGATCGTCATCGCCGGCGACGCCGCCGACCGGGTGGCGGCGTGGCTGCGATCCGCCGGCGTCCATGCGCCGCAGGCACAGGGCCCTGGCCACCCCGATGCCGCCGCCGTCGCCGTCGTAGCGGCGCGACGGTGGAGGCCCGGTGTTGCCGCTGCGCCGCCCCGACCGCTCTACCTCCGGCCTCCCGAAGCAACGCCTCAGCCGACGGCCCGACGGCGGGCCGCACCGGCTTCCTGACGTGATACGCCTGTCGGCGGTTCCGCCCGAGGAGGCCGCGGCCGTCGCCCGACTCTGCGCCGACCATCTCGGCGGGTCATGGACCGCGGAAACGATCGCAGAGCTGCTGCGCGACGTGGGCTTCGCCTTCCTGGCCGCGACCGCCTCGGTCCCCGCCGGCTGCATCGTCTGCCGCTCGGTCGCAGACGAGTGCGAGATCCTGGCTCTTGCCGTCGAGCCCTCGCATCGTCGCCGCGGACAGGGGCGCCGACTGCTGCACGCGGCCCTGCGCGCGGCCCGGGCGCTTGGCGCGCGCCGCGCCTATCTCGAGGTGGCGAGCGACAATGCGGCGGCGACGGCGTTCTACTTCGCGAACGGCTTCCAGCCGGTCGGCCGGCGCCCCTCCTATTACCGTCGATCGCCGATGGTTGCGGTCGATGCGTTGATTCTCCGCCGTGATCTCGACGAGATCGCCTGCTCAGCCCTTGCGGATGACGAGACGGTGGACTGAGGTCGGATCGCGGCTCGCGTCCTCGGGCGCGAAGCTGAGCACGGCGTGCCCTTCGGCGACGACGGCGCGCGGCACGTTCGACAGCGGCTCGGCGCCTTTCAGGCGGATTTCCGCGGTTTGGCCCGAGGTCATTCGCTCGACGAGCAGCTTCGTCCGCACGAAGGTCATCGGGCAGACCTCACCGGTGATGTCGAGAAAAAAGTCGGGGCCTTTCTGATCGGAGACCTCTTTTGTATTTCCCATCATAGCGCCTTGCCATGAAACGCGCAGGAAATTATATAAGGGCCCTGGCGCTAAAGTCCTGGAGAACATTTTCGTATGAGCGAGAAGCCCAGTCCAAGCGAAATGCTTGAGCTTACAACCGAGATCGTTGCCGCGCATGTCGGCAACAACCCCCTGCCGCTTGCCGATCTGCCGAAGTTGATACAGGAGGTGTACAGGACCCTGACTTCCATCGGCACCGAGCCCGCGGCTCCCGAGCGTCCGAGGCCGGCGGTCGCCGTCAAGCGGTCCGTCTTTCCCGACTACCTCGTCTGCCTCGAGGACGGCAAGAAGCTGAAGATGCTCAAGCGGCACTTGAAGACCGCCTACAACATGACTCCGGAGGAATACCGGGAGCGTTGGGGACTTCCTCCGGACTATCCCATGGTTGCGCCGAACTATGCCAAGCACAGAAGCCACCTCGCCAAGAAGATCGGCCTTGGCACCAAGCGGCGGCAGGCGGGGTAACGACGGGCAAGGGGTGCGCAACCGAAGGCGAGAAGGGGGGCACGCCCGCCGTCCGAACGCGGGCGTGCAACAAAACGTACGCTCGGGCAGGGGGCCGGGCGCGAGGGAGGTAAGATGACACCGCCATCGCGTATCGAGCAGCTCTGCACGGAGAAGGGCATGAAGATGACCGGCCAGCGCCGGATCATCGCGCGCGTCCTGTCCGAGGCAACGGATCACCCCGACGTCGAGGAGGTGTACCGACGGGCCGCCCAGTTGGATCCGCGAATCAGCATCGCGACGGTCTATCGGACCGTGCGTCTGTTCGAGGAGGCGAGCATCATCGAACGCCACGACTTCGGGGACGGACGCTCGCGATACGAAGAGGCGACCGACGAGCATCACGACCATCTCATCGACATTCAGTCCGGCGAAGTCATCGAGTTCCGCAGCGCCGACATCGAGGAACTGCAGCGGCAGGTGGCCGAGAAGCATGGGTACCGGCTGGTCGGGCATCGGCTCGAGCTTTTCGGCGTTCCCCTGAAGGCGCCGAAGAGCTCCAAGTGAATGGATCATGCGAGGGTAACTTGACTCGCCAGGGCGGCTTGCTACCTTTCGACAAATGACGATCGCGCTTCGGGACGCCTCCTGACCGATGACGGCTCCTTTCGGGCTTGGCGCCGCGCGCCGGCGCGCTTGACGAAGCGGCCGTGGTCAAGAAGCTCTGCATCAAGACGTTCGGCTGCCAGATGAACGTGTACGATTCCGCCCGCATGGCGGACGTTCTCGCGCCGCTCGGCTTTGAACGCACCGAAGCGCCCGACGATGCCGACATCGTCATCCTCAACACCTGCCACATCCGCGAGAAGGCTTCCGAGAAGGTGTTCTCCGAGCTGGGGCGGCTCCGGGCGCTCAAGCATCGGCCGCGAGAGAGCGGCGGACCCGTTCTCCTCGCGGTCGCCGGCTGCGTCGCCCAGGCCGAGGGGGACGAGATCCTGAGGCGGGCGCCGTTCGTGGACATCGTCCTGGGCCCGCAGACCTATCACCGGCTGCCGGAGATGGTGGCGCGGGTGAGCCGCGGTGCGGGCTCGGTTCTGGACACCGAGTTTCCCCCGGAAGCCAAGTTCGACTTCCTTCCCGAGATCACCAACAGGGAGGGCGAAGCAAGCGCCTTTCTCACCGTCCAGGAAGGATGCGACAAGTTCTGCACGTTCTGCGTCGTGCCCTACACCCGCGGCGCCGAGTATTCGCGTCCGGTGGCCGACGTGCTGGCGGAGGCGCGGCGGTTGGCGGCCTCCAACGTCGTCGAGATCACGCTGTTGGGTCAGAATGTCAACAGCTACCACGGCGAAGCCGGGGACGGACGCGAATGGGGGCTCGGGCGGCTGATCCGGGCGGTGGCCGAGATCCCTGGCGTCAGCCGCATCCGCTACGCGACGTCCCACCCGGCGGACATGACAGACGAACTGATCGAGGCGCATCGCGATGTCGGTGCTCTGATGCCCTTCGTGCATCTGCCCGTGCAATCGGGCTCGGACGCCGTGCTCGCGTCGATGAACCGGCGGCACACCGCCGACGACTACCGGCGGGTCGTCGATCGGCTGCGCGGGGCGCACCCGGCGATCGCGCTGAGCTCTGATTTCATCGTCGGCTTTCCCGGCGAGACGGATGCGGACTTCCAGGCGACGATCGATCTGGTCGAGGCCGTTGGCTTCGCCCAGGCGTATTCCTTCAAGTACAGCCCCCGGCCCGGCACGCCCGCGGCGGCGGCGCGCCAGATCGACGATCGGGTGAAGAGCCAGCGCCTTCACGCCCTGCAGAAGGTGCTCAACGCGCAGCAGAGAGCGTTCAACGAGGGCTGCATCGGTCGCACGTTGCCGGTGCTGTTCGCGGGTCAAGGCCGCATGCCTGGGCAGATCCTCGGCCGTAGCCCGTTCATGCAAGCCGTCCACGCCGAGGGCCCGACAGGCCTGATCGGGACCATCCAGTCCGTGCGGATCACGAACGGATGGGCCAACAGCGTAGCAGGCGTGCTTGCCGAAGGTCTCGCGGCTTGACCCCGTCGTGGCATCCGGGTGTTCTGCCTGCCGCAGACGAGAAGTCTCTGCAGATGGAGTTCGAAGACAACCGCCTTGTTCTGCAGCTCTTCGGCTCGCATCACGCCCACCTGGCACGGATCGAGCAACAGCTGGACGTCAGCATCGACGCGCGCGGCAACCTGGTCACCATCCGCGGACCCGGTGAAGCGGTGGATTCTGCTCACAACGTGCTGGATTTCCTTTACGGACGCCTGAAGCGGGGGGTCACGGTGCGGGATCAGGAGGTGGACGACGCGGTGCGCATGGTCGCCCGCGGCAGCGGCGCCACGGACGCCGATCTCGAGATCCGCATTCGCCAGCGCAGGGTGGCGGCGCGCACGCCGACCCAGGCCGCTTACATCCGCGCCATCGATGAGCACGAGCTGGTGTTCGGCCTCGGGCCGGCGGGGACCGGCAAGACCTATCTGGCGGTGGCCAAGGCGGTGGAGCGCCTGGTCAGCGGCGAGGTGGACCGGATCATCCTCTCCCGCCCCGCCGTCGAGGCCGGCGAGCAGCTCGGCTTCCTGCCCGGAAGCATGCGCGAGAAGGTCGATCCCTATCTGCGTCCTCTCTACGACGCGCTCTACGACATGCTTCCGGCCCAGCAGGTGGTCAAGCGCCTCGAGAGCGGCGAGATCGAGGTGGCCCCTCTGGCGTTCATGCGCGGCAGGACGCTGTCGAACGCGTTCGTGATCCTCGACGAGGCGCAGAACACCACCGCAGTGCAGATGAAGATGTTTCTCACCCGCCTCGGGGAAAACGCCTGCATGGTGGTCACCGGCGACCTCAGCCAGGTCGACCTGCCCAAGGGAACACGCTCGGGTCTCAGGCACGCGCTGGAAATCCTTCACCGGGTCGAGGGCGTCGCCTTCGTTCACTTCACGGACGCCGACGTGGTCCGCCACCCGCTGGTGACCCGCATCGTGCGCGCCTATGAGGAGGCGGAAAACCGGCTTGGGGTCGGCGCACGCTACGTCACCGAGGACGCGGCAGGCCGTGACCGCGATGATTGACGTCGATGTGACCGTCGAGGCGCCGGCTTGGCGCGTCCGCCTCGCCGACCCCGAGCGGGTGTGCCGCCTGGCGGCAGAGGCCGCGTTCGCTCGCGCCGCCTCGGTTCGGGGCGCCGCGGAGGCGGGCGTCATGCTCACCGATGACGAGACCATGACTTCGCTCAATCGCACCTACCGCGGAGCCGACAAGCCGACCAACGTGCTGGCGTTTCCCGCAGCCGATGCCGCCGCCCTGGCCGGTGCGGAAGCGTCCGAGCCGCCGGTGCTGCTCGGCGACATCATCGTCGCCCAGCAGACCGCGGCGGCCGAGGCGGACGCCGAAGGCAAGACCCTCGCGGACCATTTAAGTCATCTCGTCGTTCATGGTATGCTTCACCTTCTTGGCTATGACCACTCGTCCCGATGTGAAGCGGACCGGATGGAGCGCGTGGAGATCGAGATCCTGGCCGCGCTCGGCATTGCCGACCCTTATGCTTCGCAGCAGGTGATCACGGATGCGCCCGCAGACCCAGGATAGCGATCCGGGCGACGGAAGTAGCACGCCCGGCGACGACCGGGCCGTCCCACCGCCGAAACTTCGGCGCCTTGTCCGGGACATCCTGCGGCGGCTGCGCGGCGGTCGCAACGGTCGGAGCTCCGCTCGTGACGAGCTGGACGAGCTGATCGAGGAGCGGGAGACCGCGGAGATCCCCCTCGACGAAGACGAGCGGACGCTGCTGGTCAACATCCTCAGCCTGCGCGATCAGACCGTCGAAGACGTGATGGTGCCGCGGGCCGACATCGTCGCAGTCGAAAGCACGGCGTCGCTCGAGGAGGTCATGGAGGTCATGAACCGGGCCGGCCATTCGCGGCTGCCGGTCTACCGCGACACCCTCGATGACGCCCTCGGCATGGTGCACATCAAGGACGTCGTCACGTGGCGGGGCGAAAAGCAGGCCTTCAAGCCTTCGAAGGTGTTGCGGCCGGTGCTCTTCGTCGCGCCGTCGATGCGGGTGATGGAGCTCCTGCTCGAGATGCGGATCAAGCGATCACACATGGCGCTCGTTGTCGACGAATACGGAGGTGTCGACGGCCTCGTCACCATCGAGGATCTGGTTGAGGAGATCGTCGGCGAGATCCAGGACGAACACGATCGCGCCCTCGAACCGACCTTCGTCCGCCGCCCGGACGGTTCGATCGATGCCGACGCGCGCACGCTCGTCGAAGCGCTCGAGGAGCACTTCGGCCCGGTTCTCGCCGATGACGAGAGGGAGGAGATCGACACGCTGGGCGGCCTCGTCTTCGCCCTGGCGGGACGTGTCCCCATTCGCGGCGAATTGCTGTCCCATCCCTCCGGGCTCGAGTTCGAGGTTGTTGACGCCGATCCGCGGCGTGTCCGTCGCCTGCGGGTGAGGCGGGCCGCGCCTCCACCGTCGCAGGCGGCCGAGAAAGATCCCGGCGAACCGGTTCATCCCTCGTGAGCAACGGGTCCGGCTGCACCCCGGTGCCGCCCGGCGTCGGGCGGTCGGGACGCTCCGTCGACCGCGGGTTCGCCCGACTGCGAGGGGTGGTCGCCGAGCTGAGCGGCTGGCGGCGGGCGCTTGTCGCATCGGGTCTCGGCGTGCTGGCAGTCGCGGCGCTTCCCCCGGTGCACGTCGCACCTGCGCTGGTTCCCGCGTTCGTCGGGCTGTCGTGGATGGTTCAAGCCCGTGTCGCCCGGACCGGTGCCTTCGCCACCGGCTGGTGGTTCGGTTTCGGCTTTTTCGTCGCCGGGCTCTACTGGATCGCCAACGCCTTCGTCGTCAGGGGCGGCATCTATCCCTGGGTCGGACCCTTCGCCGTTCTCGGCCTTGCCGCGCTGCTCGCGATCTTCCCGGGTCTAGCCGCCCTTCTCACTCACGCGACACGGCTGCGCGGCATCGGCAGTGTGCTTGCCTTCGCCGCCTTCTGGACCTTGCTCGAATGGGTTCGGGGATGGATCTTCACCGGGTTTCCCTGGAACCTCATCGCCTCGAGTTGGGTGTTCTCCGACGCCATGATCCAGGTGACGGCGGTGATCGGCACCTACGGCCTCGGGCTGTTGACGGTCGCCGCGGCGGCGATGCCGGCCGTGCTGGCAGAAGAGCGGCCGGGCAATCGCCAGGCGACCTTGGCCATCGCCGGCGTCCTCGCCGCGGTGTGGGCGGGGGGCGCACTCCGGCTGTCGCTGGCCGGCGACAGCGCTTCGGTCGAGGGCGTTCGCCTGCGCCTCGTTCAGCCCAACATCGCCCAACAGCAGAAGTGGCGACCGGACCTTCTCGACGAGCATCTGGCGCTGCAGCTCGGCATGGGCGTCGCGCCGCGATCGGCCAACCCAACACATACGATCTGGGCGGAAACGGCAGCTCCGTTCTTCGTTGGCGAGGACCCGTTCCGGCGTGAACTGATCGCCCGCGCCACGCCGGCGGACGGGCTGACGATCCTCGGCATGCTGCGGAGGACGCCACCGGGCGAGCCCTTTCGCGTCTGGAACAGCCTCGGGGCGATCGACGGCAACGGCCGCATCGTCGCCGTCTACGACAAATCCCACCTCGTTCCGTTCGGCGAATACGTGCCGTTCCGCGGCGTTTTCGGCATCGCCAAGCTGACGGCCGGCACGACGGACTTCTCTGCGGGCGCCGGCCTCACGACGCTGAGGCTTCCGGGGTTGCCTCCCGCGAGCCCGCTGATCTGCTACGAGATCATCTTTCCCGGCCGCGTTCGCGACCCGGACGACCGGCCAGAGTGGATCCTCAACCTGACCAACGACGCCTGGTACGGGATCTCTTCCGGACCCTATCAGCATTTCGCCGCGGCGCGACTGCGAGCGGTCGAGGAAGGGCTGCCGGTGGTCCGCGTCGCCACCACCGGAATATCGGCCATCGTCGACCCGTTCGGCCGGGTCGCCGGTCGCCTCGACCTCGGCACCAGAGGCGTGCTCGACGGGCCGCTTCCCGCCGCGCTCGCCGTGCCGACGCCCTATGGTCGATACGCCGACTGGATCCCGCTCGGGCTTGTCTGCGTCACCTGGCTGGCGGCCGGCGCGCTCAGGAGGAGGACGTGACGCTACGCCAACCACGCATGGTTGAAAGACCTGGGGAATAAGACAAATCTTGCGAAATCCACGCGAATCTGGCTAGTATTGCTGGCAGTGCGCACTGCACCGCAGCTCGCGGATATCGGGAGCAGTGCGACGGGGCAGAAGGTCTCTGGGCTGTGTGCCTGGGTTCCACCTCTTGGATGCGTTGAAAAAAATGACAGAAGCAAGACTATCTCGGGTGAGGAAAGGACGGTCCGCAACTCCGGCCGCTCGGTTCGAGCGCCTGCCTCCGGGCACACCGAATCCGGTCGACGTCCACGTCGGTGGACGGGTTCGGCTCCGACGCACTCTGTTGGGCCTGAGCCAGGAGAAGCTCGGCGAAGCCGTCGGCTTGACCTTCCAGCAGATCCAGAAGTACGAGCGCGGCGCCAATCGGATCGGTGCGTCCCGCCTGTTCGAGTTCAGCCGCATTCTCGACGTCCCTGTTTCGTTCTTCTTCGACGACATGCCGGAAAGCTACGCGACGGGGGAACGTCGGGCGACGGGGATGAGCGATCAGCCGCAGGCGGCGATGGAGCACGATCCGTTGACGCGACGGGAGACCCTGGAGCTCGTTCGTGCGTACTATCGCATCGGCGACCCGCAGGTCCGCCGGCGCCTGTTCGAGTTGACCAAGTCGTTGTGCACGCCCGACGAGGTGGAGTGATCCGTTGCCGCGCGTCGGCGGCGTAGGCCGACGCGTCCGCCGCCAAGGTCCTTGACGGCGCCGGGGGTTCCTTGCGACAAGTTGCGCCCCGCCGGTCGGGGCAGCCCCGCAGCGTTGCGTCGTGCTTGGCCGCACGTGCGGAGCTGAGCCGCTCCGTCGCGGGACGCCGCGGCGACACATCCATCTCATTGTCAAGGGTCGAACGGTGCCAACGAACTGGAAAAAAGACTATGTGTTCACCAGCGAATCGGTGGCGGAGGGGCATCCGGACAAGGTCTGCGATCGCATCTCCGATGCCATCGTCGATGCCTTCCTGACCGAGGATCCGCAGTCGCGCGTGGCCGTCGAATGCCTGTGCACGACCAACTTCATCGTGCTCGCCGGCGAGGTCCGCGGTCCGGACTCGATGGACCATGACCGCTACAAGGCCATCGCCCGGCACACCGTGAGAGAGATCGGCTACGAGCAGCACGGCTTCCACTGGAAGGACGCGGAGGTGACCTCGCACATCCATTCGCAGTCCCCGGACATCGCCCGCGGCGTCGATGCCGCCGGCAACAAAGACGAGGGAGCGGGCGATCAGGGCATCATGTTCGGCTATGCGTGCCGGGAGACCGACGTGCTGATGCCGGCGCCGATCTTCTACGCGCACGCCATCCTCAAATCCCTTGCCGAAGCGAGACATTCCGGCGCCGAGCCCTGTCTCGGTCCGGACGCCAAGAGCCAGGTCAGCCTGCGCTACGTCGACGGCCGGCCCGCCGGCGCCACGGCGGTCGTCGTCTCCACCCAGCATTCCGACACGATTTCGGTCGACGACGTGCGGGAGATCGTTCGCCCGCATGTGAAGAACGTGCTTCCCGAGGGCTGGATGTGCGAGGAGAAGCACTTCTACGTCAATCCGACGGGCCGCTTCGTCATCGGCGGGCCCGACGGAGACGCCGGTCTCACCGGCCGCAAGATCATCGTCGACACCTACGGCGGAGCCGCGCCGCACGGCGGCGGTGCGTTTTCCGGCAAGGATCCGACCAAGGTCGACCGCTCCGGTGCGTACATGGCCCGCTATCTGGCCAAGAACGTGGTCGCCGCCGGCATTGCCGATCGCTGCACCATCCAGCTGTCCTACGCGATCGGGGTCTCGCACCCGATCTCGGTCTACGTCGACACCCACGGTACCGGCCACGTGGACGAGGACAGGCTCGCAGAGGTCCTCCAGGAGGCTGTCGATCTCTCTCCGCGCGGCATGCGCGAGCACTTGGGCCTCAACAGGCCGATTTATGCCCGCACCGCGGCCTACGGCCACTTCGGCCGGCAACCCGAGCCGGACGGCGGATTCTCCTGGGAGATCAAGGATCTGGCCGACGATCTGAAGCGCGCGTTCGGCGAACGGTGATCGAGCGGCCGAGGGCCTCGAAACGCGCCGACGGACCGCGGTTCTTCGGCCGTCGCGTTGGGCGCAGACCGCGCCCCGGCCGCCGCCAGCTGTTGGCGACGCTGCTTCCCGGCCTGCGGCTCGCGATTGCCGGCGGCGACACGCCCCGCGACCTCCGCGCCCTGTTCGATGCCGACCTCGACGACGTCTGGCTCGAGGTGGGGTTCGGCGCCGGTGAGCACCTGGCGGCGCTTGCCTGCGCCCACCCGCGGATCGGCTTCGTCGGCTGCGAGCCCTACGTCAGCGGTGTCGGGAGTCTCCTCGCACGCATCCGCGACAAGGAACTCGGCAACGTGCGCATCTTCGACGACGATGCCCGGCTGCTGCTGCCGCTGATCGCCGACGCGAACGTCCAGCGCGTCATGGTCTTGTTTCCCGACCCTTGGCCGAAGCATCGCCACCGTGAGCGCCGTTTCATCTCCGCCGGGACGGTGGACGCTCTCGCACGCATCCTCAAGGACGGCGGCGAGTTGCTGCTCGCCACCGACCACACGGACTATGTCCGCTGGACGCTCGGACACCTCGCCGATCATCCCGCGTTCATCTGGACCGCCGAAGGCGCGTCCGACTGGCGGGACAGGCCCGAGGGCTGGCTCCCGACCCGGTAC
Source organism: uncultured Rhodospirillaceae bacterium (assembly GCA_964420325.1). Taxonomy (GTDB): domain Bacteria; phylum Pseudomonadota; class Alphaproteobacteria; order Rhodospirillales; family Defluviicoccaceae; genus CAYQSU01. The sequence continues at coordinate 13,717 of CAYQSU010000021.1, read as the reverse complement.
GAGCAGAAGGCGCTCGTCCGCGGCGAACGCTGCACCTACCTCCGCTTTCGCCGACGCCGGCGCGGAGGGGATTGACATCCGGGAACGCCGGGGCGACTTGAGCCTTATGGGGAACGTGGGAAGCCGGGTGACGGTTTCGCGAGGCCGCCGGATCGCGTCGTTTGCGCTGGTCGTGACGGCGCTCTCCGTCGGCGGCCTCCCCGTGCCGCAGGCGACTGCCGATCTCGTCAGCTATGCCATCGTCCAGCAGGACGGCACGCTCAAGGTTCGCGGCAAGACCATCCGCCTCTACGGCATCCTCGTTCCCGAGAACGAACGGCAGTGCCTCACCAACGTGCGGCCAGCCCGGTGCTTCCAGAACCGCGCCGCGAAGGCCCTGGCACTGAAGATCCAGGGTTTCGTCCGTTGCCGTGAGGTGGCGTTCAGTCGCGACGGCAGCATCGACGCCTTCTGTGCCGTGGACGCCTCGCCGTTCGACAAGGGGGTCGATCTCGGAGCCTACCTGATCCGCGAAGGTCTCGCGGTCGCCCTTCCCGACGCTCCCTTCGAGTACCACGCGCTGGAGCGGATCGCTCGGGTGAATGGCCGGGGCGTGTGGGGATTCCAGGTCGACAGCATCGGACCACGGCATTCGCCCTGAATGGCTTCGGACCGGAGCCGGACCGTCCCGCAGCCGATCCGGCTTTACCGGTTGGAGGCAGCGAGAGCGTGGAGGCGGGAGACTGCCGTCGGCGAGAGCGGGTGGCCGTAGACGCGTACATCGTCGATGGCGCCTTTCCACACGGTGGCGGCCGAGCCGTCCGATCCGAGGGCGCTGCGGTCGAGCGGCGCGTTCCAGGAGCCGATGCCGCGGCCCTTTCGTTGGAGGAGGCCGTCGAGATAGACGGCGACCTCGTCGCCAGCATCGCTCCAGGTGACGGCGACATGGGTCCAGACCCCTCTCGGGATCGCCGCGCCGGGAACGTCAAGCACCGTCGTCAAGCCGCCGGCCCTGTAGCGGAGCTGCCAGCGGTGCCCGGCTGCCGCGTAGTGGAACTTGATCAGGTTGCCGGGACCCGCCCGCAAGCGAAACACCGTCTTGTCGCTCGGCGTCGCGTCACCGAAGGATCGCTTGATCCAGATAGCGGTGGATCCTTCCCTGCCATCGGCGTCGTCGTTCAAGGCGTCGATGGCAACGAAGGCGCCGTCGAGGTGGACGGCCCCGCCGATCGCGCCTTTAACCCATGAGGGCGATCCGCGGAGGCGGCCGTGGTTGGCATTTGCGCTGGAGTCCGCTGCGGTGCCGTCAAACGTCCAGTGCGCCACGTCGGGAGCGAGATCCGGTTCCGGCTGGACGGTGACGATGAGATCGTCGGATGCGGAGGCCGCACCGTCGTCGGCGGTGAGACGAAGAACATAGACACCGGGCGCCGAGAAGGCCGCCTCCGTTGCGACCGAGGCGGCGTCGGCAAACGTGACATCGCCGGGTCCGGAGACTTGGCGCCAGACCACCGTCACCCTCTTGGGCGGATCGGGGTTGCCGTCGTCGCTGACCTGTCCCATCAACGATGCCGTTTCCGGGAGCGTGATCGTCTTCTCTCCGCCGGCAGCGACGAGCGGCGGGATGTTGCCGAAGGCGTTGCCCCGGACGTAAAGGGCCAAACGGACGAGCGGCGGCGTCAGGACGGCCGTGCCCGACGCATCGATCTCCAGCATGTGGTGCCAGAGGTTGGGATCGATGCCGCGGCCACCGACCTCGTCGTCGGATCCGCCGGAGACGCGGCTGCCGTCGACGGCGTTGGCGATGCGGAAGTTGGGGGTGCGCTCGAAGCGCAGCAGCGACGGCGTGAACGGCTCGAAGTCAGCGGGGAACTCGTGGTCGGCCTCGAAGGCGGCGGCGTTGCCGCCGAAGCCGAAAACCTCGATGTGGTCGGAATCGCGGACCCAGAGCACGGGGTAGTTCCCCTGGCTTTTCAGGCTGTAGACAGTGACGCGGCGGGCGTTGCGGATCTCCATGTTGGCCTCGCCGCGGGCGTGCTCGGGATTGACGCCGTAGAGGCTCAGGGGCTCGCGGGTGCCGTCGATCAGGAGATGACGATAGCCCGGGTCGACGCGGCCTCCGCGCTCCTGGAAGAAGTTGTACCAGCGGCCGCCGCCTTCGCCGCTGATGAGAACGAGAGGGACGTCGAGCACGCGCGCCTTGCCCTTGGTTCGGAACCTGAAGACGTTGACCGCCCGCACCATCGACCGACGGCCGGCTTGCCAGCTGAGGGCGTAGTTGCCGGCAAGCTCCTCGCGGACGAAGAGGCCGAGGAAGGCGAGAACGGTGTCGGCGTCGGCGTCGTTGGCGGTCTGGACGAGGGGCTTGGGATCGGCGGCATCGCCGAACGCCGGGCCGTCGGCGGCGATCAGCACCGAGAGATGGCGGGCGACGCCGACGAGCCTGCTGTCGCTCCGGAGCGTCAGCGGGCGCGCGATCCGATAGTAGCCCTTGGGCAGGAACACGACCTCGTTGGCATCGATTGCCGCCTGGATGGCGTCGGTGTCGTCGTGGACGCCGTCGCCCACCGCATGGTAGGGCGCGGCCTTTGCGTTCACTGCCCCGGGCGTCTCCGCGCTCGGGAAGCTCGCCTCCCAGACGTGCCGTGACCGCAGATCGGCAGGGGGTTCCGTGCCATCGCGGCCGAGAATCTCGACGTCGTGGTATCCGAGATCCGCGCCATCGAGAAAGGTCGCCATCTCGTACTGAAACGTCTGCTCTCCCTCGCGGAACAGGGGAGGGCGGACCGGATGCACCGATTCAACGACATGCCGCCAGCCGTTGCCCGTGAGGGTGCCTGCGAGCGCCCGGCCGTCGGGCAACGATGCGATCGTGCCGGCGTGGCGAACGAAGACGTTCTTCAGATAGAGCGTGCGGTTGGTCGTCACGGCGACGGCATCCGGGCGCGGCGACGCGAAGACGATCCGGCTGTCGATCAGGTTGAGCTGGCTCAACGGGGCCCAGTCCGGGATGAGGGCCCGGATCGCCGGGCCTTCGGCGCCGTCGGGAACGGCGATCGTCGTGCCGACGACGGTGAGCGTGTTGCGGTTTTCGAAGCGGATCGCGGACCCGGTCTGTCCGATCAGGGTCGCCGCCGTGATCGTCGGCGTCGTCTGGGTCTGGGAGAGATCGAAGCCGAAGCGACCGCCGATCACCTCGATGTTGATGTGGCTGCCGCCCGATCCGGCGCCGCCCTCGATGCCGGCGAAACCGTGCCTCGCGTCGATGCGCACGTCCTGAATGCTCGAGCCCTGCGCGCCGCGGTGGCGGATGCCGATCGCGCCGGCGTTGCCCTCGCCGATCTCGACCTCGATGTTGACGATCATCTGGTTGAACGAGATGTTGGACTGGGCGAGGTGTGGATCCTCCTTGCTCCGCGCCCAGAAGTGAATGACGGACCTGGGAGTGTGGGGATCGTCGAAACCGGGCGCGGTCGGCGCCAGCACGATCTTCGGCCGTGAGCCCCGCGATCTCGAGCCGATCAGCACGCAGGGACCGTTGCGGTCGCCGCCGATCGCACCGTTCGCCTGACGATAACGTCCCTGCGCGCATTCGATGGTGTCCGTGACCCGGTAGGTTCCGAAGGGCACGAAGGTCACCAGCATGTGCCGGCGCGCGAACTCCAGGGCGGCGTTGAGCGCGTGCGTCGAGTCCGCCGCGCCGCTCGGATCGGCGGAGAACGGCTCGCGCGTGACGTCGACGTAGCCGCAGCGGATCAGCGGCTGGTCCGGCAGGTCCGGAACGTACAGGCTGAGCCCGTTCTCGACCGGACCGGTGACCGTATCCCGCGTGTAGGCGTCGGCGAACGCCGGAGGATCGGCGGAAAAGGCGGGAGCGCTGGCGTCGAGCAGGGCACACGGCGCCAGCGCATCCCCGGAGGCCGCCGGCGCGAAGGCCGCCGAAAGGGGTGCCGCGAGCAGGACGATGCACAACCCGGCTGCCGAAGAGACGGCCTTGTGCCGCGGGCGGCGACGGCCCGGGGCGGTCGACGAGGATTGCAGGCGCGGCTCGGACATGGTGGCCCCTGACGTCGGCAAACGCCCGCGAACGACTCGCGAGAACGCTCCACCACCCCTTGTTCCGGATCTCCGCACGCCTCCCTTCGGCGTTGATGGCACTCTTTCGCGGCCGAGGAAGTCGGCGCCATCCTGTCGGCACAGGCCTTTCGGATTCGTTTACGAGAGCCCGACCCGAGCGCTGCCGTGGCGGCGAGCGGAGGTCGCGGCCAAACAAAAAAGGCGAGGGGGCCGAAGCCCCCTCGCGATCGTGTCGGATGTTGGAAGGTGTCTCGCGGTCAGGCGGTCGAGGCGACGCCGCCGGCACCGAGGGCGGCGTGAGCCGCCGCCAGGCGTGCGATCGGCACCCGGTACGGCGAGCATGAGACGTAGTCGAGACCGACCGAGTCGCAGAAGTGCACCGAAGCCGGATCGCCGCCGTGCTCGCCACAGATGCCGAGCTTCAGATCGGGGCGGGTCTTGCGACCGCGTTCGGCGGCGATCTTGACCAGCTCGCCGACGCCTTCCTGATCGATGGTGACGAAGGGGTCGCTCTCCAGCACGCCCTTCTCCTGGTACTGGACCAGGAAGTTGCCGGCATCGTCGCGCGACAGCCCGTACGTCGTCTGCGTCAGGTCATTGGTGCCGAAGCTGAAGAACTGCGCTCCTTCGGCGATCTTGTCGGCAATCAGCGCCGCTCTCGGCAGCTCGATCATCGTGCCGACCAGGTACTCGATCTTGGCGCCGGTCTTCTCCATGACCTCGCCAGCGACTCGATCGACGAGCTCCTTCAGGCGGTCGAACTCGGCCTTGGTGGCGATCAGCGGCAGCATCACCTCCGGATAGATGACGGCGCCGTCCATGATCACCTCGGCGGCCGCCTCGAAGATCGCGCGAGCCTGCATCTCGTAAATCTCCGGGTAGGTGATGCCGAGCCGGCAGCCGCGATGGCCGAGCATGGGGTTGGCCTCGTGCAGCTGCGCCGCCCGCGCCTTCACGTGCTTGATGTCGGTGCCGGCCGCCCTTGCCACCTCGGCCATGTCCTCCTCTGTGTGAGGGAGGAATTCGTGCAGCGGCGGGTCGAGAAGCCGGATGGTCAGCGGCAGGCCGGCCATGATCTTGAACAGCTCGACGAAGTCCTGACGCTGGTACGGCAGGAGCTTGTCGAGGGCGGCGCGGCGCGCGGTCTCGGTCTCGGCGACGATCATCTGGCGCACATTGATGATGCGCTGCGGATCGAAGAACATGTGCTCGGTTCGGCAGAGGCCGATGCCCTGGCAGCCGAAGTTCCTCGCGGTCGAGGCATCCAGCGGCGTCTCGGCGTTGGCGCGGACCTTGAGCCGGCGGAAGCTGTCGGCCCACGCCATCAGCTTGGCGAAGCCGCCCGTCAGCTCGGGCTGGATCTTCGGCACCTGGCCGTTCAGCACTTGGCCGGTCGAGCCGTCGAGGGTGATCCAGTCGCCCTCGGCGAGCACGACGTTGCCCGCGGTCAGCGTCTTGGCGTCGTAGTCGACGCGGAGATCTCCGGCGCCGGCCACGCACGGCTTGCCCATGCCGCGGGCGACCACCGCCGCGTGGCTGGTCATCCCGCCGCGGGTGGTGAGGATGCCTTCGGCCGCGTGCATGCCGTGGATGTCCTCGGGCGAGGTTTCGATGCGGGTCAGAACCACCTTCTTGCCCGCCTTCACCCAGACCTCGGCATCGTCGGCGGTGAAGACGATCTGGCCCGACGCCGCGCCGGGAGAGGCCGGCAGTCCCTTGCCGAGGACGTCCTTCGGCGCGTTGGGATCGATCATCGGGTGCAGGAGCTGGTCGAGCTGCGCCGGTTCCACCCGCTTCACCGCCTCGGCCTGGTCGATCAGGCCTTCCTCGCACATCTCCACGGCCATGCGGAGCGCGGCCTGGGCCGTGCGCTTGCCGGTGCGGGTCTGCAGCATCCAGAGTTTGCCCTTCTGGATGGTGAACTCCATGTCCTGCATGTCGCGGTAGTGCTTCTCGAGCTTGTTGCGGACGGCGACGAGCTCGGTGTAGAGGCTGGGAAGCACCTCCTCCATGGCCGGCAGGTCGGAGTCCATGGAGTCTTTCTCCGCGAGGCTGAGTGGCTGCGGGGTGCGAATGCCGGCCACCACGTCCTCGCCCTGGGCGTTGACGAGGAACTCGCCATAGAAGGCGTTCTCGCCCGTCGACGGGTTGCGGGTGAAGCAGACGCCGGTGGCGCAGTCCTCGCCCATGTTGCCGAAGACCATGGCCTGGACGTTGACGGCGGTTCCCCAGTCGCCGGGGATGCCGTGCAGCCGCCGGTAGGTGATCGCCCGCTTGTTCATCCAGCTGCCGAACACCGCGCCGATGGAACCCCACAGCTGCTCCTGCGGATCCTGGGGGAAGTCCTTGCCGAGATGCTTGCGCACCTCGTTCTTGTAGGCGCCGACGAGTACCTTCCAGTCCTCGGCGGTGAGGTCGGTGTCGAAGGTCTTGCCCTGCTCGTCCTTGTGACGCTGGAGGAGCGCCTCGAAGTGGTGGGTATCCACGCCGAGCACGACGTTCGAGTACATCTGGATGAAGCGCCGGTAGCTGTCGTAAGCGAAGCGCTCGTCCTTGCTGAGCTTGGCCAGATTGAGCACCGTCCGGTCATTGAGGCCGAGGTTGAGCACCGTGTCCATCATCCCCGGCATCGAGGCGCGCGCACCCGAGCGCACCGAAACCAGGAGGATCGGCCCCTCCGTTGCCCCGAACTTGCCGCCCATGATCGCCTCGATCTTGGCCAGGGCCGCATTGACCTGCAACTTGAGATCGGGGGGATAGGTCCGGTCATGATCGTAGAAGTAGGTGCAGACCTCGGTGGTGATGGTGAAGCCGGCCGGCACCGGCACGCCGAGGTTGGCCATCTCGGCCAGATTGGCGCCCTTGCCGCCGAGAAGGTTCTTCATCTTCGCCGCGCCCTCGGCGGTGCCGCCACCGAACAGATAAACCCATTTGCTCATGTCTTGGTTTCCCTATCCCTCAATCTCCGAGAAATCCGCGACCCCGCTCAGGGCCGCACGGATCTGCGACAAGAGCCGCAGCCGATTCACGCGAAGTTGTGCGTTCTCGCAGTTCACGGTGACCCGATCGAAGAACGCGTCGATCGGCGGTCGCAGCCCTGCGAGGACGGCCATCGCCTCGCCGAACCGTTCCCCGAGCACAAGGTCTCCGATCCGCACGCGAGCTTCCTCCAGAGCCCGGTACAGCTCGGTTTCCGCGGCCTGGGTAAGAAGCCTTTCCTGTGCCCTGCCCTCGTACTTGGTGTTGTCTTTCTTTTCTTCGATGCGGACGATGTTGGTCGCCCGCCTGTAAGCGGTCAGCAAGTTAGCACCGTCATCGGTGTTGAGGAAGTCCCTTAGCGCCGAGACGCGTGCCAACAGCCTTACGAGGTCGTCCTCGCCGCCGCAGACGAACACCGCCGAGATCAGGTCGTGGCGGACGCCTTGCTCGCGGAGCTCGACCTTGAGCCGTTCGGCAAAGAAATCCAGAAGTCCCCAGGAGACCTGCTGGTGGGGCTCCTCCCAGCCCGGCCGTGACACGGACGCGGCATCGGCGGAGCCGGCATCGAGGTACGGCAGGGCCGCCGTGTCGAACGCCCGGAGCAGGGGCAGCCTGAGGCCGTTGTCGACGATCAGGCGGATCGAGCCGAGCGCGGCGCGGCGCAGCGCGAACGGATCCTTGCCTCCGGTCGGTTTCTCGTCGATGCCGAAGAATCCGGCCAGCGTGTCGATCTTGTCGGCAAGGGCGACCGCGACGCTGACCGGCGCCGTGGGGCAGCGGTCCCGCGGTCCTTGCGGGGCGTAGTGGTCGCCGATGGCCTCGGCGACCGCCGCCGCCTCGCCGTCGTGGAGCGCATAGTAGCGCCCCATGACCCCCTGCAGCTCCGGGAACTCGCCGACCATCTCGGTGGTGAGATCGGCCTTGCAGAGACGGCCCGCCCGCGCCGCCTGATCCGGGTCGGCGCCGGCGCGGGGTGCGAGCGTGCGGGCGAGCCGGCCGATGCGCTCGGCCCGCTCGAGGTCGCTGCCCAGCCTCGCGTGGAACACGCGATTGGCCAGCAAGCCGGTCCGCTCCTCGAGGCGGCGCTTGCGGTCGTTGTCCCAGAAGTACTTGGCGTCGGCGAGGCGGGCGCGCAGGACGCGCTCGTTGCCGGCGACGACCTCGCGGCCGCCGTCGCTGGTCTCGGTGCCGGCAACGACAATGAAGCGGGGCGCCAGGGCGCCCGCGGCGTCGACGAGCGAGAAGTACTTCTGATGGGCGCGCATGGAGGTGACCAGGACCTCCGGCGGAACCTCCATGTACGCCTCGTCGATCCATCCGATGTGCGCGACCGGCCATTCCAGGAGCCCGGCGACCTCGTCCAGCAGGGCCTGATCGTCACGAAGGCTGAGCCCCTCGGCGGTCGCGAGGCGTTCGATCTGCTTCTCGATGATCTCCCGTCGCTGCCGCTGGTCGACCACCACCTTGGCCGCCAGCAGGGCGCTCCTATAGGAGCTGACATCGGCAACCTCGATCTCCTCGGGCGCCAGGAACCGGTGCCCCACCGTCCTGTTGGTCGCGATCAACGGAGCACGCTGCCGCGGGCCATCGGTGCCGGTGCCGGCGGAAAACGCGCGCGACGTCCGCGCGATCGCCAGCCCGAGCGGTTTGCCCTCGAACACGGCCAGCACGCGGAGCAGAGGCCGAACCCATCTCAGATCGTAGCGTCCCCAGCGCATCGACTTGGGCCACGACATCTCGGCGACGGCCGCCTGCAGCACCTCGGCGAGGACGTCGGCGGCAGGGCGCCCCTTGCGGGAGAGCGCCGCGAACAGAAACGTCCCCTTGGGCAACTCCCGCACCTCGAGCTGGTCGCGGCGAATGCCGGTTGCCGCAAGAAACCCCTCGATCGCCTTGTCCGGCGCGCCGACGCGGGGCCCGCGCCGCTCCTCGACGCGGTCGGGCTGAACGCTGGGAAGCCCCTCGACGGCGAGCGCAAGCCGTCGCGGCGTCACGTAAGCGCAGGCGCGCTCGTGGTCGAGGTGCGCCTCGGTCAGTCGGTCGCAGACCAGGCGCTTCAGATCCTCGGCGGCGCGCGCCTGCATGCGCGCCGGGATTTCTTCGCTCAACAGCTCGAACAGAAGCTCCGCCATCGCTCACACCTGGTGGCCGCGGCTCTTCAGCCACGCGAGACAGCAGCCGCGGGCCAGCGCCCGCACCCGCGCGATATAGGCGGCGCGCTCGGTGACGCCGATCACCCCGCGGGCGTCCAGGAGATTGAAGCGGTGGCTCGCCTTGATGCATTGCTCGTAGGCCGGCAATGGCAGACCGGACTCCAACAGGGCCTTGCATTCCTTCTCGGCGTCGTCAAAGTGGCGGAACAGCGCTTCGGTGTCGGCGCGCTCGAAGTTGTAGGCCGAGCCCTCCTTCTCCGCCTGCAGGAAGACGTCGCCGTAGGTGACGCCGGCACCGTTCCAGTCGAGATCGAAGACGTTCTCGACGCCCTGGATGTACATGGCCAGGCGCTCGATGCCGTAGGTCAGCTCCACCGGAACAGGATCGCACTCGATCCCGCCGACCTGTTGGAAATAGGTGAACTGGGTCACCTCCATGCCGTCGCACCAGACCTCCCAGCCGAGACCCCACGCTCCCAAGGTCGGGCTCTCCCAGTCGTCCTCGACGAAGCGGATGTCATGGAGGCCGGGATCGATGCCGAGGCGGACCAAGCTCTCCAGATAGAGCCCTTGCGAGTCCTCGGGCGACGGCTTGAGCAGCACCTGGAACTGGTAGTAGTGCTGCAGGCGGTTGGGGTTTTGGCCGTAGCGGCCGTCCCCCGGCCGCCGGGACGGCTGCACGTAGGCGGTCCGCCAGGGCTCCGGCCCGAGAGCGCGGAGCGTGGTCGCTGGATGGAAGGTGCCGGCGCCCACCTCCATGTCGAACGGCTGAAGGAGCACGCATCCCCTCTCGGCCCAGAACGTCTGCAAGGCCAGGATGAGGGACTGGAAGCTGGACGTGTTCACAGCTGTGACGACGAGAGCTGAGGGGACATCGGCCGAAAGGCGTTGGCGTGCGCCGCTGCGCGGTGGCGGACCATACTTCCCGGCCCCGCACCGGTCAAGCAAGCGTCCGCCGTCGCTCGGTTGTGTAGGGGCAGTCGTCCCGGCCGCAGGCCCGCCGCGAGCCCGAGGACGCGAACACCCGGCAGACGGCGCACGGCACCATGTCGTCGACCGCCGCGCCCGGGGCCTGGCGCCGTCCCGCGCCTTCTTCTTCCTTTGCGAGCTCGGCGTGCATGCGCCGGTGCAGCTCCGCCTGCCTACGCGCCTGAACGCGTCCCCACCAGCGCCACCCGTGCCAGACGAGAAGCACGCTCGCGAGCGTGAACAGGAGCTTGGAAAGGCTGAGGCCCAGCATGCGGGGGTTGTAGGCGGCGGGTGCACGCGCGGTCAAGGCAGCCGCCGGCGACGCTCCGCCGCGGGTCGAGCCGGGCCATCGGTTCGCCGACGCACCTGCGCCGGCGTGGCGCAATCCTTCACAGACCGAAGCGCCCCCACAACATGCGCTCTTCGACGGCGGCGATCACGCCGGCGGCCCAAGCAGCCGGCTCGGCCGGCCCGGATCGGATCTCGGGCAGCCCCAGCCGGCGATGCCACCAGCGTCGGCCGTCGCCGATGACGCGCAGCCTCACCTGCTTGCCGTACCGGTCGCGCAGCACGGCCCTGAGGTCGCCGAGGCCGTCGATCAGCCCAAGCTCGAGCGCTTTGGCGCCGCTCCAGAAGCGCCCGCTGAACAACTCGTCCTCGCCGGCCCGCAACCGGCCGTCCCGGCGTTCGCGGACCTGGGCGCGGAACGCCTCGTGGATCTCGGACTGGAGCGCGCGCAGATGATCCACCTCCTCCGGCTTCTCGCGCTGAAACGGATCGAGCGCGGCCTTGTGCTTGCCGGACGCATAGACGCGGCGCTCGATGCCGATCCGCTTCAAAGCCTCAGCAAAGCCGAAACCGGAGGAGACCACGCCTATCGAGCCGACGATCGAGCTGGGGTCCGCGTAGATCTCGTCCGCCGCGGTCGCGAGCCAATAGCCTCCGGACGCGGCGACGTCCTCGACGAAGGCGAACACCGGCACCTGGTGTTCCACCGCCAGCGCCCGGATGCGGCCGGAGATCAGCGCCGACTGGACGGGCGTACCGCCGGGCGAGTTGACGACGAGGGCGACGGCCTTGACGTGGCGCAGCCTGAAGGCCCGCTCAAGCGCGCCGGCGATTCCGGCCAGGGTCAAGCCGCGGCGAAGCGGTCCGAGACCGCCGATGATCCCGGACAGCCGGACGACGGCGACCACCGGCAGCCCACGGCGGAAGCGAAGTCCGCCGAGCGCGCCGAGGATGCCACGGTTGGCAGGTGCCATGATCGTCTATGTCGAGCCGACGACGGCCGCCGTCAAGATCGGTTGCTCCCGAGCGAGAGCGGCTGGGCGTCGCGAAGCACGCGCTCGGCGTCTGCCGTGAAGCGGCCGTCCGGCCGATGCAGAACAAGCCCCGGCAGAAGCTGCAACGGCGTCCGTGCGCCCTTCTGCGCGACGACGATGACCCGCTTCGCCGGTCGGCCGGCCGCCGGCCACAGCGGAAGGACGCGAACGCCGCCGAAGCTCGGCGCCACCGTCGCCAACACGTCGTCGAGGCGGTCGGCGCGGTGAATGACGGTCACCGAGCCGCCCGGCCGCACCGTCTGCGCACAGAATCGAACCCAGGCGCAGAGATCCGCCGCCCCCTCCATCGTCGCCCGGGCCTTGCCTTCGGCGGTCGGCGTCCGGCCGGTGCCGGCCGCGATGAAAGGCGGATTGGCCATGACATGGTCGAAGGATCCGGGCTGGAGTTCTTGGGGCGGCGCAAGCAGATCGCCCTCGACGAACGAGACCCGGTGCGACAGGCCGGAGAGCGCGGCGTTGCCGTTGGCGAGCTCGACGAGGAAGGGGTCGGCCTCCAGACCGGTGACGGCGATTGCCGGAACACGGACGGCGAGACAGAGTGCCGCGGCACCGACGCCGGCTCCCAGGTCCAGCACCGACTGTCCCGGTTCGCCAGCGACGGCGGCGGCGAGCAGCACCGGATCGATCGCCACCCGGTAGCCCCGCTTCTTCTGGACGATCCGCACCCGCCCGCCGAGGATCTCGTCCTCGCTCAAGCCCTCAATCATCTGTGGAAAGGTTTCGCGCTTCGGCCAATATAAGTCGGGCACGGCCGATGTCGTCTTCCGCGACCATCACTCTTCGCGTCACGGCATCGAGTGCGCCGCCGTAAACGCTGCTGGTGTGCGGGTCGAAGACGAACGCCGGAACCCCGCAAGCGGCCAGGCGGTCCTGCAGCCAAGCGAGGAACACGGGGTCGTTGGTGCGGGTCAGCTCGATCATCATCGTCGGTGTCGCCGAGGCGCACGACCGGCCACCCGGCCTGCGGCGGTGCCGCTGCAGACTTGACCGCAGAGCACGGCGGTTCTTATGCTCACGGCTGCGAGGTCGGGCGTCAAGCGACACGTCAAGAACGCGAAGGAGGAAGCGTGGGGGTCGTTGCGAGCCTTGATCGCAGGCGCACCGGAGAGTCGTCCTTGGACGCTCTCGGCGCGTTGGTGGGCGACGATCTCAAGGCGGTCAACGAACTGATCCTGGCTCGAATGGACAGCCCGGTTGCGCTGATCCCGCAGCTCGCCGGGCACGTCATCGCCGCCGGCGGCAAACGGCTGCGGCCGATGCTGACGCTCGCCAGCGCGCGGCTCTGCGGTTATGGCGGTCGCCGCCACATCGGTCTTGCCGCCTGTGTCGAGTTCATCCACACCGCCACCCTGCTGCACGACGATGTCGTCGACGACAGCGAGCTCAGGCGGGGGCTGGCGTCGGCGAACGCCGTATGGGGCAACAAGGCGAGCGTGCTCGTCGGCGACTTCCTGTTCAGCCGTTCGTTCGAGCTGATGGTCGAGGACGGCTCTCTCGAGGTGCTCCGCATCCTGTCCAAGGCCTCCTCGGTGATTGCCGAAGGCGAGGTGATGCAGCTCCTCACCACCAACGACACCGGGACCGACGAGGCCGCCTATCTCGCGGTCATCCGCTCCAAGACCGCGGCCCTGTTCGCCGCCGCCTGCGAGATCGGCGCCGTCGTCGCCGACCGGAACCCGGCGGAGGCCGCGGCGCTCAGCACCTACGGCCTGAACTTCGGCATCGCCTTCCAGCTCATCGACGACGTGCTGGACTATTCCGCGAAGCAGGTGACCCTGGGCAAGACCATCGGCGACGACTTTCGCGAGGGCAAGATCACGCTGCCGGTGGTGCTGGCCTTCGGCCGGGCCAACGAGGACGAGCGGCGCTTCTGGCGCCGCACCCTGGAACGGATGGACCAGGGACCGGCCGACCTCGAGCGTGCGCTCGCCATCATGACGCGGCGCAACGCCCTTCAGGACACGGTCGAGCTGGCGCGCGGCTATGGCAGGGCCGCGGCCGAGGCGCTGACGGCGTTTCCCGAGAGCCGCGAGAGGCAGATCCTCGCCGACCTCATCGAGTTCTGCATCGAACGCGCCCACTGAGCGGCAAGCGCGAGGACGGTTCGTCTTGGCTTGCCGGGAGGCCGCCGCCGGCGATATAAGGGTGCGGACAGCACGGCCTCGGAGTGTAGCTCAGCCTGGTAGAGCACCGTCTTCGGGAGGCGGGGGTCGGTGG
>CAYQSU010000020.1:0-46924 GCA_964420325.1 uncultured Rhodospirillaceae bacterium | reverse complement strand
GTAGCAGAACAGCGCCATCCACGCCGCCGGAACGTGCACGTACATGATGCGCACGCTCTCGCCTTGCTGGTAGTCGGCGGGCGAGGCGAACAGCGCAAGATACAGGCCAACCGCCAGGGCCGCCACCGTCAGCCCGGCGAGCCACGGCTGCAGGCGTGTCGTCAGGCTGAGGAAGCGATTGGGATTGGCGTAACGCGGCATCATCCCTTCCTGGCCGGGGCGGAGACTCCGGACCGTCCCACGTTCTTTATGTATATCCTTTTGTGCAGGGCGGAAAGCCGGCGATGTCCGGTGACGCGCACGACCGGTTTCAGTCCAGCGCCTGACGCAGCGCCGCCGCGGCGGCCCACGGCGCCAGCACCACGGCGGCAAGGAGCAGGCCGGTCAGCATCATCAGCTGCGGGGCGACCGTGAACCCGCTCGCTGCGGCGTCGGCGGCGGCGACGCCGAAGATCAGGACGGGGATGTAGAGCGGCAGGACGAGCAGACTTAACAGCACGCCGCCGCGCCGGGACCCCAGGACGAGCGCCGCCCCGACGGCGCCGATCAGGCTGAGGGTGGGCGTGCCGACCGCGAGCGCCGCCAGCAGCGTCCCGAGACTGCCCTGCGGCAGGCCGAGCAGCACGGCCAGCAGTGGCGCCGCCGCGACCAGCGGCAGCCCCGTCGTCAGCCAGTGGGCTACGACCTTGGCGGCGACGGCCAGCTCCAGCGGCAGCGGCTGCAGCAGCAGCAGTTCCAGGCTGCCATCCTCGTAATCGGCGAGGAACAGGCGCTCCAGCGAGAGCGTTGAGGCGAGCAGTGCCGCCACCCAGATGACCCCGGCTGCGATGCGCGCGAGGATGTTCGGCTCCGGGCCGACGCCGAACGGAAAGAGGACGACCGCCAGCACGAAGAACGCCACGACCAGGAGGCTGTCGAAACCCTGGCGGAAGGCGAGCCGCAGGTCGCGGTGAACGAGGACGAGCGTTCGCCTCAGCACCGGGGTGCGTCTCCGCCGCCGGCGAACGGGGAGAGATCGAGCACCTCGGCGCCCTCGGGGTGGCCGCCGCCGTGCAAGGCCAAGACCACCAGCCCGCCGTCCAGGCGGTGAGCCGCGATCGCCGCGTCGAGGCGCTTGACGGCGTCGGCATCGAGCGCGGTCCGCGGCTCGTCGAGCAGCCACACCGGTGCCGGCGTGGTCAGGATGCGAGCGAGATTGACCCGCCGCTTCTGGCCGGCGGAGAGATAGCGGCCGGGGACGTCGGCGAGGTGGTCGATGCCGAACGCGCGGAGCGCCCGCCGCGTGCGCGCGACGTTGTCGTCGTTTCCGACGCATCGCAACGCGGACCAGAACCGCACCTGCTCGAAGACCGTCAGCACTGGCTTGACGGCGTCGGCGTGGCCGACGTACTGGACGCGCCGGCGATGGGCGTCGCGGTCGGCATCGATGTCCTCGCCGTTCCATGCGAGCCTACCGGCGGCCGGCCGCCCCAGCCCTGCCAGGAGCCGCAACAGGCTCGACTTGCCGGTACCGTTGGCGCCGGTGAGCACGAGCGCCCCGCCGTCCGCGACCCGGAAGTCGAGACCGGTGAACACGGTGCGCTCGCCGCGGACGCAGCCGAGCCCGGTCGCGCCGAAAACGGTCATCGTTCCTCCGCCGCCGCATGGAATTCGCGCAGCGGAACCCTAGTGGACATCGAGAGTCGCGGGAAGGCTCGCGGCAGGTGACGCCGGTGCGGCCGGCCCTCGCCGCACGGCATCCAACGAAAATGGCGGTTAGCTTTCGCTAACCGCCAAGTGCGGCATGTGAGCCGATCGGGGATACCAGAGATGGGGGTATCTCCGGCCCTGTCTCATAGGAGGCTTGGAGTAATCATTATAACGACGAGAGCCCGATGAACGCCAGTGTTATGTGCGCGATTTTCGTCGGCATTCCGCGCTTTTTCTTGGCGGCGCCAAGGCGTTTACCACCATGAATGGCACGATTTCGGAAACATGCAATTTAATTTTCCTTGGGGCGGCCGCGGACCAACCAGTGGGCGTGTGCCTCCCTCCGCGTTCCCGCGCGTTTTCGCAGGTGCGGCGGCTGCCTCGCTTCGCACTTGCGGACCTCGCCTGCGGCTGCTGTTCACCGGCGCACTTGATCGCCGGTTGCAGCGCGCCGATCGGCGATGCTCTGTGCGGAAAGAAAAATGGCGGTCGGTGAGGGGACCGACCGCCAAGTCAGGCTCATGTGCCGATCGGGGAAACCGGAGATGGGGGATCTCCGGTCCTGTCTCGTAGGAGGCCTGTGTCACCTGCCAATTAATGCCCCAATTGTGGCAATTGTGTGCTAAAGTTTTCCTCATAGCGATTTTTCTTGAGACGAACCCGTCGGTCACGACCCGGTTCCGATTTCGATCTGCCGCATGCTCGCATCCCGGGTTGCGGCTGGACCGCCGCCGCACGGGCGGCAGCGCTCCGTTTGCAAGTGCGAAGAATGCAGCGCTCGCGATCGGAGCGGCGGGGCCCGGCCCGGCGAGGCTCAGGCGTGGGTGCGGATATCGTCGATGACCTTGCCGTCGTTGGGCAGCGTTCCCGGCGCCGTGACCTCGACGCGGCCCTTCAGCTTGCAGACCGCTTGGATCGTCTCCTCGATGGCCCGGGCGTTGACGCCGAAGGTCTCGCAGTGCAGGGTCATGACGTCCCGGTCCGCCTCCTGGCTGACGACGAGGCGCGCCTTCAGGATCTCCGGATGGCGTTTCACGACCTCGGCGATCTGCGTCGGGTGGACGAACATGCCCTTGACCTTGGTCGTCTGATCGGCCCGCCCGAGCCAGCCCTTGAGGCGCATGTTGGTTCGCCCGCAGGGGCTCGGGCCCGGCAGCAGCGCGGAGAGGTCCCCGGTGGCGAAGCGAATGAGCGGGTAGTCACGGCAGAACGTGGTGACCACCACCTCGCCGACCTCGCCGTCGGGAACGGGGTCGCCGGTTCCGGGACGGACGATCTCGACGATGATCCGCTCGTCGACGATCAGCCCTTCGTGGGCCGACGATTCGTAGGCGATGAGTCCGATATCGGCGGTCGCGTACCACTGGGTGACGCCGATGCCGGCGTCCTTGAACGTCGCGCGGAGGCTGGTCGACAGGGCCTCGCCGGCGACCGCCGCCTTGGTCAGGCTGGAGATGTCGAAACCGAGTTCCCGGCTCCGCTCCAACAGCATACTGAGGAACGATGGCGTGCCGACATAGCAGGCGGGACGCAGGTCGCGGATCGCCCGCACCTGCAGCTCGGTGTTGCCGGTGCCGGCCGGGAACACGGCGCACCCGAGCGCCTCGGCGCCCGTCTCCACCATCGCGCCCGCCGGCGTCAGATGGTAGGCGAAGGCGTTGTGGATGACCTCTCCCGGGCGGAAGCCCGCGGCATGGAACGCCCGGGCCGTCCGCCAGTAGTCGCGGCCCGGCCCCTCGGCATCGTAGATCGGGCCGGGCGACTGGAACACGCGCCGGAGACGGCCGGGTGCCACGGCCGCCAGACCGCCGAACGGCCGGTCGGCCTCCTGCAGGTCGATCAGGTTCGACTTGCGGGTGACCGGCAGCCCGGCCAGCGCCTCGCGGCTGGCGATCGCCTCGGTATCCAAGTCCGCGAACAGCCGGCCGAAGTGCGCGGTGTTCGCCTTGGCATTGGCGATCTGGTAGGGAAGCTCGGAGAACTGCTGCGCCGCGCGAGCCCGCGGGTCGCGCGTTTCCAGTTCATCGTAGTGCTCGTCCAACGTCTGGTCCCCCCGTCCAACGACTGCGGCGCGCGAACCTCCGCTTGCTGACGGCCTCTCGCCGCGCCGGCTCACAGCCAGCGCTTGCGGCGGCGGTAGTGCTTGACGTCGCGGAAGCTCCTGCGGCCGCCCGAGCTGAGACCGAGGTAGAACTCCTTGACGTCCTCGTTCTCGCGCAAGGACGCGGCGTCGCCGTCCATCACCACGCGGCCGTTCTCCAGGATGTGGCCGTAGTGCGCGTACTTGAGCGCCACCATGGCGTTCTGCTCGGCGATGAGCAGGCTCACCCGCTCCTCGCGGTTGAGCGCGCTGACGATCTCGAAGATCTCCGTGACCAGCTGCGGCGCCAGACCCATCGACGGCTCGTCGAGCAGCATCATCTTCGGCTTCGCCATAAGTGCCCGGCCGATGGCGATCATCTGCTGCTCGCCGCCCGAGGTGTAGCCGGCCTGCGAGGTGCGGCGCTCCTTGAGCCGCGGGAAGTAGTGGTAGACCTTTTCGAGATCGGTCCTGATGGCGGCGCCGCCGTCCTTGCGCAGGTAGGCGCCGGTCAACAGGTTCTCCTCGACGGTCAGGTGCTCGAAGACGTGGCGCCCCTCCATCACCTGGATGATGCCCCGCTTCACCACCTCGGACGGGTTGAGCTTGTCGATGCGTGAGCCGTCGAACTGGATCGACCCTTTGGTCACGTCCCCGCGTTCGGTCGCCAGCAGATTCGAGATCGCCTTGATGGTGGTGGTCTTGCCCGCGCCGTTGGCCCCGAGGAGGGCGATGACGCCCCCCACGGGAACCTCCAGCGAGACGCCCTTCAGCACCAGGATGACGTGATCGTAGATCACCTCGATATTGTTGACGGTGAGAAGGACGTTGTTCTCGGCCATGGCGTCTGTTGCCCTCGATCGATCGCGAGCCTCGGTCAGCCTACAGGCCGCAGTCCGATCCCATGGACTCGCCCTTGCGGACTTCGATGCCCTTCTCCTCGGCGTATTTCCGGGCGGACGCCTCGATCATCGGCCGGACCAGCGCGCGGTCGGCCTCGATCCAGTCGCTGATCACCTCCCACTTGCTGCCGTCCCACTGCTGGAACTTGACCAAGCCGCCGCCCTCGTGGTCCTTGCACGTCACCTTGAGCGGCTGCATCAGGCCTTCGGCGCCGAGTTCCTTGATGCGCGCCTCGGTGATGTCGAGGTTCTCGAGGCCCCAGCGCATCTCCTCGCCGGTGATGGCCTGGCCCTTCTTGCCGAACTTCTCCTGGGCGATGCGGATCGCCTCGGTGGTGACGATGCCGTGGATGACGCCGCGGTTGTGGTAGATGGTTCCGACTCGCGCCCGGTCGATGTTGCCCTTCCCCTTGTCGTGGACGAGCTTGACGATCTCCTGCAGGACCGGGAAATCGGTCCCCGACGGATGGAAGCCGGCGGCGATGAAGCCCTTGGCGGCATCGCCGGCGGGGATCACGTCCTCCTCGGCACCGCTCCACCACACGCCGACGATCCTCTCGCGCGGATAGCCGGAGCGTGCCGCCTCGGAGATCGCCGTCGGGTTCATCACCCCCCAGCCGCGGAGGATCACCCAATCAGGCTTGTAGCGCCTGATGTCCAGCCAGATCGCCTTCTGCTCCTGGCCCGGGTGCGGAACCGGGTAGTGCTTGACCTCGAAGCCGTGTTGCGCGGCCTGCGCGTCGAGGACGGGGATGGTCTCCTTGCCGTAGCTCGATTCGTGGTAGATGTTGGCGATCTTCTTGCCCTTGAGCTTGTCCATCCCGCCTTCTTGCATGCCGATGAACTTGATCTTGGTCGTGTTCTGCGACCAGTAGTTGGTGATCAGCGGGAAGATCCACGGGAACACCCGCCCCTCGGTGGCGTCGGTCCGCCCGTATCCCAGGGAGACGATCGGGATCTTGTCCACCGTCGCCCGTTCGATCAGCCGGTAGGTGATGCCGGTCGACAGCGGATGGAACACCGTGCCGCCGGTCGGGCCCTTGTTCTTCAGCCGCTCGTAGCATTCGACGCCGCGGTCGGGGCTGTACTCGGTTTCGCACTCCTCCCAGGTGAGCTTGACGCCGTTGATGCCGCCGTCGCGCTCGTTGATGAGGGCGAGATAATCCTCGAAGCCGCCGAACATCCCGGATCCGCCGGCCGCGTACGGGCCGACGCGATAGGCCAGCATGGGGATGAACTGCTCGGCGGCCTGAACCTCCGCAGCCGCGAACGACAGCGTCGTTGCCGTGACGATCGCGGTGGCCAACACAGGTCTACGTACTCTCATGGGTTCCTCCCTTAACGGTTGTTGTAAGCGGTCAACACATATCAGCTCGCGTCTGATCCCGCAAACGGCGGCGAGGCCGCGGCGCGCAGCCCGGAGAGGTTCGCGCCGACTCCTTCAATAGGGGAACGGCCATACCCTCAGTTTCCTCTTGGCGATCTGCCACAGGCGCGCGAAGCCGTGGGGCTCGACGATCAGGAAGAAGATGATGGCGCCGCCGAAGATGATCAGCTCCAGGTTGGAGAGGACGTCGGCCGGCAACGCGGTGCCGATGACGATGCCGGAGAGATTGTTGAGGAGCACCGGCATCAGCACGATGAACGCCGCGCCGAGGAACGAGCCCAAGATGCTGCCGAGGCCGCCGATGATGATCATGAACAGAACCTGGAACGAGCGGGTGAGCCCGAACGCCTCCGGATCGGCGTTGCCGAGATAGGTGAAGGTGTAGAGGGCGCCGGCGACGCCGCAGTAGAAGGAGCTGACGGCAAACGCCGTGAGCTTAGCCCTGAGCGGGCGGATGCCGATGATCTCGGCGGCGATGTCCATGTCGCGGATGGCCATCCATTCGCGTCCGACGCCGGAGCGGACCATGTTCTTGGCGGCGAGCGCCAGCACCACGACGACGCCGAGCGTCACCAGGTACTTGGTCTCCCGCGAGGCGGCCGGGCCGGACACCAGCGGGTTGAACGGGGCGAGAAAGGCGAACGGCCCGCCCTCCTCGAAGAGGGTGCCGAGAAGGGTGCGCGGCGGTGCGCTGGCGACGCCCGCGGTATCATAGTTGGTGAACCACCCGACGTGCTCGATCAGCCAGATGAGGAAGAACTGCGACGCCAGCGTCGCCACGGCGAGATAGAAGCCCTTGATCCGGAGGCTGGGGATGCCGAAGACCATGCCGACCAGCGCGGCGATGAGGCCGGCGAGGAAGAAGTCGGCGATCAGCGGGATCTCCGGGAGGCGGAGCGCGAGATTGTAGGCGGCGTAGGCGCCGACGGCCATGAAGCCGCCCGTGCCCAGCGACAGCTGCCCGGCGTAGCCGGTGAGGATGTTGAGCCCGAGCGCGGCCAGGGCGAACACCAGGAACTGGGTGAGAATCGGCCCCAGCCAGTAGTCGCTGGCCACCAGCGGCACGGCGACGAAGGCGACGGCGAGCAGGATCCCGATCGCCCACCGGTCCTGGGTGATGGGAAAGATCGCCTGATCGGCGACGTAGGACGTCTTGAACTGTCCGGCCTCGCGGTAGAGCATGGCGCTAAACCCGTTCGATGATCCGTTCGCCGAACAGGCCCTGCGGCCGGATCAGCAGAAATCCCAGAGCCAGCACGTAGGGGATCCAGCTCTCGGTGCCGCCGCCGAGGTAGGTGATCCCAATGTAGACCTCGAACAGCTTCTCCGTCGCGCCGATGATCAGGCCGCCGACGATCGCCCCCGGCACCGAGGTGAAGCCGCCGAGAATGAGCACCGGCAGCGCCTTCAGCACGATCAGCGACAGCGAGAACTGCACCCCGAGCCTCGCCCCCCAGAGGATGCCTGCGACCAACGCCACGAAGCCGGCGACCGACCAGACGATGCCCCAGATGTCCTTGAGCGGGATGCCGACCGCGAGCGCCGCTTGGTGGTCGTCGGCGACCGCGCGCAGCGCCCGGCCGATGCGGGTCTTCTGGAAGAAGACGCCGAGTCCCCCGACCAGGAAGCCGGCCGTCACCGCCGCGAACAGGTCGAACTGGCTGATGAACAGGCCGGTGGACTCGGCCAAGCCATCGATCGGCATATCGGGGATGCCGATTTCGAGGCCGTGCACCTGGGAGTCCCAGACGCCCTGGGCGATGCCCTCGAGGAGGAAGTTGAGGCCGATCGTCACCATGAACAGGATGATGTGGGCCTGGTTGACGAGCGGGCGGAGCGCCACCCGCTCGATCGCCATCGCCAGCAGCACCATGACCATCAGCGTGACCCCCAGCGACCGCCAGAAGTTCCACGTCTCGCCGGAGATCACGGCCCCCACCGGCACCAGGCAGACGACGGCGAGACCGAGCAGGACGGCTGCCGCGTTGCCGGCGCGCTCGATGCCGAGCACCAGGACGAAGAAGGCGAGCAGGGCGATGAACAGCGACCGCCAGATGTCGGTGCTGATGCCGGTGGTGAGGGAGAGCACGAGGATGCCGGCGGCGACGATGCCGACCAGCGCCCAGTTCGCCGCCGATCCCCGCACCGGAATCCGTCCGCTGCGCTTGCCCAGGTGGAACAGCGCCGCGAGGCCGGCGAGCACGAGCGCGAACCACCCCGTCCACGACCAGATGGCGCCGCCGTACCCGTACTTCAAAAGAAAGACGAAGGTCAGCGCCGCGAACAGCACCAGCGCACCCTGGGCGAAATTGAACACGCCCGACGCCTTAAAGATGAGGACGAAGCCGAGGGCGACCAGCGCGTACATGACCCCCGACAACAGGCCGGCGATCAGCACCTCGAGAAAGAACAGGAACTCCGCCATCTGGCCGCTATCCCCTCGTTCCCCGCCGGCAAGACCGCATCCCGTCTCACTCCTCGCCAAGATAGGCGCGGATGACGAGCGGATCGGCGCGCACCTCGTCCGGCGTGCCCTCGGCGATCTTGGTGCCGTGATCGAGCACCACCACGTAGTCGGAGATGTCCATCACCACCGCCATGTCGTGCTCGATGAGGATCATGGTGATTCCCCACTGATCCTTGGCATCGAGGATGAAGCGGACCATGTCCTGCTTCTCCTCCAGGTTCATTCCGGCCATCGGCTCGTCGAGCAGCAGCACCTTCGGCTCCATGGCCAGCGCGCGGCCTAGTTCGACCCGCTTCTGCAGCCCGTAGGGCAGCCGCCCGACGGCGGTCTTGCGGATCGCCTCGATCTCGAGGAAGTCGACGACGTGCTCCACGAACTCGCGGTTGCGCATCTCCTCGCGCCGCGACGGCCCGAAGTAGAGCGCATCCAGAAACAGGTTGCTCTTCCGCTTGAGGAGACGCCCGGTCATGATGTTGTCGAGGGTCGTCATCCCCTTGAACAGCGCGATGTTCTGAAACGTCCGGGCGAAGCCGAGCTGGGCCACCGCATGCGGGCCGGCGCGCGTGCGATCCTTGCCCTCGAACACGATCTCGCCGCGCGACGGGCGGTAGAAGCCGCTGATGACGTTCAGCATCGAGGTCTTGCCGGCGCCGTTGGGACCGATGATCGAGAAGATCTCGCCGCGGTGAACGCCGAAGCCGACGCCGTCGAGGGCGCGGATACCACCGAAGAACAGCTGAACGTCCGAGACCTTGAGGTAGTCCTCGCGGACCCTTTCGGCGTCGAGCTGCTTCTGCTTGCGTCGCTCGGCGATGGCGAACAGGGCGTCGTCGCGGCTCTCGAACAGGTTGGCGCGAAAGAACTCCCGCCTGGACCGCTCGCGGATGGTCTCGCGCGTCTCGCCCTTGGCGCCGACGCGAACCGTGCCGAGGCTGTAGGTGATGTTGGTGTGCTTCCCGCGGGCGGCGTACTGCCCCCACGCCTCGGATGCGATCACGCAGTCGCCATAGTTGACCAGGAAATACCAGCGCCGGCCAGACTTGGCGAGCTGCCCGTCCAGCTCGTCGTAGAACGCGTTGACGTGGTCCGGTCCGGTGAAGCGGGCGCCGGCGAGACTGACCTCCAGGACCTCCAGCTGCGGATGGAATGAGATCCTGTCCGCGTAGGTCCGGTCCTTGTCCGTCTGCCCGGGCTGCTTCATGGCCGTCAGCTCGCCTTGCGGAGGGGCACCGGGTCGGTCCTCTTCGCCTCGCGGATGGCGACGTTGGCGTTGATGACCGCCGTGCGGCCGTCCTCGAACGTCACCTGCGCCCGCACCGGGCAGTGACTGCGGTTGGAGTAGAGGGCTTCGATCAGCTCGTGGTAGCGCTCGCTGACGAAGCTGCGCCGCACCTTCCGCGTCCGCGTGAGCTCGCCGTCGTCGGCATCCAGCTCCTTGTGCAGAATGAGGAACCGCTTGATCTGCGAGCCGGCGAGGTGGGGATCGGAGGCGAGATCGGTGTTGACCTTCTCGACGCACTGCTGGATCAGGTCGTAGACCGGCTCCTGTCCGGCGAGATCGGTATAGCCGGAATACGGCAGGTTGCGCCGCTCCGCCCAGTTGCCGACCGCCTCCAGATCGATGTTGATGAAGGCGGCGACGAAGTCGCGGTCGTCGCCGAAGGTCACCGCCTCCTTGATGTAGGGGAAGAACTTGAGCTTGTTCTCGAGATACTTTGGCGCGAACATCGAGCTGTTCTTGAGCCGGCCCACGTCCTTCGCCCGGTCGATGATCTTGAGGTGGCCGTCGGCGTCGAAGAAGCCGGCATCGCCGGTGTGGACCCAGCCGTCGGGCGTCTTCGTCCCCAGTGTTGCCTGCTCATTCTTGTAGTAGCCCAGAAACACCCCGGGGCTGCGGTAGATCACCTCCCCCGAGTCGGCGATCTTGATCTCGACCTCCTTGGCGGGCGTGCCGACCGTATCGGCCTTGACGTGACCGTCAGGCTGGATGGTGATGAACACGGACGCCTCGGTCTGGCCGTAGAGCTGCTTCAGGTTGATGCCGAGCGACCGGAAGAAGTCGAAGATGTCGGGACCGATCGCCTCGCCCGCGGTATAGGCGACGCGGATGCGGCTGAAGCCGAGGGTGTCAACCAGCGGCTTGTACACGAGCCACCGGCCGAGCTCGTACAGCAGCCGGTCGGCCCACGCCACCGGCTTTTTCTCCATCAGCCGGATACCCGTGCGCTTTGCCACCTTCATGAACAACTCGAAGCTCTTGCGCGAGATCCAGCCGGCATCCTCCATGCGGATCATCACCGTCGTCAGGATGTTCTCGAAGATGCGCGGCGGCGCGAAGAAATAGGTCGGTCCGATCTCGCGCAAGTCGGTGAGCACCGTGTCGCTGCTCTCGGGGCAGCTGACGCAGAAGCCGGCGACGTAGGACTGGGCGAAGGAGAAGATGTTGTCGCCGACCCATGCCATCGGCAGGTAGGCAAGCACCTCCTCCTTCTCGGTGAGCCGTTCGAGCTCGATGCCGTTGCGCGCGGTCTTGATCAGGTTGTCGTAGCTGAGCATCACCCCCTTGGGCCGGCCCGTGGTCCCGGAGGTGTAGAGCAGAATGGCGAGGTCCTCGCCCTTGCTGGCGTCTACGCCCTTCTCATAGAAGCCCGGGTTCTCCCGATCGTAGGCGCGCCCGCGCTCCTGGACCTCGGCGTAGGCGTGGAGGAAGTCCTGGCCGTAGTGACGGAGCCCGCGCGGGTCCTCGTAGACGATGGTATGCAGCGCCGGACAGCGGTCCTTGATCTCGAGGAGCTTGTCGACCTGCTCCTGATCCTCGACGATGGCGAAGGCGGCCTCGGTGTGGTCGAGGATGTACTGCATCTCGTCGGCGACGGAGTCCTGATACAGCGGCACCGGCACGCCGCCGAGTGCCTGGGCCGCAACCATCGACCAATAGAGGTGCGGCCGGTTGTCGCCGATGATGGCGAGCTTGTCGCCGGCCTTGAAGCCGATCGCCGCGAGGCCGCAGGCCAGCGCGCGGATCTCGTCGGCGACCTCGGCCCACGTCCACGCCTGCCAGATCCCGTACTCCTTCTCGCGGACGGCCTCACGGCTCCCGCGCGTGCGGGCGTTCTCGAGCAGGAGCTTGGGGAACGTGTCACCGGCCGTGCGAGCGCCGGGCGTCATCGACTGCGCATTGCCACGCATCTTGGATCGCTGCTCTCCCTCGTGCCGGCGCTTCGGCCCGGCTTATGTTCGTTTTGGTCGCGCGTCTGCGTCGCTCAGCAAGTATCTGAAGGCGCGATGCAACGCAACCGTCATTCATAAGAAAGCCACACCGGCCCGGCGGAGGCAAGCGGCATTTGAAGATGGAGGGCGTCGGAGCACGCTGGACAGGCGCCCAGCGGCATCGCGCTTGGCGGGTGAAGGGTCGCGAACGGCGGCCGGTCGTGCCGCGAGTGTGCAGGGGCCGGAAGGAAAACCCTCCCGTGACGGCCTCGAGGGGGGAGAGTCAGACGTCACGGGAGGGGCGGGTGTGCAACGGAATGCACCTGGATGCGAGAGCAATGGTAGCGGATGCCCGGGCTCGCACAACTACCAGATTCGGCAGGTTGCGCCGCTTCCGCGGCATGCGGGCGGCGTGCGCGGGCTCTGCCTGGACGGGCGCCATCCCGAGGTCGAGTTCCTCCGTCTAGGCAGCTACCGCCTTGGCGCCGAGACGAGCGGCAGGGTGTCGCTTCCGGGCGAGCCGCCCCGCGGCATGAGGGAGCGGACGGTGCTCCTGGTCGACGACGTTCTCGACACCGGGCTCACGCTCAGGAAGGCGCAGGCCCTGGTGCGGGATTAGGGGGCGGCGGCCGTGCGCACCTGCTTGCTGCTGCGCAAGCAGGGCACGCAGACGGTGGACGTCTCCGTCGAGTTCGAGGGCTTCTCGATCGCGGACCGGTTCGTCGTCGGCTACGGCATCGACCATGCCGAACGCCACCGGGATCTCTCCTGCGTCGGCGCGGTGACGCCGGCGGGCTGGGCCGCGATCAGCTCGAAGCGGTCGACGTCGACGAGGCCGCGATGGGTGATCTTGAGATGGGGAACCACCGGCAGCGGCAGTCAGGACCAGCGCCAGCGCGGCCGCGTCCTTGGCGGCGCTGCCCTCGCGGATCAGCACCTGAAAACAGCGGCGGAGCTTGTCCGTCGCCTCGTCGGGCATCGTGCTTTCGTGATCGTTGCGGATGCCGGCGGCAGCCTAGGCGTTGAGACCGCGACCGCGGAGAGAGGGGGCATGGCCGTCGACGATCCTGCCGGCGAACGCCGAGAGCTTGGCCAGAACGCCCTTGTCGCGGCGGAGCAGCCCCGGGAAGTTCATCATCTCGGTGAGCCCGAGGACGGCGGGATGATCGCGGAAGGACAACCGGTCCACCGCCGCCAGGCGCGCCTCCGAGGTCTCGAGCTCGGTCGCCGGAACGCAGCTCGGCAGTTGCGCCCGCAGATCGAGCGCGAGCGCGCCCGCGCAGTCGAGAAAGTACGTGGTCGCTGGGACGCCGAGAACGTTGGCGGCCCCGCGCGGATCGCAGATGGCGGTGGTCGTGCCCCGCGACAGCGCGGCGCGATCGAACTCCGCCGGCGTCACCATGGTGTTCTCGATGTGGACGTGGGTATCGACGAAGCCGGGCACGGCGATCAGGCCGCCTGCCTCGATCTCGGCGTCTCCTGCATACGCGTCGTAGACGCCGAAGATGGTGTCGCCGGCGATCGCGATGTCGCCCGGTTCCAGCGTCCCGGTGACGACGTCGAGGATCCGCGCGTTCTTGATCACGAGGTCGGCCGGCATCTCGCCGCGGGCCTGGCGGATGCGGCGTGCATGCCGCGTTTGCGCCGTTCGAAGATCCTCGCTGGCGCCTTGCCGCCGTGGCATCACGTGTCCTCCGCGGTTCCGACACTCGTCACTTTAGCACGCTAGCGCGGCCTCGTGCGGCGGGACGACACCGCGATCTGTCGGACCCACGCGAAGAATACCCGGACGCAACGGTCCGGGTATTCGTAACCGAGACGGACTCTGCCCAGGGAACGCTTTACCGCTGGCGGCCGCCTCGGCCCGTGCCCCGGCCTTGCATCCGCTGGCGGAACTCGTCCTCGGTGAGCACGCCGTCGCCGTCCGCGTCGAGGCGGCTGAAGGCCCTCTCCGCCCGCCAAACCTGCATCCCCGCGGTGAACTCCTCGACCGTCACCTTGCCGTCGCCGTCCGCGTCCAGTTGCTGGAAGCGGCCGGCATGGTACCGCTCCACCTCCTCGCGCGTGATCACGCCGTCCTTGTCGGCGTCGAACCGCTCGAACATCATCTGCCCCGGCTCCTGGCAGGGTCCGCCGCCAGCGCCGCCGCCGGGGCCGCGGGCGAGCGTCGGTGCCGCCACCGCCAGGCTCGCGGCGAGCGCCGCTGCCGCCGCGGTTGCCGTCATCGTTGAGCGTTTCATCGTGTCCTCCTGTGGTCGGTGGGCGCGGCATGCGCCCGATCATCGATGGCATGACCTTATGCCCCTTCGTTTGCAGGAGGATTTCGGGAGGGCCCGGGTTTTGTAACGGACTGTTGCAAAGGCCGGCGCGGCAACGCTCCGTTACCGAAAATCCGTAGGATCAAGGCCGCTGCTGCCTATACTGGCGGGCCATGGACGCCGCACCGCACATCCTCGTCGTCGACGACGACCGCGAGATCCGCGGCCTTCTCGCCCGCTACCTCGGCAAGGAGGGCTATCGGGTGACGACGGCCGGCGACGGCCGTGAGATGGCGAAGTCGCTCCGCGATGGGGCGATCGACCTGGTGGTTCTCGACCTCATGCTGCCGGGCGAGGACGGTCTCGCGCTGTGCAGGCGCATCCGCGCCGAGTCCCTCCTGCCGGTGATCATGCTGACGGCGCGGGGCGAAGAGATCGACCGTATCGTCGGCCTCGAGATGGGCGCCGACGACTATCTCGCGAAGCCGTTCAACCCTCGGGAGCTTCTGGCGCGGATCAAGGCGGTGCTGCGCCGCGCCCGCGGGGTTGCGGCGGGCAGGCTGGACAGCGAGGGCGGCGTCCTTGCCTTCGCCGGCTGGCGGCTGGATCTCGGCTCCCACGGGCTCATCTCGCCCGAGGGTCTCCTGGTGCCGCTCAGCGGCGGCGAATTCGGGCTGCTCGCCGCCTTCGCCACCCATCCCGGCCGCGTGCTCTCCCGCGACCAGCTTCTCGACCTCGCCCGTGGACGCGACGCCCAGCCGTTCGATCGCGCGATCGACGTCCAGGTGAGCCGGCTTCGCCGCAAGATCGAGGCCGACCCCCGCGCGCCGCGCCTGATCAAGACCGTCCGCGGCGGCGGCTACCTGTTCGCCTGCGAGGTCGAGCGCCGCTGATGCGCCTGTGGCCGGACACCCTGGTCGGTCGCACGGTCCTGGTGGTGCTCGCCGCCCTCGTCCTGACCACGGCGATCGGCCTCGGCGTCTACTCGGGCGAGCGCGGAGAGCTGCTGTCGACCGCCCGTGGCCGCGCCGTCGCCGAGCGCGTCGCCGCCGCCGCCCAGATCGTCGAGGAGGCCGCCGTCCGCGAGCGGCCGCGGGTCGCCCGGTCGCTCGCACGCCGCGGCTTTCGCTTGGCATGGTCGCCCGAGCCGGCGGTCGAGCGCGACCGCGAGGACTGGCGCACCCGCCTGGTGCGCCGGGCGCTCTTGGAGGAGTTGGCGGGGGATCAGCCGGTTGATCTCAGGCTCGCCATCTGGAGCCCCGGCGACGGCCCGTTGCCGCGCCTCGGCGACGCCGCCCGCGGCCGCCGCGGGCCCGGCACGCACCCGATGGGGACGCCTTCCGATGACGTCGGCGTCGAGCTCCTTTTCGGTTCTCTGCGGCTCTCCGACGGCACCTGGCTCAGCTTCGGCACCCCGTTCGAGGTGTTTCGCCCGTTCTGGGCGAGCCGCTTCTTTCCGCTGATCCTGTCGACGACCCTGGTCGCCCTCGCGGTCTCGGCATGGGCGGTCCGGCGGGCGAGCAAGCCGCTGTCGATGCTGGCGGCCGGCGCCGAGCGCTTGGGGGTCGACGTCGACGCGCCGCCCCTGGCGGAGGCCGGTCCCCGCGAGGTGCGTTCGGCGGCGAAGGCGTTCAACGAGATGCAGGCGCGCCTGCAACGACTGATCCGCGACCGCACGCAGATGCTCGCCGCCATCTCCCACGACCTGCGCACCCCGATCACGCGGATGCGGCTGCGCGCCGAGTTCGTCGAGGACGCCGACGCCCGCACCAGGATGCTCGCCGATCTCGACGAGATGGAGACGATGATCGCGGCGACGCTTGCGTTCGCACGCGACGACGTCGCCCGCGAGCCGGCCGCCGCCCTCGATCTCGCGGCGCTCCTCGCGACCGTCGTCGCCGACGCCGCCGACTCCGGCAAGCGGGCATCCTACGATGGCCCGGACCGCTTGCCGTTCCACGGCCGGATGACGGCGCTCAGGCGGGCCTTCACCAACCTGGTCGACAACGCCGTTGCCTACGGCGGCGCGGCTCGGGTCCGCTTGGTGGACGGCGCCTCCGAGGTGACGGTCACCGTCGACGACGACGGGCCCGGGCTGCCGGAGGCCGAGCGCGAGCGCGTGTTCGACCCGTTCTACCGCGTCGAGGGCTCGCGCAGCCGCGAGACCGGCGGCGTGGGCCTCGGCCTCGCCGTGGTGCGTGCCGCGGCGCGCGCCCACGGCGGCGAGATCCGCCTTGCCAACCGCCCGGAAGGCGGCCTTCGGGCCACCGTCACCCTGCCGCGAGGCAGGGAAATGCGGACCCCGGTCGCTGACCGATGCCGCGGGCGGCGGGGTCAGCGTCCGGAAGCGACGGTGTCGTCTTCGAAGCCGGGCGGAAGCTTGCGCCAGGGATAGCCGTTGCGTGCCAGCTGGTAGCCGTAGTCGAACAGCGCGTTCATGAACACCGGGTCGAACTCCTCCGTGTGCGCGGCTACGAAATCGCGCCCGATGTAGGCGAGGTTGTAGTCGACGCCGTCGCGCTCGGCGATGAGATAGATCTGATAGAGATCGCCGGTCCCCTGAGTCTGGATCAGAGACGAGATGGCGCGGCCGACGATGTCCAAGGTTTGCCGCTCGACCGCCGCCCAGTCCGGGTCGACGCGCGCGTTGCGGATGATGTAGAGATGCCGTTCCCTCGGCTTGAGCCCGCGTTTTCTCGTTTCCGCGGCCGGATGCAGGCCCGGCGGATACAGAAACACCTGCGCCATGGCGCCGCCGTCGACGTGCATCTCCTGAAAGGTCTTTCCGTCGACCTCGACATCGATCATCGTCGGCGGGAAGATGCCCGGAATGGCGGCCGAGGCGACGAGAATGCGCCGGAACAGCGTCAGCGCCTCGGGATGCCCGCTCGCCGCGATCGCGCCCATGTTCCAGATCACGGCGCGCCGGGCGTCGAGGTCGGTCGTGCTGATCAGCAGGAGGCGGCCCTTCTCCTCATACTCGTACGCGATCGCCTTGAGCATGTCCTCGGTCGCATAGCGGCTGACCGTGTTCCAGAGTGGCCGGTTGTCAGCCATCGCGTCGTCGTAGAGGGCGGCGAGGAAGCTTCGTTCCTCGGCGACGTCCTTGGCCGAGATGGTGGTATAGACGGCCTTGAGCTGGTCGTCGTAGTCGGGCCCCAGGAACGCGAACGGCGCGGTCAAGGCGCCGGTGCTGATGCCGGTCACCACCTTGAACTCGGGCCGTGTACCGGCCTCGGTCCAGCCGACCAGGAGGCCGGCTCCGAAGGCGCCGTTGTCGCCCCCTCCAGAAACGGCGAGGAAGCTGGCGGGCGGCAGATCGCCGCGATGACCGGAGCGCACGAGATAGGCCCGCTCGCGCTCGAAGGACGCAAGGGCGTCCCGGATCATCGGCTGCGGATCGGCGTCGAACCAGTAGCGCACGCCCGGCATGCCGGGAACGGTTGCCTGCGTCGTCAGCTCATGGGGCACGGCGGGCGAGCGCGCCGGGTGCGTGCACGCCGCGGTCACGGCGAGGGCAGCAAGCACAGTAAGGCGCGCGAAGGCCGAGTGCACTTCAGACATGATCGGCTCCATCTTGGCGGGATCCACGATTGCGGAGGGTGTTACACCCGTTTTCGGGGGTAAGAGAAGACGGATTCGCATGCGGAGCAGCCGCCCGAGTGCAATCGCGATGGCGCAGTTGCACGCCAGCGCGCATATAATGCCACGTGTTGTATTGCCCTCGGCAACGGTGGTTTCGGCGGAGCACTGCCCTGAGGTTCAAGAGATCGTCCATGGGCTTGGCGGCCGTTTTCGCGGTTGCGACGTTTGTGCCGGTGGCCTTCGGGCAGCAGCGGGCGGCCGGGCCCGAAGGGGCTCAGCCGGTCATCGTCGCCACCGCCCGCCTTGCCGAGATCGTCGATCGCGTCGAGGCGCTGGGAACGACGCGGGCCAACGAAAGCGTCGAGATCGCCGCGAAGGTCACCGCGAAGGTCGTCGAGATCCGCTTCGAGGACGGCAGCAGCGTCGCCGCCGGCGACATCCTGGTCGTTCTCGACACCTTCGAGGAAGAGGCCGATCTCGCCGCCGCCGAGGCGGTGGCCACCGAGCGCCGGCTCGCGTACGAGCGGGCGCTGCAGCTCGAGCGCCGCCAGTTCACGGCGACGGCGCAGCTCGACGAGCGGCGCGCCGCGCTGCGCCAGGCCGAGGCCGAGGTCCAGGCCATCCGCGCGCGCATCGCCGATCGCGTCATCCGGGCGCCGTTCGCCGGTGTCGTCGGCCTGCGCAACCTCAGCGTCGGCGCCCTGGTCAAGCCCGGCGACATGATCACCACCCTCGACGACCTCGGCGTGATCAAGGTCGACATCACCGTTCCCGACGTCTATCTCGCCACGCTCAGGCCGGGGTTGCCGATCGTCGGCACGGTGCCCGCCTTCGGAGCGCGCCGCTTCGAGGGCGAGATCAAGAGCGTCGATACCCGCGTCGATCCGGTGACCCGTTCGATCGTCGTCCGTGCCGAGGTGCCGAACGCCGACGGCGGGCTGAGGCCGGGGCTCTTGATGACCATCGAGCTGCTCAAGAGCCCGCGGCAGGCGGTCGTCGTGCCCGAGGAGGCGCTGGTGCCCCGCGGGCGCGGCAACACCGTGTTCGTGGTTGCCGAGAGCAATGGCCACACCGTGGAGGCGCGCGCGGTCGAGATCGGCGCCCGCCGTCCGGGCGAGGTCGAGATCGTCAGCGGCCTCGCCGCGGGCGAGACGGTGGTCACCCACGGCTCCCTGCACCTGACGCCCGGCCAGAGGGTCACGGTCGTGGCCGGCGAGCCGGTCGCCGGCCCTGCGGGCGCCGGGCCGGCGCCGGGTTCGGGAGGCTAGCCGTGATCCTCTCCGACGTCGCCGTCACCCGCCCGGTCTTCGCCTCGGTGATCAGCCTGTTGCTGGTCGCCTTCGGTCTCGTCGCCTTCGAGCGCCTGCCGTTGCGGGAGTACCCGGACATCGACCCGCCGGTCGTCTCCGTCGACACGGTCTATCCCGGCGCCGCCGCCAGCGTCGTCGAGACGCGCATCACCCAGCTCATCGAGGACCGCATCGCCGGCATCGAGGGGATCAAGTTCATCGAATCGCGAAGCGAGGACGGGCGCTCGCGAATCACCATCGAGTTCAACGTCGACCGCGACATCGACGCCGCCGCCAATGACGTCCGCGACCGCGTTTCGCGGATCCTCGGCGAGCTTCCCGACGAGGCGGATCCCCCGGAGATCGCCAAGGCGGACTCCAACGAGGACGTCATCATGTGGCTCAACCTGGTCAGCGACCGCATGGACGTCCTCGAGCTCACCGACTACGCCAACCGGTACCTGATCGACCGCTTCTCGGCGCTCGACGGGGTGGCAAGGGTGCGCATCGGCGGCGGGCTCAACTACGCGATGCGGATCTGGCTCGATCGAACGGCGCTGGCGGCGCGCGGGCTCACCGTCTCCGACGTCGAGGAGGCGCTCCGCGCCGAGAACATCGAGCTTCCGGCCGGCAGCATCGAGTCCGTGGAGCGCCAGTTCACCGTCCGCGTCGAGCGCAGCTTCCGCACGCCCGACGACTTCCGCCGGCTGGTTCTCGGCCAGGGCCGGGACGGCTACCTCATGCGGCTCGGCGACGTGGCGCGGGTGGAGAGGGGCGCGGTCGAGCACCGCACCTTCTTCCGCGGCAACGGCACTCCGATGGTCGGGATCGGCATCATCAAGCAGTCGAAGGCTAACACCCTCGCCGTCACCCGGGCGGCGCGCGACGAGGCGGCGCTCCTCAACCCGACCCTTCCCATGGGCATGGAGATCAAGCAGAGCTACGACATCAGCGTGTTCATCGAGGGCGCCATCTTCGAGGTTTATAAGACGCTCGCCATCGCGACCCTGCTGGTCGTCGCCGTCATCTTCCTGTTCCTTGGCGGCGTCCGGGCGACCCTGGTCCCGGCGGTCGCCGTCCCGGTGTCGCTCATCGCCGCCTTCATAGTCCTCTACGTGCTCGGGTTCTCGATCAATCTCCTGACCCTGTTGGCGCTGGTTCTGGCCATTGGTCTCGTCGTCGACGACGCCATCATCGTCGTGGAGAACGTCCACCGGCGCATCGAAGAGGGCGAGACGCCGCTGGTCGCCGCCTACAACGGCACCCGCCAGGTCGGTTTCGCCGTGGTCGCGACGACGCTGGTGCTGATCGCCGTGTTCGTGCCGATCGCGTTTCTCGAGGACGACCTCGGGCGGCTGTTCAGCGAGTTCGCGCTGACGATGGCGGCGGCGGTCGGATTCTCGAGCCTGGTGGCGCTGACGCTGTCACCCGTGATCGCGTCGAAGGTGCTGAAGGCGCGCGGCGGCGACACCCGGACGGAGCACGCCGTCGAGCGCGCCTTCGCGACGGCCCGCCGGGCCTATGTCCGGGCGCTTTCCTTCGCCCTTCGCTGGCCCGCGGTGGTCGTCGGGGCGTTCCTCGCCCTGCTTGCCGGCGCCGTCTGGCTCTACCATCAGATTCCCGGCGAGTTCGCGCCCAAGGAGGACCGCGGCGCGTTCTTCCTCCTCGTCCACGGGCCGGAGGGCGCCTCCTTCGCCTACATCGAGAGGTACATGGACGAGATCGAGCGGCGCATGATGCCGCTGGTCGAGGCGGACGAGGTGACCCGCCTTCTCGTGCGCGCGCCCCGCCAGTTCGGAAGCCTCCAGGCCTTCAACACGGGCATCGTCGTCTTCGTCCTCAACGACTGGTCTCTGCGCCGCTCCGGCTGGGAGATCATGGACGACGTCCGCCAGCGCGTCGCCGATCTCCCCGGGGTGGGCGCCGTGCCCGTGATGCGTCGGGGCTTCGGCCCGCGCCTCGCCAAGCCGGTCCAGTTCGTCCTCGGCGGCGGCACCTACGAGGAGCTTGCCGCCTGGCGCGATCTCCTGATCGCCAAGATCAATGCCGACAATCCCGGCCTCACGGATATCGACCACGACTACAAGGAGACGAAGCCG
The DNA here is from genome assembly GCA_964420325.1 of uncultured Rhodospirillaceae bacterium. GTDB lineage: Bacteria > Pseudomonadota > Alphaproteobacteria > Rhodospirillales > Defluviicoccaceae > CAYQSU01. The sequence continues at coordinate 25,958 of CAYQSU010000020.1, read as the reverse complement.
CAGGTGCGGCTCGTCATCGACCGCGACCGCGCGGGCGACCTCGGCATCCACATCGGCACCATCGGCCGCACCCTGGAGACGGTCCTGGGCTCGCGCCGCGTCACCACCTACATCGAAGCCGGCCAGGAGTACGACGTCATCCTCGAGGGCGAGCGGGGCACCCAGCGCACCCCGAGCGACATCGAGAACATCTACGTCCGCTCGCATCGCACCGGCGCGCTGGTCCCGCTCGCAAGCCTGGTCACCATCGACGAGTTCGCGGCGTCGCAGACGCTCAACCGCTACAACCGGGTGCGGGCGATCACCATCGAGGCCAATCTCGCCGACGGCTACACCCTGGGCGAGGCGCTGGCCTTCCTTGAAGGGCTGGTGCGCGAGCATCTGCCGCCGACGGTGATCATCGACTACAAGGGTCAGTCGCGCGACTTCAGGACCGCCGGCGGTTCGCTCGCCTTCGTCTTCGTGCTCGGCCTCGTCGTCGTTTTCCTCGTCCTCGCCGCCCAGTTCGAAAGCTACGTGCATCCATTCGTCATCATGCTCACCGTGCCGCTGGCGATGGCCGGCGCGCTGTTGGGGCTCTACCTCACCGGCGGCACCCTCAACATCTTTACCCAGATCGGGCTGATCATGCTGGTCGGGCTCGCCGCCAAGAACGGCATACTGATCGTCGAGTTCGCCAACCAGCTGCGGGATCGTGGCATCCCCTTCGACGAAGCGATCCTCGAAGCCTCGCGGGTCCGGCTGAGGCCGATCGTGATGACCGGCATCACCACCGCGGCCGGCGCCGTGCCCCTTATCCTCGCCTCCGGTGCCGGTGCCGAGACACGCGCGGTGATCGGCACCGTGGTGTGCGCGGGCGTCCTCGCCGCCACCCTGTTCACCCTCTTCGTCGTCCCCGTAGCCTACAGCCTGCTGGCCCGGCACACCGGCTCGCCGGGCGAAGTCCGCCGCCGCCTCGCCGAGGAGATGGCGCCGGCTCCGCGCCCGGACCTGGGCTGGACCGGCGCCAAGGCCGCCGAGCGGCCGGCGGCCGAGTAGGGGGCGGCCCGCGTGTCGGCACGGGACACGCTGCTCGGCCACGCCCGGGGCGACACCCACTCGAAGGCGGTGGGCTACATCCTCTGGATCTTCGGCTTCATGGGCGCCCACCGCTTCTACTACGGGCGGCCGGTCACCGGCACCCTCTGGTTCTTCACCCTGGGCCTGTTGCTGATCGGCTGGATCGTTGACCTGTTCCTGATCCCGGCCATGGACCGCGCCGCCGATCTCCGCTACGAGGACGGCCCGAAGGACTACTCCCTCGCGTGGATCCTGCTGACGTTCCTCGGCATCTTCGGCGCCCACCGGCTCTATCTCGGCAAGTGGATCACCGCGCTCGTCTGGTTCTTGACCGCCGGGCTGTTCCTGTTGGGCTACCTCTACGACCTGTGGACGCTCAACGGCCAGGTCAGCGAGGTCAACCGCAGCCTCGCGCGCGAGCGGGCCGGCTGACCCCGGCCGACCCCCGCGGTTCTCTGCCGAAGGCGTCCGCCCGCGTGATCTCGTACTCGGCCTGGGCCGGGCGGTAGGTCCTCGGCTCGCGAGCGAGATACCAGTCGAGGGACTCGTCCCAGTAGGTGACCGTCCAGCCCGGCAGCTCCCGCTTCACCGCCCGGGCGATCTCCAGGCCCTCGCGGGCGAACGCGACGAAGTCGAAGCGGATGCCCGAGATGTCCTCGTAGGCGGCGGGATGGCAGTTCGTTTCGAAGTCGTCGTTCCAGACCTGGATGCGGGCGAGCAGCGCCGCGCTCACCGGCAGCGCGCCCAAGGTTCGCGCGCCGCCTTCGAGGATGCGATAGCCCCGCGAGCAGTAGTCGGCGACGATCCGCACCTTGGGCATGACGTGTTCGAGGCTACCAGATCTCCGCCCCGCCCTCAACGCAGGGTGGCGAGGCAGGGTGGCGAGGCAGGGCGGCGAGGCCGCTCAGGCGACGATCGGCTGGGAGAGGATCCACAGGCTCAGCATCGTGTAGCCGACCATCAGCACCAGCATCGGCAGCTGGCTCAGCAGCGCCCGGCGGGGCGTCGGAAACACGCGGAGCGCGATGACGTGGGCGAGGAGGACGGCGACGACGTGGCCGGCGACGATCGCCGACACCGCCACCCACCACACCGTTTTCGCAGTGACGATGCCGAGGTCGATGCGGTGGCTCCCGGTGCCGAACAGGTCCCAGCCGAAGCCGAACGGGTCGGAGGCGAGCGGGATGATGCCCTGGCCGGCGATCAGCAGGTAGGAGAGATAGTGCGACAGGTGATAGGCGATGGCGATCGGCACCAGCGTCAGCACGAAATGACCGGCGACGGCGGAAACCGCCAGCCGCCCGCCGCCGGCGGCGGCGATCAGCCGGCTCACCGCCAGATAGACGGCCGCGAACACGCCGGGAAGGACAAGCAGGGCAAGGGTCTCGAGGAGGACGAGCAGATCGACGCCGGCGCGCTGCAGGACGACCAACGGCCCCCTGAGCGCCCGGCTTTCGGACACCCAGGCCAGCACCGACTGCCAGAACGGCGTCTCCAGGATGCCGTCGAAGGTGACGGTGGTGAGCATGAGGAGAACGAAGCAGATGCAGGACAGGGAGATCGGGCGGTCGGTTACAAGTCCGCTCGACGGCAGCCTGAGCCTCAGCCTGCCGCCGCCGCCGGCGAGCGGCGCGAAGCGGGCGAGGACGCCGAAGGCGACCGAGAAGACCTCGCCGTGGCGGAGCCAGGTCTCGCAGCCGAAGCGCGCCATGCCCCACCAGGTGATCGCCGAATAGGCGACGATCAGAACGCCGAGCGTGCGAGGCTTCTCGGCGCCCTCGGAGATGAGCTCCATCCAGGCGAAGGCGAGGAACAGCACCACCGCCGGCCAGTGGCCGAGGCGGGCGGGATAGGGGCGGCGCGCGCGGCCGGCGCCGAGGCGCCTCTCGGCCCAACGAAACAGGATGCGCCACGGGTTCACCAGGTCCCAGAGGTTTCCCGCCAGCGCCGACACGAACGCCAGCCCGACCCACCACACGACCCATACGAAGGTGGGCGCCACGTTGTCGAACGGCTCGGGATCGCCGATGAAGCAGGCGGCGAGGACGAGGGCGAAGAGGGCGACGGAGACCGCTTCCGCCGCCGATGCCACCCAGCCGTCGCCGAGCCAGCGGAGGGCCGGAAGGCGCAGCAGATCGACCGACGGCAGATGCCGATCACCGACCCCGGGGCGGAGGAACAGGGCGATGACGGCGAACGACAGCCCGACCGTCGCTCCGGCGCCGGTGGTGTAGAGCCAGAGCGGCAATGGCAGGTCGTAGCGCTGTCCGAAGGCGTGCGCGCCGGCCGGCGGCGCGGCGATGCAGAGAGCCGCGGCCATCGCTGCGGCGGCGACGGCGGCGCGACCGGTCATACCAAGTCCCCTAGCGCGGATGGATCTCGACGTAGACGAGGCCGCCGCGGCCGCCGCCGTTGTGGGCCTCGACCGGGAACCGGCCGGTGACGGCGGCATCGAACGCCATAACTCCCGGCCGCCCGGGCGTTACCGTCGTCTCGATGTCGATGCCATGCAGATGCAGCAAGAGCGCGCGGTCGCTGGTGAACGCGATCTCGACGCGATCCCCCTCGCGGACCCGCAGCGTTCGCTGCTCGTCGGCGACGCGGCCGCCCCGGACGGCGACCGAGAACCGCCTCGTCTCGTCGGCGTGGACGTCGCCCCGCGGCGGCCACCATAGGCAGAAGGCGAGCGCGCCGATCAACGTGCGGCGCCGGCTTGCCCAAAGTATACGCCGCTGCGGCATCGTGCTATAATAATTATTACTCGCGATCAATCGCGACAAGCTTAGAACACGAAGGGAGGGAAGTCGATGAAAAAGCATCGCATTTGGTCCGTCCTGCCGGTCGGCGCCGCACTGCTGTGGGCGGTGCCGGCGGAGGCCGAGATCCTCGCCATGATGAACTACGAGAGCAAGACGCCCGAATCGCTGAAGGCGTTGAAGCTCGGCGGCGAGACGCCGCGCCGGGAAGGCATCGCCGTCATCGACGTCGATCCCGACTCGCCGGCGTTCGGCACCATCCTGATGGACATCCCGCTGCCGCCTGATCTCGTCGCCCATCACATCTTCTATGACCGCGAGCAGCGCAAGGCCTATCTCACGGCCCTCGGCCAGTCGGTGCTGCACGTCTTCGATCTCGACCGCTATCCCTACCGGCTCAGGCGCGTCGAGTTGCCGGACTGCAGGCTCGGCGAGGACGTCATCTTCACCGCCGACAATCGAACCTGGTACATCACCTGCATGATGTCCGCCCGCTACATCGAAGGCGACGTGGCGACGGACACGGTGAAGCGCGTCGTCGAGCTGCCCGACTCGTATCCGCACGGTCTCGCCGTCGTCGACGAGGTCGATCGGATCATCGTCACCAGCACGGTCAGCGGCGATCTCAAGGACGTCCGCGACGAGGTGATCGTGGTCGAGGCCAGCACCGGCAGGGAGCTGAGGCGCATCCGGCTGTCCAACAAGCCAGGAAAGGCCGGCGAAGCGCCGGTCGAACTGCTGCGCGTGCCCGGATCGAACCCGCCGGTGATCTACAGCACCAACATGTTCGGCGGCAGCCTGTGGGCGCTGCGCTGGAATCCGGAGACGCGGGACTTCGACGCGGCCCAGGTCTTCGACTTCAACCCGATGAACATCGGCGTGCCGCTCGAGATGTACTTCAATCAGGCGGTCGACCGGCTCTACGTGACGACGGCGAAGCCCGGCCACCTGCACGTCTTCGATCTGTCGAAGGGGCCGATGGCGCCCGCGCTGATCACAAGCCTGCCGGCCGCCGAGGGCGCCCACCACGTGGCGCTCACCAAGGACGGCCGGTTCGGCTTCGTGCAGAACGCGCTTCTCAATCTGCCGGGGATGAGCGAGGGCTCGGTCACGGTCGTCGACCTCGAGGCCATGCAGGTCGTGGCCAGCATGGGCACCCTGAAGAACGCCGGGTTCAACCCCAACAGCATCGTGCTGCTGCCGGAGTGGAACGATCTCGGCGGGCATTAGCCGAGCGCCGTCCGTACTGCCGGTGACGGAGGGCCGTCTCCGGGGAGTGCTGTCCGCGAAGGCGCGCTACGGCAGGAGGGTCTGGGGGTCGCCGTTGCCTTCGATGCGCAGCGAGTGGCGGTGGCAGTAGAGGTCCATCGAGTGGCCCTTCGGCACCGTCATCCTGACCAGGACGACGTCGCCGCCCTCGAGGTCCGCTTCCACCTCGCCCAGGGCGTTGACCTGGCCGGCGACCGGGATCTTGACCAGAACGGACTTGTCCTGGCAGGCCTTGAGCACCACCCGGGTGCGGTTGTCGCTGCCGTCGAGCACCTGCAGCGACGCCGAGTTCGTCAGCTTGCCGCCCGCGGCCGTGCTCAGGCCATGGGATCCGACCGCGCGGTACGCCGTCATCGTGAACGGGATGAAGGAGTTGTGCGGGCCGGGCACCGCGATCGCCTGGATCTTCGGAAGCCACCCGGCGTTCACCGGGTTGTTGCCGGCGACGGTGGCGGCGCCGCTGCAGAAGCCGTTGCCGAGCCGCTCGCCCATCTCGCCCGCACAGAGCGTGATGGCGGCGGTGCCGAGGAACAGACGCGCGTTGTCTTTGAGGACGCCGCACTGGATGGCGATGGCGAGATTGCCCCGCGGCTTCATCGGCAGCACGATGGCCCACTGGTACCAGCCGGCATTGCCGTGCGGCGTCAGCGCGTTGGCGTTGGTCATTGCGGTCCCGGAGGCGTCGCACACCTCGGGAGCGTTGGCGGGGTGCTGGGAGGTCCAGGTCTCGACGTCGTAGACCGGAGCGGTGTTGGCATGCAGGAACTGACGATGCTTCTCGCTGGTGTAGAAGCTCGGCACCGCCTGGTCGTCGCCGACGTAAGCGACGTAGGGTTGCTGGCCGGCGAGCGCGACGCCCGCCAGCGGCATCAGCGCGGCCGCGGCCAACAGGCCGGCGAGCCTGGTCGACAGTCCGTGCATGGCCTCCTCCGGTTCAGTGTCCCTTCGGCGCGGCCTCGGCCGGTCCGAGACCGGCGGTCGCGCGTGCAGCGCATCATACCCGGATCAAGGGATAATTGCAATTATTACGGGTAAATCCTTGCCGGGCCGCACCCGTCAGCCGGCGGCAACGCCGGCGAACGTCCGGAGGTCGCGAGCAAATCGCTCGGGATCGGCGACGTGCGGCAGGTGATCGGCGCCGTCGTAGACCTCGAGGCGCGCGTCCGGAATCGACCGCCGGACGTACTCGCCGGTCTCGACGCCGTAGTAGTTGCTCTCGGTGGCGTAGACGAGCAGCGTCGGCACGTCGATGGTCGGCAGCACCGGCCGGTAGTCGGCGGCGGCGAGGCTCCTCCAGATCTGGATCAGAGGCGCGGGCTCCAGCGTCTCGAGGTAGGCGCGGAGCCGCCACAGCCCGTCCTTGGGGTCCAGGAAGCGCCGTCTGGCCCGCTCGTTCTTGCCGAGCGCCACCAGCTTGACCACGGTCTCGACGAAGTCGGTCTCCATGTTCTGGACGAACTGCGCGTCCCGGTCCGCCGGCCAGTCGCCGTTGATGCCGAGGCGCCAGTCGGCGTCGGTGATCAGCCGCGGCGACTGGTCGACGATGCAGAGCCGGCCCAGTCGCGTGCAGCCGTATCGGCCGATATACTCCCAGAGCGTCAGCGCGCCCATCGAATGGCCGACGACGACCGGGCGATCGAGGCGGTAATGGTCGAGCAGCTTGGCGAGGTCGCGGGCCATGCGGCCGACCGTCACCGCATCCTGGCCTTCGAGGGCGTGGCCGCCGTGACCGCGGGCGTCCCAGGCGAAGACCCGAAAGCCATGCTCGAGCCGTTTCGCCACCGGCCGCCAAACCTGATGGCTCGACGCCCATTCGTGGAGCAGGACCAGCGGCGGGCCAGCGCCGGTGACGCTCACGTGGATCCGTTGACCGTCGTCGGCGATGAAGTGGTCCACGATCGTCTCCTCACGCAGGGTCGGCCAGGGTCGCCTCGATGTCCGGCCCCGGCGGCTTCCCGAGCACATGCCGCCGGTGCCAGAGGGCATAGAACAGGAGCGTCCACGCTGCCTGCCCGAGCCGCCGGTTGCCGCCGGCGGCAGCCTGGAACAGGCGCCGTGCCGCACCCGGCCGACAGGCGTTGTCGACCCCGGGCTCGCCGGCGACCAGGGGCCCCAGCGTCGCCGCCCGGCTCGCGATCCACGCCTGAACCGGCACGGTGAAGCCACGCTTGCGAGCGAACGGCCGCGCCGCCGCCAGCTCCCGCTCGACCAGCCGCCGCAACAACCGCTTGCCGATGCCGCCGCCGATCTTGTGGTCGTCGGGGAGGAGAAAGGCGAACGTGGCGACGGCCGGATCGATGAGCGGCACGCGGCCCTCGACGCCGTGGGCCATCAGGCAGCGGTCCAGCTTGGCCAGCAGGTCGTTGGGCAGCCAGTCGGCGCAGTCCACCGCCTGCGCCACCTGCAGCGGCGTGCGGCCGGGCCGCTTCGCCTCGTCTTCGGCGGCGGCGATGCCGAGACGCCAGCGGCCGCCGTCCCTGAGCACGCCGAGGCCGTCGAAGATGCCGCGAAAGCGCATCGGCCGGCCGCCGAGAAGCCGCGGCCGAAGCGCGCGGCGATAGCGGCCGTAGCCGGCGAACAGTTCGTCGCCGCCTTCGCCGGTGAGCACGACCTTGATGCCGGCCTCGCGGGCGGCCGCGGCGAGCTTGAACGACGGGAGGACGGCGTAGTCGGCGCACGGATCGTCCATGCACGCGGCGATCCGCGGCATCAGGGTCCAGAAGTCGCCCTCGCCGACCTCCACCTCGACGTGGCGGGCGCCCGCCGCGCCGGCCACCACGCGCGCCTGCTCCCGCTCGTCGTGCACGGCCGCGCCCGGGAAAGCGGCGGTGAACGCGAGCACCGGCCGGTCGTTGAGCCGGGCCATCATCGCCAGCACCACCGACGAATCGACGCCTCCCGACAGGAACAGCCCGTAGGGCACGTCCGAGCGCTGGTGCAGCCGGACGCTGTCGGCGAGCACGGTCCGGAGCTCGCGGAGCGCGGTCTCCTCGGGCAAAGCCCTGGGCGAACCGCCGGGCAGCGCCGGGCGCCGCCGCCGGGCGACGATGGCTCCCTCCTCGATGACGATCGTCTCGCCGGGCAGAACCCGCTCGATTCCAGCGAACGGCGTCGGCCGGCCGGTGGTGAACTGGAGCTGCAGAAGCTCGTCGCCGGCCTCCGGTCGCAGCAGCGGATCGACGATGCCCGCGGCGATCAGCGCCTGCGGCTCGGAGGCGAAGGCGAGTCCGGCATTGGTCTCCGCGTAATACAACGGCTTGATGCCGAACGGGTCGCGGGCGAGGATCAGACGGCCGGGCTCACCCTTGCCGAGGCGCGGATCATGGATGGCGATCGCGTACATGCCGCGCAGATGATCGGCGAAGGTCTCGCCGTGACGGAGATAGAGATGGAGCGGCGATTCGCAGTCGGAGCGCGTGACGAAGCGCTTCGGGCCGAGCCGCTCGCGCACCTCGAGGTCGTTGTAGATCTCGGCGTTGGCGACCAGGGCGACCCATGCCTCGCCCGAGGTGTCGTCCTCGGGCTGGGCGTAGAGGGGCTGGTCACCGGTCTCCAGATCGACCACGGCGAGGCGGGTGTGGACCATGCCGACGTTGCCGGCGAGATAGCGGCCGCGGCCGTCGGGGCCGCGGTGGGCGAGTGCGTCGGCGAGCTTCTGCAAGACCGCGGCCAGCGGCTGGGCGCAGGGTACAGCCATCACGCCGGCGATGCCGCACATCAGGCCGTCTCCGCGACCTGCGCGAAGAACTGGACGTAGCGGGCGACGACGCGGGCCTCGGTGAAGCCGGCCTCGTAGGCCGCCCGGCCGTTGGCGGCGAGGTGTGCCGCCGCCGCCTTGTTGTTGAGGACGTAGCGGACGGCGTCGGCGAGGGTGACGGCATCGTCGACCGGCACCAGGATGCCGTTCCTGCGATCGGTGATCAGCGCGCCGGGCCCCTGGCTGGCGGCGGCGACCACCGGCACCGCCTGCGCCCAGGCCTCGAGAACGACGTTGCCAAGCGGTTCGTGCCGCGACGGACAGACGAACACGTCCGAGGCGGCGAGCAGCGAAGGAACATCGTCGCGCCAGCCGAGGAAGCGCACCCTCGGCTTGACCGCGAGCCTTGCCGCCAGCTTCTCGAGCGCTCGGCGCTCCGGGCCCTCGCCGGCGATCCACAGATAGGCCTCGGGGAGATGGGCGAGGGCGTGGATCAGCACGTCGAAGCCCTTGTTCGGGTGCAGGCGCCCGAGCGCCAGCACCACCGACGCCGCCGCGGGCGTATAGAGCGGTCGCCGTGCGGCCGGCTGAGCCCGTTCGCCGGCGACGAAGTTGGGGAGGTGATGGACGCGGTCACGCGGAAAGCCGCTCTCGACCAGGTGCTCGACGATGTCTTCGGTGTTGGCAACGAGGTAATCGCACTTGCGGTAGTACTTGGCGTCGTAGTAGCCGCCGAGCCGGGCGACGTGGACGAAGGGGCCGTGCGGGCACAGCATGGTCGCCCGGTTCATCCACGTCATCACCACCTGCGGGCGGAACCGGCGGATCTCGCGCCAGAGCCGCCATCGCGTGCCGACATCGAAGGGGCCGCCGAACGCAACCTCGACCGGTTCGAGGCCGTCCTGGGCCAGCGCCTCACTCCGCCGGCCATGGGCGCGGATGACGACGCGCTGCTCCACGCCGGCGCGGCTGAGCGCGGGCACCAGCCGCATGAAGAAGGCTTCGGCACCACCGAACGCAGCGCCGGCCATCGCCTGCAGCACGCGCATCAGGGCCCGACCCTCTCCCAGGTCCCGAGATCCAGGTTCACCGGCCGTCGTCCTCCAGCGTTGCCTTGAGGTGCGAGATCAGCGGATAGAGCCCGGCGAACAGCGCGATGACGAGACCCCATCCGCCTTCGCGATAGCCCTTGCGCACCACGTAGCACTTGAAGAAGCGCGAGAGAAGACGCCGCACGTTGGCGGCGAGGGTGCCCGGGTCGCCGGCATCCCGGAGATCCAAAGCGCGCAGCGTCGTGTACCGGTCGAGTCGGCGGATCATGTCGGAGAGGTCGCGGTCGACATGGTGCTGAAGCGCATTGCCGAGCTTGGGCCCTTGCCGTCCGCGCCAGGTCAGCGCCGGGTGCACGCGCTGATCGCCCCATGCCTTGGATCCTTTCCGGAACAGCCGCGGCACCGACGTGGTGCCGAACGAACCGCCCCAGCCCCAGCGGACCAGGCGACTGCCGATGTAGTTGTCCACCGGCAGCTGGTGCCAATCCCAGGCCGAGGCCGCCACCGTTGCCCGGATCTCGTCGGCGAGCGCCGGGGGGACCCGCTCGTCGGCGTCCACCTCGACGATCCAGGATCCCCGGCAGGCCTCGATCCCGGCATTGCGACGCCGTCCTTCCACCTCCCACGCGCCTTCGACCAGACGGTCGGTGAAGCGCGCCGCGATGGCCCGGGAGCCGTCGGTGCAGCGGTCGAGGACGACGACGATCTCGTCGGCGAACCGCAGGGCCTCGAGACAGGCGGCCAGACGCTCCTCCTCGTTGTGGGCGACGACGAGCGCCGACAGCGACGGGCCGGTCACGCCGCTCTGCCCTCTGCCCGTGCCCACAGCGCCCGCGCCGCGTCCTCGACCCGGTCGATGCTGAGACCCTGCATTAGCGTCCCTGTGCGGCGGTGGTCGAAGTCGCGGGGGAAGATCTCGTCGTAGGAAACCGGCGGCCGGACGGTGTCGGCGAGCGGCCCCCACGGGGCGTAGGCCTCCTCGCGACTGGGACCGAACAGGCCGAGCGTCGGAATTCCGGCCGCGGCGGCCAGATGCATTAGCCCGGAGTCGTTGCCGACGTAGAGCACACATCGCTCCAGGCACGCATAGACCTCGAGCAGCGAGAGGCGGCCGACGAGATCGAGGCATTGCTCCCGCGGGAGCGCGCCGAGGACGGGCAAGGCGAGCTCCCGCTCGTTGGCGTGGCCGAAGACGGCGATGCGTCCCTTGGGCAAAATCCCCGAGGCCGCAGTGAGGCGCCCGGCCAGCTTCGCGAACGAGGCCGCCGGCCAGATCTTCGCCGCCCAGTTGGCGGTCGGGCCGAGAGCGAGCACCGGCGGCCCCTCCGGGACGAGGCGGCAGGCGAGGCGACGGTGGGCGGCGGTGACCCAGATCCGGGGCGGCGGCGGCTCGGCCTCCAGGCCGAGGATGCGGGCGAGGCCGACCACCCGGTGCCGCGTGGCGTCGACGCGGCCGAGGCGAAGCCGGCGCCTTGCCCGGAGCGCGTACGAGATCGGCGTATTGCGGAGATCAACGACGACATCCCACGTCCGGCCGACGCAGCGCGTCCACAGCCCGGCCCAATGCAGCGACAGCCGCCGCTTCTCGAGGGCCAGGATTCGCTCCAGCCCGGGCACGGCCTCGAACAGCCCCGCCGCCGGCGCCCCGCAGGCGATGGTCACGCGGAGCGCGGGGTGGTGGCGGATGAAATGGTCGAGAAGGCCCGTCGACAGCACGGAATCGCCGATGCGCGTCGACGTGATGAACAGCATCCTCACGGCGGCGGCATCGGGCTTCGGCCGGCTCTCCCCGGGCCGCCGGCGGTCACTGGTAGGACGGTCATGGTCGATCGTGGTCCCGCATGGACGCCTCCGCCTAGCACAGGGCTGCCGGGATGCCAAGGCCGGCAACCCGACACTTGCCTCACCGCGGAATCCGACCAATTGTAGGAGCGCCTTGACCGCCATCGAGGCGGTCGGCTGCGCAAGGGACAAGCCGCGATGGCCGCGACCGCTTCCTGGGCCCGTTTGGACGATCGTGGCGTGATCGGCGTCGACGGCGCCGACGCCCGCGACTTCCTGCAGGGGCTGGTGTCCAACGACGTGCGGCGGGTAAGCGCCGCCCGCGCGATCCACGCCGCCTTTCTCACCCCCCAGGGCAAGTACCTCCACGACTTCTTCATCGCCGAGAGCAACGGCACCCTGCTGCTCGAGTGCGAGCGCGGCCGCGCCGCCGACCTGGTGCGCCTGCTCACGGTCTATCGCCTCCGCTCCCGTGTCGCGCTGGCCGATCGGTCGCAGACCCACGCCGTCTTCGCCGCCTTCGGCGAGGGCGCCGAGCTGTGCTTCGGGCTTGCGCCTGAGCCGGGCGCCGCCGCGGGCTTCGTCGGCGGCACCGCCTATGTCGATCCGCGCCTCGCCGCGATCGGCGTGCGTCTGGTCCTGCAGCGGGGAGACGCCTCGGCCATCCTCGAGCGGGTCGGATGCGTGCCGGCCGCGCCCGAGGACTACGACCGCCGCCGGATCGCGCTCGGTCTTCCCGACGGCAGCCGCGACCTCGAGGTCGGCAAGGCGATCCTGCTCGAGAACGGCTTCGCCGAGCTCAACGGCATCGACTGGGACAAGGGCTGCTACCTCGGTCAAGAGCTGACGGCACGCACTCGCTACCGGGGACTGGTGCGGAAGCGTCTCATGCCCGTCATCGTCGAGGGACCCCTGCCGCCCCCTGGCACCCCGGTGATCAGCGACGGCAAGGAGGTCGGCGAGATCCGCTCCGGCCGCGACGGGATGGCTCTCGCGATGATCCGGCTGGAAGCGCTAGCCCGTGCCGGCGAGGCGATGACCGCGGGCGGGGCGACCGTGACGCCGAGACTGCCCGCCTGGGCGCGGCTACCGGTCCCGGACGCCTAGGCCGGTCGCGTCGGCGCCGCGCTCTCGCGCACCTTCCGGATGCGCTTCTTGAGCCGGCGCAATTCCGCCGGCAGGCTCTCGTCCGCGGCGTGCAGGAGAAAGGCGTCGAAGCCGCCCTTGTGCTCGATGGTGCGCAGCGCGCGGGTGCTGAGCCGGATCCGTACCGTCTGGTCAAGGGCGTCGCTCATCACCGACGTCCGCTGCAGATTGGGCAGGAAGCGCCGTCTCGTCTTGTTGTGGGCGTGACTGACGTTGTTGCCGGCCTGCACGCCCTTGCCGCTCAAGACGCATCGCCTCGCCATGGACCTCGCTCCAGAAAAAAACAGGCGGCCGGACCGGCCCCTGACGCGCGCCTGTTCTACGCGACGCGGCCGGCGACCGTCAAGCCGTCGCCCGCTCCGACAATCCCATCCGCCCCCGCAGGTTGCGGTCGAGGGTGTCCAGGAACTGCTGCGTCGTCAGCCACGGCTGGTCGGGGCCGATGAGGATCGCGAGGTCCTTGGTCATCGAGCCGCTCTCGACGGTATCCACGCACACCGCCTCCAGGTCGTCGGCGAACCTGACCACGTCCGGCGTCGCGTCGAACGTGCCCCGGTAATGCAGGCCGCGCGTCCAGGCGAAGATCGACGCGATCGGGTTGGTCGACGTCTCCTTGCCTTGCTGGTGCATGCGGAAGTGGCGGGTCACCGTGCCGTGCGCGGCCTCGGCCTCGACGGTGCGGCCGTCCGGCGTCAGCAGCACCGAGGTCATCAGCCCCAGCGAGCCGAACCCCTGGGCCACCGTGTCCGACTGCACGTCGCCGTCGTAGTTCTTGCAAGCCCATACGAAGCCGCCCTCCCATTTGAGCGCCGCCGCCACCATGTCGTCGATCAGCCGATGCTCGTAGGTGATTTTCTTGGCGGCGAACCTGTCCTTGAACTCGGCATCGAAGATCTCCTGGAACAGGTCCTTGAATCGGCCGTCGTAGGCCTTGAGAATGGTGTTCTTGGTCGAGAGGTACACCGGCCAGCCGAGGTCGAGGCCGTAGTTGAAGCAGGCCCGGGCGAAGCCGCGGATGGATTCGTCGAGGTTGTACATGGCCATCGACACGCCGCCGCCCGGGAAACGGAACACCTCGTGCTCGATCGGCGCGCCGCCGCCTTCCGGAACGAAGCGGATGGTCAGCGTGCCGGGTCCCGGAACCACGAAGTCGGTGGCGCGGTACTGGTCGCCGAAGGCATGACGGCCGATGACGATCGGCTTGGTCCAGCCGGGCACCAGGCGTGGCACGTTCCGGCAGATGATCGGCTGGCGGAACACCGTGCCGCCCAGGATGTTGCGGATGGTGCCGTTCGGCGACTTCCACATCTGCTTGAGGTTGAACTCCTTCACCCGCGCCTCGTCCGGGGTGATGGTCGCGCACTTGACGCCGACGCCGTACCTCTGGATCGCGTGCGCCGCGTCGACGGTTACCCGGTCGTCCGTGGCGTCGCGATTCTGGATCGAGAGGTCGTAGTACTTGAGGTCGATGTCGAGATAGGGGAGGATCAGCTTCTCCTTGATGAAGGCCCAGATGATGCGGGTCATCTCGTCGCCGTCGAGCTCGACGACCGGGTTCTTCACCGTGATCTTGGACATGGCTGCCCCCTTCCTCCGGCGTTTCTGACGTCGCGTCCGCCACCGCTGCCCGCGCGCGACCCGGCGAACCGCGGGAACCTACGCGGCCGCCCCGGCTTTGGCAAGTCGCCGTCGCTGTTGGGCTTTCGCGCACAGAATCTCCCGTTTCGCGCCCTCCTCTCGCCACCTTCGTCGATGAGCATCGGGCAACGGCGGCGGTTTCGCTCCGGTCGCCGCCAACCCATGAGGCTATTGCGAGAACTCAACGCCAATGCATATATTCATTCTGAACCGATGGTCGGTCTGGTGAGGACGAACAAACATCGCGGGTCCTTGAGGAGGAGATCCCAACGGCGATCGGATCGGGCGCCAGGCGTGGTCGCCCGCCTCGTCCGGCGAGGATCGCAGGCCCCCTAAGCCGCCGACATTCTCGAACTCCTGATCTTGGTCATGCCGATGCTGCGTCTCGTGACAGGACTCGTGTGCGCCGTCGTCCTCCTGGCGCCGACATCCTCGCCCGCGGAGGAGGGGCAGGCGCCGTTTTCCTTCGAACGGCTGGCGGAGATGGCAGAGCGCGCCGCCGCCGCGCCGTTCGAGCCGCCTGCGGGCACGCTTCCGGACGCGCTCGCCGGCGCGACCTACGATGCGTTCCGCAAGCTCAGGTTCCGGCCCGATCGGGCCCTCTGGCGGGGTGAGCGCCTGTTCGAGGTCCAGTTCTTCCACCTGGGCTTTCTCTACCGCACCCCGGTGCGCATCAACGTCGTCAAGGACGGCCGCGCGAGCGGGGTCGCCTTCGATCCGAACATGTTCGAGTACGGCGACACCGGGCTCGAGAAGCATGTCACACCCGAGCTCGGGTATGCCGGTTTCCGCGTCCACTTCCCCTTGCATCGGCCGGACTACAAGGACGAGGTCGTCGTCTTTCTCGGCGCGTCCTACTTCCGTCCTCTCGGCCGCGACCAGCGGTTCGGCGCCTCCGCTCGCGGTCTCGCCGTCGACGTCGCCATGCCCCGTGGCGAGGAGTTCCCCCTCTTTCGCGAGTTCTGGATCGAGGAGCCGGGCCCCGAGGACACCACCCTTACCCTCTACGCGCTCCTCGACAGCGCCCGCGTGACCGGCGCCTATCGCTTCGTACTCGTCCCCGGCACCGACACGGTCGTCGAGGTCACCGCACGGCTGTTTGCCCGGGGCGCGATCGACAAGCTCGGCATCGCGCCCCTGACCAGCATGTTCCTGTTCGGCGAGAGCGGCCCGCGCCACTTCGACGACTTCCGTCCAGGGGTCCATGATTCGGACGGCCTCCTGATGCTGACGGGCGCCGGGCGATGGCTGTGGCGGCCGTTGCGGAACCCCGGGGCGATCGCCGTCTCGGCCTTCGAGGACCGGAGCCCGAGGGGCTTCGGGCTGATGCAGCGCGAACGTGCATTCGAGCGCCACCTCGATCTCGAGAGCCAATACCACCGGCGTCCGAGCCTGTGGGTCGAGCCGGTCGGAGACTGGGGCGAAGGCTGGGTAGAGCTCGTCGAGATCCCCTCGAAGCAGGAGATCCACGACAACATCGTCGCCTCCTGGACGCCAAGGCAGAAACTCGGAGCCGGCGACCGTCTCGACCTCGTCTACCGGCTCCATGCGACGCAGGAGGTGCCGGCCGGCCATCGGCTTGGACGCGCGGTTCACACTCGGCTCGGCTCGGCGACGGTGCCGGGAAGCGAGGAGGTCCTGCCGGCCCGAACTCGCCTCGTCGTCGTCGATTTCGAAGGCGGGGATCTGAGTCATCTGTCGGAGGGCCAGCCCGTGACGGCGGAGATCACGTGCGCGCGGGGCGAGATCGTGGACGTAGCCGTTCTCAAGATCCCGGACACCGACGGATGGCGGGCGGCGTTCCGCGTCGATCCCCGGGGCGACGAGGACGTGGAGCTGATGCTGCGTCTCTCCCTCTACGGCCGGCCCATCACCGAGGACTGGATGTATCGGCTGAGACCCTGAAGAGACGGACCGGCCGCGGCCGGCTTGGAACGAAGGACGCAAGGGACCATGAACATTGAAAGCGCTTGGCTGGGCCCGCGGCGCGACGCCGCCGGGACATCGGCTGCGCAGTCTGTGCTCAGACCGCGCTGGATCGCGGGCCGGCGGTTCGTTTTCTTCGCCCTGGTGATCGCCACCGAGCTTCTCGCGGTCATGGCGATGCTGGACATCCTCGCGGCAAACGGGCTCGAGGCCCTCGAGCTCGCGATCCTCGTCGTCTTCGGCCTCAACTTCCTGTGGATCTCGCTCTGGTTCTGGACGGCAGTCGCCGGCTTCGTCGTCGAGGCCGGCAGGCTCGATCCGATCGGCCTTCGGCCCCGCCGCCGTTTGCGCGCGGCTTCCGCGACGGCGCTGACCACCCGCACCGCCGTCGTCATGCCGATCTGCAACGAGGATGCGGAAGCGGTGTTCGCGCGCATGGACGCCATCTACGCGTCGGTCGCCGCGACCGGGCACCTCGATCACTTCGACTTCTACGTCTTGAGCGGTACGACGCAACCCGAGATCGCCGACGCGGAAAGGCGGCAATGGGCGGCCTTCTGCCGAAGGCGAGGCGCGTCCGGCCGCCTGTACTACTGGAAGCGAACCGAGAGGGCCGGCCGCAAGGCCGGGACCGTCGCCGACTTCTGCCGGCGCTGGGGTGCGCTCTACGAGCATATGATCGTCCTCGATGCCGACAGCCTGATGACCGGGTCGCTGATCGTCGACCTTGCGCGGGCCATGGAGGCGAACCCGCGCGCCGGCCTGATCCAGACCCTGCCCCGATCCGTCAACCAGACCACCCTGTTCGCCCGCATCCTGCAGTTCGCCGGCCGCCTCTACGCGCCGATCTTCGCCAGCGGCATCAGCTTCTGGCAGGTCGGCGAATGCAACTACTGGGGGCACAACGCCATTGTCAGGACCAGCGCGTTCATGGCCTCATGCGGGCTGCCGGTGCTGTCCGGGCGGCCGCCCTTCGGCGGCGAGATCCTGAGCCACGACCTCGTCGAGGCGGCGCTCCTCAGGCGGGGCGGCTGGCTCGTGTTCTTCGTGCCCCAGCTCGAAGGCAGCTACGAGACGCTGCCCAGCAACATCATCGACTATGCCACCCGCGACCGCCGTTGGTGCCAGGGCAATCTTCAGCACCTCAAGCTCCTGGCGGTTCGCGGCCTGCATCCGGTGAGCCGGCTGCACCTCCTCTCGGGCGCGTTCTCCTACCTCGCGTCGCCGCTGTGGCTCGTCTTCCTCGTGCTCAGCACCGCCGCCATCATCGAGACGGCGATTGCCGGCCACGACTATTTCCCCGAAGGCCACCAGCTGTTTCCGGTGTGGCCGATCTCGAAGTGGGTCGAGACCGTGTCCCTGTTCGCCGTCACCCTCGTCCTCCTGTTCCTGCCCAAGCTTCTGGGTCTTGCGCTGGCGCTTGCCGACCGCGACATTCGCAAGGCCTGCGGCGGCGCCTTCCGGCTCCTCCTCTCCGCCGCTGTTGAGACCGTGTTTCTCGCTCTGCTGGCGCCGGTGATGATGGCGCTCCACAGCTACTTCGTGGTCTCGCTCCTGGTCGGCCGCGGCGTCGGCTGGGATCCCCAGAACCGCTCCGACCGAGGCCTCAGGGCGGCCGAAGCGTTGTCCTCCCTCGGCGTTCTGTTCGCAGCGGGCCTTGCCTGGGGCGGGCTGATCCTCGTCGCGGCGCCGGACTACGTGTGGTGGGTCATGCCGGTGCTGGCCGGCCTGGTGCTGGCGGTTCCCGCCGCCGTCCTCTCGAGCCGCTCCGGGGCCGGGGCCTGGGCGCGCGACCGCGGCCTGTTCCTGATCCCCGAGGAGACGAGCCCGCCGGAGGTGCTGACCGACGCCGCCCGCGCACTCGTGGCGACGCGCGAGGCGAGCCGGTCGGCGGTGCCCGGGGACCTCGCCCCGGCGGACGCAACCCCGGCGGAGATCTGGCGGCCGATGGACGCCCAGACGCTGGAGCGCTGGTCTCCCCTTCGCTCTGCCGTCCGGCTCCTGCGCGGGCGGCGGCCCGAATCGGGGCCCGTTTCCCGTCTCCCTTGAGGCGCTGTCGGCCTGGCGGCGCGCCGCACCGCCGCCGGCCCCTGCCGCGGCGCTGGGATGCCGACGCAAGGCGTGCTAAAGGTCGGGCATCGATCGTCGCAACGCCGACAGGGCGGTGTTGAGCGCCGTCGCGGGGAGCAGGCCTGATGAACCTCGAGAAGGTCATCTTCGGTTTCTTTCTCATCCTGGCACTCACCCTCAACGTCGGTTTCGTCGTCGGCCAGATGGACAATCCGGCGCACCATCATGTCGTCGAGTTCTTCTTCGTCGTGGTCGTCAACATCGTCGCCACCGGCCTCAAGCTCGGCGACCGCAGCCAGATCGGCGCGCTGTTGCTGGCGACCAGCCTGGTCGCCCTTCTCCAGCTCGTCGCCGCCGCCCTGATCTGGACCTACGCGGCGCATGTGTCGGCAACCGGGCTCACCTCCGGGGATGTCGTGACCATCGTCTCGCTCGCCACCGGCGCCCTCGTCGCCAACGTCATATCGGTGACCGTCCTCGTCGCCGAGACGCTGATGCTCCGCCGTTAGGGACGAGCCATGGCCGGCGTCACCGGATCGCAGCGGGTCACCTACATCGTCCTCCGCGCGATGCGGACGCCGCTGTTCGTGCTGATCGGCGTGTATGCCGCATCGATGCTGGGCTGGGTGCTGATTCCGGGACCGCCGGGCAATCCCGAGCCGATGAGCTTCTTCCATGGCTTCTATTTCCTTGCCTATGCGGCGACGACCACCGGCTTCGGCGAACTCCCCTACGCGTTCAGCGAAGCCCAGAGGATGTGGGCCATCGTCTCGCTGTATGCCGGGGTCGTCGCCTGGCTGTACGCCCTCGGCAGCATCATCCAGCTGATCCAGAATCCGCACCTGAACCGGGCGCTCGCCGAGCGTCGTTTCGCCAAGCACGTGCTGCGCCTGAACCTGCCGTTCGTCATCGTCTGCGGCTTCGGCAACCGCGGCAGCCTGCTGACCCGCGGGCTCAGCGACAGCGGTCTTGCCGCGGTGATCCTCGACAGCGACCCAGATCGCGTCGCCGCCGTGCACTTGCGCGATTACCGGGTGCCGACGCCGGCGTTGTGTGCCGATCCGCGCACGCCCGAGCGCCTGATCGATGCCGGCCTTCTCAGCCGGCACTGCCGGGCGGTCGTCGCCCTTACCAATGACGAGGCGGTCAACGCCAAGATCGCGATCTCGGCGAGACTGCTCAACTCCCAGGTCCGGGTGGTGACCCAGCTCACCCAGGACGTCTACGAGGAGACGCTCGCGACGCTGGGCGGCGACATCCACATCGTCGACCCGTTCCAGACGTTTGCCCGCTATCTGGCGGCGACCCTCCGCAATCCGGCGGTGCACATGCTCAGCGAGTGGTTGATCGGCGCGCCCAATGCCAACCTCGCCATGTACGCCGACATCCCGCCGGGACGGTGGATCCTCTGCGGCTTCGGCCGCATGGGGCGGTCGCTCCGCGAAGCCATGGACGGGCTCGCCATCCCCAACGTGGTGATTGATCCCGAGCTGGCCCCGGAGATGGCCGACGGCCGGACCACGATCGCCGGGCGCGCCGATCAGCGGACGCTGAAAGCGGCGGGGATCGAGGATGCGGTGGGAATCGTCGCCGGCACCAACGCCGACACCGACAACCTCGGCATCGCGCTCATCGCCCGCGCCCTCAACCCCCGGATCTTCGTGGTCGTTCGCCAGAACCTGCACCGCAACAAGGTGTTGTTCGACGCCGCCGCCGCCGATCTCATCGTCCAGCCGACGCTGGTCAGCGCCCGCAGGATCCTCTTCATGCTGATCGCGCCGCTGCTGCGCACGTTCTTCGAGCACGTCCGCGAGCGTCAGCTCAAGGCCGAGGACCGGTTCCTGATGGACGCCATCACCGAGCTGCACGACATCGTCGGCGGCACGACGGTGCCGCGGCTGTGGGAGGTCACCCTCACCGACGCCGACGCCCCGGCTCTGATGCGATGGCTGTGCCAGGGCATGGACGCCACCCTCGGCGACGTGCTCCGGGACCCCTCGGACCGCGCCCGGCGTCTCGCCTGCGTGCCCCTGGTCATCCGCTCCCGCGACGAGGCGATCGTGATGCCGCCTTTGACCCGCCAGCTCTCGCCGGGTGACCGGATCCTGTTGTGCGGACAGCGGAACGCGTTCCGGCTCCTGGACGCGACGCTCTACGATGACCACACGCTGCGCTACCTCGTCACCGGCGTCGACGAGCCCCGCACCCTTGTCATGAGGTGGCTCGCACGTCGGCACCAGCCGGGGCACGAGGCCGCCGCCGGCTGAGGCGGGCGACGACCCGCCCCGGATGCGCTATACTGCGCCCGGCAGGAGGCAGAGCACCAACCGTCTCGGAGGGGCCACGATGCACCACCTTGCCGATCGCTTCTACGAGGTCGTGTGCGGCGAGTGCGGCGACACCGTGACCGTCGTCGACGAGCCGGCCCACCATCGCGGCGATCATCCGCACTGGGCGGAGGCCTACACCAACGCCGACGCCAACTGCCAGCTCTGCTGGAAGTGCGGCAAGGTGCTGTGGGCGCCGCTCGAGATCGAAGGCAGCGGCTGACGCCGAGCCGGCGGCGCCGTTGACACGCCAGGGTTCGCGTCCCACCATGACCGAAACCATGGAGGGAGGAGAGCGTGGTCGGCGAAGGCATCTTCGAGCGCGACCTCGACAGGACCGACGCCAACTTCCAGCCGCTCACGCCCATCGTCTTCCTTTTCCGCGCCGCCCGCATCGCCGCCGACCGGCCGGCGGTCGTCCACGGCGATCTCAGGCTCACGTATGGCCAGGTCGCGCGCCGCTGCCGGCGGCTCGCCGGCGCGCTGGTCCATCACGGCATCGGCGTCGGCGACACCGTCGCGGCGCTGCTGCCAAACATCCCGGCGATGCTCGAATGCCACTTCGGCGTGCCGATGGCCGGCGCCGTCCTCAACCCCATCAACACGCGCCTCGATGCCGAGACCATCGCCTTCATCCTCGACCACGGCGAGGCGCGGGTGCTGATCGTCGACTCCGAATGGCAGGAGGTGGCGGCGGCGGCGCTGCGCCGCTGCCGGCGGAGCCCGCTCGTCGTCCGTGTCGACGATCGGCTGGGACCGCCGGGCGGGACCATTGGCGACGTTGACTACGAGCAGTTCCTCGACGAGGGCGCCGAGGACGCGCCGGTGCGCCTCCCCGCCGACGAATGGCAGGCCATCTGTCTCAGCTACACCTCCGGCACCACCGGCAATCCCAAGGGTGTCGTCTACCACCACCGCGGCGCCTACCTGAACGCGCTCGGCAACGCGCTCGTCTTCGGGCTCAGGCCGGAGTCGGTCTACCTGTGGACGCTGCCGATGTTCCACTGCAGCGGCTGGACGTACACCTGGGCGGTGACGGCGATGGCAGCGACCCACGTCTGCCTGCGGCGCGTCGAGGCGGCCGCCGTGTTCGCGAGCCTGATCGAGCACGACGTCACCCATCTGTGTGGCGCCCCGGTCGTTCTCACCACGCTGATCCACGCGCCCGAGCCGGTCAAGCGCCGGCCCCGGCGCATCGTCGACGTCGCCACCGGCGGCGCCGCGCCGCCGTCGGCGGTGATCGCGGCGATGGAGAGCATGGGCTTCCGCATCACCCACCTCTATGGCCTCACCGAGAGCTTCGGTCCGGCCACCGTCTGCCAGATGCTGCCGGAATGGCAGGACCTCGATCTCCGCGCGCGGGCGGCGCGGATGGCGCGCCAGGGCATCCCCTATCCGACGCTGCACGGGGCGATGGTCGCCGATCCGGAATCGCTTGAGCCGGTGCCGGCCGACGGCCGGACCATGGGCGAGCTCATGCTGCGCGGCAACACCGTCATGAAGGGCTACGTCAAGAACCGCAAGGCCACCGGCGCCGCCTTCCGGGGCGGCTGGTTCCACACCGGCGACCTCGCCGTCGTCCACGCCGACGGCTATGTCGAGATCAAGGATCGCGCCAAGGACGTCATCATCTCCGGCGGCGAGAACATCTCGTCGCTCGAGGTCGAGGAGGTGCTGTTCCGCCATCCGGCGATCATGGAGGCCGCGGTCGTCGCCGCGCCCCATGACCGATGGGGCGAGACGCCGTGCGCCTTCGTCACGCCGAAGCCGGGCGCCGAGGCGATCACCGCGGCCGCCGTCATCGACTGGTGCCGCGCCCATCTCGCCCACTTCAAGGCGCCGACCCGGGTCGTCTTCGGCGATCTGCCGAAGACGGCGACCGGCAAGATCCAGAAGCACGTCCTGCGCGAGCGGGCGCGCGCACTGTGACCCTGGACGCGCCTGCGGCAGCGGTGTCACTCCGCCTCGACGGCCGTCGGGCTCTGGTCACCGGCGCGTCCAGCGGCCTCGGCTGGCATTTCGCGGAGACCCTCGCGGGCGCCGGCGCCGCCGTCGCGCTGTGCGCGCGCCGTACCGAGAGGATCGCGGCGGCCGAGACCGCGATCGCCGCGTCCGGCGGCAGGGCGGCCGGCGTGGCGATGGACGTCACCGTCGCCGCGAGCGTGCGGACCGCTTTCGACGAGGCGGAGCAGGCGCTCGGCCCCGTCGACCTCGTGATCAACAACGCCGGCGTCGCCCTGACCCGGGCCGCGCTCGACGTCGCGGAGGACGACTGGGACCGCATCATCGACACCAACCTCAAGGGTGCCTGGCTGGTGGCCCGGGAGGCGGCGCGCCGGATGAAGGCAAGGGGCGGCGGCACCATCGTCAACATCGCCTCGATCCTCGGCCTCGGCGTCGCCGCCGCCGTCGCTCCCTACGCCGTGTCCAAGGCCGGGCTGGTGCAGATGACCCGCGTCCTTGCCCTCGAGCTCGCCCGCTTCAACGTCCGCGTCAACGCCCTCGCCCCCGGCTACATCGAGACCGAGCTCAATCGCGACTTCTTCGCCTCGCCCGCCGGCGAACGGCTGGTCCGGCGCATCCCGCAGCGGCGCCTCGGTCGGCTCGAGGACCTGGACGGCCCGCTCCTGTTGCTGGCCGGCGACGCCTCGCGCTACATGACCGGAGCGACGATCGTCGTCGACGGCGGGCACCTGGTCAGTTCGCTCTGACGCCGCAGGGAGGAATCGCGATGGACTTCACGCTTTCGCCGGAGATCGAGGACGTCCGACGCCGCATCGGCGCCTTCGTCGCCGACCGCATCATCCCGGTCGAGAGCGACCCGGCGAACCTCGATGCCCACGGCATGATCGCGCTCCCCGTTCTGGCCCGCCTGAGGGCGGAGGTGAGGGCCGAGGGGCTGTGGGCGCTGCAGATGCCGAAGGCGCGTGGCGGCGCCGGCGTTGGCTTCGTCGGCATGGCCGCCTGCTACGAGGAGATGACCCGCTCGCCGTTCGGTCCCGTCGTCTTCAACTCGGCGCCGCCCGACGACGGCAACATGATGCTGCTCGACAAGGTGCTGCCCTCGGACGAGCTGAAGGCGCGCTGGCTGCAGCCGATCGTCGAGGGCCGGGTGCGCTCCGCGTTCGCCATGACCGAGCCGATGCCGGGCGGCGGCTCCGATCCGTCGGCCATGCTCACCACCGCCGAGCGCGCGGGCGACCGCTGGATCGTGCGCGGACGCAAGTGGTTCATCACCGGCGCCGAGGGCGCCCGCCACTTCGTCCTCGTCGCCCGCACCTCGGCCGATCCGCGCCGCGGGCTCACCGCCTTCCTCCATGATGCCGACGCACCCGGCTGGCGCATCGAGCGGCGGATCCCGATCATGGGCCCGGAGGAGCACGGCGGCCACTGCGAGCTCGTCTACGACGGCCTCGAGATCCCCGACGAGAACCGCCTGCTCGGCGTCGGCGACGGCCTCAAGGTGACGCAGATCAGGCTTGGCCCGGCGCGGCTCACCCACTGCATGCGCTGGCTGGGGATGGCCAAGCGGGCGCTCGAGATCGCCGGCGCCTACGTCCGCGAGCGCGAGAGCTTCGGCATCAAGCTGATCGACCACGAGGGCGTGCAATGGATGATGGGCGAGGCGGCGATGGACATCCAGATCGGCCGGCTCCTCACCATGCACGCCGCCTGGAAGCTCGATCACGGCGACTTCGCCCGCAAGGAGATCTCGATGGCCAAGGTCCAGGTCGCCGACGTCCTGCACAAGGCGGTCGACACCGCGATCCAGCTCTGCGGCGCCAAGGGCTACTCCAAGGACACCCTCCTCGAGTGGCTGTACCGCTATGCCCGTCAGGCCCGGCTCGTCGACGGCGCCTCGGAGGTGCACAAGATGGTGCTGGCACGGTTCTACATGGGCGAAGGCTCCGAGTTCTGGCGCTGGGGAGGGTGAGCGACGATGGACGAGGCCCGGACCAGGCTCGCCGCCTTCCTCGCCGCCGCCGCCGGCGCCACGAGCGTCGCCATCCGCGAGATGCGCCGGATGCCGGGCGGCGCCATCCAGGACAACTGGCTGGTCGACGCCGAGGCCGAGGGCGGCCCGTTCGCCGGCGCGCTCGAGCTGGTCGTGCGCGCGGATCCGGACGCCGTGCCGGCGGTGAGCCACGACCGGAGCGAGGAGTTCCAGATCCTCAGGGCCGCGCACCGGGCGGGCGTCACCGTGCCCGAGCCCTTGTGGCTCTGCGACGACGCGGGCGTGCTCGGCCGGCCGTTCTTCGTCATGCGCCGGATTCCGGGCGTCGCCGCCGGCCACCGCATCGTCAAGGACGAGCGCCTCGGCGGCGACCGGGCGACCCTCGCCTTCCGCTTGGGCGGCGAGCTCGCCCGCATCCACTCGATCCGCCCGCCGCGGCCCGACCTGCCGTTCCTGGTCCCGCCCGCCGGCCCGCCGGCGTTGTCCGCGATCGCCGACTACCGCCGCTTCCTCGATGCTCACGGCGACGCCCGCCCCGTCCTCGAGCTCGGCCTCGCCTGGCTCGAGCGCCACGCGCCGCCCCGGGGCTTGATCGTCCTCTGCCATCGCGACTTCCGCACCGGCAACTACCTGGTCGACGAGCGCGGCATCACCGGCATCCTCGACTGGGAGTTCGCCGCCTTCGGCGACCCCTTGGAGGACATCGGCTGGTTCTGTGCCCGCTGCTGGCGGTTCGGCGCGACCGACCGCGAGGCCGGCGGCATCGGCTCCCGCGCCGACTTTCTGGGGGGCTACCGGGCCGCCGGCGGCGCCCCCGTCGATCCCGGCCGCGTCCGGTACTGGGAGGTGATGGCCCACATGCGCTGGGCGGTCATTGCCCTGCAGCAGGCCGAGCGCCATCTCTCCGGCGAGCAGGCATCGCTCGAGCTCGCGCTCACCGGCCATATCGTGCCGGAGCTCGAGCTCGCCCTTCTCGACATGACGGAGGAGGCCGCCGATGGCTGAACACCCGCACGGGCCCGAGCTTCTGCGCATCGCGCGCCAGGTGGTGCGCGAGCGGCTCGTCCCGGCGCTCGCGCCTGAGCACCGCTACGACGCGCTGATGGTGGCCAACGCGCTCGGCATCGCCGAGCGCGATGCCGAGCTGGGCGAGGCCGCGCTGCGGCGAGAGCTCGAGCGCGTGTGCGCCCTCCTCGAGGAGCCGCCGCCGGCCGTTGCCGGCCGCGACGAGCTGGCGGGCGCGGTCGGCCGCCTCAGCCGCCGGCTCCCCCCCCCCCCCCC
>CAYQSU010000019.1:0-47118 GCA_964420325.1 uncultured Rhodospirillaceae bacterium | reverse complement strand
TCGATGGTGCGGCACCGGCTTTGGACGGGCGGCTCGCCTGGGCGCCGGCAGGCAATGGTCCCGCGTCCGAGAGCGGCAGCGCCGGGAGCGTCTCCCAGGCCGCAGCCGAATCCTCCCGCCGTCCATCGGCCACGCCGGCCCGCCAGGAGACGACCGTGGCGGTCCAGCCGTCGCCGCCGGAGGGCGCGAAGCCGTCGTCGACGCCGGCCGGTTCGGATTCGCCGTCGGCCGTCAGGATTTCTCAAGACCCGCAGCCGCTGGTTTCGCGGGCGTCGTCGACGCTGGTGCCGGCGGCCGTCGTCGCCGCCAACGCCGAACCCTCCGCGACGAAGGGACGGACGGCGTCCGCGACCGCCGCTGCCGGTTCGCCTACGGCACGCAGCGCCGCCATCGCCGGCGTCCAGGCCGTGCCGGCCGCCGCGGGCGACGCGACGGCGGGCCAGCCGCAGCCGGGTCTCGTCTTCGCCCAGGCCGCGCAGGCCGGCGGCACCGCGAGGACGGCGGGCGCTCTCGGACCCGCCGCCGCGGCCTCGCAAGGCGCGGGCTCCGCGGCCGGACCGCAGGCCGCAACGGCTATTCCGGGCGGTGCTGCCGGCGCCGGACCGGGCCGCCTCGCCCCGACCGTGCCGGCGAAGCCCGCCGCCGCACCGACCACGCGGCCGGTCTCCGTCGCCGATCAGGTGAGCGTCCACATCACCAGGGCGCTCAAGGGTGGGGCCGACCGCATCAACATCCAGCTCCGGCCGGCATCGCTCGGGCGCATCGAGGTGCGGCTCGACCTTGGTCCGGACGGCCGCGTCCACGCCACCCTCACCGCCGACAACCGTCAGACCTTCGAGCTTCTGCGCGGCGACGCGCGGATGCTGGAGCGCGCCTTCCAGGACGCCGGGTTCAAGGCCGACTCCGGCAGCCTCAGCTTCAATCTGCGCGGCTACGACGACCGCCCGGCGGGCGGCGATGCCCGCGGCGGACACGGCCTCTCGGACGGAGCCGCCGACCGGGATGCGGAGGCCGACGACGAGCCCGTGGTGGAGGCGCTCGCCGGCGGTTCCAGCGAGGTCCTGCCGGGGCGGCTGAACATCCTCGCGTGAGCACTCGAACGACGGAGAGAGAGCAAGATGATCGTGCAAGGCTTGACGGGATCCGGCGCGCTTGGCAGCGGCCAGGCCGGCCGCGACGCCGCGAAGCTGCAGGACGACCTCAACAAGTTCCTGCATCTCCTGGTGACCCAGCTGCAGAACCAGGATCCGCTGGATCCCATGGATGCCAACGAGTTCACCGCCCAGCTCGTCCAGTTCGCCAGCGTCGAGCAGCAGATCTACCAGAACGCCAACCTCGAGAAGCTGCTCAAGGTCCAGCAGGCGACGCAGGTCGCGGCGATGGTCGGCTTTCTCGGGACGCGGGCCGAGGCCAACGGCAACGTCCTGCCTCTCGAGCAGGGCAAGGCCGAGGCCACCTACACGCTCGCCGAGAACGTCCAGACCACCACCATCGCCATCAGGGACAGGATCGGCCGCGTCGTCTTCGTCCAAGGCGGCAAGACCGACGCCGGAACCCACAGCTTCGTGTGGAACGGCACCGACAACTTCGGAAACGCCGTTGCCGACGGCGCCTACACCCTGGAGGTGTCCGCCGCCAAGGCCGACGGCTCGTTCGCCAAGGCCCGGACGGCGGTGTTCGGCACGGTCACCGGGGCGACCAGCGACAACGACGAGGTCATCCTGTTCATGGGCGACGTGCGCATCCCGATGAAGGATGTGATCTCGGTGAACGAACCCGAGAAGAAAGCGGATCCCCGATCGTAGAGACGTGCCGGACGCGGGGCGAGCCCCGCCGGAGCCGGGCAGCGGCAGAGGAGAGTCAGCATGAGCCTATTCGGATCGCTTGGAGCAGGCGTCTCGGGCCTGGTGGCGAACAGCAGCGCCATGGGCGCGATCGCCGATAACATCACCAACGTCAACACCACCGGCTACAAGAAGACCAAGACCGAGTTCCAGACGCTGATGACCAAGCAGACCTCGGTGACCTTCTACTCGGCGGGCGGCGTGCAGTCGCGCCCGTTCGCGATGAACGACGTCCAGGGGCTGCTCGAGGCGACCACCTCGCAGACCGACTTCAGCATCTCCGGTGCCGGCATGTTCGTGGTCAACGAGGCGAGCCGGCCCGGCGTCAACGACCAGTTCATGTTCACCCGCGCCGGCTCCTTCTTCAAGGACGACGAAGGCTTTCTCAAGAACACCTCGGGCCACTACCTCCAGGCGTGGCCGGTGGACGCGCTCGGCAACATCATCCTGCCGCCGAACTCGACGGCGACGCTCACCAACCAGAACATCATCTCGACCGACTTCCTGCAGACGGTCAACCTCAACCGGGTCGGCGGCACCGCCACCGAGACCTCGACGATTGCCGTCGGCGCCAACCTCCCGGCCAACGCCGCCGTGGCCGACAGCCACACCCTCGACATCCAGTTCTTCAACAGCCTCGGCAACACCATGGATGTCCGCTTCGACTTCACCAAGACGGCGGCCAACCAGTGGGATCTGACCATCGAGCCGCCGTCGGGCGCGGCGGTGACCACGCTCCACGATGCGGCGGGCGGCGTCTATGCCAGCGTCGGCCAGCTGGAATTCGGCGGCGATCCCGCGACGTGGGCGTCGGGCGTCACCGCCGTCACCGTCAACGGCGTCACCTACACGTACGACACGCCGACCTGGCCCGCCGGCGCGACGCTTGCGCAGGCGGTCACCAACCTGCGGACCGCGATCGACGCCGACGCCGCGTTCACCGGCGGCGGCGGCGACTACACGGTGGCGCTGAAGGCGGGCAATCCGCTCGTCCTCGTCTTCGGCAACGCTGCCGGCGGCGGCGGCGACTACGACATCGACATCACCAACCTGACCGGCACCGGCCTCGCCACCGGGACCGCCATCACCCGCCAGGGCCTCGCGCCGTCGATCATCGGCGGCGGCGCGCCGTTCCAGTTCACCATCCTCGACAAGACGGTCGCCGGTGCGGCGATCGTCTTCAACGCCGAGGGGTTGCCGCAGACGTTCAATGTCGACACGCTGGCGGTCACCGGCTTCTCCGATGGCGCCGGCGACATGGACAACACCGACATCGACGGCGACGGCATCGTCGACATCGCCCGCATCGCCCTCGACTTCGGCACCGCCGGCGAGGCCAACGGCCTGACCCAGTACGGCGCCGCCTTCACGCCCACGTTCATCCAGCAGAACGGCGCCCGCTTCGGCAACTTCGCCGGCCTCACCATCGACGAGCAGGGGCTGATGACGGCGATCTTCGACAACGGCGAGCTCCGCCCCATCTTCAAGGTCCCGGTGGCCACCTTCGTCAACCCGAGCGGCCTCGAGGGCAAGACCGGCAACGTGTGGATCCCGACGTCGCGATCCGGCGACCCGACGCTGCGCGTCGCCAACGCCGGTCCCGCCGGATCGATCCAGCAGGCCTCCCTCGAGGCCTCGACCGTCGACATCGGCGAGGAGTTCACCGACATGATCATGGTGCAGCGGGCCTACACCGCGGCCACCCGCATCATCCGCACCGCCGACCAGATGCTCGAGGAGCTGGTCAACACCAAGCGTTGACGGGAAGGGCGTTAACTCCAGGCCGACCGCGAGCCGGTCGGCCCAACACCACCACTCTCCGCCCGAGGACGGGGCTCCGGCACAAGGCCGGGGCCCCGTTTGCTCAGGGGCGATGCCCGTTCAACCGGTGTTTTTTTGTCGCGCGGTCGGGACGCAGCTGCCATAAATCGCCGATCCGCTCGGCCTGACGGGAGAGGACCACAGGGAGGAGACGGGACATGCGGACGAACCGGGTGCTCCCCTTGCTTCTGATCATGCTGGCGCTGGCGCTGCCGGCGCGCGGCTCCGACGCTCCGCTGAAGGAGTTCTTCGGCACCTATGAAGGGCTGTCGGTGTTCCCGAGCACCGAGGTTGACCGCCGCGAGCTGCGCGTGCAGATCCGTCCCTATGCGGAGGCGGGCTTCAGCGTCGAGTGGCAGACGACGATCGTCAAGCCGGGCGAGGACAAGCGCTTTCGCAGCCAGTTCCTCGACCTTCTCCCGTCGGCCGACAACCCGCGGGTGTTCGTTGCGGCCGGGTCCGGGGGCCAGAGCGAGAGCGGCGGCAGCATCGTCCTCGACCGTCGCTCGTACGCCTGGGCGCGGATCCTCGAGCGGACGCTGACCGTCAACATGCTGACGGTGTCCGAGGAGGGCGACTACGTCATGCAGACGTACAACCGCACGCTCACCAAGAAGGGGGATCTGGCGCTCGCGTTCGTCCGCGTGCGCAACGGCGAGGTCGAACAGCGCATCTGGGGCACGCTCGAGCGGGTGGAGCCATAGACCTGCCAACAGAGGGGCTCGGCCCGCCTACTTGGGCGCGCGTCGGGCGAACGCCCGGGGCTTGAGCTTGCGCAGTCGCTTGGCTCTCTCGGCCCGCAACTGCGCGGCGGCGATCAGCACCTCCTGGCACGATCGTTCCTCGCGCTCACTCGTCGGGCGCCGCTGGACGTAGCTGCCGTCGGATCGCATCTCCCAGGCGCTCCGCCGGTCGCGGATCTGGCCGTCGAGGGTCGCATTCAGGTCCCGACTGAGAGCCGGGGCCTCGATCGGCACCAGAACCTCGACCCGCATCTCCAGGTTGCGGGTCATCAGGTCCGCCGAGCCGATGAAGTACTCCTCGTCGCCGCCGTTCTGGAAGTAGTAGATGCGGGTATGCTCGAGGAAACGGCCGACGATGCTGATGACGGTGATGGTGTCGGACAGGCCCGGGAGGCCGGGCCTGAGCCGGCAGGTGTCGCGAATGATCAGCTCGACCTGGACCCCGGCCCTGGAGGCACGATAGAGCGCTTCGACGATATCCACATCCTCAAGCGCGTTGGCCTTGAAGCGGATGAGACCAGGGGTCTCGTCGCTGTGCTGGGCGATCTCACGATCGATCTTGGCGAGGAGCCCGCGCTTCATGAGGTTCGGCGCGGCCAGGATCTTGCGGTAGTTGCGAGCCGGCCGGCAGCCGGTGGTGAGGTAGTTGAACAGCTCGGTCAGGTCCTGGCCGATGTCCGGATCGCACGTCAGGAGGCCGAGATCGCCGTAGATGCGGGCGGTGCCGGCGTGATAGTTGCCGGTGCCGATGTGCGCGTAGCGCTTGAGCCCGTTGTAGTCCCGGCGCACGACGAGAACGACCTTGCAATGGGTCTTGAGGCCGAGCACGCCGTAGGTGACATGGATGCCGGCCTCCTCCATGCGGCTCGCCCACCGGATGTTGGCGGCCTCGTCGAACCGCGCCTTCAGCTCGACGACGACGGCAACCTGTTTGCCGTTGCGCGCGGCCTCGATCAGGTGATCGATGATCTGGGTATCGGCCGACGTCCGATAGAGGGTCATCTTGACGGCAAGGACCTTGGGGTCCGATGCGGCTTCGCGGACGAAGCGCGTGACCGACGTGGCGAAGGATTCGTAGGGGTGATGCAGCAGGATGGGCCCGTTCTCGCGGATGATGTGAAAGATGTTGTCGCGATCCTGGAGCTTGACGTTGGTGATCGGCTGATGGGTACGATCGTGCAGCTCGGGGACGTTCAGGGCGGCCAGCTCCATCAGGTCCCGCATGCCGATCATGACGTCGGTTTCGTAAACGTCGTCGACTTCGTGGAGGCCGAGTTCCGCTGCCAGCATCCCCCGATGTGTGGCGTCGATGCCGGCGTTGGTTTCCAGCCGGACGATCGGGGCGAACCTGCGCTCGCGAAGCTCGGCCTCGATCATCGCCAAGAGATCGTCGGCCTGTTCCTCGTCGCGTTCGGTGTTGGCGTTGCGGGTGACGCGAAAGTACTCGACGGAATCGATGTCCATGCCCGGGAACAGATCCCCGAGGGATCGGGCCATGACGTCCTCGAGCATGACAAAATGGTTGTTGGCGTCGACGCGGAGGAAGCGCGGAACATCGGCGCCCACGGGCACCTTGATGCGCGCGAGCGTCAATTCGGGTTCTTCAGGAAAGCGCAGGGTGACGAGCAGGTTCAGAGACAGGTTCGAGATGAACGGAAACGGGTGCGCCGGATCGATGGCGAGCGGCGTCAGCAGCGGAAAAATGTTCAGGTGATAGTAGTCGAGAACCGCAGCCTTCTCCTCCTTGTTGAGTTCCTCGAAGCGAAAGACGCGGACATCGCGCCTTCGCAGCTCGCGCAGGATGTCGATATAGACTTGTCGTTTGTGCAGCATGAAGGCGCGAATGACGGCGCGGCACGCCTCGAGCTGCTGGCTGGGGGTCCGGCCGTCGACGGTCCGCTTCTGCACGCCGGCGCCGATCTGTTGCTTGAGACCGCCGATTCGCTTCATGAAGAACTCATCCATGTTGCTGGCGGCGATGGCCAGGAACTTGACGCGTTCCAGCAACGGTGTGCGCGGATCCTCGGCCTCGTGGAGCACCCTTTCGTTGAATTGCAGCCAGGTGAGCTCGCGACTTAGGTAAAGCTCCGGAGCGCGCAGGTCCGAAGGCGGCAGAGCTTCGCGGTTTGCCCTTGGCTCAACGACGACACCGCCTTCCCGAACCTTGATCGGAGTACGCCGGGGCGATCCCGTTCTCGCCTCCGATGGCGGCTGATCCCCGGGCGGCTCGTCGCTTGCACCTTCCGGCCGACTCGGCACCTGGTGCGCCTCTGCGGTAGCGGGAGAGGTCTTGGTCGGGCTGGTCACCCAGACACCTTGTTCTCTTTCTTGGTTCGCCAAGCCGCGTGCTCCGCCGTCTGCTCGCGCGTGATGCCGGCCTTGAGGCCGTCGGAGATCGTCTTCAGCACCTTGATGCGGGCGTGGCTCTTGTCGTTGGCTTCCACGAGCGTCCAGGGAGCCTGCGTCGTGCTGGTCCGCTCCACCATGTCATTGACGGCGGCCTCGTAGAGGTCCCACCTCTCGCGGTTTCGCCAGTCCTCCTCGGTCAGCTTCCAGCGCTTGTATTGCACCTGTTCCCGGGCCTTGAAGCGCTCGTGTTGCTCATCCTTGGTGATGTGCAGCCAAAACTTGCAGAGCACGATGCCGTGGCGGACCAACTGGTCCTCGAAATCGTTGATCTCGGCATAGGCGCGGCGCCACTCGGCCTCCCTCGCGAAGCCTTCGACGCGTTCGACGAGAACGCGGCCGTACCAGCTGCGGTCGTAGACGGTCATGCGGCCGGCGCGCGAAAGGTGGCGCCAGAAGCGCCACAGATAGTGCTGCGCCTGTTCCTCGTCCGTCGGTGCGGCGAACGGGATGACCTGGTAGTCGCGAGCGTCGAGTGCTGCGGTGACGCGGCGGATGGCGCCGCCCTTGCCGGCCGCATCCCAACCTTCGAACACCAGAATGGTCGAGAGGCCGAGATCCTTGGCCTGGCGAAAGCTTTGATTGACCTTGCCCTGATACGTCTCCAGAAGGTGCCGGTAGTCGCTTTTCTTGAGTGCCGCCGACATGTCGAGGCGGCTCAGGACTGAAACCTTCGGCAGCTCGATGACGTTGGCGCCAAGCGGCGATCCTTGCGACGCCGGTGGGCTTCCCTCGCCCGGATCCGCAGCGACCTTGCGGCGTCGCGCCTCGAACTCGGCGACGGCGTGGCGCATGACGTCGCGGGTCTCCAGGTGCTTGAGCAGGGAGTCGCGCAGGATCTTGCCGACGGCGAGGCTGCGGTAGCGTCTTTCCCAGCCCTCGACGATGTGCCATGGCGCATGACCGGTGCTGGTGCGGATGATGAGGCGCTCGGCGGCGGCGACGAAGCCGTCGTACATGTGCCAGTGATCCCAGTCGGTCTGGGAGACCCGCCAGCGGGTGAGCGGGTCCTTCTCGAGGGAGCGCAGCCGCTCCTTCTGCGCCTTCTTGCCGAGATGCATCCAGAACTTGACGATGAGCGCGCCGTCGTCGGCGAGCGCCTTCTCGAAGGCGATGACGCGATCCAACGCTTCGTCGAACTCGGCTTCAGAGGTTCGGTCGTAGACGCGGTCGATGAGCGGCCGCGAGTACCAGCAGCTGAGAAAGAGACCGATCCGCCCCTTCGGCGGCAGATCGCGCCAGTAGCGCCAGTATTCCGGCCGCTCGGCCATTTCGTCCGACGGCGGGCCGTAGGCCCGGGTCATCAGCCAGCGAGGGTCCATCCATTCGTTCAACAGATTGATGGTCTCGCTCTTGCCCGCGGCATCCACGCCCGCGAAGACGACGATGACGGGGAACCTGCGCTCCTTCAGCTGCTGTTGGATCTCCAGGAGCTCGGCGCGGAGCACAGGTGCGTGCTTGTGATAATCGTCCTTGGCGATCTCCCGGCCGAGTTCTGCAGTTCTGAACATCCGATGAACCCTCCGCTGCGGACCTATACTAGCCCAGCGATGCCCCGAATGTCTTCACTCCTCGCGATCGCCTTGTGCGATGCAGCTGGCGTGGTATGGTTGCCGCGCCTTTCGGCACGGCTGCTGAGCCTCGACAGGGGAAACCGGATCAATGTCGTCGTCCCAGGACGCGGTAGCTCCGTTGTCGAGAGCCGAGCCTTCGGCGGCTGCTTCGGGGCGCGTCGGCGTTATCGACATCGGTTCCAACACCGTCCGTCTTGTCGTTTACGAGACGCCGACGCGGCTGCCCATCCCCATCTTCAACGAGAAGGCGCAGTGTGCGCTGGCCCACGATCTGGGAAGAACAGGTCGGCTCAGCGCCCAAGGGGTCGAGCAGGCCCTGCGCACGCTTCGCCGCTTCGCCCGTTTGGCCGATGCCATGGGGGTCGGCCACCTGGAGATCGTCGCGACCGCGGCCGTGCGTGATGCCTCCGACGGCCCGGCGTTCGTCGGCGCGGCCGAGCGTGCCGCGGGCCTCGCCGTCCATGTGCTGTCCGGGGCCGAGGAGGCTCGGCTGGCCGCGGTCGGGGTGCTGAACGGCGTCCCCGATGCCGACGGGGTGCTCGCCGACCTCGGCGGCGGGAGCCTCGATCTCGTCAGTCTCGATGCCGGCGAGATCGGCAGCTTCGCCACGCTGTCGCTCGGGCACATCCGGCTTTCCGAGGACTCGGGAGGCGATCGCGGCCAGGCCCGCCGACGGATCGACGAGGGGCTTGCGACGGTCTCCTGGCTGCCGCAGATCGGCGGCCGCGCGCTCTACGCCGTTGGCGGATCGTGGCGGGCGCTGGCGCGGATCTTCATCGAGCAGACCCACCATCCGTTGCACGTGCTCGACAACTACAGGATCGGGTTCTTCGACGCCCTGCGGCTCGCCAACCTGATCGGCGTCCTCAGTCCGAGCACGCTCGACGGGCTTACCGGCGTCGCCAAGCGGCGGATCGACACGCTGCCCTACGCGGCGCTGACACTTGCTGCGCTTCTCGAGTGCGCGCGACCGGCCGCCGTTGTCTTTTCCGGTTTCGGCATGCGCGAGGGCCAGATGCTGGAGCTTCTGCCCGCCGAGCTCAGGCATCAGGACTCCCTGATCAGTGCCTGCGAGATGCACGCCGAGCGGACCGGCCGTTTCGCCATGCACGGCCAGGAGATCCTCGACTGGATGACGCCCTTGTTCGCGAAGGAGTCGAAGAAGGAGCGTCGCCTCCGCCTCGCCGCTTGTCTCCTCAGCGACATCGGCTGGAGCGAGCATCCGGATTATCGGGCGATTCATGCGTTCGAACGCGTGCTGCGCATCCCCTTCGCCGGCTTGACCCATCCCGATCGGGCGCTTCTGGCGATCGCGGTGCTGGCACGGTATGGCGGCAACCCGGACGACCCTCCGGTGGCGTCGGTCCACGGACTCCTGAGCGAGGATGAGCGCGCCCGTGCCCGCGGCATCGGGCTCGCGCTGCGACTGGCGCACACGCTCTCCGGGGGAGCGCCGGGATTGCTGCCGCAATGTCCGCTCCGGGTCGATCGCGGTCGGATCGACCTCGGCCTTCCCGACCCGAGCCTGGTCAGCGAGGCCGTCGAGCGAAGACTGAATGTGCTCGCACGCTGCATGGGCTTGCGATGTCGGATCGAAGGAGCCTGATCATCGTCGGCGAGAGGATCGGACGCGCTCGCATCGGGTTGTCCAATCCCGGCCTTGCTGGTCAGGCTCCGAGTGATCGTCGCCGCCGGTTCCGTTCTCGAAGTGGTCGCCCGCGCGAGACAGGCCCTGGCTTCGGCGCACCGGGGATATCGGCATGTGCGGGTTTGCCGCATTGATCGAACCGGGACGGCTGTTCGAGCCGCCCCTGTTGCAGGCGATCGAGCAGGATCTCCGCCATCGCGGCCCGGATTCCCGCGGCATCGCCGTGGAAGCCGGCTGGGCGCTGGTCTTCCGCCGGCTCGCCATCCTTGATCCGGAGCCGCGGTCGGATCAGCCGATGACCGACGCCGCCGGCCGCTGCACCCTGGTTTTCAACGGCGAGATCTACAACCACCGGGAGCTTCGGCGTTCGCTGGCGCAGGCGGGTGTCGATCTGCGAACCGACGGCGATACCGAGGTCGTTCTCGAGGGATACCGGGCGTGGGGCGAGGCGGTGGTCGACCGGCTGCAAGGCATGTTCGCGTTCTGCCTGATCGACCGCGGGCGAGGCGTTGCCCTCGCGGCACGCGATCCACTCGGTATCAAGCCTTTGTATGGCCTCCGGATCGGTGCACTCGCGGCGTTCGCAAGCGAGATCCGGCCATTGCACCGATTGAAGCATCCCGAGGTCGACGAGCACGCACTTGCCGAGCTGCTCACCTTCGGCTGGGCCGCGGGCCGTCTCTCCAACTACGCGGCCATCGAGCGCATCCCGGGCGGCACCCTGGTCTCGGTGTCGCTCGCCGATGGGTCCTGTCGGGAGCGCCGGTTTGCCGAGCCGTTGGCAACGCTGACAGGCGACGGCAGCGCAACCGAGGAGGAGGCGCATCGGGCCGTGGAGGGATCCGTGCGCGCCCATCTGATGAGCGACGTCGGTTTCGCTCTCGAGCTCTCGGGCGGGATCGATTCCAGCCTGGTGGCCGCCCTCGCCGCCCGCTCCGCGGGCAGACGCCTCTCCGCGTATTCGCTGACGCTCGATGACCAGGCCCTCGACGAGACTCCCTTTCAGCAGGACGTCGTCAGACAGTACGGCCTGGATCACGTCTCGGTCGCCGTCACCGGTCGCGATTACGCCGAAGCGCTGCCGCAGGCGGTGGATCGCATGGAGGGGCCGACGCCCCACGGCGGCTGCGTCCTGTTGATGCTCCTCTGCCGCCGGATCGGCGAGCGGCACAAGGTGGTGCTGACCGGCGAGGGCGGTGACGAGATGTTCGGGGGATACATGCGATACGCGCTCTGGAAGAGGCTGGCGTGGCAGGAGCGGCTGGCGAAGGTGCTGCCGACGCGACTGTTGCCGGACCGTTGGCCGTTCGCCGGGATCCGGCGCCTCGCCGGCGTCGATGCGGCCTCCTATGCCGGCGTCTACCAGGACTTCTGGAGGCTCCATCGCATGTTTCCGGCGCTGTTTCCGCCACCCGGCGCCCGCGAAGCGGCGAGCCGCCGCTTCCGCGACTTCCGCGACCGGCTGTTCGCCGTAGACCAGACGGCGTATCTGGAATCGCTTCTGATCCGTCAGGACAAGATGAGCATGGCAGCCTCGGTCGAGGCGCGCGTGCCCTTCGTGCACTGGCCCCTGCTCGAGGTGGTCAACCGCCTCGACCGTCGCGCCCGCGTCCCCGGCGGCGAGACCAAGCCCGTCCTCAAGCGGCTGGCCGATCGCTACCTGCCGCAGGCCCTCGTCCATCGCCGCAAGATCGGCCTCAACCTTCCCTACCAGGCGTGGTTCGCCGACGCGCGAGGCGCAGGCCGCTACCTGCCCCTGCTCGCCGACAGCGACGCTCGGCTCGGGCGGTGGGCCGAGCCGGGTGCGCTGGCAAGGCTCGTCGAAGCGTGGCCAGCGGCAGGCGCGACCGCCGCCACCACGCTGCGGCTGCTGGTCGAGACGGAGCTCTGGCTGCGCCAGGCGGAACGGCGGCCGGCCGGCCCGGTCGCCTATCAGCCCGGGTCTTGATCAGGAGAGGTGCCGGCCGCCCGTCGCACTCCTGCACCACGTCTCGGGACACCAACCGCCAAAGCCCCCCGGGGTGCCGCTCTGCCTGATCCTTGCACCGTTCGACCGCGTAAGTATTGCGATCGCTGATGGAAGCGAAGCAAGAGGCTCGATGGCTTATTGGTCCCGCCTGAT
This sequence comes from uncultured Rhodospirillaceae bacterium, assembly GCA_964420325.1. Classification (GTDB taxonomy): domain Bacteria; phylum Pseudomonadota; class Alphaproteobacteria; order Rhodospirillales; family Defluviicoccaceae; genus CAYQSU01. Next base: position 34,960 of record CAYQSU010000019.1, on the reverse strand, counting down.
AGCGCCAACAGTCGCTGCCGCCGCGTCGTTTGCGACGGCTGCGTGCTCGCCACTCGTTCTGCTCAACGCACTGGTGCCCTCGGGCGGCTACGACGTGCACGCGGGGCTCGCGTATGGCTCAGCGGATCGGCAGCGGCTCGATCTCTATGTTCCGCATGGGGCGCCTTCGGGCGCGCCTGTGATCGTTTTCTTCTACGGCGGGTCCTGGACCACCGGCGACCGCCGGCTCTACCGCTTTGTCGGCGAGGCCTTCGCCATGCGCGGATACCGGGTGGCGATCCCCGACTACCGGCTGCATCCCGAGGTCCGCTTCCCGACCTTCGTCGAGGACGGCGCAGTGGCGTTGAGCTGGCTGCGCGAGCACGCTGGCGAATTCGGCTTCGACCGCGACCGCTTCGTGCTCGTCGGCCACTCGGCGGGGGCCCACATCGCCGCGCTGATCGCCCTCGACCAGCGCTATTTGGCCGCCGCCGGTGTCCCCCGCGAAAGCGTCCGCGGCGTCGTCGGTCTCGCCGGTCCTTATGCCTTCGATCCCCTCGCGTACGCCAGCACGCGGCCGATCTTCGCCGGCCTCTCGCACCCCGACGAGGCCAGGCCGATCACCTTCGCCACCGGCAGTGCGCCGGCGATGCTGCTGATACACGGCGCCGATGACCGCACCGTGCTGCCCGAGAACTCCCGCGAACTTGCGGCGGCGATCCTACAGGCCGGTGGCCACGCCCGTGTCGTCGAGATCCCGGAAACCGGCCACGTCGGTGTCGTGCTGTCCTTCGCATCGCTCTTCCGCGGCCGCGATGCCGTGTTCCGGGAGACGCTAGCCTTCATCGGCCCGCCGTAACCCCGGCCGGCGGCTTCGACGCGTCGCCGCCGGCACCGAGCCTACGGTATCCAAGCAGCCACGTACGTCCTCGGCGGACCGAACGAAGGGGAGAGGTCTTGATCAGTAGAGGTGCTGGCCGCCCGTCACCCACAGCTCGGTGCCGGTGATGTATCCGGCCTCGTCCGAGCACAGGTAGTAGATGGCGTTGGCCACGTCGAGCGGCACGCCCATGCGCTCCAGGGGGATCCGCGGGATCAGCGCCTCGTACTCCGGCTGGATCATGTCCGTCTCGATCTCTCCCGGTGCGACCGCATTGACGCGGACGTCGAGGGCGGCGAACTCGTGGGCTAGCTCCCGGGTCAGCGCCGACAGCGCCGCCTTGGAGATCGAATAGGCCGAGCCGGCGAACGGGTGCACCGCGTGGCCGGCGATCGAGGTGACGTTGACGATGGCGCCCCGGCCCCGGTGCAGCGCCGCCGCGAAGCCCCGCGTCAGCTTGAGACAGGCGAAGAAGTTGAGCTCGAACACCTCCCGCCAGGCATCGAGGTCGCCGTTGAGGCAGCCGAGCCGCTCCTTGTAGGGCGTCTTCGGCGACATGCCGGCGTTGTTGACGAGCGCATTCAGCGGGCCGCCGTCGAGGGCTCCGTTCGCCTGCTCGATGAAGCGGGCGACGGCCGCGGCATCGGTGAGGTCGGTCGGGATATGCAGGGTCCAGTTGGGATCGCGCCGGCACTCGGGCGGCGTGTCCTCCCGCGAGCACGTCAGGATGCGCCATCCCCGTTCCAGGAACACGCGCGCGGTCATGTGGCCGATGCCGCGGCTGGCGCCGGTGATGATCACGATCTTGCGGGTTTGCGGCCGATCCTCCGCCATCGATCGAGGACCGCCGCCGGTCAATGGGCCATGAACAAAGGCACCGTCGCCCGCGAGAGCACGTGGTGGGTGACGCCGCCGAGGATCAGCTCGCGGAGCCGGCTGTGGGTGTAGGCGCCCATCACCAGGAGGTCGATGCCGGCCTCGGCACAGGCTTCGAGCACCCGCCCGCCGACGGGCCCGCTCCCCGACGCGACGCTGCCGAGGCGGGCGGCAACGCCATGCCAGGCGAGATAGGTGACGAGTTCGCCCGCCGCCTCCGCGGGCGTCTCGTCGGTGCCGACGGTGTACACCGTCACCGATTCGGCCTTGCACAACAGCGGCAGCGCGAAGAACACCGTGCGCGCGGCCTCGGCGCTGGCGTTCCATGCGATCGCCACCCGCGTCGCGGTCGCCGCCGGCTGCACGTCGGGACACAGCATCACCGGCCGCCCGCTCTCGAAGAGCGCCGCCCTGAGGATCTGGCCCGAGGACGTCTCGGCCTCCGGCTTCGGCCGCCCGACGACCACGAGATCGGCGAGGCGACCCCGCATGACCACGGCATCGTCCTCGCGGCCGACCATCTCCACCCAGCCGGTCGAGGGTCCCGCCATCGACGGCTCGCCGGTGACCGGAATGCCGCGAACGCTCTGCACCTCATCGAACATCGCCCGCGCGACGGCGGCGCGGTTCGCCGATTCCCTTTCGGCCAGCGCGATCAGGTCCTCGATCATCGCCCCCGATATGCCTTCGCCGAGCAGCGGCACGGCCTCCCGCGGATCGGGTCGGACGTGCAGGCATTCGACATGACAGGCGAGGTGGCGGGCGACGGCAAAGGCCGTCTCGAGCACGGGCCGGGAGGCCAGCGTCCCGTCGACCGGAACAAGGATCTTGCGAATGCTCATGGGCGAGATCTCAAGGGTTGCCGGAGCCCATCATGGACGGGCGCCACGCAAATTGAAAGACCCGGAACGGGTTGCGGCTATTCCTGCCGAAGCACGTCCAGCGCCTCGGCGATCACCGCTCCCTTCGACTGCCCCGTATCAAGGCGGCGCCACCGAATGTCGCCCACATCGTAGAGGAGCTGCAAGCGCACGACCGCGGCCGAAGCGTCGGACACGTTGCGGCGGCGACGCGTCACCCGTTCCTCCATGACCCCCGGCTCGGCCTCCAGCCACAGGCCGCGGAAGGGCACGCCGAGGTCGGCGGCGACCCGCTCGATGGCCTGGCGTTCGTCCGGATCGGCGAACACGGCATCGGCGATCACCGCTTGACCGGCGGCGATGGCGCGCCGGCACTCGTCGAGCACCGCCGCGTAGGTCCGCTCGGTCATCTCCCGGGAATAGCCGGCGTCACCGAGGCGCGCCTCCAGCGGCACGCCGGCAAGGCGCTTGCGGGTGCTGTCCGTGCGCACGACGCGCGCGCCCGGCGGTGGACCGAGGTGCGGGGACAACTCCCGCGCCAGCCGCGACTTGCCGGTTCCGGAGAGCCCGCCGATGGCGATGAGGCGCGGCGCCGGCGGCGCCAGATAGTCGAGGGCGAGATCCAGATAGCGGGTGGCGTCGTCGGCGAGCCTCGCGGCCTCGCCGGCGTCCGAAAGGGTCTTGGCGGCGGCGGCTTGCACGTGGCTCCGGATCGCCGCCCGCAAAGACAGGAACAGCGGCAGCGCGGCGAGGCCCGCCGCGTCTCCGGTGTTGTCGAGGTAACGGTTGAGAAGGGTGCTGGCGAGGGAGCGCAGGCGGCGGTGGTCGAGGTCCATGACCAGAAACGCCAGATCGTAAAGGACATCGACGACGGCGAGCTCGGTGCTGAACTCGATGGCGTCGAACAGGGTCGCCTGACCCCCGTGAAGAACGATGTTCCGCAGGTGAAGATCGCCGTGGCAATGGCGGACGAACCCGTTTCGCCGTCGCTCCTCGAGGAGATCCTCGCGCGCCGCCAAAGCCTGCCGGGACGCCTCGGTCAGGGCCCGGGTTCTGGCGGCATCGAGGATGCCCCCGCCGCTCTCGGCAAAGCATTCGGTGTTGGAGTCGATGACCCTGGCGACCAGCGCCCGCCCGCCGCCGTCGGGGCGGCGCTCCGCCTCGGCATGGAACCGCGCCACCGTATCGGCCAGGTCCTCCATGGCGAAGCGGTCCAGCATCCCCTTCTGGGCGAGACGATCGAACAGCGTCTCCTCGTCGAAGCGCTGCATCTCCACCAGCCAGTCGACGGCCTCACCGCGGCCGCCGAGGTGGAGGGCTCCCGCCGCATCCCGGGTTACCGCCGCGACGCCCAGGTAGATCTCGGGCGCGGTGCGCCGGTTGATGCGGATCTCGGCATGGCAGAACCGGCGGCGACGGTCGCGCGTGGAGAAGTCCAGATAGGGGAACCGGACGGCCCGCTTCAGCTTGTAGGCGCGGTCGCCGCAAAGGAAGACGATCGAGATGTGCGTTTCGACACGATCGACGCGCCCATCAGGCCGGCCATAGGCTTCCGGTCGCGACAGGAACTCGATGACCTCGCCCTGGTCCTCGACGATCACCCGTCAGGCCTCCCGCGGCGTCTTGACGCCACAGCGTAGGCGCTTCCCGCGTCGAGGCAAGCAGAGAAAGGGGCGGTCAGCGGGGACTCGCCGGCAGACCGTCATCGCGGAGCCAGACGTAGATCGCCGGGATGACCAGCAGCGTGAGGGCGGTCGACGACGCCAGACCGAAGACGAGGGAGATCGCCAAGCCTTCGAAGATCGGATCGGCAAGGATGAACGCCGCTCCGATCATCGCCGCCGCCGCGGTGAGGAAAATCGGCTTGAAACGGATCGCACCGGCTTCGAGGAGGACGTCGCGGAGAGGCCGATCCGGCTCGCGACCATGGCGGATGAAGTCGACCAGAAGGATCGAGTTGCGGACGATGATGCCGGCGAGCGCGATGAAGCCGATCATCGACGTCGCGGTGAAGGGCGCACCGAAGATCCAGTGGCCGAGCATGATGCCGATCAGCGTCAGCGGCACCGGCGTGAGGATCACCAGCGGCAGCGTGAAGCTCTGAAACTGGGCGACGACGAGGAGATAGATGCCGAGGATGGCGACGGCGAAGGCGATGCCCATGTCGCGGAAGGTGACGTACGTGATCTCCCATTCGCCGTCCCACAGGAGCGTCAGCCTCGAATCGTCGGCCGGCTGTCCGTGCAGTCTGATCCGGGGCGGCTCGCCGTCCTCCCAGCGTTGCGACCCGAGGGCTTCGGCGACGCCGAGCATGCCGTAGATCGGCGCCTCGAACCGTCCGGCCGGCTCGGCGGTCACCATCTCGGCGAAGTGCCCGTTGCGGCGAAAGATCGGGTAGCTGGCCCGCTCCCGCTCGATCTGGACGACGTCGCCCAGCTCGACGTTGGCGCCCCTGTCGCCCGCGGGGCCGGGCGCCGCCACGGGCGTGCTGAGCAGCCGCTCGCCCGGCACCAGCTCCGATTCGGGCAAGCGAACGACGATCTCGGCCGGGTTCTTGCCGTCGCCGCGATAGGAATAGCCGATCCGGACGCCGTCGAGGAGCGCAGCGACGGTGTCGTAGACGGCCTGTTCCTGGACGCCGTGGAACTCGAGGTTGTCGTTGTCGATGCGCACGCGCAACCGCTCGCCGGGTGCCCGGAACGAGTCGTCGACGTCGACGATGAAGTCGACCGATTCGAAGGCCTGACGGATCCTGGCGGCGGCCTCGCGCCGGCTCTCGGCCGTGGGTCCATAGACCTCGGCGAGCAACGTGGCGATGACCGGCGGTCCCGGCGGCACCTCGACGACCTTGACCGAGGTCCCTGCCGGGACCGGAAGCCCGTTCAGACGCTCGCGGACCTCGAGCGCGATGTCGTGGCTCGCGCGACGGCGCTGGTGCTTCTCCAGCAGATTGACCTGCAGATCGCCCTGATGGGGTGCCCGCCTCAGATAATAGTGACGAACCAGGCCGTTGAAATTGAAGGGTGCCGCGGTTCCGGCATAGGCCTGGATGTGGGTCAGCTCCGGCAGATCGGCGAGGCGATCGGCAGCGGCCATCAGCAGCCGGTCGGTGGCCTCGAGGCTGGCACCCTCAGGCAGGTCGACGACGACCTGCAGCTCGGACTTGTTGTCGAAGGGGAGCAGCTTGACGGTGACCGCCTTGAAATAGAACAGGAGACAGGCCGCCAGGGTCGCTGCCGTGACGGCAACGAGGAAGGCCTTCGACCGCAGCCGCCCCTTGACCAGCGGTGTGGCAACGCGCAGGTAGAAGCGCCCCATGGCGCCGACATCGCCGCCCTCATGCCCGGCCGCGCCGGAACCGGGACTCCCCCGCAGTTTCACCATCAGCCAGGGGGTGATGATCACCGCGACGAAGAACGAGAAGATCATCGCCGCCGCGGCGTTGGCGGGGATCGGGCTCATGTACGGCCCCATCAGCCCGGACACGAACATCATCGGCAGCAGGGCGGCGACGATGGTCAGGGTGGCGACGATGGTGGGATTGCCGACCTCCGTCACCCCCTCGATGGCAGCGGTGACGGGGTCCCGCCCGTCGTTCATCCGCCAGTGGCGAACGATGTTCTCGACGACGACGATGGCGTCGTCGACGAGGATGCCGATCGAGAAGATCAGCGCGAAGAGGCTCACCCGATTGATCGTGTAGCCCATCAGATGCGAGGCGAAGAGGGTGAGAAGGATGGTGGTGGGGATGACCACCAGCACCACCAGCCCCTCGCGCCAGCCGACCGTCAGCGCGATGAGCACGACGATGGAGACCGTGGCGAGACCCAGGTGGAACAGCAACTCGTCGGCCTTTTCGGTGGCCGTCTCGCCGTAGTTGCGGGTGACGATGACCTCGACGCCCGGCGGCACCAGGCGCTCGCGCAGGAGCTCGATGCGACCGAGGATCTCGTCGGCGACGACGACGGCGTTCGCCCCCTGCCGTTTGGCAACGGCAACGGTCACCGCCGGCCGGCGTTCGAGCCCGCCGTCGCCGCCCGCGACCAGATGCCACGCACGGTAGCGGGGCGGGCTGGCTCCGACCACGACGTCGGCGACGTCCTTGACGTAGACCGGGCGCCCATCCCGGGAGGTGACCAGCAGCAACCCGATATCGGGCACCCCGAACAGAGTCTGACCCGCCATCACCGGCAGGCTGTGATCGCGATCCGTCAGCCGCCCCGCGCTGAACGCCCGGTTGGCGTTGCGAACCTTGTCGACGAGCTGGTTGAGGGTGATGCCATGGAGCGACAGCCGCTCCGGATCCGGCTGGACGCTCACCTCGTTGTTGCGACCGCCGACGATGAAGGTGCGCCCCACGTCGTCGATCTTGATCAGGTCGTGGAGCAGTTCGTCGGCGACCTCGAAGAGCGCGTTGTCGTTCCATCGGTCGGCCGCCTCGGCGGTCGGCGCCAGGGTCAGCGTCACGATCGGAACGTCATTGATGCCGCGCTTGACGATCAGCGGCTCGGGAATGCCGAGGGGAATGCGATCCATGTTGCCGCGGATCTCCTCGTGCACCCTGAGGATGGCCCGGTCCTCCTCGGTGCCGACGAGGAAGCGCGCGGTGACCACGACGAAGTCGTCGACGGTCTGCGAGTACACGTGCTCGACTTCGCGTATGCCCTTGACGATGTCCTCGAGCGGTTTCGTCACCAGCTCGACGGCATCGGCGGCGTCGACGCCGTTGGCGGTGACCATGATGTTGACCATCGGCACGCTGATCTGGGGCTCCTCCTCGCGCGGGAGGCTGACCAGCGCCACCGCACCCAGAGCCAGCGCCGCCAGCAAGATCAACGGCGTCAGCGGCGAGCGGATGAAGCTCCGCGTGAGGCTCCCGGACAGACCGAGTTTCATGGGCGGGGCGGCGGAACGAGAATGTCGCCCACCTTCAGGCCGGACAGGATCTCGATGCCGCCGGGCGCCGGCAGCCCCGGTTGGACGACGGACTCGCGCCCGTCCTCGAGCTTGACGAAGCTGACGCCATGGCGCTGGAGCACGTATTCCCGCGGGATGACGAAGGCAGGCCGCTCGCCGGTGCTGACGTAGACGCGCACGCGTTCGCCGACGAAGAAGTCGCCGAGCCCGACGACGTCGACGTCGGCGATGACCCGTCCCTCACGGATCTGCGGATAGACCTTGATGACGCGACCGATCTCCAGGATCTCGTCTGTTACCTCGGTCGGCGCCTCGAGGCCTCGCCGTCCGACCTGCACGCGATCTCCGACATGAAGGAAGCGGGCATGGCGTTCGGGGAGCTCGACGCGGAGGATGTAGCCCTCGACGGCGATGGTCGCGAGGCTGTCGCCCGGCAGCACCACCGTGCCAGTGGTGATCGGCACCTTGAGCACGCGGCCCGCGGCGGGCGCCCTGACGATCCCCTCCGCCTCCTGCTCGAGAACGACCTTGCGCTCGGCGATCGCGCCCTTGAGCTCGCGGTCGGCGACGTTGAACTCGGTCTCCGCTTCGTCCAGCCGGGCCCGCGACACATGGCCGTCGCGAAACAGCCTGCGCATCCGGTCGAGGGTCGATGCCGCCAGGTCCTTCCGCGACTCGAGGGCCTGGATGCCGGCATCGGCAGCCGCCAGCCGGTCCCTCAGCTTCGGATCGACGACCAGCGCGATGCGCTCGCCGGCCTCAACCTGGGAGCCTTCGTCGACGACAAGCTCGGCAACGGTGCCGCCGATCCGGGTCCGCGCGTCGACGACCCTCCTCGCCTCGACGGAACCGAAGACCGCCTTGCGGTCGTCGAGCGACGTGACACGGACCTCGAACGACCCGGTCGCCGCCACCGCGTCCACAGCCGCGAACGCGACGGCAACCATCAGGATCGACAGCCCGGTAGACCGCATCATGTTCGTCCTTCCTCTGGCAACATCGTGGATTGCGTTGTATATTAATATACTCTAATTTAGCAAGGATGAAAATTCGGGCCGCTTCGCATGTGCGAAGTCTGCCATCTGGAAGGAAGGAAATCAAAGAGATGACGATCGATCGTCTGGTGCTGGCGTTCGCCGGCGCCATGGTGCTGATCAGCCTCGCGATGTCGCAGGTCCACAGCGCCCACTGGCTCTGGCTCACCGCCTTCGTCGGCGCCAACCTGGTTCAGGCCGCGTTCACGGGGTTCTGTCCCTTGGCCATCATCTTGAAGAAACTCGGCGCCCGCCCGGGCCAAGCCTTCGCCTGACCACGGCCGCCGCGCCGCCGGTCTCAGCGGAAGACGGCGCGGCGCTCGGGGACGCCGTAGGGGTCCTCGTGAATCAGCACCTCGGCATCGGGGAACGCCTGCTCGATCTCCTGCATGACGGACTCGGCGATGTCGTGCGCCTGCTTGAGAGTGATCTCGGCCTCCATCTCCAGGTGCATCTGGATGAAGGTGTGCGTTCCCGACGACCGGGTGCGCAGGTCGTGCATGGCGATGACACCCGGATGACCGTTGGCGATGGTGCGAATGCGTGCGCGATCGGGTTCCGGCAGTTCCCGATCCATGAGCAGGTTAAGGCTGTTCCTCAGGATACCCCAGACACCGTGCATGATCACGACGGCGATGGCCAAGGCGAACAGCGGGTCGGCGGCGGTCCAGCCAAATCTTGAGGCGAGAACCAGGGCCAGGACGACTCCCATGTTGGTGAGGAGATCCGCCTTGTAGTGCAGGGAATCGGCACTGATGGCGACCGAGCTCGTCTTGCGGATCACATGTCGCTGGTACGCCACGAGGCCGAGTGTCAAGACGATCGACAGCAGCATCACGGCGATCCCGAAATCGCTGTTGGCGATCGGCAGAGGGCGAACGAGACGTTCGCCGGCTTGGAACAGGAGGAACGCCACGGACCCGCTGACGAACGCCGCCTGGGCGAGCCCGGCGAGCGGTTCCGCCTTGCCGTGGCCGAACCGGTGCTCCCGATCGGGCGGCTGAGAGGCGTGCCGGATCGCCAGCAGATTGATGAGCGATGCCGCCATGTCGAGAAGCGAGTCGATCAATGTCGACAGCATGCTGATCGATCCGGTCGCCATCCACGCCACCGCCTTCGCCAGGATCAGGATTCCGGCGACGCTCACGGAGGCACGCGCGGCACGCCGTTTGAGGCGATCCCGGTCCGGACCGGCAGGGGTCGGGCTCGTGGCGCCGTCGACAGCCTTGTTCATGGATAGAGCTCCTGAACGCTCCATCCCTCCCCGGCGCGGCGATAGAGATAGCGCATGTGGAGGCGAAAGGGCCGCTCCTCCCAAAACTCGATGCGGTCGGGGATGAGGCGGAAGCCCGACCAGAACGGCGGCCGCGGCACGCGGCCGATGTGAAACCGGGCGGTGTACTTGGCGATCCTCGCCTCCAGCTCGAATCGCCCCTCGAGCGGCTGCGACTGCTTGGAGGCCCACGCTCCAAGCTGGCTGATGCGCGGCCGCGTGGCGTAGTAGGCATCGGCCTCGGCGTCATCGACCGGTTCCACCGACCCTTCGACACGGACCTGTCGGCGAAGGGTTTTCCAGTAGAAGCAGAGAGAGGCGCAGGGGTTGTCCGAAAGCTCCTGCGCCTTGCGGCTGCCGAGATTGGTGTAGAACACGAAGCCCCCCTGATCGAGTCCCTTGAGCAGCACCATCCGCGCCGACGGCTTGCCGTCGCGGGTCGCCGTGGCCAGGGTCATCGCATTCGGATCGTTCGGTTCCGACCGCTCGGCGTCGGCCATCCAGCTATTGAACCGCTCGACGGGGTCCGGGTCTGGGGTGGTTGTCATCACGGACTCCGGGTATATTCTGGATGAGTAGGCCGTCCAACGGCAAAGCTACGACGGAACCGAGAGGACGGATTGCCCGCTCGTGTAGCGCGGACGGCAAACGGTGTAAAAGGTCGAACCCTCATGCGTCACCCATGAGGCCCTCTGAAGGAACCATGTCCATGAGAGCAAAGACACTCGCATCGATCGCATCGGTCTCCGTGGTTTTGATGGCCTGCGAAGGAGATGTAGGAACCAAGCAGGCCGTCGGCACCCTCGCGGGTGCCGCCGCCGGAGGCCTGATCGGGGCGCAGTTCGGAGGCGGCACGGGCCAGCTTGCTGCAACCGCGGCCGGGACCCTGCTTGGAGCCTTTCTCGGCAGCGAGCTCGGCAAGTCTCTTGATCGCGCCGACAGGGTCTACGCGGAGCGCACCACCGAGGGGGCCTTGGAGAAGAACCCGAGCGGAACCACCTCCACCTGGCGCAACCCCGACAGCGGTCATTCCGGAACGGTCACGCCGACGGACACCTACTACAATGCGCAGGGGCAGCCCTGTCGCACCTTCGACAGCGTCATCAACGTCGATGGTCGCCAGGAGCGGGTCACCGGTCGGGCCTGCCGACAGGCAGACGGAAGCTGGCGGGTCGTCGAGAGCTGAGCCGCCTCGTGGCGTGGCTCTCGCCGTCCGCCGTGCACTCCGTCGGCGAACGCGACGAGGCTTGACGGAGGAGCCTCCCGTGTCGTTGGCGGTCCCGCATGCGTGATCCCTACACCGTCCTGGGCGTGCCCAAAGGTGCCGACGGCAAGGAGGTCAAGAAGGCCTACCGCAGGCTCGCGCGCGAGCTTCATCCCGATCTCCATCCGGGCAATTCCAAGGCCGAGGAGCGTTTCAAGGAGGTCGCTGCCGCCTATGACTTGCTGTCGGACCCGGACAAGAAGGCGAAGTATGACCGGGGCGAGATCGATGCCAGCGGCGCGCCGCGGATGCATCGCACCTTCTACCGATCCTATGCCGAGGGCGAGCCCGGCAGCCGTTATCATGATCCCCGCGAGTTCTTCCGCGATTTCGAAGGCGCGGACATCTTCTCCGACCTGTTCCGCGGCGGCAGGTCTCGCGCCGGGGCGCGTCCGAGACCTGCGCGCGGAGAGGACCTGCGGGCGACGATGGAGATCGACTTCCTCGACGCCGTCAACGGCGCGGTGCGGCAGGTCGACGTGGCCGACGGCAAGCGCCTCAACGTCACGGTCCCGCCCGGCACCGCCGATGGGCAGGTCCTGCGCCTGAAGGGCCAAGCGGCTCCCGGCAACGGCGGAGGACCTCCGGGCGACGTCCTCATCGAAATCAAGGTCCGCCCCCATCCCGTTTTCACCCGCACCGGCAACGACATCCATTCCGAGGTGCCGGTGACCCTTTCGGAAGCGGTCCTCGGCGGCAAGGTCAACGTGGAGACCGTCGACGGACGGGTTTCGCTCACCGTTCCCAGGGGTTCGAACAGCGGCACGCGTGTCAGGCTGAAGGGCAAGGGTGCACCGGCTCCGGGAGGCGGTCCTCGCGGCGACCACTACGTGACGTTCAAGGTCGTGCTGCCGACGGCTCCCGATCCCGAGCTTACGAAATTCGTCGAGGAATGGAGCGCCCGCCACTCCTACCGCGTGCGCAAGGAGACATGAGCCGTCGATGGCAACGTTCGACGAGATCATTCGGCTGAGCCGCGTAACCGAGGTCGAGCTGACCGGGTGGATCGACCAGCGCTGGGTCCGCCCTCGACGCACGGAAAGCGGGTTGGAGTTCGACGAGGTGGATCGGGCACGGATCGAGCTGATCCGTGAGCTGCATCGGGATTTGATGCTCGACGACGAGGCGATGGGGGTGGTGCTGTCCCTGCTCGATCAACTGTACGCTGCGCGCCAGATGCTGAGGGCGGTGGAAGAAGCCGTCGAGACGCTTCCCGAATCGGTGCGGGACGAGATTCGCGCGAGGCTAAGACGACCGCCGGACTGAAACCGGCGCCGCTGCCGCGCCGCGCGTTCGATCGTCGGGCGCGACCAGGAGGTCTCGGAGGCTCACGTCCATCGCAGCTTGGCGATGCTCGTCCTCGGCGTGGAGGATGCTTGCGACGCGGCGTCGCCAGGGCGATCCACCGGCCTGCGCCGGCAGGTCCGGGAGCCGAACCTCGATGCCGAGGGCGAGATGAAGATCGTAGAGAGTGGTCGCCGCCAGATCCCGCGCCAACAACCATCTGCCGCTGGCCGTGAGGTCAGCGAAACGCGCCTTGCGGAGCGTGGCCAGCATCTCGTCGACCGCCGCATCGGCCGCCGTTGCCGCGCCGATGAGTTGGCGACGCCTGACCCCGCCGCCTCCCTGGGCCGCTCCGAACAGGACGGCAAGCAGATCCAGCGCCAAGGCCAGGCGTTCGCCGGGCGAAAGGATGGTCGCGTCAAGTGAGCCGGGCCGGCGCCACGTCGGCAGGGCGGCGGTGATGACGGCGCCCGTGAGGACGACCGCCCATGACAGATACATCCACATCAGGAAGATGGGCACGATCGCCAGCGCCCCGTACAGGGTCGTGTATGAGGCGGAGTACCCGAGGTAGACGGTGAAGCCATAGCGAAGCGCGGTGAAGGCGAGGCCCGCAACGATTGCACCGACGAGTGCGTGCATCGCCTTCACCGGGCGATTGGGCAGGATCAGGTAGAACAGCGCGAACGCGACGATCGCCAGTGTCGTCGGCAACGCGGTCACCAGCACCGCCATCGGCCCGCTGACCGCCTCCACCTCCAGCGACTCGGTGTACGCGTAGAGGTAGGTGCCGATCGAGAAGCTCGCCCCCATGAGCAGCGGTCCCAGTGACAGGATCGCCCAGAAGACAAGAAGTCTCTGGGCCAAGGGGCGGGGTTTGGAGACGCGGAAGATGGCGTCGACGGCCGCTTCTATGGTCGAGAACAGGAGCAGCGACGTCGCCGCCAAGCCGATCACGCCGATCGCCGTCAGGCCGCGGGCCTTGCCGACGAACTCGTTCAGATAGCGCTCCACCTCGTCGACGGCTTCGGGCAGGAAATTGGCGAAGACGAACCGCTGGAGCTGCGTCTGCACCTGCTCGAAGACGGGGAACGCCGACAACACGGCAAAGCCGATCGCCATCAGCGGCACCAGCGCCAGGAGCGACGTGTAGCTGAGCGATGCCGCGACCATCAGGCAGCGGTCCTCGTTGAACCGTCGCCAGACGAACGTGAGAAACGTCCTGGCTTGGCTCAGCCGCTGTTCGACCGGCGACGTCTCCGCCACCCCGGGCCCTCCGCCGATTGACGCGCTGGTCGCCATCATATATGGCCAGGGAGCGCTTGGGAAACCGGCCGTCATCATCGGCGCCGCGACCATCAACGAGGGCTGGTATGGCTTGCAAGGGCGAAACGCCTTGCCGACGCTCGTCGTGCCCGGTCTCGTGCCGGCCGCGGAGGGGAGAGAGATCTCGATGAGTGGAAACGGGTCGCTCTTGGCAGGAAGACGAGGCCTGATCATGGGCGTCGCCAACGACCGCTCGATCGCCTGGGGGATTGCCCAGGCCGCCCGTTCCCACGGTGCCGAGCTCGCCTTCACCTATCAGGGCGAGGCGCTGCAGAAGCGCGTGGCGCCGCTGGCGGAGTCGGTCGGCTCCAACCTCCTGCTTTCCTGTGACGTCACCAACGGCGACGAGATCGACGCCGCCTTCGCCACGCTCCGTCGCGTGTGGGGCGGTCTGGATTTCGTCGTTCATGCCATCGCATACTCGGACAAGGAGCAGTTGAAGGGGCGTTACATCGATACCACACCCGACAACTTCCGGGAGACGATGCTGGTCTCCTGCTACTCGTTCACGGCCGTCTGTCAGCGGGCCGAGCCCCTGATGAACAGCGGCGGCAGCCTGCTCACGCTTTCCTATCTCGGCGCCGAGCGGGTCACGCCGCACTACAACGTCATGGGCGTGGCGAAGGCGGCGCTCGAGGCCAGCGTCCGCTATCTCGCCGAGGACCTCGGGAAAAAGGGAATTCGTGTCAACGCATTATCAGCGGGGCCGATGAAGACCCTGGCCGCGTCCGGGATCGGCAACTTTCGCTACATCCTGCGTTGGAACCAGTTCAACTCGCCGCTACGCCGCAACATCACGCTCAAGGACGTCGGGGGCGCGGCTCTCTACCTGCTCAGCGATCTGTCGTCGGGCGTAACCGGGGAGATCCATCATGTCGACGGCGGCTACCATGTCGTCGGCATGCTGGCCGTGGACGCGGTCCCGGAGGTGCGACAGCTTCTGGAGACCTTCACGCCGCAGCAATAGGCATGTCGGGCAACACCTTCGGCCATCTGTTCCGTGTCACGACCTTCGGCGAGAGCCACGGTCCCGCCATCGGCGCCGTCGTGGATGGCGTGGCCCCCGGGCTGCGCCTCGCAGAGGACGACATCCAGGTCTATCTCGACCGCCGCCGCCCCGGCCAGACCCGCTACGTCAGCCAGCGCCGGGAGGCGGATCGCATACGCATTCTCTCGGGTGTCTTCGAGGGAGTCACCACCGGCGCCCCCATCGGCCTGACCGTCGCCAACGAGGACGTCCGGCCAAAGGATTATGGCGCGATCAAGGACCTGTTTCGTCCAGGCCACGCCGATTACACCTACTTCCGGAAATACGGCATCCGGGACCACCGCGGCGGCGGCCGGTCGAGCGCCCGCGAAACCGCCATGCGGGTGGCCGCCGGCGCCATCGCCCGCAAGGTCCTCGGGGATGGGGTTCGCATTCGCGGCGCGCTCGTGCAGATGGGCCCGCATCCGGTCGATCGCGGGCTGTGGAGTTGGGAGGAGGTCGACCGCAACCCCTTCTGGTGCCCGGATCCCGTCTCCGCCCGCGTCTGGGAGGCGCACCTCGAGGCCGTCCGCAAGGACGGCAACTCCACCGGCGCCATCGTCGAGATCGTGGCCTCGGGCGTTGCCGCGGGCCTCGGTGCCCCGACGTTCGACCGGCTCGACGCGGATCTCGCCAAGGCGTTGATGAGCATCCCCGCGGCCAAGGGCGTCGAGGTCGGCTCCGGCTTCGCCGCCGCCGCGATGACCGGTTTCGAGCACAACGACGAGATGCGCATGGTCGGCACTGAGGTGGCCTTCCTGTCCAATCACGCCGGGGGCATCCTCGGCGGCCTATCGAGCGGGGCCGACATCGTCGTTCGCGTCGCCATGAAACCGACCAGCTCGATCTCGAAGCCGCAACGCACCGTCAACGTCCGCGGCGAGGACGCGGAGATCGTCATCAAGGGCCGCCACGACCCCTGTGTCGGCATCCGCGCGGTGCCCGTGGCGGAAGCGATGGTCGCCCTCGTTCTCGCGGACCACCTGCTGCGGCACAAGGCGCAGTGCGAATCCTTGCGTGAATGACGGCAATCACAGCCCACCGGCCGAGGACTTGCTATAAGTCCTGATCAAATACTCGCTCGAGGCGATGCGGCGAGCGAAGCAACGGTGGGAGTGATGATCGACATGGGCGAACGGGTCAGGAAAGCCGGCACGGCTCGTCTGACGATGAAGGTGTTCGCCCGCAAGCTGGCGTTCTCGCCACAGGCGTTCTCGGAAGAGGATCGGCGGCGGATCAGAAACGCCGGCTTCTCCGACGACGATATCCGGAGCATCCGTGCCATCGTCGATGCCCTGGAGGGCTCGAGGCAGAACCCCGATGCGGCCGTCGACCCACCCTTCGACGAAACCGAGACGCGGCAGCGCTGAACGCCGGACGGGGGAGGGCCGGCATCGTCGCGGACGATCCCCCCCGGCCCGTCCGAGAGATCGAGCCTCAACGGGATGGCGCGGTTCTTGCGTCGCCAGGGAGGGTCAACCCTTCGGGACGGCGGATAGAGTGCCAAGCCTTCGCTTCGTTCTGTGCCTCTCCCTGGCGTTCGCAGCGTTGCCGCCGCCACCGGCGTTTCCGTCCGACGGTCCGGTCGATACGTGGGTCGCCTGCGCCCGTGAGGTCGCGCGCCAGGAGAGGGCCGCCGGCATCCCCGAGCACTTGCTGGCGGCGATCGCGCTCGCCGAGTCCGGCCGCTGGAGCCCTGCCCGCAAGGCAACAATTGCCTGGCCGTGGACGGTGACCGCGGAGGGCAGGGGGCACTTCCTGCCGACCAAGCAGGCGGCGCTTGCCGCCGTTCGCGACCTGCAGTCCCGGGGGATCCGTAACGTCGACGTCGGCTGCATGCAGGTCAATCTGCATTACCATCCGAACGCCTTCAAGACCCTGGAGCAGGCCCTCGACCCGGCGGCGAACGTCGCCTATGCCGCCCGCTTTCTGGCCAGCCTCTACCGCGAGACCGGCTCGTGGCACACGGCAGCCGGGCGCTATCACTCGGCAACGCCGGACCTCCACCACGCCTATCGGCGCA
Source organism: uncultured Rhodospirillaceae bacterium (assembly GCA_964420325.1). Lineage (GTDB taxonomy): Bacteria > Pseudomonadota > Alphaproteobacteria > Rhodospirillales > Defluviicoccaceae > CAYQSU01. The sequence goes on along the minus strand of CAYQSU010000019.1, from coordinate 18,217 downwards.
AGGTCATCGGCCTGTGGGACGAGCAGCGGCAGGTGACCGCCGAAGCGGAGCCGCCGCCACAGGACTTCCGGTCGACGATCGTGCCGGTCGACTACGCGCGGATGGCAAGGCTGGGGGCCCTGCGCTCCTCCCAGTCGACAGGCGGCTCGCGGCATGGACCCGTACCCTCGCGGCTCTTATCCCGGGGTCAACGGGATGCCGAGTCCGAGGCGGAGTTCGCGACCCGCCGCAGGCAGCAATTTCAACAGTGGCGGGCCGCACGCGCACACGGCGCCGCCACCCTCTCCCCCCGCCCGCTGCCCTAGCCTGCTCTCGCCGCATCCGGCGGCGGATTCGGCCGGAGAAACGGCTCTCGGCACCGCGCTTCGGTGACGAACCCGTTGCTTTCTCGGAGGCGGAGGGCTAGGCTTTCCTTGTTTGCAGGTGCGAGATCGAGCGGTCGACGATCAAAGAAACCGATGCGCCGCATGCGGAGGGAACGATGACCTTGCTCCATTGGCGACAGAACATGAGCTTGGGCGTCCATGCTTTGGATGCCGACCACAAGCATCTGATCGACCTGCTCAACCGGCTGCACTTCATGATCATGGCCGGCGACGAGCGCGCCGCCATCGAATGTGTCCTGGAAGATCTGCTGAACTACGCCCAGTACCATTTCGAACGGGAAGAGCGCCTGATGCGGCAGTACCACTACCCGCGATACGAAGCGCACCGGCGCCTGCACCAGGAGCTGGCCGAACACCTCCGCCAGTTCCAGAACGAGTTCCGGTGGAGCCCGGGAACCTTCGACACCTCGGGTTTCTACGATTTCGTCTCCGACTGGCTGCTCGTCCACGTGCTCTGCGAGGACATGCGCCTCAAGCCGTTCCTGGCGCGGCACGTCCCGGAGACCGCCGCGGTCTGAGAGGGGCCCCGCCTCAGGCCTTGGCCTTGCGGGCGGCGATCAGGTACTCGACGTTGCCTTCGGGGCCGGTGATCGGGCTCTCGCACCATCCCAGCACACGCCAGCCCGGCAGAGCCGACAACCAGGCGGAGATGCGCTCGACCGCCGCTTGTCTGGCGCCGGGATCCCGGACCACGCCACCTCGTTCGACCTGGGCCCGGCCGACCTCGAACTGAGGCTTGATCAGAGCGATCAGGCCGGCGTTCTCGGCGGTCAGAGCCAACGGCGCCGGCAATGCCTTATCGAGGCCGATGAAGCTCACGTCGCAGACCACCAGGTTGACCGGCTCCGGCACCTGCCGGCCGGTCAGCCGCCGCGCGTTGGTGCGCTCGAGGACGACGACCCTCGCGTCGTTCCGCAGCCGCCAGGCGAGCTGGCCGCGGCCGACGTCGACGGCATAGACACGTGCTGCGCCCCGCGCCAGAAGGACGTCCGTGAACCCGCCGGTCGAGGCGCCGACATCGAGGCAGATGAGACCCTCGGGATCGATCGCGAAGCGATCCAGTGCATGGGCAAGCTTGACGCCGCCGCGCGAGACCCATGGGTGATCCCGGCCGCGGACCTGGAGGGGAGCGTCCGGCGCAAGCAGCTGACCCGGTTTCTCCAGGCGGCGCGATCCGCTTTGGACGAGGCCCGCCAGCACCAGCGCCTGGGCGCGGGCGCGGCTCTCGGCGAGGCCCCGTTCGACGAGCAGCTGATCGAGGCGGCGTCGCTTCTCGCCGCTGGTCACCCGGTCACGCGCCGATGGCCTCCGCGGCCTCCTTTCCGATCCCCAGAGCCGCGAGAGCCATCGCCACGACATGGCGGGCGTTCAGGCCCGCCTGCTCGTATTGGATCTCCGGCTTGTCCTGGTCGATGAAGCGGTCCGGCAGCACCATCGGCCGGAAGCGCAGGCCATGGTCGAGGAGGCCCTCGATCGCCATGAACTGCATGACGTGGGCGGCAAACCCGCCGGCCGAGCCTTCTTCGATCGTGATCATCACCTCGTGCTCCAGGGCGAGGCGCCGGATCAGATCCTCGTCCAGCGGCTTGGCGAAGCGGGCATCGGCGAGGGTCGCAGGCAGGCCGCGCGCCGCCAGCTCCTCGGCGGCCTTCATGGCCTCGCCGAGGCGCCCGCCGAGGCTCAAGAGGGCGATGCGGGTGCCTTCGCGAAGCACGCGCCCCCTGCCGATCGCCAGTGGCACGCCCTCCGCCGGCAGGGTCACGCCCATGCCGTCGCCGCGCGGATAGCGGAAGGCCGAGGGACGATCGTCGATCGCCGCGGCGGTCGCCACCATGTGCACGAGTTCCGCCTCGTCGCCCGCCGCCATGACCACCATGTTCGGCAGGCAGCAGAGGTAGGCGAGGTCGAAGGAGCCGGCGTGGGTGGCGCCGTCGGCGCCGACGAAGCCGGCGCGGTCGATGGCGAACCGCACCGGCAGCTTCTGGATGGCAACGTCGTGGACCACCTGATCGTAGGCCCGTTGCAGAAACGTCGAATAGATCGCGGCAAACGGCTTGTAGCCCTCCGCGGCCAAGCCGGCGGCGAACGTCACGGCGTGCTGCTCGGCGATGCCGACATCGAAGAAGCGGCCCGGAAAGCGCTGCTCGAAGCCGTCGAGGCCGGTCCCGGCCGGCATGGCGGCGGTGATGGCGACGATGCGGTCGTCCTTCTCGGCTTGGCGGACGAGGGATTGCGCGAACACGCTGGTGTACGAGGGCGCGTTGGCCTTGGGCTTGACCTGCTGACCGGTGACGACATCGAACCGACTGACGCCGTGATACTTGTCCGCAGACTGCTCGGCCGGCGGATAGCCATGCCCCTTGCGGGTGACGACGTGCAGAAGCACCGGCCCCGGCTCCTGGTCGTCGCGCAGGTTCTTCAGAACCGGCAGGAGGTGGTCGAGGTTGTGGCCGTCGATGGGCCCGACGTAGTAGAAGCCCAGCTCCTCGAACAGCGTGCCGCCGGTGACCAGGCCGCGGGCGTACTCCTCGGCCTTGCGTGCCGCCTCATGCAGAGGCCTCGGGAACTTGCGCGCCACGTCGGCCGCGAAGTGGCGCACCGACCGGAACGGACGCGAGGAGATCAGCCGCGACAGATACGCACTCAGCGCGCCCACCGCCGGCGCGATCGACATGTCGTTGTCGTTGAGGACGACGATCAGACGGCAATCCATCGAGCCCGCGTTGTTCAGCGCTTCGTAGGCCATGCCGGCGCTCATCGCCCCGTCGCCGATGACGGCGATCACGGTGTGATCGCTGCCCGCAAGATCGCGGGCGACCGCCATCCCCAGCGCGGCGGAGATGGACGTCGAGCTATGCCCCGCGCCAAACGCATCGTAGGGGCTTTCGCTCCGTTTGGTGAAACCTGAGAGCCCTCCACCCTGGCGCAGCGTCAGCATCCGCTCGCGTCGGCCGGTGAGGATCTTGTGCGGGTAGGCCTGGTGGCCGACGTCCCAGATCAGCCGGTCCCTGGGCGTATCGAACACGTAGTGCAGAGCGAGCGTCAGCTCGATGACGCCGAGGCTCGCGCCGAGATGGCCTCCCGTGATCGAGACGACGCGGATCGTCTCCTGACGCAGCTCCGCCGCCAGCTCCTTGAGCTGGTCTTCCGAAAGGCTGCGGAGGTCGGCAGGATCGTTGATCGCATCCAGGCGCGCCGTCGCTGCAAGGTTAGTCAAGTTGGCATCTCCTCTGACAAACGGAGCCGTCCGATCGGCGTCCGATCGGCGTCCAATCCGCGACCGCCTCAACTCCGCCGACTCACCACGAACCACGCGAGGGCCCGCAAAGGGTCTGCGCTTTCCGAGAACATTTCAAGATGCTCCGTCGCCTGCTTGACCAGCATCTGTGATTGGGCGCGTGCCCGCTCGACACCGAGGAGGGTCACGAAGGTTGCCTTTCCCGCCGCGGCGTCCTTGTTCGTCTTCTTGCCGAGTTGCTCTTGGCAACCCTCGACGTCAAGAAGATCATCGACGATCTGGAAGGCCAGTCCGAGGTCATGAGCGTAGGCGCGCAGGGCTTGCCGCGCCGAATCGGACGATTTGCCGAGAATCGGCCCAGCTTCGCAGCAGTAGGCGATCAACGCTCCGGTCTTCATGCGCTGGAGGCGGGTTATCTCCTCCATCTCGAGTGCGCGGTGCTCTGCCATCAGGTCCAGCATCTGGCCGCCGACCATGCCTTCCATGCCGGCGGCTCGAGCCAGTTCCAGGATCAGATCGCTGCGCACGCGCGGATCGGTATGCGTCGCCGGGTTGGCGAGCACCTCGAAGGCCTTGGTGACCAGCGCGTCGCCGGCGAGAATCGCCGTGGCCTCATCGAACTTGACGTGGCAGGTGGGCAGGCCGCGCCGCAGGTCGTCGTTGTCCATGGCCGGAAGGTCGTCATGGATGAGCGAGTAGCAATGGACCATCTCGACGGCGGCCGCAACCCGCAGCGCGAACGCGGGTGTGACATTGAAGAGTTCGGCGCTGGCCGCCACGAGGAAGGGTCGGATCCGCTTGCCACCCGACAGCGTTGCATAGCGCGCGGCCTCGGTGAGACGCTTTTCGGGGTCGTCATGGACCGGCAGCAGTTGGTCCAGCACCTCGTTCACGGCCCGCGCGGTCTCGGCCAGAGCGGCTTGAATGTCCACGGGCGACAGCCTCAATCCAGCCCAAGGGGCTCCGCGCCGATCTTGCCCTCGGGGCCGAGCACGATCTTCTCCACCCGCGCCTGGGCTTCCTGCAGCTTGGCCTCGCAGTGGCGCTTGAGCGCCGCCCCGCGCTCGTAAGCCGTGATCGCCTCGTCGAGACTGGCCGTCCCGTCTTCGAGACGGCGCACGATGGTCTCGAGCTCGGAGAGCGCCTGCTCGAAGCTGAGGGCCGCGATATCGGTCGATACCGGTTGCTGCTCCATGGATCTCCCCCCACGCGAGGTGGCCGGCAGCATATGGAGCGATCGCGACCGGGGCAACAATAACCGCGGATTTCAAGGTTGAAGCGCCCGGCAGCGGCGAGGCCGGACGGCGGCCGCCGGTGGCCGCCCGACCCCCGTTGCGGTCCTCGCGGGGGCTCTTCGCCGCGCGAGCGCAAACGGTTTCACCCGGGTCGAGGCCGGCTCCATCCGGATCCGGTGGCGATCGGGCAGATATGTCACAGCCCGAAGAATCCTCGGCCCGCCGGCGACGTCGATCAGCTGCCCATCAACGCTTTGACGTGAACGGCGACGCTGGCGGCGAGGGCCTGAAGGTCGTACCCGCCTTCCAAGGTCGACACCACGCGGCCGCCGCAGCGCTTGTCGGCGATCTCGAGGAGCTCGCGCGTCACCCACGCGAAGTCCTCGGTCTGCAGGCGAAGCTGGGCCAGCGGATCGCGTACATGCGCGTCGAACCCGGCGGAGATCAACAGCATGTCCGGCGCAAAGGCATCGAGAGCGGGCAGGATGCGGTCGCGATAGCCTGCGCGGAACTCCTCGGAGCCCGCGCCGGGCCGCAGCTGGACGTTGACGATGTTGTTGTAGACCCCGGTCTCGTGTTCCATGCCAGTTCCGGGATAGCACGGCCATTGATGCGACGAGGCATAGAACAGGTCGCGGTAACGAAAGCAGTGGTTCTGCGTGCCGTTGCCGTGATGGACATCGAAGTCGACGATGGCGATGCGCTCGAGACCATGCTTGTGACGCGCGCGCTCGGCCGCGATGGCGACATTGTTGAACAGGCAGAAGCCCATGGCCTGCGACGACTCCGCATGGTGACCCGGCGGCCTCACGGCGCAGAAGGCGTTGCGGATCTCGCCCGCGACCACGGCATCGACCGCGGCGCAGATGCCGCCCACGGCCCGCAGGGCCGCCTCGCCCGACGCAGGGTTCATCGCCGTGTCGGGGTCGAGATGGACATGCCCGCTCTTCGGCACGTTCTCGAAGATGGCCTCCACGTAGTAGGTCTGGTGGACGCGCTCGATGTCCTTAAGCGACCCCTCCGGGGCTTCGCGACGCTGAAGGTATGCGAACTGCTCGTCCTCCAGGGCCTTGAGAATGGCCTGCAGGCGGGCAGGGGCCTCCGGGTGCCACGCCCCCATCTCATGCTCGAGACAAACGGGATGGGTGTAAAGCGCAGTCGGCATCGAGACATCCAGTCATCCGGTCGGCGTGGCGGCCCATTCTGGGCAAACTCTTCCGTCCTTGCCAAGGACTATTGCCTCGGCGAGCCCACCTCGCCCAGCGCGAGGCCGGGTTCTCTCGGCCGAGGTCGGGTGCGCGGCGCGGCGGCTGTGGCGCCTGCGTCAGTCGCGCCGGTAAGCCTTGAGGAAGGTGTGCACGGCGGCGCCGACGATCCGATCGATCTCTCGCGGCGGCGGCGCTTCACCGATACGCAGGAGAGCCCGCAGGAAGACGTCGCCGCGCACCATGCCGAAGAACTGGGTGGCGGCCAGTCGGGCGTCGGGGATGTCGAGGACGTGATCCGCGTGCAAGCTCGACAGGTAGCCGGCAAGGCCGGCCGTCAGGCGCTCCGGACCGGCATGGAAGAACACCTCGGCCAGCTCCGGGAACCGGCCGCTTTCGGCGACAACGAGGCGAAACCGGCCGAGTCCCTCTGGCGAAAGGATGACGTCCAGCAGTCGGCGAGCCATCGTCTCCAGAGCCGGCGCCGGCTCGAGGCTTGCGCCTTCGTTCGGGATCAGGGGCTCCAGCATGTGCTCGGCGTTGGCCGCGACGATCGCTTCGAACAGCCCGGCCTTGGAACCGAAATGGCTGTAAACCGTCTGTTTCGCGACGCCGGCCCGACGGGCCACGGCGTCCATGCTGGTGGCACCGTAGCCTTCGCGAACCAGGATCTGGGTCGCCGCGCTGAGGATCGCCTCGCGCTTAAGCGTCGTTCCCCAGGCTCTGCGGTCCGCCCGTCGCGCCGTCGCCGCCGTTTCCATCGCTCGCAATGATCGTTGTCCCGGCTCCCTGTCTAGATTAGACTGGACCGTCCAGTCCAGTTGTTTCTCGGGCTGGCCGGTGTTGAACGAACGCGAAGGGCACGTGGCCCGAGACGAACGCGGCGGGCTTCGGACAGCGGTTTCCGGGACGACATGCGACGCTGGTTGATGATCACGACGCTCCTCGTGAGTGTCACGTCGGCGGGCTTGGCCGCCGATGAGCCCGCCCTCGTCCTCACGGACAGGGTTCGCGAGGAGCCTCTGACAGAGACCCTGCCGGTGATCGGGCGGTTCGTCTCCTGTCGGTCGGGCGTCGTCGCCGCACGCGTCGGCGGTCCGGTCGCCGAGATGCGGGTCGATGTCGGCGATCGGCTTGCCGAGGGCGATGTCGTCGCCCGCCTGGATCAGGATCGTGCGGCCGCAGAGCGCGACCTCCAGGCCGCGCGCGTCACCGAAGCGGCGGCGACGCTGGCCGCCTCCGAGGCCGAGCTGCAGCTGCGCAAGCAGGAATTGAACCGGCTCGACGGTCTCCGCGGCTCGCCGGCGTTCAGTGAAGGCCGGTTCAACGACAAGCGCCAGGAGGTCATCATGGCGGACGGCGCGCTGGCCCGGTCCCGAGCGGCGCTGGCCAGTGCTCGCGCCCAGCTGCAGCTCGCCGAGATCGAGCTTGCCGACACCGAGGTCCGGGCACCATATGCAGGCGTGGTCAGTCGCCGTCACGCCGAGATCGGCGCTCACGTCGACCGCGGCGCTCCGATCGTCACTCTGGTGGACGACCGGTGCCTTGAAATCGAAGCCGATGTCCCGGATGTCCGGATCGAGGGACTGGTTCCCGGAGGCGAGGTCGCGTTCGAACTCGGCGGCATGCGCCGAACCGCCCGTGTTCGCGCCGTCGTTCCCGAGGAGAACCCGATGACCCGCACGCGCACCGTGCGCCTCGTGCCGGACCTCGGGACCGCGACCGGGCTTGCCGCCAATCAGAGCGTCACCCTCCAGATCCCATCCGCGCGGGCGCGGACGTCGCTCTCCGTCCACAAGGACGCCCTCCTCCACCGCAAGGGCGCGACCGTGGTCTTCGTGGTCGTCGACGGTGTCGCGGAGATGCGTCCGATCGTTCTCGGTCACAGCGTCGGCAGCCGTTTCGAGGTGCTCGAGGGGCTGCAACGGGGCGAGGAGGTCGTCGTCCGCGGCAACGAGCGCCTGCGACCCGGCGAACCGGTCCGCACCGCCGACGGAGCCGGCGGGTGAACCTCATTCGTCTCGCCATCGACCGTCCGGTCGCGGTGATCGCGGCCGTGCTGATGGTGATCCTGTTCGGTGCGGTGGCACTCCAGTCGATCCCGATCCAGTTGTCGCCCGACGTCAATCGGCCCGTGATCAGCATCGCCACGGACTGGCCCGGCGCGGCGCCGGCGGAAGTCGAACGCGAGATCATCAACCGCCAGGAGGAGAAGCTTCGCGGGCTCGAGGGCCTCCAGGAGATCAGCAGCAACGCGTTCGACGGCCGCGGCACGATCGAGCTGGAGTTCGCCGTCGGCCAGGACATGGACAGGGCGCTCCTCCTGGTGGCGAACCGGCTCGATCAGGTGACCAACTACCCGGACGAGGCCGAAGAGCCCACGCTCGACACGGCCGGCAGCGACGATCAGCCGATCGCGTGGTTCATCCTCAAGCGGCTGCCGGGCAACGAACGCGACATCGACGGCTACCGCGACTTCGCCGACGACGTCCTCCGCGACCGCCTGGAGAGGGTCCCGGGAGTCGGCAAGGTCAACGTCTTCGGCGGCACCGAAGAGGAAATGAAGGTCATCGTCGACCCGCTGAAGATGGCGCGGTACGGACTGACCGTCTCCGCCGTCGTCGATGCCTTGCGGGCCGCCAACGTGTCGGTGTCGGCGGGGGACGTCGAGGAGGGCAAGCGTCGCTACGTCGTGCGCAGCGAAGGCGAGTTCGACTCGCCGGAGCAGGTTCGCAAGGTTCTTCTCCGCAGCATCGAGGACGCGGAGACCGGCCGCGTGGCCCGGGTCACCGTCGGCGACATCGCCGAGGTGCGCCTCGGATACAAGAAGCCGTCCTCGGCGATCCGGTTTCTGGGCGAGCCGGCGCTGGCCCTCAATGCCGTCCGCGAGGCCGGCGCCAACGTGATCGAGACGATGGCCGGCATCCGCGCCGCCATCGAGGAGCTCGGCCAGACGGTGCTGCCGGAGACCGGCCTGAGCCTCCAGCACGTGTACGACGAGACGGTGTACATCAACTCCGCCATCGATCTCGTTCGCCAGAACATCTGGATCGGGGGAACGCTCGCCGCGGCCATGCTGTTCCTGTTCCTCCGGTCCGGCTCGGCGACGCTGATCGTGACGATGGCGATCCCCATCTCCGTGGTCGGCTCGTTCGTCGCCATGGCCGCCTTGGGGCGGTCGATCAACGTCATCTCGCTGGCCGGGCTCGCCTTTGCCGTCGGCATGGTGGTCGATGCGGCCATCGTCGTCCTCGAGAACATCTTCCGGCTTCGCCAGCAGGGCATGCCGCCCGCGCGCGCCGCGTACGAGGGCGCGCGCCAGGTGTGGGGCGCCGTGCTGGTGTCGGCGCTGACCACGGTGATGGTGTTCATCCCGATCCTCACCATGGAGCTGGAGGTCGGCCAGCTGTTCCGCGACATCGCGGTCGCCATTTCGGTCTCGGTGATGCTGTCGCTTCTGGTCGCCGTCACCGTCATTCCGGCACTCGCCAATCGGCTGTTGCGGAAGCCGATCGACGAGGTGACGAGGACGCGCCGACTGCCCGGCATCGATGCCCTCGCCAGCGCGTTCGTCGGCGGAACGACGGCGTTCACCCGCCGCGTTGTCGGTCACCGTCTGCTCGCGGCCGTGATCGTCCTCGGCATCTGCGGCTCCACGGCGATCGCCTCCTGGGGGTTTCTGCCCAAGCTCGAGTACCTGCCGGAAGGCAACCGCAATCTGGTCTTCGGGGTGATCGTTCCGCCGCCCGGCTACAACCTGGCGACGATGGCCCGGATCGCCGAAGCGATCGAGAAGGAGGTCCGGCCGCTGTGGGCGTCGGAGACCGGGCCGGAGTCGCTGCCGGGCCGCCCGCCGAAGTTCGACAACTTCTTCTTCGTCGCGCGCGGGACGCAGGCGTTCGTCGGCGGCACATCTCTCGAACCCGAGCGTGTCGGCGAGCTGATCCCGGTGCTGGAGCCGCTCGTCTACCGGGAGCCGGGCACCTTTGGCGTGATCAGCCAGCCTTCGCTGTTCAGCCGCGCCATCTCCGGAGGCCGGTCCATCGATCTCAACGTCTCGGGCCCCGATCTCGAGGAGGTCCTCGACGTTGCGCAGCGGGCGGCGACGCTGATCGGCGAGGTCCTGCCGAGAGATCAGGGACACCAGATGCGGCCGAGGCCGGGTCTGGAGCTCGGCTCGCCCGAGATCCGCATCCATCCCGACCGCGTCCGTCTTGCCGACGCGGGCGTGTCCGCGCGGGACTTCAGCGCGGCGATCGATGCCTTCAACGACGGCCTGCGCGTGGCCGAGATCACCGTCGGAGGCAAACGCATCGACCTCACCCTGACCGGTCCTGCCCTCGACATCACGGAGACCCAGGGGATCGGACACCTGCCGATCGTTACGGGATCGGGCGGCATTCTCCCCGCCGCGTCGCTTGCCGACATCATCGTCACCTCCGGACCCACCGAGATCCGGCATCTGGAGCGCGTGCGCACGGTGACCCTCGACGTGCGACCGGCACCGCTCTTGCCGCTGGAAGCGGCGATGACGGCGCTCGAGGCGGACGTGATCGAACGGCTCAGGGCCGAGGGCGTTCCGCCTTCGGTGACGGTGCGCCTCGCCGGCACCGCCGACAAGCTGATGGCGACCTGGGAAGCCATGGAATGGCAGTTCGTGCTGGCGGTGGTCATCGTCTACCTGGTGATGGCCGTGCTGTTCGAGAGCTTCGTCCTGCCGCTGATCATCATGCTGGCGGTTCCGCTTGCGACCGCCGGCGGCATCGGCGGGCTCGCCGTCCTCAACCTGTTCACCTATCAGCCGCTGGACATGCTGACCCTGCTCGGCTTCGTCATCCTGGTCGGCATCGTCGTCAACAACGCCATCCTGCTCGTGCACCAGACGCTCCATCACGCGCGGGTCGACGGCATGGACATCGGCGATGCCATCGTCTCGGCGACGCGCGACCGGATCCGGCCGATCTTCATGTCGACGCTGACCAGCATCTTCGGCATGCTGCCGCTGGTGCTGTTTCCGGGCGCGGGCTCGGAGCTCTATCGCGGTCTCGGCTCCGTGGTCATCGGAGGATTGACCCTTTCCGCCATCCTCACCCTCTCCATCATTCCGCCGCTGCTGGTCCTGGTCGCGTCCCGGGTGCCAGGGCTCCGGCCGCGGGGGCTTGCCGCGATCGAACCGCGACGCGCCGCCGAGTAGATCCGGACGCACGTCGTGCCATCGCGACCGGTTTCCGCTTCTGCTTGTTCCTTGTTCCGCGCGCCGATCCGTGGCATGATTGCACCAGCGGGTGGGCTCGAAACGTGAATGCGCACCTCAGCAGGGTGCCTGCCCGAGGGAGGCTTGGACATGCCATTCAGGACAGTCGCAAGGATCGCCCCGGCGGTCGCCCTGGCCGTTTTGCTCACGCACGGGGCGTCGGCGCCGGCCGACGCATCGCTGATCGGCGACACGGTCACCGTCAAAACGTCGTTCGGGTCCCCGGTAACGGAGACCACGGACAGTGTGATGGTCGGCGCCGGCGTGGAGTTCACGTAGGGCGATGGGAGCGATCTGGATGTAAAGGATTTTCTGTTTAGCCCGGGAGACCAGGTCGATATCCAGGGCGAACGGGTCGAGATCACCTTTGTTGCCGCGTCCGTGCCTTTTGCCTTCATCATGACGTTGAGCGACCTCGACTGGCTTCCTGTCGCCGGGGAGCTGACGGGCGTCACCCTCGATAATCTGGGCGGCGTCGTGGCGACAGGGTTTCAGTTGTCCACGACCGGCACCGACTCGTTCCAGTTTCAGGGCACGGTGACTGCCGCCGGCACCTTCGGGTTCGACCTCCAGACAAAACACGACGTGCCGGCCGTTCCGCTGCCGGCGACCGGATGGTTGCTCCTGTCGGCCCTCGGCGGGCTGGGAGCGCTCGGCCTGCGCCGGCGCCGGCAGGGCCGCGCCGACGCCGCGGCCTGAGGCCGGCGGTCGGCGCGTGTCGCCGGCTCCAACGCTCGCGAAAGCGGACCCTTTGACGGCCACCGCGAGGGGCTCGGGTGCACCCGAGCGCGAGGACCCCGCGGGTCCGGCTGTTGCCGGAGGCGTCAAGACGACGGAGAGCATGGCGGGGGTGGCGCTGCGTCCGGAGCGCGAGGACGATCTCGCGTTCCTGTATCGGCTCTACGCCAGCACCCGCGCCGAGGAGATGGCGCTCGTCGACTGGTCCGCCGCGGAGAAGGAGGCGTTCCTGCGCATGCAGTTCAACGCCCAGCGGACCCACTACCTCCGGCATTACCCGGCGTCGCGCTTCGATGTGATCGAGCAGGCGGGCGTCGCCATCGGGCGCCTCTACGTCGCGCGCCGGGCGGACGACATCCGCATCATCGACATCGCGCTGATGCCCGAGCATCAGGGACACGGACTTGGCGGCCGGCTGGTGCGCGCGCTCATCGACGAGGCCGCAGCCTCCGGCAGGAGCGTCTCCATCCATGTCGAGGCCGGCAACCCGGCGATGTCCCTGTACCGGCGGCTGGGCTTCGCATTCCAGGGCGAGGGCAGCGGCGTCCATCGGCTGATGACGTGGCCGAAGCAGGCCTAGTTGAAGACGACCTCGTAACGCAGCACGCCCCCGCCCGGCCCCAGCGGCACGATGAACAGCTCGAGCGCGCCGAGCTCCTTGTTGCGAAGCGCGTAGGTGCCCTGCGGCAACAGCGGCCACGCCGGCCCGTGAAAGATCAGGGAGAACGAACGGCGCGCCCCCGGCCTCGAATGCCGTTCCTCCATCACGTCGATCTCGGCCAGAATCAGCACCACCGGCGTTCCGTCGATCGCCGTCTCGAACGCCTCGTCGATACGGGGAACGAGATCGTCACCGGTCAGGCGTTCGAGCAATTGCGTGTCTCCTCGCTCCGGACCCGCGCCATCCGGGTCGGCCAGCCGCACGGCCGGGGGATCGGCGCCTCCCGGGCTCGGGTGCAGGATGCGGGATAGCGGCGGGGCGTGCAAGCAGACGCCTCCGGCCCGCCGAGGCGATCGTCGCCGCCGGCAACGCTCCTTCGTGGACGAACGGCGTTCCGGGCGTGGTTTGTCGAGTTGCAGCGGTTTTCCTTCTCGTGTTGTTTGCCCCGCGGAAAGCCGATAGAGTTCCCGCCGGGCGGAGACGGCGCGCCGGGCATCCGTCTCGTTTCGTCGCCGAGGTGCGCGTGCCGGGGCCCCGCGGGGGTCGAGGGAGGGGTCGATGTCCGAGCCGTTTATCGCCGAGATCCGCATGTTCGGGTTCGGCTTCCCGCCGCGCGGCTGGGCGCAATGCGACGGCCAGATCCTGCAGATCAGCCAGTTCCAGGCGGTCTTTTCGCTGCTCGGCACGACCTACGGCGGCGACGGCCGGACGACGTTCGCCCTGCCGGACCTGCGCGGGCGGGCACCGGTGCACGAGGGTCAAGGGCAGGGGTTGAGCAATCGCACGCTGGGCGAGAAAACGGGGCAGGAAGCGGTGACCCTGACGGCCGCCCAGATGCCTGCCCACAGCCACGACTATACGCTCAAGGCGTCGACGGATGCGGCGACGGCGACGACGCCCGCCGGCAATCTCCCGGCGACCGTGGCGCCGGCCTTCAACGTCTACGGCGTCCGCTCCAGCCCGGCGTCGGGGCCGGGGGCGCAGGTGTCCACGGTCGGCGGCCAGGGGCACGACAACATGCAGCCATGCCTCGCCGTGAATTTCTGCATCGCCCTGCAGGGTGTGTTCCCGTCGCGCAATTGAGGAGAGGGGGATGGCGGATCCGTTCATCGGCGAGATCAGGATGTTCGCAGGCACCTTCGCGCCGCAGGGCTGGGCCTTGTGCCAGGGGCAGCTCCTGGCGATCTCGGAGAACGACGCCCTGTTCTCCCTTCTGGGGACGATCTACGGCGGCGACGGGCAGACCACCTTCGCCCTGCCGGATCTGCGCGGCCGTATTCCGATTCATTACGGCAGCGGACCGGGCCTCAGCGCCCACCCCATCGGATCGAAGGCCGGATCCGAGCAGGTGACCCTGACCGTCGCCCAGTTGCCGAGCCATACCCACGACCCGCAGAACGCCACCAACTCCGCGGGAACCACGCCGGCTCCGGTCGGCGGCGTGCCGGCGGTCGCGCCGGTCAGCGCCTACGGCGGGCCGGCGGATACGGACCTCGGGGCGCCGGTGACCAGCACGGCCGCGGCCGGCAACGGCCAGGCTCACCAGAACCTGATGCCCTACCTGTGCGTGAACTTCATCATCGCACTCGCCGGCGTCTATCCGTCGCGCACCTGAGGAGGCGGCCATGTCCGAGCCTTTCCTTGCCGAGATCAAGATCTTCGCCGGCAACTTCGCGCCGCGGGGGTACGCCTTCTGCGATGGCCAGCTTCTCCAGATCGCCCAGAACACGGCGCTGTTCTCGCTTGTCGGCACGACCTACGGCGGCGACGGCCGAACCACCTTCGGACTGCCCGACCTGCGCGGCCGGGCGCCGATGCAGCCGGGGTCCGGCCCCGGCCTGAGCCCGCACGTGCCGGGCGAGAAAGGCGGCGTCGAGGATGTGACGCTCGGCCAGCCGACGGTACCGGCCCACAGCCACACCGTGCAGGCGCGCGCGGCCAGCACGCTCGGCACCCAGAACTCGCCAGTCGGCGCGGCCCTCGCCCAGTCGCCGACCGGGCGCAGCGGTTTCGGCCTTTACGCGTCGGGCAACCCCGGCGACATGGCCAGCGCCACCATGGCCAGCGCCGGCGCCGGTCAGCCGCATGCCAACATGCAGCCGTTCCTCGTGCTCAGTTTCATCATCGCCATGACCGGGCTCTACCCCTCGCGGAGCTGATCGGGCGGCATCCGAACGCCGCCGGTCGTCCGGCGGCGGGATCTGCGTTTCAAGTGTTTCGGCCATCCGCTCCGCGGCCGCCCGCGGGCGTCACGGCGGGCCAATGAACGTCGGCGTCGGCCGCCGCCGAGGCTGCGATGGCCGCCGATCCCGTCCCGCCGTCCGACGCGCCGATCCTGCTCGCCCCGGGACCGCTCACCACCTCGGCCACGGTCAAGCAGGCGATGCTGTGCGACTGGGGCTCGCGGGATGCCGCCTTCGTCGCGCTCGGCCGGCACGCTCGACCGCGCGCTCGACGGCGATGCGGCGACCAGACGTGTGGCGGTGGTCCACTGCGAGACCACCTCCGGCATCCTCAACCCCCTCGACGAGGTCGCCCAGACTTGCGCGCGGCATCGGCGCGACCTCTTGATCGATGCGATGAGCAGCTTCGGGGCGCTGCCGATCGACGCGGGCGACGCCGTTCACGGCGTTCGCCGCGCTGGCCCGGTTGGGCGTCTACCCGGTCGAGGCCGTGGTCAAGATCGGCGATCCCGTCGTCGACACCGAGGAGGGGTCGCACGGCGGCATGTGGTCGGTCGGGATCACGGTGACCGGCAACGAGGTCGGCCTCGGCGAGGCGGCGTGGGCGGCGCTGGACGAGGCGGAGCGCTGGCGCCGGCGGGTCGCCGCCGCGGCGAAGCTGCGCCGGGAGAGCGCCCACTGCGTCGTCGACAGCCTCACCGACATCCCCCCATCCTCGACGACATCGGCGCCCGGCTCGGGCGCGGCGAGAAGCCCTGAGCCGCCGGCAGGGCGAACGGCCGCCCGAGCGCCGGCCCGGAGCGACCGGGTCCTGGCGCCGCGGCGGAGGCGTGGATCACCGGGACCAAGCCCGGTGATGACGCGTGGGGGCCCGGGCCGGAGGCGCGGTCGATGGCAGGACCGGCGGCGTCCCCCTGGCCGTCATGACCGGGCAGGTGTCCCGGTCATCCACGGCGGGACGCGGCGGCCGACACCATGCGCATCCTCGAGCCCCGCGGCGCGCCGCGTGCTCCGACTGGATGCCATAATGCTGGTCCGACCCCTGCTACGTGTGACCGCGCGGCGAGGCCCGCGGCGCGACTGCGCTGCGCGGACGCAGACGCGGGCCAGGCTAGCCGCTGTCGGCGGTGGGTGGCTGGCGCTCGCTGCGGAGTGCCGCGGGGGTGCGGATGACGAGGCAGTCGCGGTTCCGGTCCTCGAGCTCGGCGCAGGCGCCGTAGGCGGCGGTGCGGGCGAGGCCGTGGATGCGGGCGAGGTAGTAGGCGCGCCGCTTCGAATTGACGTGGCGGACGATGACGACGCTGCCGTCGTTCAGCGCCGGCAGGTCCGCCGCCGTGGCCTCGGCCGTCCGGACCGCCGCCTGGCGCTCACGGAAGGCGCCGACCTGAACGCCCCAGCCGCCATCGCCGACGTCGGCCTCGCCGGCCTCGCCGGCAGGGGCGGGAACAACGATCTCGGCCTCGCCGGCACCAGCGGAAACGACCTCGGCCCTCGGCCTCGGCACCGGCGCTCCCATCGTGGCCGCGGTCACCGGCCGCGCCGCCGGAGCGGACACCGGCTCGCTGAGCCTGACCACCAGGCACTGGAAGCGCTTCTGCTTGAGGACCTGGCACGAGCGGTAGGCCTCCTCGCGGCCGGTGTTGACGACGCGGGCGAGGTAGAGCGGGCCCTTGGCGCTGCGCTGGGAGCGCTCGACGTGGACGAAGGCGCCGGGGTTGAGGCCGCGCACCTGGGCGAGGGCCTTGCCGGCGGTCTCGGCGGCCGACCCGCGATCGATGAAGGCGCCGACCTGGACCGCCCACGACCCGGCAGCCGGCTGGCGGACCAGCACCGTCGTCCCCGCCTTCTCGAAGCCCTTGTCGAGCAGGCTCGCCATGTGCAGGTTGCGGGCCTGCGACGACTGGCCGCCGAAGACGACGCCGATCAGGCGGCGGCCGCCTCGCTCCGCCGAGGCGACGAGGTTGTAGCCGGAGGCGCGGATGTAGCCCGTCTTCATGCCGTCGAGGCCGGCGTACGAGGCGAGGAGCCGGTTGTGGGTGCGGTGGGTGACGCCGGCATAGGTGAAGCTGCGCGTGGAGAACACCCGGTAGTGCTGGGGAAACCGCTGGAGCATGACGCGGGCGAGCGTCGCCATGTCGCGCGCCGTGCTAAGCTGAGCCTGATCGGGCAGGCCGGAAGCGTTGCGGAAGGTCGTCCGCGACATGCCGAGGGCGCGGGCACGGTCGGTCATCATCTCCGCGAACCGGCGCTCGCTGCCGCCGAGATGCTCGGCGGCGACGACGGCGATGTCGTTCGCGGACCGGACGACGAGGGCGAGGATGGCATCGCGGACCCTGATCGTCTGTCCCGGCGGCAGCCCCAGCTTCGACGGCGGCTGGGCGGCGGCGGTGGCCGAGACCCGCATCGGCGTGGTCGGCGTGATGCGGCCGTCCTCGAGCGCCTCGAACAGCATGTAGAGGGTCATCAGCTTGGTCAGCGACGCCGGGTAGTTCCGGACATCGGCGTTCACCGCGTGCAGGACCTCGCCGCTGCCGGCATCGACGACCAGGGAGGCATACTTGGCGGCCGCCACCGCGGGTCTGAGGACGAGAACGCCGGCGATCAGCACCAGCCAGACCAAGGCGGTGACGAATCTTCCCCGTTTCCTCCTGACCATCAAGCCTCCCCTATGCCGTCACGGCGGTTGCGTGGGCGGACGAGCGGCGAGCCGATAGCCTCGATCTTAACCCGAAGCCGGGGCCGATGCACAAGCCGATCTTGCAGGAAAACCAAGTCATAACGACGAGGCGCTCGCGTTCTGGTCTCGTCACGCGGCGGTCGGATCCGGCCCAACCCCAGGAGAAGGATCGCCGAGCCGGCCATAACAAACTGTTAAGGGACGAGAAATCGCCGCCCGCTGGTGGCCGGCGCGGCCGGCGCCGGCGCCACCCGTACCGGCCGCGACGGACGATCGGCAGGCCGGCGCCTGCGTCGGTCGCGGACGGTTGGCGGGCGAAAAGTTCCTTGCTAATGTCGCGCGCCGGTCAACCCTGGACAGCCGATTCGCGGCGGGACGCATCAAAAAATGACAACGACCATCATTCCGACCAACCCCTTCGACGACCAGAAGCCCGGAACCTCGGGCCTTCGCAAGAAGGTCAGGGTGTTCCAGGAGCCGCATTATCTCGAGAACTTCGTTCAGGCGATCTTCAACAGCCTCGAAGGGTTCCAGGGCCAGACCCTGGTGCTCGGCGGCGACGGGCGGTACTACAACCGCGAGGCCATCCAGACGATCCTGAAGATGGCCGCAGCCAACGGCTTCGGCCGGGTGCTGGTCG